>NZ_JBHRZT010000072.1:50412-120306 GCF_042649685.1 Bacillus songklensis | reverse complement strand
ATCAAAGGTGTCTAATTGATAAAGGTTTGTAGAGTATCTAGTTAGTATAGAAAACGGCCGGTTACGGAATCGTAACCGGCCGTTTTCCTTTACGGAGGACAATTGATGAAATGCCTGTTTTCTATATTAATACTATTTCCTCAAAGAGGAACCTTATCAATCTTCCACTGATTAATCTTCCTATATAATGTACTTCTCGTAATACCGAGCTTTTTAGCAGCCTCAGAGAAAAAGGGTCAGTCCCCCGCCGCGTTAATAATTTAACTCAGCGGGGGACTGACCCTCGATATCCTCATCTTCATTTAACTTGGCTTCATCCATGTCCTTCTTTTGTTCTTCTACCGCTATTCCTAACCATTCAGGTGGCTGTTGGTCTGGACTCTCATTATACACTTCCACTGCACCCTTTTCCTCCAGCTGTGATAAGATACCATGAATATCATTTTGATTACCCAAGATATTACCAAATCCCTGGTTAACCTTTTTATGGCTTCTAAAGTTTGTTGGAAAGTTATTACCGAAATTTACTGCTGAAGCATCTTCAATCGTCCCAATATTAATGTCACCTATCGTAAAGTTTGAAGTTAGAGTTTTATCAGGCTTGCTTGTTTGTTGATTATGGATTAGCCTGTAAGGGACACTCTTCCCGTTAACTTTGACTAATATTTCTGATGTCTCCTCTTCTTGATTTTTTGCTCAATAGTTTTGGCTCTCGGAGCTTAGATCAGAATCGAGCTCATTTGTTGTTTTTTTATCTTTCTTTCCTCCAGCTTGAAATTGATTCATATGCGGAGGAAAAGTGTTGCCAATATTCAGTGTTCCACTAAGTTCCTTTACATCAATATTATCTAAATGATAAGACAGTTCGTCCAAGTTCAGTGTTTGAACATTCTTTATATCTAAATGGAAGGAATTATGTACTGTCTTTTTCGATAATTCATTAACATTCGTCTCTAAACTTGTAAGTCTTTTTTCAATATTTTGGAGTATATTGATTAGCACATTTTCATCCATACGGTTTGACCCCTTATTAGATTTAACACTTACAGCCCATCTCCAACATATAATGATGTGTATTAGATGACTCATATTAATCTTTCATGCGTAAAGGGAGGAATTATGAAAATAGATCTCAGTTCCCCTCAGATCATTTTTGATGATATCACGGTAAATACAGTTGAAGACAATGCGGGGGTTTTTATTGGCAAAAACCATCAATTTAATTGGAAAACCACTATCAGTAGCAGTAATTCCGGTTTTGGTACTGTTTCGGGAGATGAAAATCAAATATCCAATAATACACATCTCATTGTTCGTGAAGATGATTTAGTTGATCCCCCTGAAAAAGGATACTAAGAATTTAATACAAAAAGGTTTTTCTAGACCCTTAACTCCTAGACTCCTATTCAAATATTTTTCCTGGCTGCTTTTACAATGGTGGTATTATTTAAAATTTTATTAGAATGACCCATTACTCTTCCGAAACCGTCAGAAATTCGACCTTTATTACTCCATTTATATTGAATATTAACGCCGTAAAATAAGCCTGAACTGTTTTGAACCTTATTTACTTTAATTGAATGATATTGAATATTGACCATATATTTATAACACCTCACAGAAGGGAGTATAGTGGGCTTCATTCATCATCGGATTTGGTATCCATTATCTTTTTTTAAATTCTTACCTGCTTACCTCAAAATTGAATGTACACTTTAAGCTTTAAGACCTGTTGTATGATAATTATTATATTTATTATTAAAGTATTCCCCTATTACCATTTAATCTATATTAACAATCCGGATTACCACCCGAAAATGAGCTAACAAAAAAAACCATCTGTATAAAAGATGGTTTATCTCTATTAACGATATATTCTAGCCAATCTGACAGATAATTTATTGGATGCCCAAAAAGGTACCTAAACAATCGTTATTCCTTACCTAACTTTGTGACATAGGCTGATTTTGAACACCTATATTTTGAGAAAAATCCGCATCAATTTCATCATTATCGTTAATGACATTTACAATATGAGAGGCAAAATTATTATAACCGGTTATTTCTCCAAATCCTGTATTGCTTTTCCTGCTCACTTGCCAATTTAATTGTGAATTTGTCCCAGTGAAAACACCAGAATTAGAGGAAATGCAGGAAATATTGATATTAGTAAATTTTATGATTAAATTTTTCATTTTCTTTTCTTCTCTTTTTCCTTAGAATTGAGCGACTGGTTGAGGATTAATGACTTCTGGCTGCGTAACAGGCATGTCAGATATATCTTGGTCATTGATTATGTTCGTACAACCTAGTATAACTGAATTCACGTAATTTCCGTTCCCCGAGTTAAGTTTACCTTGGGTATTCCAATCCGGCTGGCTATTTTGACCCGAAGCAATCACTGAATTCGCAGCCATACTTACAATATTTATTTGATTAAAAACGACGGAAACAGGCACTATTCAACTCCTCCATTTCCTGGAAATTTAATTTAGTATATGCGTACTTTTAGAGTATTGTGAAATCCATTTGTTTTGGCAAGCATGGGAATTAGATGTTGTTGTTTCAGGTGAAGCCCAAATCTCAATTATTCATCCAGATACTAATAGATTGCATACCTATATTGCGAAACCTGGTCAAGTTGTTTTTATTCCGATGGCTTGGTGGCATTGGATTATATCTAAGTCAGAAAAATTGCATCTTCACCTCTTCTTTAACAATGACCAATTTGAAACGGCATTAGGTTCTAATATGTTACGACTCTTAACCCGTAGGAATATCATAAAAATTGTCAATTAAATCTACTCTTATCTACCTGTTTTTTGGATAGTAGGAAAACCCTGGATATTTAACAACAGGCCATTTCTCCTTGCGTAGAGAATCGATCAGTTCTGATCCAACATTTAAGTTGCTCTTAACTCATTCTTTAGGAGTGAGTGCCATCCATTGATTTAGCGACACGTCTTCAAAGCGGTTGCTTTTGAACATCTCTAAAAACCATAATGTTTCGGTACCGGTGTTTTGAATATAATGTCCAGTAGCAAAGGGTACATATCCGACATCACCAGCTCTATAATCAAATGTACGAGCTACACCGTTTCCAGTAAATACAGTCATTCGCCCTTGTCCGGTAAGGTAATACTGCCATTCGTCGTTATTGGGATGCCAATGGAATTCACGCACTCCACCGGCAGTTAAGCTCATATTTACTCCAGCAAGGGTGGTCGCTATCGGAAGTTCCCTGACGGTGATTTCCCGGGACCATCCACCGTGTTTTAATATCATAGAAGTGTCTGAGAATGAAAATTTCAAGTTAGGAACCAAGCCAGCATCTGTAATAGGTGGAACGAGCATATCCGGATTTTGAAGATCCCGCATAATATTACGCGGGCCGGAGTCAATCCCTCCAGCTCCATCACTTCGGATAGGTTGTGGCACATTTCCGCCCACTTGATTAATAGTACGTTTTCCCATCATAATGCTCCTCTTTTATGGGATTATTAAGTGAAAATCCTTTATCATAGTGTATGACTTGGGCTTCAACTGGTTACTGTGCCTATTGAAAAAATAAAACAGGGGCATCCCTTATTTAAGAAATGCTCCCTTTAGCTGTAATTAATATAAGTTTCTCACCCCTTCAAACTGGCGGAAAAGTGAACAGGATTTCCTTCGCAATGTGACGCTTCAACAATTAGAAAAAAGATTTACCCCTGAATTTATCAATCGGTTCGATGATATCTTTGTCTTTCAATGGCTCCATCAAGAAGTGCTTGGACACATTCTTGATATGAATATCGAATCTCTTAATCTTCGGATCCGAAAGTATGACTGTCAACTTCGGCTCGATGAAGCTGCCCGCGCATTTTTGATCAAAGAAGGATTGAACAAACGATATGGAGCGAGATTCCTGAAGCGTACGATCCGAAAATATATTGAGGTTCCCCTTGCAGCACAAATCAGCCAGCGATTACAAGGAGAAGCGTCGACATTATTCGTTGCCGAAATGCAAAACGGTAAGCCAAATTTAGTGAAAGTCAAAGAGCAGCAAAGCCGTACAGATGAAGAATTATCTTTTAATGGAAAGAATCAATCTCTTGAGAGTCAAGGAGGGTGAAAGAATGAACACGGTGGGTTTTATGTATGTGGGTGCAGTATTATTTGTGAACAGCTTAATGCTTTTAGGGAAGGTTGATGGAAAAAGTGCAGGAGTTTTCAACCTCTTTATTGGGGTCATCCAGGTTATTACGCCTTTTTATTTAATTTTAAAGCGGGAGGAGATCCTTGGGCGATTTTTAATGCCTCCGGTGTTTTTCTCTTTGGCTTGACTTACCTCTATGTGGGAATTTCCAATCTCAAAGAGTTGGATTCTTCCGGCGTCGGCTGGTATTCCCTATGGGTTGCCATTCTTGACCTCGGTTACAGCTATATGAGTTTTACCCAGTTTCATGACATAAAGTTCGGCATTATCTGGCTTATGTGGTCTTTCCTCTGGACCTTATTTTATCTATTGCTTGCCTGCACGCTTTCACCGGTTGGGTAGCAATCATTCAAGCATGGGTCACCGCAACGATTCCAGCCTTTCTCACCCTTATTGGCAAGTGGGATCTGATTGGACCGCTGCTAGCCTGGGGCCTTACTTTTTTTGGCTTTGTTAATGTTTATTGTTGATTTTGACAAAAAAATAACACCCTTGTCAGGGCGTATACTGAAAATAGAATTCTACGTTTGTTTTTCAAAAGGTGTTAAGCTCTTTCCATTCGTTTCTTTGAGGTATTAAGTTTATTATTAATACGAATATGTGAGAAGGCTTTAGCCAAACCGTAAACTGGCATATTAATATATAGTGATTCGTCTTTTTCGACTTTATATGTCTCATGGTACAAGCCTACTGAACCGCTTTTACCGATTTTCTTATAGAAGTTTTTCAATGCCTCAGAATGAATGTTACCCTTTGAATATGTTTCCAGTTGTTCATACGTTCTCCAGTATTGAATTGTTGTCACTGTACGCCAACCAATGACGGTTTGTTCCTGTAAAAAGCCTAACTCTGGATTTTGATACAATTCTTTTAGCATTGGCATCATTGCTTTTATCGCTGATAACCACTTAAATAAAGCCCGTATTTTATTTAAGCGAACACCAATGATAAATACAACAAACCCATCCTCGGTTTCTGCTGTAAAAGCACCATTATGTATTTTTGTTGACATAGTTCCCCAGACTCCCTGTAATAAATTTCCTCTTTTACCAATTATATATGATGAGAATCATCTTTGGTATCATTTTAATTTAAGTTCTGTTCCTTTAGTCTAATGAGAAATTCAAAAATCAACAACAAATAATAACAGAGCCACTTTTTAATAACCCTAGCCTTCATCGCTTTATACTGGAAGACAAAGCCCTCTGTCTCAAGAACGAGCGGTGTGGCAACAAAGGCTTGATGATTTTAAAATCAGAAAAACGAAAAAGGGGTCCGGCCCCCCGCTTTAGATGTTATAGTTTGTTCATTGCAAAAACGCTGAATGGTAAAGATGCTAATAAAGCCCCCGCAACAATGGCGCTTGCAGCCTTCTTTCTCAATTTCATTTTCTTCTCTCTCCCCTTAAGCTAATTTGTAAATTCCCAGATATCTCTTTATGAAGAACAAATCTCCTTCTTCATTTCGCGAAAAAAAGACCAGTCCCCCATTAAGTTAAATGGTTAACCCGGCGGGGGACTGGCCTTAAGTATGAAATTTGAACAGCTAGCTACTTATAAGAAGTTACTTATTTCTTCATCCATTCAGGCTTTCCAAATCCTTTAAATTCTTCATCAATCACTTTCTCAAAGTCTTCTGATTCTACCACTTCTTTTATATCTTTTGCGAGTTGAGAATCTTCATTATCTGCTTTTACAGCCACGATATTACGGTAAGGATCCAGCATATTTTCAAGAGCTAATGCACTAAGCAAGTCCATCTTCGCTGCCAGCGCAAAGTTTCCAGGTACAGCTGCTAAGTCCGCACTTTCGACTGAACGAGGAAGCTGACCTGCTTCAATTGGCTGGAATACTAGATTTTTCTTGTTTTCTACGATATCTTTTTCAGAAACCGTAAGCGGATCTGCATTTTCATCAAGTTTGATTAAGCCCTCATCCTGCAAGGTATTAAAAGCACGTGCTGCATTCGTTGGATCATTTGGAACTGTAACGGTTGCTCCGTCTTTTACTTCATCCAGAGACTTGTACGTATTGGAGTAGATTCCCATCGGTGCTGTTGGAACCGAAATTAATGCCGTTAAATCCATGTTATTTTCTTTTTCGAAATTCTCAAGGTAAATCGTGTGCTGGAACAGATTCGCCTGAATATCACCTTGATCTAACGCCATATTGGGTTGTATGTAATCACTGAATTCTACAACCTCCACTTTATATCCTTTTTTTTCCAATCCTGGTGCAATAGCTTTCTTCACCATATCACTATAAGGGCCAGCAGTCGCACCAAATTTAACTTCTTTCGTATCTGTGTTTGCCTTCTCGCTGCCGCCTGAGTTACCACAAGCTGATAAAGCTCCCACAATGAATACTAGAATAAGAGCTGTGAGCCATTTTTTCATAATCTTCTCCTTCTTTCTCTTTATCTTTTATCTACAACTTTGGCGATAAAATCACCTAGAAGCTGAACGACCTGAACTAGAACAATTAAGATGACAACTGTTGCAATCATAATGGTATTGTCATATCGATAATAGCCAAAGCGAATGGCCAAATCGCCAATTCCGCCGCCTCCGACAGTACCTGCCATTGCCGAAAACCCAATTAAACTAATGAGCGTCAATGTAATACCCGAAATAATCCCGGATCTGGCTTCCAGTAACAATACATCCTTTATGATCATCCACGGAGTTGCACCGGCAGCAACAGCTGCTTCAATGACTCCATTATCGATTTCCCTTAAAGCAGTCTCCACAATCCGGGCAAAAAATGGGATGGCTGCAACTGAAAGGGACACACTTGCTGCGGTTGGCCCAATGGTTGTACCTACCAAAAATTTTGTGAATGGAAGTAACGCAACCAGTAAAATAATAAATGGAATCGACCGCACCATGTTCACCACAAAATCTAATACCGTTTTGGCTAAACGATTTTCAAAAAATAACCCTTTATCAGTGACATATAATAAAATCCCGATTGGCAGCCCAACGACAACTGAAACTGCCAGAGAGATGGTAATCATATAAATCGTTTGAATAAACGCTTGGTTTATATCAGGAATTAGTTCTATAAGATGATTGAAATCAATGCCCATCACGTAACACCTCCACTTGCGCTTCCCGTTTTCCAATATACTGAAGGGCTGTTTTGATTTCTTCCTTTTGTCCTTTTAGTTCCATAATAAAGATACCAAGCGGCATTTCTTGAATATATTCAATGGAACCATGAAGGAAGTTGCCTTTCACATTAAATTGCTGAAGTGTATCTGAAATAATCCCTTCACCCGCGATTTTCCCTTTGAACATGATCTTCACAATAGGTCCTTCACAACGGCTTATAATCGTCTCAGGCACTTCAAAGGAAACGACACTTTCAATAAACTCTTTTGTTAATTCGGTCTTTGGATTAGCGAAGATATCATAGACAGAACCTTCTTCAATAACCTTTCCGTCCTGCATGATGGCCATCCGGTTGCAAATTTCCTTTACAACATCCATCTCATGAGTAATTAACACAATGGTAATGTTGAGCTCTTTATTAATTTTTTTCAATAGATTCAAAATCGACTTAGTCGTCTTTGGATCCAAAGCAGATGTAGCTTCATCACATAAAAGCACGGACGGGTTATTGGCAAGCGCCCTTGCAATGGCAACCCGTTGTTTTTGCCCGCCGCTCAGCTGTGTGGGGTAGACATCTCTTTTATCGGAAAGACCAACCATTTCGAGCAGTTCCTCTACCCGCCCTTTTATTTGATCCAGCGGCATTTTGGCAGCCTTTAAAGCAAAAGCAATGTTTTCAAACACTGTTTTTTGGCTGATTAAATAAAAGTGTTGGAAAATCATGCCGATTTTTAATCTTGCTACACGCAAGTTTTCACCTTTTAAAGATGTTAAATCAGTCCCATCAACCGTAATCTTTCCGGAGGTAGGTCTCTCCAATAGATTAATACAACGAAGCAAGGAGCTTTTTCCGGCACCGGAATATCCTACAATCCCATAGATTTCTCCTTCTTGAATAGTGATCGAAACATCGTCCACACCTTTCACTAACCCGTTTTTTGTTTTATAAACCTTTGAAAGATTTTGAATTTCAATCATATGATGACCTCATTTTCCCTAAAACTAGAATTTCTGAACGAGTGGTTCTCGGTATTATGTATGACATACACAGGAGGACAGCCTCTTTGAAAATATGTTCAAACTCATATCGTTATTGCTTTATGTTAAAAGACTTGTTCAAAGGATCTGCTGGCAATCTATCATTCAAACAAAAAATGCCCCTTTCAACTGAAAAGAGCATCGAAACATGATCTATATTTCGACTTATCTTTCAGAATGAAAGTCATTCTGCAGGAATTGGCACCTTCCCATTAAGGGGGTTGCCGGACGTCATCGGGCCTAATCCCTCGGTCTCTCTTGATAAGTATTATGAATAAATTGACTCTTTAGATAATACAAGTATATTTTGGTTTTGTCAATAAAAAAATAGCAATTAAAACGTATTCTCTCTTTGTCTCCCATTGCTATGGAGTGTCCCAACACATGTAAAATCGATAGCCCCCTCGCATCACAATATGTCTCCGAGCGGGCTATTTTTTTCTCAGCAATAATACAGCGACAATGATGATCAACCCCTTGACAATTCCCTGGAGATAGGGAGACACGTTCATTTTTATGAGAAATTCTTCTCTAAAACCTATGAAGACGCTTCTCTAGTTTCTCTACTTTACTGTTTTGTTGATGTTCTTGAACACTTGCCCATTTGAACAAACAGCTAATTCTTTGATCCCTAAGTCCGTTCTGATGACTTGATCTGTTAATTCTTGTTACGTTTGCCCTTATTGAATTCCAACGAATAAATAACAATACTTTCCGTCAAAAGAGATTTAAGGATTGGGGTATTTAACGCCCATGGGAATCTGATCTGATGTCTTGACCCATCTAACATCAGAGATGATAGATATGAATAAAAAATTGTGGTCTAAAAACAAGAAAAGCTTTATCAAACGCTGGAAAGGTTAAATGATATCATTAACTAAAATAACTTTCGGATGAAATAAAAACTCCTATATCTGAGCTGTTAGATGAAGCCATTAAAAATTTGCTACTGAAAAGAAACTTGCTAAAAAATGCTGCTTGTTGATATTCACGTTCCGGAAGATCCCAAAGAGAAAAAACGACATCTTTCAGTCTCCCTTTTGGCGGCAACCCATTTTCTTTTACAAATTCTTTCATTAATTGACGACGAATAGGGGTTCTAATCCCTAAAAATTCATATTGGTTTCTTAAATATTTTTTAGACCATTCAGCATATTCCGCATCAGTGTGTTGGGAATATAGATTAACAAGTTTTTGAATGTATAAATTTACCGATTCAATCATAGATATTTCCACCCGCACATATGTTCTGATTATTTAGCCGAATTATAACACCAATTGAACAGAAGGACAAATATGAGTATCATTCTTTAACAGAGTTGAAAAAGTACTTACGTAACCAAGGTTTCATGAAAAGCCAACAATGCAAGTATTCCAGTGTTTGATTGAAAGTGTTTGATACCCTTTTTCAGAGTCCAGAAAAAAGGCCCACTCCCCCGCTCCGGTCATACTTTCATTGAACGGGAGGACTGAACCTAGTTTCTTTCATTATTATATTCCTCATTTAAAACGCTCGGGTTACCTCATGTCTCCTTGCCCCTTACAACCGCCCGAATAGAGCGAAAAAATCCGATCACTTACTTCTCTTCATTCTTGGCTTCCCATTTAGATATTTCTTCTCGAACCATTGGCGCCACTTCTTTTCCTAATAATTCGATCGCTTTCATCACATCATCGTGGGGCATTGTGCCAACCGGTACGTGCAGCAGAAAGCGTGTGATGCCAACGTTCTTTCTTAGATGAATGATTTTTTCAGCTACCGTTTTCGGATCACCTACATACAATGCACCTTCAAAGCTGCGGGCAGCATCAAAAGTTGAACGCGTGTATGGCCCCCATCCACGCTCACGCCCTAATACATTCATTGCCTGCTGGGTAGACGGGAAAAATTTGTCGGCCGCTGTTTCGGTATTCTTCGCAATAAAACCGTGCGAATGCGACGCCACCGGCAGCTTTGATACATCATGGCCGGCATGTTTGGCGGCCTTTTTATAGAGCTTTACGAGTGGTTCAAAATGAAGCGGGCTGCCGCCAATAATCGCCAGGACAAGCGGCAGTCCAAGAAGGCCAGCACGAACGACAGATTCCGAATTGCCGCCGCTGCCAATCCATACGGGTAAAGGATTCTGAACAGGGCGCGGATACACTCCGAGATTCTCAATGGCCGGCCGATGTCCCCCTCTCCAAGTCACTTTCTCCGACTCGCGGATTTTTAACAACAATTCGAGCTTCCCTTCAAACAACTCATCATAGTCACCTAAATCATAGCCAAACAGTGGAAACGATTCAATAAAAGATCCCCTTCCTGCCATGATCTCTGCGCGTCCATTTGAAATCGCATCGACCGTCGCAAAATCCTGAAACACTCGCACTGGATCGGCAGAAGAAAGAACCGTAACCGCACTTGTCAAACGTATCCTTTTCGTCCTTGATGCAGCCGCAGCCAGCACCACTGCAGGAGAAGACGCCGCATAATCTTTGCGATGATGTTCCCCTACACCAAAGACATCCAGCCCTACCTCATCTGCTAGTACAATTTCCTCAACCACTTCTCGAATTCGTTGTGCATGACTTATCACCTCTCCAGTATTAACATCTGGAGTTGTTTCCACAAACGTACTTACACCTATCTCCACTAAATGTTCCTCCTGCTTCATATTTTGTTCTAGTCCATTTGTATGTACCGAAAAATTAAGTTAATTGATAAAATACTTATTCGAAAATCCCTGTCAATCCCCATCATAACTTTCTTCTCCTTATTTTAACAAGTTTCTGTTCACTCTGGGAGAAACAGTCTCATTGCAATGGGCCAGAAATACACCCGTCACTTCGGCTTCTACATCCTCAATGTCAACAGCCACCACTTGTTCGGCGCCAACAAGGGCTGCTGCAATGCTTAACAAACCAGCCCCTGCTCCAATGTCCAATACCTTTTTTCCGTGCAAATCTTCTCCTAAAATAAAGCGAAGGCAATCCTGAGTTGTTCCGTGTAAGCCTGATCCAAATGCTCTTGGCGGTTCAAAATGGATCGCGCGACCTTCCATCTCTTCCTCCGTATGAGTCGGTTTGATGTACCATCCGTTTTGAAGATTGATAATCGGGAAAGGCTGCTGCCAATCTTGTGTTTCGATGAATTGATAATAGATCGCTTCCTTCTTCACCTTCAAAATGGAAGTAATCTCTTCCCTTGCTTTTTCCACATCAACGGGTTCTTTATCGGTTTCTTCTAAAAAAATTTTTAAGTCAATATCGGTATCTAAGAGTTCATGAAATCCATACCCATTTTTCTCAGCAAATTGTTCAATTGGTTGATCGTAATACAAGTTGTAATATCCGTGAAAATTTAGCTTTTCAATCGCTTCATCTATTTGCTCAATAGACATTGAAATCGTAAATTCATTGAACATGTCAATCATCCTAACTTTCCAAACGTTTTAATAATCTTCATATAAAATCGCCTGTTTTAAAATTTTATACCATTCCGATCCAATTTTCATAAGGAAGATATTTTACATACCCCTAGTACCTTTCGTCAACATACAGAAAAAGCCTTCACCCCTCGTTTCCGAGAAATGCAGGCTTTTATGGTAGTGTGACTCCAACCCGGTTCGAACCAGCGACCTCTACCCTGTCAAGGTAGAAAAGTGAATCGGATTATAACAGTTTAAGCATGAAAAGCTTGATATAACAGGCTGTAATTTTAGCTAAATAGGATTTAAACAGATGGGATTGGTGGCAGTATGATGAATTTTGCCACCAATTCGCCACTAAATGTCTCTGTATTCCACATGTATCTTATTAGGTATTTTGAAACCTTGGTTATTAGACATTATTAGAAAATCAGCTTACTTATTCAGAAATTCAATCACTTGACCTATAAAGGGTTGTGTTTTCTCGATTTGCACCCAATGTCCGCAATTAGGAAACACATGGAGTTCAGCATTAGGAATGATTTGGGATAGACTCCAGCTCGTTTTTTCCAATGGGATAATCCGATCCTCTCTTCCATGAATCAGTAAAACCGGAATCTCTATTTCTCCCAATTGTTCTGCTGTAAGGGCCAAAGCATTCACATGTCTTTGCCTAGGTGCTGGAAACATTGCAGAAAACGCTTCTTGAAATCCTTCTTGCATGCTGGCTTGATAACGCAACTCTACCAAGTTGTCATTATTCGCCATGCTTTGATCATTGGAAAAAGTACTAACGAGCTTTTTCATATTTTCAAAGCTTGGTGTATAACCCCACACCGCATCCAATTCCTCCGTGATTGGAAACTCAATGCCAGCACTGCCCATCAAAATTAATTTCTTGACGAGATCAGGACGACGATTGGCAATATGAAGAGCTATGGCTCCACCAAAGGAATTTCCGATAATCGAAACCCTACCAAGATTCATGGTTTCAATAAAAGTAATCATGTGTTCTACCCACATATTTATGGAATATTGAATACCCGTCGGTCTTTCCGTATAACCAAAGCCTACCACATCCGGGGCATAAAGATGATAATGCTGAGAAAGGAAAGGAAACACCAATCTCCAATTGGCCCATGCAGAAACTCCAGGACCAGAGCCATGAATGAGAAGAAGAGGTTCCCCGTTCCCGTCTTCATGATAATGTGTTTCGATCCCCCCGACTTTAACATACTTCCCCTTTTCTATCATATTAAAATTCCCTCCACTCATAGTCTAGTTTCATTACTCAATTCCTTCCTAATCCAAAGACAACATTTATTTTTGTTGGCGCAATCTCCTAGTGATCATGCGAGGCTAAACTACTTGATTTCTTCTTTTCACCGCAGCTTAATGAATCTTCATGCAACCATGTAATCAGATCTCGCTGATTGTTTAGTGATATTTCATGTGCTGATGGATAAATCGTATATTTTACAGATCCAGCATGTTCATGTAAGTAATCATAGTTTTCCTGCCCGATATTTAAAGGAAAAATAGGATCTGACTCACCTTGGCAGAGGAATACAGACATGCGCGCGATGGACTTTAATGGATATTCTTCTTTTACAAACGATGGTATATAGCCATTCATTGGGACGATTCCTTTGATTGTATCACCCAATATCAACGCAAGAGTCATGCTTAGAATGGCTCCTTGACTAAAACCAATCAAATATTTCCTTTCAGGATCAATAGGATATTGATTGGATACGTAATCGATAAAATTTTTCAATTTTTCTACACTGTCATCGAACAATTCACGTTCCGGGTTGCCATATCCTTTTAAATAGTAATAAGCATAACCGTTTTCATGGGTGAGATGGCCGCGAATGCCGATTAAGATAAAGTCTTCTTTTAAATCTTCTACTAAAGCAAGCATATGCTGTTCGTTATACCCTATGCCGTGCAGCGCAAACACAACTGGATATTTCTTTCCTGAACCTATATTAGACGGGAGATGAATATCATATACAAAGGGACTAGTCATGAAGAAAAACCTCCTTTTAAAAGTAAAATTCCATTAATAAACGGCTATTCTAACTCTATTCTTTTACCGTTAACGAGACATCTCCCAGCTGATCTAGCTGTCCGCTGACTGTATCTCCTACTGAAAGCATAATCGCTTCAGTGATCCCTCCGGTTAAAATGATGTCTCCTGCTTTTAACTTTTCTCCTTTGCGGGCCAACATATTGGCTAAGACAGCGACAGAATTCGCCGGATGATCCAACACCGCTGCCCCGGCTCCGCAAGCCTTTACCTCACCATTTATATATAATGTTGCTCCTACTAAATCTAAATCGATATTTAACGAGTTGAGCGAAGTCAGTGTATTACCGATTACAACCCTTGACGAAGAAGCGTTATCCGCAATAACATCGGGCAAAGTGAACTTGAAATCTTTATAACGGCTATCAATGATTTCGAGAGCTGGCGTGACATACTTTGTTGCCGATAATACTTGCGTTCTTGTTACCTCGGGCCCCTCTAGGTCTTCACCTAAAATAAAAGCGATTTCCACTTCTACCTTCGGATGAATTAATTCGCTCATATGGATTTCTCCGCCGCTTGGGACCACCATATAGTCAAAAATATATCCATAAAGTGGTTCTTCAACATTCATTTGTTTCATTTTCGCATGACTTGTCAGCCCCATTTTCGACCCAATGATGCGATGTCCACTATTTACTTTCATGTTGATTAATTCCTCTTGTATTTTGTATGACTCCTCAACAGAAAGATCAGGATAATCTTCCGTGATGCGAATCACTTCCCTTTTTTCCTGTTCCGCTTCGTTCAAAAACTCTGCTACCGCTAAATAGGAATGATCTTTCAATGCTCAGCGCCTCCTTATTAAACTAGTGATTTTACTTTCTTCTTTGCGATTTCCGCTTCCACTTTTGGTTGAAGAACCTTTTTATAAGAAAGATGTCCTCCATTTTCTACTATCATGTCATCTAATAAATGACCATAATCCGGCTCATTGACTCCTAACAAATTTTGCATCGCCAATGATGTTAACCCTATTTTTTTTCCTGCAATTCGCTGTCCTAAATCGATCTTTCGTTGAATATTTACTAATTGAATCTGATAGGCAGTCTCTACTGTCATCTCTTGATCAATGGATGTTAGCGGCTCAACACCCTTATGGTTCTCTTCGGCTTTTTTTAAATGGTTTGCCCAATAAACCATTCTCTCATCGGTAACTTGCATGATATACACCTCGTTTATGATTTATTACAACCATTCAGATTTCACCATCTTCCATACCTGCGAGTGATATATATGGAATCTTCAATCAGCAGAGGGGAGACTGCCCGTTAGAGCGGGTTACAAACTATGTATTGATCGAAGCAACCGCTGCTTCAATCTGTACCCCTTTCCTTTTCATCTAAATCCAGATCGATATCTACATCGATATCCAATTGTCCCCAATAAATCAAAAACTGGAGAGATAAATACATTTGGTAGCCGACACTAGGAAGGTTGATGTCGGTTTGTAAAATCTCATTTAACTTCTGCAGTCGATACCTTAGCCCACTAATGGAAAAGTTCATGGCCCGAGCTGTTTTATGGACATTGCAGCCATGACTCAAATAATAATAAAGCGTTTTGGTCAATTCCATATCCCTGCTTTTATCTTCTTCAATTAAATTGCCTAATTTTTTTTGAATAAATTTTTGGATAGGGCTTACATTTTTCATTTGGAACATGACTCCTTCAATACCTAAGGAGTCAAAAAAGACGATCTTTTGATGCCGATTCGCAATCCTTAATGCCGAAAAACTCTCATCGGATAATTGAGGAGCCTCTTCAATTGAATCGGAACTTGAACTAATTCCTAACTTGAATAAATATTGAGGATATTTATTGGAACAATAATCAAACAATGCTTTACAAAAACTTTGCTTATTCATGTGGCTTTTTAGCAACAGGCATTCAGATAAAAGAATAACGATGTTTCCTGATTTTTGACCTAATAAAGCATTTATTTTTCTATCTTTTAGGAATATAGAGAGTTCATTAATCAAATCATCGTTGAATTCTAGTTCCTCCTTAACTGATGGCTTTTGAAGCGATCCGCAGATTCCAATCATAAAATAAGGAGCATTCAATTGAAAGCCAATGTAGTAAGCTCTCTTAGCCATTTCCTCGGAAGTAATACGATTAGATAAAATATCATCTAAGAAATTACCCTGGATCCGTTGTTCCGTATTAATGCGTGTACGTTCGTTTAATAAATAAAGCGAACAAGCCACCGCTCCTTGTTCTAAAATCAATTTATCCACTTCCTGCGGCCGTGTTTCTCGGTAAAGAAAAGAACAATATCCGATGATTTTTCTATGCAGATAAATTGGAGTAATAAGCTTTTTACAATCAGCCGAAAACTCAAAGAATACTGTTTGTTTTAAATTCTTTAAATTTCCGGAGCGCTTTAGAACCATTTGATTGACTGCCTTTTCTGATTTTTCGGAATAAAAATAGGACTCTGGTTGGGACAGACCCGCCACAGCCAAAGGATACAAGTTTACATCCTCTATAAAAACAGGCAGCTCCGTAATTTGATGTAGAGCACTCGCGATTGAGGATAAGTCATTTTCTTTAAGCACCTCTTCTGTGAGCTTTTGATGAACTTCATACGCTTTACTGAGATTGTCTCTTTCGATTTTTAGTTTTTCAAACGTTTGGTCAAGTTCATCAATAATATTATCCATCTTATAATATTTCAGCTCTTGATCTACTTCCCCGTTCCATTCTTTCACAGTGTGACAGACAGCCCGGCAGTGTTCATGTCCCATTGCTTTACATTGAATCTCTTTGGCAATGACTTTTTTTCCAAGAATCGAAGACAAGTACCCGCTCGCATAGCCAACTAACGTGTGACAAACAGGCTGGTCACTAAGACCAAACCTTTTAAGATGTTCTTCAGCCTCATAGGAATTTTTCCATATTCCTTCATGGTGTATCGTTCCTTTCGAAAAATCGGCTTCGGCGACCACAACCTCCACTTTCAGGTGGCCATGCAGCGTATGCATTTTCGGACCTGCTAATAAAAGTTCCCTTTTGTTCTCCCAAGGTAGCTCTTTTACTTTTCGCGCATCACTGACTCCGCAGTGCCATCCATGTCGCAGAAGGAAACCTTTCGTCCGCTCCAATCCTATTGTTTCAATGAGTTCCCGGCGAAGCATTCCCATGGCAGCCGTTGGTATCGTGATCATTCGTTCTTGTGGATCGTCTTGGTTGTGTTGAGTAGAAATTTTATATAACATTGATAAATCCAGCTCGTTAGCCTTCACGTTTCCACCACCTAAGAAGAATGAATGAATTTAGACATATCAATAAGAATCTTCATATCGCTTTTTGGGTAAGTTTTACATGCTAACGTATAATTCATCGTCCTTTCGGCATCAGGAAGCACCTCTTTTGAGCTGGGCCCTCTTTCAAAGTCTCCTTCCTCAACTTTAATTTTGCACATCCCGCATCCTCCACCCTTACAAGCATAAGGAATTTTTATCCCCCTCTTATTTGCTGCATCAAGCAAGCTTTCACTATCATGGCATGACAATTCGGGGTTACCCTCGTTATAATCCATTACTTTTACTGTAAACATGATTCTTCCCCCCTTAATGATCCCTATTACCTGAATCCTGCTTCCAAACGTTTTCTCCTCGGCTTTCAGCATAGTTTCATCATATATAGTTCGTGCCATCCGACGATGAATGATCAATAGTGACCCAGAGCGTTTAACTAAATTTTCGCTTTGTTAAAGTACGGGCGTGACATCAGAATGAAGAAAACTGAGTCCTGTACGACGGGGAATTGGAGATATGTCCTCATATACTCACGATCCAACTTTTTAAATGAGTACAGCCTTATAATTGGTTGCGCTTTCAAAAATTCCTTTTTCAATTTTATTTTTGCAGTTTCTGCACACTCCTCTTCCCTTACAAGCATTTGAAACTACCTTTGCAAATGAATGGTCAATATTGATAAAAAAGGCTTGAATAAACTATTTATTATACTAAAATATGTGCATAGCATTGTAAGAATGGACAATAGGAGGAGGAGGAGGAAAGAGTTACTAAACGTTGGGTAAGTTCATATCTTCATGCTCTTGTGACTCAGCTAAATCTCCCTGTCATGCCTTCACCATCTACGCTTATGATTCTTGTATGTTTGAATAGACTTATATTTATCATCCACCTCTTCAATGAAGAGATAATACACTAATTAATTACTTATTATGAATATACTATTTATTTTGACAATTCTCTTTATTTTTCGACCATCTTCTTAACTAGAATATTAAACCAGTAAAGAACATAGGGATGGATAGTTGAATAGTATACTAATTTGCTTTCATTTTTACTTTTTTACTCTCTGACAAACGATTAAGCCATTTGATTTTAATCGTCCAATCCCGAATATTCTTGCGAAGATAAAATAGCTCAATCTCCATCGTGATGGAACCCCCCCTCTTCGAACGAACATGTGAGACTCCGTGATAGACATGATTTTCAACATGGGCTTCAATTTCATAGAATCCATCCGCTGGTAATGTGTAGTAGGGATAAGTTGATATTTCAGCCTTTAAACTTCCCCTTTTTTGACTCCTACTGTATAGGAGAACCTCTCCTCTTGTCTCATAAAAGTCCCCTAAATATGGGGCGATATCTCCCACATCACCTTTAGATAGCAATTCTCTAATTAAGGTAGAACTAATTTTCCGGCCACCATGTTCAAGTTTAGAAACAGTAGTCACCTGAAAACATCCATTACCGTCAGCGCTGATTGTTTCCATATTCCCTTGTCCCCTGTATCCATACGTAAAGTCAAAACCTGCCACTACATGGACAGCCCCTAGGCCAACAACATATTTATTGATGAATTCCTTTGGTGAAAGCTCTGCAAAGTTCATATCAAACTTGATCACATACAACTTATCAACACCTAGTCTAGCAAAATTTTCCCCTTTTGTTTCTATCGGTGTTAGATAAGCCATCCTGGCTTTCCCATGGCTAAGCACCTCTTTAGGGTGGGGGAAAAACGTCATCACCGCTAGCTTTACCTTTCTTTTCTCGGCGATTTTTTTGGCAGTAGCAATCACCTGTTGATGGCCGATGTGGACCCCATCAAAAAAGCCCATTGCAATTACACAAGGCTCTGGCTGCGGCAAGGAAAAGTCTGGACAATGGGTAAGGTACACTGTTTCCAAATCATTCAGCCCCTTCTTTTAAACGGAATAGTTAATTAGGAATACTTTCTTTTAAAGCTGTCAATTCACGGTATTTACCCTGGTAAAATACTAATGGTTCCACTTCTTCCTTCAGACGAATATCCGTTACCTCCCCAATAAACAGGGTGTGATCTCCCGCTTCGTGCTCCCCAACCACGTTACATGTTAAGACACCTAACGCATCCTTGATAACAGGCATGTCATTCAGCCAGTCAAATTCAAATTCACGCTCTTCTTTGATTTGGCCTGCAAATTGCATGGAGACTTCTTTCTGGTTCTCTGCCAAAAAGCTAACCGCATACGTTTTAGATTGCCTAATTCGATCACGCATTTTTGCCTTTTCGCCTATTGAAATAAGCACTAGTTTCGGATTTAACGAAACAGACATAAACGCATTGGCCGTCATGCCGTGCACCTGATCCTCCACTTCTGTCGTAATGACTGTAACACCTGTCGCAAATTTCCCCATTGCGTTTCGAAACATACGATCATCCATTTCATTCGGTCTCCTTTATCATTCGTTTTTTTGCTGTTAGTCCTCGCAAACTAGAATCAAATTAAATCCCAAAATGTTTTACATTTCTTTCTCCTTCCATGTGTCAGGAAATGAAAGATCGTCATCCAATGAGTATCATAATTTCTCAAAAAATCTATGGAGCCTTTACAAAAAGACTCTCAAAACCTGACACTCAAGAAGGGGAAAGAGGGAACTGTTTTCAGCTATTTACAACTATTTACCCGATCGTATAAATACCGACATATGGCTTACTGTCTTACCAGACTGGATCACCTGGCAGACCAAATAGCGTTCTGCCATACGCAGCCATAGCGTCCTCCCACAAGCTGTTAGGGTGTGCGCCTACCGCCAACAGATCCCTCGTGAACAGTTCGACGGGGTCTCCTTTAAAGATCGAGGTGCCCCCGAGAGTCAACATAACTCTTGTAGCGATATCCGCTGCTGTTCTCACCACATGGCCCCGTATAGCGAACAGTTCTTCCCGCTCCTCATCGCTCACGACAGTTTTTCCCTCATCCTGCCAAGTCTCAAGTTGGCGAACATAACGGTCCAAGAGGCCCTCCGCCGCCTTTAACTGCATTGTCAATTCAGCGAGTAACCGCTGGCTACCGGAGGAATCCTTCTCATTGCTCCCCCCTTTGAAGACGCGGACCCGCTTTTCGGTGCGTTCCTGGAAGAGCGATAGCAATCGTTCTGCGCCGCCTAAGGCCACCACTGGAAAGCCTAACAGGAACAGAGGCATAAACGGCATGCGATAGACGGCATCATTCTTGTCAAAGTCTCCTCCCGCAGGCTTCCCTATAGCTAACAAATATCGGGCAGGCAGGATACGGTGTAATGGTATATAGGCGCCTTCAACAAGTACTCCATTGCTTCCCGAACTGCGCAGACCTACGGTATCCCAGTTTTCTACGATTTTAGTATCAGACTTAGGTACCACCACCAAGCAGTACTCGGGCCCCTCGCCATCAGGCATCTCGACCATAGCCCCGAGCCCAATCCAGTCACTCCATAAAACGCCACTGCAGAAGTTCCATTGTCCGTAGAGACGGTACCCGTCCCCATCCTTCTCGGCACGTCCAATAGGAGCGACTACGTCGGCCACCAAACCGTCTTGTCCAAGAATCTCATCCCTTCCTTTTGGAGGCAGATAGGCAGGCCAGATCTCATGCGCGGCGTAAAAGTACGTCAACCAACCCGCAGCAACACTATGCCGAGCCACCGTACGGATAATCTCTACATAGGTCCGTACATCCACTTGAAGCCCTCCATATTTCTTAGGCCGAAAAAGCTTGGGGATTCCGGCTTCCCTAATTGCATTAGATACCTTATCGGAAAAGCGAGCATTCCGGTCAGCTTCTATAGCCTCACTTGCGGCAATCCTTCCTATAGCCTCCGCACTGGCAAGCAATGCTGCCGTGTCCGGTTTCTCTTGTGTCAAAAGTTTACTTTGTACCATTTTCTTTTCCTCCTCTATTGTGATATGAAGAAGGAGCATGATCCTCCCTCGTTATATACATCTCTAAGTGCAGGAAGGCCAAACCACTTGTCTGTTTGCCTCCCTCTAATAAGAAGCAGGATGAAAGGTTAATTGCGATATAAGAATTGGTAACGCTTACAGATAGCGCTTTCAAAATCGGCACAGTAAATCTCTTTCTACAGATCTGTGTCCACTGGATATAGCTATTTCTCAAAAGTATCGCCTAACCATTGAAAGGTGCGTTAGTCTCGACTATTTACTTGAAACCTGACTAAGTTTCTTTTTGGCTGATTCCCCGGCAATTCCCCAGTTCTCTGTGGGAATTTCTTGAATCAACACACGAACGGTACTTAAGGGAGTATTCAAGACATTGGCCACTGTATCCGAGGTCTCTTTTATTAACTGTTCCTTTTGCTCAGCTGGAAGGCCTTCAAATAACTGCACTTGACTAATCGGCATGTTTCTTCACCTCGCTTAAGAGTATTTTTTATCTTTTATTAAGTCAGTGCCTTTGCGAATGATTCCGACAATTCTCTTCTATGATAAAAGATTCCCTGGCCGATTTTATCTTCCGTCCATGTAATGGTAGGGAAGTCAGCATAGGTGATATAACCACTTGTAAAAGCTTCATTGCGGTTACCGGAAGGATCAAAGAAATAGGTAGTTTCCCCGCGTGTAATCCCATGGCGAGTAGGAGTAACATCAATTGCGATGTTATTTCTCGTTAAGATATCCGCCGCCTTTAACACGTCATACCAATTATCAACATAGAATGCGGCATGATGCAGCTTCTTATCTGGCCCTTTAATAAAGGCAATATCGTGAGCTTTACCATTTCTGGCATACATAAAGCTTCCTACCATCTCTTCGCCGTCTATCGTTGTAATTTTTTCACTTATAAACATATCCATAACTTCCGTAAAAAATCTCGTCACCGTTCCTACATCATCTCCTGTTAATGCTAAGTGATCCAAACGATGCGGTGCAATGCCCCGCAGCCCGTCCGGCCATGGGTGGGGATTGAAAGTTCCTGTCCTTGTCCCTACACGCAAGATGTCATGGTACAATTCAACTTGATGCCCGGTTGGAAGCTCGAAACGAATGGCTTCCCCTTCTGCCAATCTTGTTCCTTTGGAAACTCTTTTCAAGGTGCATCCAAACTGCTCAATTTTTTTCTCATACATCGCTAAGTCGTCTTCATGTTCTACTTTAAAAGCAAAGTGATCCAGACCTGGAGAATCAGCTTCTTGAAGAATGAAACTATGATGATCATATTCATCCCATGCTTTTAAATAAACTTTCCCTTCACTTCTCCCTACTTCATCCAGTCCAATCACATTTGTGTAATACTTAACAGATTCTTCGAGATTCAACACTCTTAATTCAGCTCTACCAATCCGCATAATCGTCATTCCATTCACTCCTTATATTTAAAATGATGTTGTGGATTTATTGTAATAGTTATTATTTTTTGAATATACAGTTAATTATGCTGTTTTAACGTTAAATTTTTCTGTTATTTTCGTAGGAATAGTACTAATCACAATGTCCAGTGTATGATCTACTCGGAGACAGAATATAAAAAGCAACATGTATACCAATCATGTAAAGGAGGTATTCCATTGAAGATTAATAGATTTTATGTTCTAATGATATCTTCGTGTTCGATTGGGTAAAAAATGCAAAAATAGGGAGAATAGCCGAATTGTTTTATAAGAAACAAAAAGCCTGTAACCATTGATTTAACAACGATTACAGGCTTGCTTCTGTGTAAATATGATTCCGACTGGGTTCGAACCAGCGACCTCTACCCTGTCAACGTAGAGGTTAGAGATTTACCATCTATGTCCCAAACTTATTAGTCTTCAACATCCCTTATTCCACCCACTATATTAGGTTACAATCACATCTGTTTCAATTAATCGCGGATGAATCTTTTTCGCTTTCTCATATATTTTGGCTGAGTTTACGGAGTATACATGCAGTTTTAGCTTTGCATGGCTAATTTTTTTGGCCGTTTCTTCATCTACATTGTGAAGAGAGGTTGTATAAATGGCGTTTTTGTATTTCTCTAACTCTTTACATCGATATCATTCCACAAATTGTTTATCATTCATTTTGGGGTCAGACCCCCGCCCTTCCTGTTAATTTATATACTAAGTCCCATTTCCAATGCATAAAATTTATGAAATACTATCGTTGATCGCAGGGAGACGTTTTAATTTTTACCGCTTCTGTTCGAATCCACTTAAGGGGGAAGTTTATGTTTAAGTATTTTTCTTTTAAAAAGAAACAGAAAGAAAAAGAAAATAATGTAAACTCTCTGATTGTGACAAAATTAGATCGAATTATTGAGTTATTAGAACAGAAGCAAAAGGAAGGTGCAGTAAAAACTATTCATTTTGATCATGTACAAATTGATCATTTAGAAAACATCGTCTTCCGGTTAGACAATATTGAAATTGACGAGTTGAGCGGGAAATTGGTCATAGGAAATAACATTAGCAGTACAGAGGACTTGCCCGAATCACTTGTTCTAAAGATTGACAAGGAAATGGCGAAAAAAGAAGCCATGTCAGAAACTTCTCCCCCTCAAGAACAAATGGTAAAAACTTCAAAAGGTTATCGCTTCCGTAATGAGTTTTAGATCATCATTGTCAACTTTAATGATAGTCCCCAAAGTTCAGTCCCGTTCTATGTTTGTAATTTTGATGTCCTGGTCTTCAATAATTCCATCCACCCCATCTTGGTCATTAACTATATTTACATTATTTTTGAGGTGATTTTTACTCCCGAATAAGTTGCCCAGCGAATAATTCACTTTGTCATTCGAATCCATTCCATTTATATATCCTTTTCCAAGATTTATTGAATTACTGTGTGACATTGCATTTACATTTACACTTTCAAGAGTGAGATTTGTTGTATGATCATCATCTGGATGTTCAAGATGCAGGTTCATGTCACGGTCATCAATTGGAGTATCTACTATATCAGGATCATTTAAAATTAACATATTGTGGAGGAGAAGATTGGATTGTCCGCTAATACTTCCAATCACCCGATTTTCCTTTCCGTGGGCACTCCAGCCGATCGCAGTGTTTCGCTCTCCAATAAATATGCCGGATTGTCTTTGCATCGTTTGCACATGAATATCACCTGTAAAGTGAATATGTGAAGATTTTAACATCTACGGTTCACCACGTTTGGTCTATTTTTCTAAATTAGCTTATTGTACTTTATGTCAATGGAATCCGGATGGTTACACGGTTTGAAAAAGGCTGTGTCATTCGCCCATTGATTTGAATATCCTACATTAGAAAAGCTGAACGTTATGAGAGAGGATTCCCTTTCCAAAAAGGCTGCCGCATTCGGTACCTCGCAGTTTTCCAGTTCTTAAAGTACATGTCGATAAAAGGAGAAATGGATTTAATGATCAAATTAACGTTGGGGAACATTACGATGACGAGTATCGGTCATTCTTCAGGTTTTTTCATGGGTGAACAAAATACACATAAAAATTTCCGCTCTGAAAAAGTGGTTTACGAGATGGTTGGGGACTTGTCCGGCAATGAAAATACGGCAATTGACAACTATTGGGTTAAAAATATTTTAAAATGGGAGGATGAATAATTCATGGCTTCCGCTATTTTATCTCCAACTTTTCATATCGGGACGATCAAAATCGGGATGATCGAAAGTGCTTCATGCTTTAGCATCGGCAACAATTTCTTTGAAGACTTTAAAAATAGTAAACAACATAACCAAGGTTTAGGCAATATTCATGGCGATAAGAACAACCTTGCTCATATGACCGCTTCGTTATCCAAACACGAGCAGGACTCAACAGCAAAAAACGAACAAGAACAAAGGGTAGATCGAAACTTTCATAAAAGTACAGAAAAACAATAAACCCTTGTTTGATAAGAGGGTTTATTGTTTTTTGTATTAGCAATGTCCATACATAAACAAGAATTTAATAAAGGTTTTTTTAATTTTCACGATGCTTCCCTCTTTATATATTCCCTCCAACATTTGGTTTAATATCTTGATCAAAGATTACTCCATCAATCGCTTCAAAGCTATCTGAGATATTATTCAAATTCCCGGTAACAACATTGCCAAAACCATACATCCCTCCAAGGTTTAAGTTATATTTTCTGTTGGCATCCATCCCATTAACCACCAATTCACCTACTTGAACGACTGAGTTTGGTTGGGGAGAATTGACATTAAAAGCTCCTAAATTTATGACCGAGGGCACACTTTTCTCCTCCCATTCTTTCCTTCCTGTAACCTATTTTATGTAACGATAAATGTCTCGTGACGAAATTTACTTTTACCATCTAATTTCATTTATATATTCGCTTATTTATAGGTCCATGCTTGAAACTTCGTACCGTAATTATTGTTAGTCCATCATTCCCCTCCCTTATATTTAAATTTCTTATCTTTTCCTTAGTGATCGATCATGATTTAATTGACACTCCTATACTAAATCATGCTGTTACTTTCGCGGATGGAAGACAAAGCCCTCTGCCTCCAGGGCGAACAGTGCAGTAACAGAGGTTTGATATGAAGATACCTGATTTTAGAATCCCAAAGCAAATAGGTCCGGCCCCTTGCTGTGTTCATACTCCAGCTCATTAGAGGCATGGACCCCATTTTCTTTTTATTTTTTTCTTACATAATCTAGTTAAACAAGCTAATGGTTACGTCATCAGAGATTGCCTTTTTCACCTTTTGTAAATCCTCTTTTGTCATTGTTCTATTTTCAGCTTTTTCTTGGACATTTAATAGTGTTCGTTCTCTTTCTTTTAGGTTTTGATCAGCCAGCTCCTTCACCTTTTTTCCTAAAAAGGGTGTATCTGTCTCTTTAAAATCATCGACAACCATCATGATGCGGTCTATTTGATTATCGATTAGTTCCTGATCATCTGAGGATAAGGATTGTTTTCCTTCCAGTTGAGCAATTGTATTCAGTGTGCTATTAAACTCAGTCTCAATCGCTTCCGCCTTCGAGACAAGCTCCTCGGATTTGGCAGAAAGCCCTGTCTCAGAATCAATTTGAATCGAGCATCCGGTTAACATAAAGGCCATTAAAATCATTGATAAACCAATTATCTTTTTCACTTAGCTTCCTTCTTTCATTTTACGTTTTCGTGTAAAACCTTAATTAACATCCATGTTTTCAATTTTTCTAAACGACAAGTAAGCAATGAATACTCCAACTGCGGCAAAAGCAAGGGGGACCGCTATGATGTTGTTAAATAATGAAAATCCATCTACGTCTGAGTTAATAAAAGTGACAAGCAGTACGGCCGATATAACGGTAGCAGGGGTCGATTTTTTTCTCATCCCGAAATAAAGGGGAATCAGCCCTATTCCAGTTGAAGAGACAGCACTTAAAAACAGCGTAATCAGCTGGCTTTTTACTAGCCCTAACGTTAAATTTCCCGGAATCACATTCGCATAGGAATCAACGATGTAGAACAGACTTCCGATGAACAAATTCGAAAGGATGATGGTGGTGAATATAAAGCCTGCGACGATCATCAGTTTCGAGATCATGAGTTTTTTTCTAGAAATGGGGTACGTAAATAAGAGTGTAATCGTGTTGCTTCTATACTCTTCTATAATCAGTCTTGACATAATGACAGATGCAAGAATGACAAAAGTCACTCTGATCATACTGCCGGAAATGCTAATATTCACAATGCAATTCTAAATTTTCCTTTGCTGTGAGTCTGTCATAAAAAACAGGATATTCAATAATGCTGCCCATTCTTTTTAAAATCTCATACGAGGTGTTTGTTAATTTCTCGCCGAAAATTTCAATTTCTCCTTGAGTGGGTTTTATAAGATTTGTCAGCATCTTCATCATCGTCGTTTTACCGGCACCGTTTGGACCAAGGAACCCGTATATCTCCCCTTTTTTTATCGTCATATTTACATCCGACACCACTTCTTTTCCATTGAAAATTTTCGTTAAATGATGGGTACGAACAATATGGTTCATTTTTTCAACTCCCTTTCGTTTGCTTCTAATCACTATTGTAGACACTGTTTTTCTCTTTTTTATTAATCAATTCTTACAAAAATCTTAAGTGTTTTTAGCCGGCAATTTGTAAGAAGACAGGACAAAGCAGCCTGGGGCCGGTAGAATACAGGTCTCAAGCTGCAGATGTTTTCCAATATAAAAAACCGCCGGAGATGCTAAGTCCCCCTCGAGTCTCAATCAATATATGAGCTTTAATAACTTGATTGTAAAAGTCGTTTTTTCATAAGGTATACTGTTAAGAAGAATCTCTCCGCCTATTTTCTCAACAAGTCTTTTCGTGATCGTCAGACCAAGGCCGCTGCCCTGATATAATTTGTTCCGCGAATCTTCGAGGGTGTACATTCTTTCAAATACCAAGTCTTTGTGGAGCTCGCTAATCCCTTTTCCTTTATCCCAAACATCAATATAGGCATACTTTTCGTCTTCTCTTACTGTTAAACCGACCACTTTTCCTTCGCTGCCGTATTGGGTGGCATTTGAAATTAAATTGTTCAGGATCCGGTCAAGGCACTCTTCATTTCCCATCGAGTAAATGCTTTTATCAGGAATCTCAATCACCGCTTCAAACCCCCGGGAGGTTAAAAGTTCATAAAAGGATAAAATATTTCTTTTGCAAGCCTCATTAAGATCTACTCTGCTTAAAGGGATTTCATGGTCTCCTGATTCCAGCTTGGCTAAATCAAAGAATTTTTTCATCAGCCCTAAAATTTCCATTGTTTTACCCTGTACTTTTTCCAGCAGCCGTTCCCTCTCTTCCTTTGACAGGTCCGGGTCATGGAGCATCATTTCAACATAGCCGAGAACAACGGTAAGCGGTGTCTTTAAATCATGTGTAATATTAGAAAGCATTTTTCTGACCGATGTTTCTGTCTTGTTATAAGAGGCTGCCGCTTTTTGATGATGATCAAGCAGGCGGTTCAAGGCGGTCAGTAAAGACTTTAATTCATCATTTTCTGTTTGAAGGAGAAGCCTCTCATCCGTACCTTTGTCCATGATGCTGTTCAGCTTTTGGCTTATGTATTCGAGGCTGGCTTTTCTCTCCCTTTTAGATCGGCTTTGCAGATAAATGATGCCAAGGAGGAACAGAATAATAAAGGACAAAAAGTAAATCATGTTAAAACTCTCCCAGCTTATAACCGATGCCCCATAATGTTTTGATATAGACAGGGGAAGATGGATCGTCTTCAATTTTCTCCCTCAATCTTCTCATATGTACATTAATCACATTTTCGTCCCCATAATAATCGTCATTCCAAATGGCTGCATAGATTTGGGCTTTTGTAAAGACACGTTTAGGATTTGTAATAAAGAGCTTTAAAATATGAAATTCTTTCGAAGTAAGTTTTAAATCTTTCTCTTTCTTTTGTACGAAAAAATTATCCAAATCAATTTTAAGATCGCCAATTGCCATGATATTGTTTTTTTCCTTGTCGGCACTCGAATAATACGTTGCCCTCCTTATGGCCGCCCGTACTCTGGCAACAAGCTCGATCATTGAAAACGGTTTGGCGATATAATCGTCTGCCCCAAAACCAAGTCCCAACGCTTTATCTACATCCCCGTCCTTTGCCGACATGATCAAGATTGGAATGAGGCTTTTTTCTCTTACTACCTTTAAAAAGTCCATACCGTTCAAATTTGGCAGCATTAAATCAAGAAGAATTAAATCAAATGATTCCTGAACAAAAACCCTTAAGGCTTCTTCCCCATCAAATGCCGGCACAACCGTAAACCCCTCTTTTTCAAACTGGCTTTTCACCATTTCGCTTATCGATCTATCATCTTCCACAAGAAGTATTTTCTCTCCCATTCCCTTTCCCCTTTTCCTTAGAATCTCTCTAAAAAATTCAGGCCGCACTGGCAGGCAGCCATCTTATCCCTGGATAAAGTTTCACTTTATTGTAGCAAGTGCCGGTAAAAGATAACATACATTTTAAATATTTTTCCAAATTAGTAAAAAAGTATATCCGGAGAGACTGTCCCTCCTTTGGCAGAATTTCAGGTTTCCCTCGTTCGTTAAATTACTATAATGCCTGCAGTACAAAATAAAAAACAGGCTGGCATTTTTAACATGCTAACCTGTTTTTCCTTTTAAATTCTTGTAATCTCGTTAAAGCAAGATCATCTATTGAACGATCTTCAAATCCGGTACGATTAAACTTTTACGGTCCAGATCGAATACGGTATTCTTCTTTCCATTAAGGGTTTTGTCAAGGAATGACAGGATGACGGTGTTGTTTAGCCCATAAATGTGTTCGGGTTTTACTGCCGGAGGCTGTGGTTCGGCATAAGGTGATCCGGCAAGGTATGGCTGCAGCAAAGGCATATCTGTGAAGCTCATGTGATTTGCCCCGGCTATTGTAATATCGTATGCAGGCCCGTCAACTGCCTGTTTGTGTTAGGTAAAAATCCGTTTTTTCGTCTGATAGTTTAAATTCAGAGTTGACACTGGATTGCCTTACTGTGCTTTTCTTATGATCAACCTTACAACCTTCTTTCTCTCGATTTCTTGTAAAACACTCCGGAGTTCTCTCGCTCTCCCAAATACACCTTTTATGAGCTTCGTAACGTTATAGCAAGCTTCCACATCCAAAAACTCGTTTTCCGTGTGTTCATTTCCGTAACCTGCCGACAGATTGACGCTTTGGATGCCGTGCGATGCCCAAATTCTTGTGTCGCTGCTTCCGCCGTTCGTGCAATGCCATCCGCTCAAGCCTTCTGCTTTGGCCGTATCCTCAATAAACTTGCCATACGCTTCATGGCAAAATGGGATATAGCCTCCGCACGATACGACGATATCTCCCGCACCGCGGCGGTCGACGACGATTGCGGCATCCGTTCCCCAAAGAAAGTAATCATCCACATGGCGTGCGCCTATAAGACCGCATTCTTCCTCCACCGTAAAAATGAATTTCACTTTGCCGCTGAAGGAAGAAGAGTGCATAAGGTGCTCGGCTATGTGAAGGAGGACGGCCACGCCGGCTCTGTCATCTGCTCCTAGAATTCCGTTGCTGCTTGACCAAACAGCACCCTCTTTTTTAATCACACGATTCGATTCCAGTTCTTGTACTGTATCCAGGTGGGCATTCAAAAGAATCGTCGGGCCGTGACCCGCTCTGTATGTTTTCTCGGCCAACAGGTTGCCGTTTCGATCCACGGTGATGCAGTCTACAAAAGGAGTGAGCTTTTCCTTGACGAACTCCCGCACCTTGCCTTCCTTGCCGCTTTCCCCAGGGATGGAAAGAAGCTGTTCAAGCAAATGGTAAAACATTCTCTCTTTTATATAATCGTGCCCTTTTTCGAGCCAGCTTTCCTCGACCAGGCTCATCTTTTCGGCTATGTCCAGCAGTTCATTGCGCTTTAGCGGAAACGAAACATGATAGCTTTCACTCCCCTCGCGACAGTATACACGTCTCATCCCTAAAGCAAGAAGCATTTGTACGAGCTGCTCAATATCTTTGCCTTTCTTTATTGATACATGGGCATCTCTTCTTTCATGTCCGTCACATGATCCCATTGTATAAAATCCTAGGCGATTTAACTGACGTACGATACCGCTTATATACGTATCAAGTTCGCGTAACTTTGGCTCCTCTTCCCCCGGACGGAACCATAGTCCTTCTCCTCTGCCGCGATGTTTGAAATCAACGACTTCAATCCATTTCTTCTCCGGAACAGGCACGCTGTGAAGCATCAGCATATCATCGCCGTATGAATAGGAGGCGCCGGCCTTATCCAAGCTCTCCAACAAAAAATCCATGTTCTCTACTGTTTCCGTTTTGCAGACAAATACGCTCTCCTCTTTTTTCTCCAGCTCCCAGCCGTGACGAACGAATAATTGATTCCAGGTTTTCATATCATCATCTCCCTTTGCGATTTGTAAGAACATTATCTCAAAAGGGCGATGACACCCCTGTCATCGGTTCAAAATGAACGTGTCATCACTGCGATGCATGATGAGAAAAGGAATGCTGCGATTGAAATAATAGGCTGTTTGTCCGTTAAATGTTTTATTTTCGATAAGGGAAGACGGCGCTCCAGACTGAACAAGTTTTCGTCTCAACCGACCAACTGCCTGAATAAATGTATTTTTTGGTACTTCTCCATCCTGGCTGCCGCTTTGAAACAAGTCGTAAAATTGATCTTTTGTAACCGGAGTTTCTTCTGTGCTGTAAAGCAAGAAATAACGAAGCATCTCCGCATGATTTACGCTAAGCACTTCCTCCCTGCCATCATAAAATAATGAATGTTGGCGATCCGAGAAATAAAGAACAATGGTGTCCGGCAAACACGAAACGGCCATCTCCTCACATTCCTCCCTGGTACACATCTTTATGCCATTTGGGGTGATAGCCGTAAATGCATGGCGCTGCAAATATCCTTCATTTTGTCTGATGACCTCATACAATGGCGACATTTCGAGATTGGGAACTCCGGCTCTGTCTACATCCACTTACAGTCTCTCCAATGATTCCTGCGCCTTTTGTGCAATATACAGAGCACTATTGCTTAGATACAAATGGGCATTGTAGTTTTGTTGATTATTCAACCTGTATTCTTTGTTGCTGCAAGCTTGTTGATATTGTACCGCATGTTGAAAATGAGTCACTGCCAGTAAGTAGCTTCTCTGTTTATAAGCGAGAAAACCTAAGCGGTAATGGGCTATAGGATTCTTTCGATCATACTGGATGGCCTTCTTTAACGTTCTCTCCGCTGCACGGTCATCCTTTCGATATTCTGTCTTTAAATATGTACCGTAGCGAACTAAGTACAAAATGAGTTTCCTTTTAATGCTCTCTAAGCTCGAAGCGTACTCACTGTTTTCATCAGATGCAATCCTCCTATATAGTTCTTCATAAACTGATATTAATTGATGCAAGGAACCATCCTTCTCTTCTTCCCTGGACAAATGGAGCTCCTGTTGCATATTCAAAAGTTCCTCTATTGTTTTATTTCTTATCGACATATTAAAACCTCCTTCCATTCTCTTGCAGCCCTAGAAATATATAAATCCAATTTAATTTTTCAACCTCTGTCACCGATCCTTCTTCTATTTACGCCTTTCTGTTTTTTCATCTTAGATGAGCTTACAAAGGTCTTCGTATAAGCGGCTGGCAAGAGCCCGTAAGGGAGATTGGCAGCCGCTTATGCGTAAAGAATTTGACATGGGCGTTTTTTGCTCATGTCAAATTCTTTATGTGGATTTATATAGGAAACCTGCATATAAATCATAAATAGACATTCCATAAATAAAGGTCTTTACAAAAAAGAAGGTATAGAATATTTCCTACACCTTCTTCAACTTTTCAATTACGTTATAAGACTCAAAGTCTGAGACCTTACATAATCAAAATCTTTCTTTTTAATAGCCTCCAATACCCTTTCGATCGATACGGGTTTTACACATAGACATCCGCCATGGGGAGTACCAGGCAACAGGTCAATGATTTCTTCACTTGATTCCTCCCCGGAATATTTAGGATAAATGATGAAGGCCTTAAAGCCCTTTTCTGATTTCGTTAGAAACTGGGCATAAAACGCCAGTTGATATATATCACTGTTTGATACCTTGTACTTGCCGTACGGTTTATATTTTGTATCTAGTACGATTGGATCGGCGTCCGGCGATTCAATGACTATATCCGGTTTGATGTTGTGGTAGCTTCCTCCATTTTTCATGATCGCCTTTTTGAATACCCGCTGTTCGGTCACTTTTATTGGATCCGGTAAATATCTGACCAACATTTTTGCAATGAATTTTTCGAAAAGGTCGTTCATATCAATCAAGAAGGAAAAATGGCTCTCCTGCCTGAATTCGTAAAGGTTATGGACATAGATCTGTCTCCAAAGGTAGTACGCCAATTTGTGTGCGGCAAGGTAATGTTGGTTCAGGCGATTGTATGTGAAAGAAGGCCAGTCTTCTCCTTGATAGATATCCGTCAGTACCGTAAATTCATTCAATAGACGATTTACTTGTCTCATCGTTTGCTTTGTTAATGAAAAGTTCCTTGTCATCTCAAGGGCTGTGCGGATCACCTGGTTTTCCGCTATATTGGTTGTCAGTTCGTCATACCGGCAGTAGATTCTTGCCGGTGTAAAGAGGTTGGTCTTCAAGTGCCGGCGGATATCCACTCGTCCTCTTAAGACTGAAAGGTTCTCTTCTTCCATCATGTATTCCTTCATGACTCCCTTTTGGAGAAGGGCTTCGACTTCTTTTACAAATAACCTTACGAGCGTTTCCATTAGGGAATTTTCATCATAAGCGGCTTTAGTGCTATGCTCCAGCGCAACTGGTAAATCCTCCGAAAACAGCAGCATATCCACTACATCATGAAAGCCATTATTGAATTTCGGTTTGATCACAATCCGAGCCGCTTCTAGCTCAAGAACCCCTATGAAGCTTGAAAACTCGAAACGCAATCCATTTTTCAATTCGTACCAACTGAACGGGGGAGTCTTGGATGACAAACTCAACCGAGATAAATAATCTCTATCTCTCTCTGTTAAGGAGTATTCCTGTATAACAAGCGAACTATATTCTGTAACGACATATGTTTCCATACTATTATCCTTTTAAAATATTATTAATGGCGTTAATGAAGGCATCATCCTGTCCTGTGAACATATCGGTGTTAATGGACATTTCATCGACATTGACAAATTCATCTCCAAGGATATTGGCCAGTTCCTCATAATTGTCGAAGCAATACTCCTGCAATAACGGGATGATTTCGAATTCAACCACTTCTTTCAATTGTTCAATCGTCGTGATTTGTTCTCCACTTTGCATGAAATACGATTGACCGATTTGTCTGTCACGCCCGCCTTTTTCTATCAGTTTTTGATTAATTTTTGTTAAGATATCTGCCGGACTATAGGCTAACTCGTCAATCACTTCGTCAATCACATCATAATTCGGTAAACACTCGATGAATGCGAATCTTCTCTTTAAAGCTGCGTCCATCAATTTGATGCTCCGGTCTGAAGTATTCATAGTCGCAATAATGTAGACATTTTCCGGAATGGAGAACGATTCCTTGCTTTGCGGCAAGAGGATTTCCACATTGCGTTTGTCTTTTTCGAGCATCGTGATCAGTTCCCCGAATATCTTCGGGATGTTCCCTCTATTCAATTCGTCGATAATGAAATAATGAGGTACTTGTCTATTTTCCCCGGCTTGTTCGCAGAAACGCTTAAAAATCCCATTTTCCAATTGGAAAGAAACTTGGCCTTGCTTGGTCGAAATCGGTTTGAAACCCTCCATAAAGTCTTCATAAGTATAAGATGGGTGGAACGTACAGATTTCGGAATACTCTTTTGACTGCCCTAATCCCAGCTGTGAAAAGCTCCATTCGATGAAGCGTCTGGCTGAATATGTTTTCCCTGTTCCCGGAGGGCCATACAGGATACATTGGCCTTTTCGTTCCAATACCTTATTCATCCTCTTAAAGAAAGCTTCTTCCTTTTCAGTAAAACTCACACCGGGTAAATCTTCATCTGTTCCTTCTTGTGGCGCTGCAGGTTCAAAGCTTCCCAGCCATTTTTTTACATCTTTTTCAGACAGCTCATATACGGTTTTGAAGGCCCAATATTTTTGTTCCGGGATGGATACTGGTGTAAACCCCTCGTCCCATTTCACATGGACAGCATGCCTATGTTTAGGAAGGTGATCAAGATACTCATAGCCTTCACTCGTGACGGTTCCAACTGCCAGTATTTGTGAAGTCCCTTTGTTGACTACAATCCGGTCACCCGGCTCCAAAGAATAAAATAACCAAATCTCATTCGCTTTTTCACTGGCTTTTTTGAGGTTGTCTTTGTAATAAAGTTTTTGGAAAGCGGCCTTAAATTCGTGGTAATCCGGATATTTTGACAAATCACCAAGTTCATCCCAGCCGATTGAGATATAATTGCCGGCATCGCATTCCGGCCAAAACTCGGCATTTTTTCCGGGAGCGATTTTAACATAACGGTGCTGCCCTCTTTTCAATGTATAATAGAGGAAGTACATAATTTTTACAGGATGCCAACCGGCAAATTGATTTATTTGGTCAATGGTTTCTTTCAATAATCGATTCAACGCAATACTATCATCTTTTTGATTGATCCATCGGTCTTTCCCCACACCCAATGCCTCTAAAAACAGCTTCATGTCCGCCACACTGTAAACAGGCAATAGCTTTTTAGGATAAAATAAATAGAGAGTTTTTGTCTTCAGCATGTTTGCCCGGAATAATAAGTTTGTGCTGTCAATGTTGTCGCCGTTTCCAAAACGTTCAACCAATTCCACAAAATCATTCCGGAGCTTTTCCCATGCTGCACTTTCATTTTCAAATTGAGAGGTTGGATAAATCCATTCTTCATTATTTTTACTGTAATAAATAATGTGTTTGCCGGCGTTGCCGCCTCTTATGCTGCCAAGAGCATCCGAATGATATTCAATCCACCAGCTGTAGGTTTCTCCGCCTCTTCCAAGGGCATACTCACCAAGAGTCATTTGCTTGAAGTGGTCCAGAGGATATTTGTTTTTAAATTCTTCAAGCAGTTCCTCCGCCTTGCTCACTTGCCCACTAACGTCTACTTCAGAATTATATTTTTCTATGTAATAATCCAGTTCCTGCAAAAGGTTCCCCATGTCCATTCCCCTTTTCTTTTTCTATTTTTCTATAAAATTGAGCGTTTCTTTTCATTATACTACAAAAATGTAAAATAATAGAATCAACCTGAACCACTAAGCTCTTTTTGATGATTGGTAATTTAATCAAAATATAGGTATACACACCATGGAATGAAGGAAAGATAAACTCTTTTTTATTCTTCTTAACGATAATGGCCAATCTTGAAAAAGCATATGTAATACCTTTCAGAATCACCCGCTTACATATTATCGTTCAAATGCTTATAATACCTTAATCCTACATTAAGGTTGCTCTTTCAACATATCAACACCAGTTTGGATAATAGGCATTACCCGTTCAACTGTTACTCCTATAAAAAATAATCCTCTTAAAATCTCGATATAAGGCATTTTGGAGGGGATTTTATTATGGGGGAAATCAGAAAAACATACACAGTAGAATTTAAACACAAACTTCTACAAATGTACGTAAATGAAGAAATCGGAGGATATAAAACAATAGCTAATCAACTGAATATCAAAGAGCCTTACGTGATTTCAGATAATCCCCTAACCCGAGAATTCCAGACAAGCCGTCTGAACGAGAAATGGGCAACGGATATTATAATGTGCCTTTATTGTTTCCAAACAAAAGAACATGTCATCCAAGCCGTGGAAAAATATATTCGTTTTTACAATCAGAAAAGATTTCAATCCAAATTAAATAACCTGAGTCCGATTGAGTATCGGACTCAGGTTTGTGCTTAATTCTATAAGGCTCTTTTTACCACTGTCTACTTGACAGGGATAAGTTCAGACTGAGAAAGGCTTTTTTTGTATTTAGTTTAAAGTAAACCACAGCTCATCTATATATCCTTGGCGCCATACAATTGTAGGTTTGTCATCTTGTTTCACCAAGAAAACTACCCAACCTGTGTTTTCTCCACTAGTGTATAAACTTGCTTCAAAAGATGGGCTCGGGACAACTCCATAAAAGACATCCTGATAAATAACCCCGGACTGACTTACAGCTTGAAACTCTACAGGATGCACATCAAAGGATCCTTGTTGAACTTGAAGAGCTTTAAGTCTGAACTTTGCCATTACATATTTCATTCCAGTTGGAGCTGGTTCATTAAACATATTTTCAGCTTGAATCATTTGCCACGCCTTGTTTCCATCTAAAACAACATCTACTAATTGCAACTCATACTTAAGTTGACCATTTAGAGCATCATCACTTGCTTGACCAATAACTGTCTTACCTTTAGGCGCAGGGTTCAAACGAGCGTTCACGGCATATGATTTATTCATAGATCGAGCAAAGAATACAGAAATAAACGTCCTATTGTAATTTACACAATCAACTTTTGTGATAAGAATATGTTGGAGGAAATGAAGTAATAGATACTGACAATCACGGAGGTGGAAACTAAAGATGGGAGCGAAAAGGAAATTTAACCCTAAAATGACAAAAATATATTAAACATACATTCTGACAATCTGTTAATTTGTTACTAAATCCACGTTATCATTACAAAGTTGTTACAAAATTTACAGGGAGTGTACGCATTGAAAAAATTTTATTTTCTTTTCTTAGCTACAATGTTACTTTTAGGCTTAACTGCCTGTGGCAGCGAAGAATCAGCAAGCAGTGACAAATCCGAAGAAAAAGTTGAGGAGCAAACTGAAGAAACAACTTCGACTCAATCCGAAGAAGCAGCTAAACCAGAGGTTAACGAAAATGCCAAGTATGCTGAGATGTTTAAAATAACCTTACCTGCTGTAACAGAAAAAACTCTTGAGTTATCTCAAGAATCTTACGACTTTATTGTTTCTAACCATACTTTGTTCCCTGCTAAAACAGACGCTGATATTAATAAAGCAAAACAAATAGCTGATGCCTCCATCACAGCTAAGCACCTTAATAAAAATGCTCAGCCTTATTTCACAAAAATGGCTACGTTTCAGGGGACTGTTGTTACAGTAGAAGAAGTTCCTTTAGACGGTGGTGAAACTGTATCAGTAACCCATGTTATCGATAACGAGATGAATTCTTATCAAGTAATCATGTATAAAGGTACTGGTGACATTTTAGAAGATGACACTGTTCGTTTTTGGGGTGCTCCTGTAGGACCATATTCCTTCGAAAACGTATCTGGCGGTTCAACAAATGTACAAGTGTTCTTTGGATCGCATATGCAAAAAATGTAATAATAAGGGTCAACATTTTTTAGAACTCCTCTCAATCTGAACTTATCAAGTCAAGTTGACAGCTACAAAAGAACCTATATAATTTAAGCACAAACCTTAGTCCAATACACTACCGGGCTAAGGTTATTTATTTTGCCTAGAAATCTTTCCCGCTTATAAAAAATGTATAATTGCTTAATATCTTGAATCACCTCTTTTTCTGTTATATTTGTGTATGCTCCGCTTCCGTTCAAATACATTTAAAGAGCTTTACACTTGAATTCTTTGGTATGATTATTGCTCAGTCCTTCCATAAAACGTCACTTCTGAGCCAACAGTAAGATTCTTTCATTTTACCGTTGGCTCAGGAGGGATCATTTCAACCTTACTTACTACCTATTATTTAACAAAAACGAAAAACGGGGTCAGTCCCCCGCCATGTCAATCATTTAACTCAGTGGGGGACTGACCTCAGCTTATAGCAGTGAGTGAGGAAACAAAAAAGAGATGGTGGGAATTTTGGAAATGAAATAAGGAAATTTAAATACATATATAATAAGTTTTAAAAAAAAGACCACTCTTTGACGATCCTTTTAAACTACATCCTCCGTTGCTAACATAGAACGTTTTTGAAGGCTATCGGAACGCAGACGATACGCGACTACTTTCTTCTTGTACTGTTTGACTACATCAACGCGATCGTTGTAACTGTACACAAAAAACCTAACATTGTTTTTTCCCTTCTTAGTGTCAATGACCAATGGAGTCCCGCTGTTCTCTGGATGTATATCATATTTCTCTAAAAACATCGCTTCGTTAAAATCATTAATAACTTGAATTTTCTCTTCACCTTCTAAGCGTTTTCCGTCGATGGTTACGGTGACAGTCGCGTCACTAATTGTTGGGTGCAATTCAAATTTGCTGATAAACCATTCCACAACAGAGGTTGGAAGACACGTCAATACTACTTTAGCAAGAGCCGCAAGAATCAACAAAAGCACAAAAGGCCATGTCATATTTTATCATCTCCATTACGTTCTAAATTAATATTATTACATCACTCATATTCTCATAGGACGGACAGTTAATTTTTATACATTAAATTTAGGTTCTGCTAATTCTACTTCTTCAATTTTAAATCCTTGTCCATGTGTAATAGCTGCCTTGATTTTTATACAAATCTAACCTCCTGCAAGTCATTTTCACATCTTGTGTTTCATCATGCTGTTAATTTGGATCTAATTTAGGATTACTATTTATGATAATGGTTGTAACTGAGTATAGGTTCAAATTAAGCATTCCTTTCCATAATAAAGAGGTTTTTTAAAAAATTAACCATCCACTTTTACAATATTTTAACCATCCACTTTTCTAAAAGAAGTCTACATATAAAACCTAGATAGAATCCGGTTAGTGTGATAATGGGAGATGAATGGTGAAAATGTGATCCTGTTTCTGCATTTTCTCATATAATTCTTCAGGTAAAATCTTTTTTAGTGTCAATTCAACTCCTCCTTCGTTTTAAGTATCCCTTTTAAAAAAGCAATCCTCCTTACCCTCTGGCTTTATACAATAAGGCAGTGATTGCTTTTTTAGTAGATATTTTAAGTTTATTCTTACGGATGCCGGAATCTGAAAAATCGGCCTCAAACCTTCGGCAAATGAATATCAAGCAGATGTGCGTTTCCTCTTGAAAAGCCTTTCGCCCGTACATGCGGACCACATTTAACAGCCCGATGCTGCGAAGAGCTAAAAATTCCTTTGTTTTCTCATCATGTGTACCGAGAAGTGTTTGCGGGCTAAGCTTCTTTAGGACGACGATATCATCAGCCACCAGCCTGTGTCCCCGGCCAATTAACGTGTGCGCCGTCTCGCTTTTCCCTACTCCTGAATTACCGCGAAGTAAGATACCAATACCAAATACATTAAGACAAACTCCATGCACGGCAATTTCTGGTGCTAATTCCTTCACCATATACGCATCCAATTTTGTAATGAATTCTGAAGTCGTCTCAGGCCTCTTTGTGATTAATAAGGGTATTCCCTCTTCTATACAATGATGAGTTAAATATGTAAGTCCCTCTTCCTCAGCTGTAACGATAAAACATGGCGGGTGATAATGAACAATATTCCCGATTCGGGTTTTACGTTCCTCTTTACTTAGCTTATGCAAATAAGTAATTTCTTTTTTCCCTAAAATTTGAACTCGTTCTGTCGGGAAAAAATCAAAATGACCAACAAATTCCAAACCTGGACGATGCACCCGTGGCTGCGTGATCGTTTTCTGCAGCTGATCCTCCCCAGCCAATACTTTCAATGAAAACTTTCGAACCAAGTCTTCAACTGTTATTTTTTTCACTTTCATACTCACCGTCCTAATAACCATCTAAATTTGAATTATACTTAAAAATCATGAAATCGTCATCCTCTCAAGTTTATCATCATTAAATCTTTGGCTATGATTCACCATCCTATACTTTAAATGAAAAAGCGCAGCACACATCTTGGTGTGTGCTGCGCTTTTTACTTTTTATCTGCCTTCCACGACTTCTTTCAAAATTTCATAAGAACGTACTTGTTTGTCAGGATCATAAATATAAGATACGGCCATGATTTCATCCACGTTATATCGTTCTTGAAACCTTGTCAACTGTTCACGTATTGAATCTTTACTGCCTAACAAAGTCACACTGGACATGGATGTAGCCATTTGCTTCTCGGCCGGACTCCAAAGGTGGTCCATGTTTTCGACAGGAGGTTTTAGCGGCCATTGAGTGCCGCGAACAACATTTAGGAAAAATTGCTGCATCGTTGTCATTTCAGTGCGGGCCTCTTCATCGCTTTCCGTTGCGATCACATTTAAACATACAATCATATATGGGGAATCCAGATACTCGGATGGCTCGAACCGGTCACGGTAAATCGAAATCGCTTCTTCCATATATCTTGGGGCAAAGTGTGAAGCAAATACATACGGCAAGCCCAGTTTAGCCGCTAAATAAGCGGAATCGGTTGAAGAACCGAGAATATAAATCGGAATATTCGCGCCAACACCTGGAAAAGCTTTTACCTGACCTTGACGCTCTTCAGGTCCAAAATATCTTAGCAATTCCATTACATCCTCAGGAAATGTGTAAACAGAATCATTTTGTGAGCGTCTTAATGCGCTTGCGGTAATCATGTCTGTACCAGGCGCCCGGCCAAGACCCAAATCGAGACGGTCAGGATAGATGGCTGCCATCGTTCCGAATTGTTCCGCCACTACAAGCGGGGAATGATTAGGCAGCATCACTCCGCCAGACCCGACACGGATGTGATCCGTATGTTCCAGCGTATGTTTAATTAAGATGGACGTAGCTGAACTCACAAGTGTCGGTGTATTATGGTGCTCGGCAATCCAATATCGTTTATAACCCAATTTTTCAGTAGCTTGCGCCAACTTCACCATTGCCTCAATGGCTTCTTTTGTCCCCTGCCCTTCGCGAACAGGCGCAAGGTTTAAGACAGATACGGGGATTTGTATATTTGCCATTTACATTTATCCTTTCTTAATGAAGATTCTATACTATGGTAACAATTTAAACACGGGAAACAAAACTAAATGCTCGTGATGGAGCAAGTGCAAAAATTAAGGCCATCGGTACAGACAAGTTCTCAGGTTTACTGATTCTCTTCTAAATGATTGGCTCTACTATACGTGTATTCCAATGCGAATGTGGGTTTGTAGCAGACAGGGATTGGAATGCTTCGATCAACATCAAAAACGAAGGATTGCGACTATTACATCATCCTATATAGAGCATGGAACAGGCTCGATAGCTAAGTCCATTTCGTATCATTAGGTACGATTACCTTAGAAGCCCTCACCTCTAAGCGAAGCGTAGGTGGTGGGTAGTTCACCAGGACGATAGAGACATTCGCCTTGGAGACCGGCGTTTTGAGATGCTAATTTGTATTTGAATGAAAGGCCCCGTCACGCTTTTCATGAAGGGGCCTTTCGTAATCCAACCTATTTCGATGCTGGAGCCAGATTGGCTTCAGGTGATGTTACCTTGTCATAGAAATCTACGAATTTGTCACGATCGGCGCTGTCGCGGTAAGCCATGGCGACACGCGGATGTTCATTAAGTACACCAGAGATCATGTAAGGAATGATATAGCCCCACTCCCACTTTTGACGCATTTCCAGCATGTGCTTTTCAATTAGACCAAGAACGGGCTTAATCTCATAGCTTGGTTTTTGGATGTGGCTAACGAGAAGCTCTGTGTGACAGTTACCAGCGGCACGACCCATGCCATAAACAGACGAGTCAAGGAAAGTAACCCCATTTCGCATCGCAGTTAATGTATTGGCGAATGCTAACTGCATGTTGTTATGCGTATGGATTCCAAGCTGTTTGTTAGGGATCATCGCTTGGAACTTTTTCACTTGATGCTCAATATCCGCAGGATCTAAGCTTCCAAAGGAGTCAACGATATAGACGACATCTACGGGACTTTCCTTCACCATTTCAAACGCTTCAATAAGCTGATGTTCAGGTACACTAGATAAAGCCATAATGTTAAGTGAAGTCTCATAGCCCAAATCATGAAACATTTGTACAAGCTCCAAGCCTTTATCCACTTCGCGGATATAGCACGCCACTCGAATCATATCTAACACACTTTGCTCACGCGGCAGAATGTCATTTGGATCTACACGCCCAATATCGACTAGAGCAGACAGCTTCGTGAACTTTTTCTCAGGGATAATTTCTTTCAGGAAGTTATCGTCAAGAAATCTCCATGCATTGGGCTCAGTCGCATTAAGAAGCTTAGGAGAATTTTTGTAGCCAATCTCCATGTACTCAACACCAGCTGCACTTAGGCCATTATACAAGTCTTGAACAAATTCAACGCTGAAATCCCAATTGTTAACCAAACCTCCATCACGAATGGTACAGTCTAAAATTTTGCTGCGATGTTCCATAGTAGTAACTTCCTCCTGTTTATCCTGCTTTTTAGTAATTTTATTTTTTACCTTTTATACTTTCATACTTTTACGCTTTTATGTACTAAAATATATTATTATGTTTATATCACGAGTCGTTCGAAGGTGTCAATAACTATTTCTTTTTGATATCAATATACTTCCTTATGGATTGCCGCATACTCTGCTTGTGGATGGGCAATTAAGCACACCTTCCCGCGACTGGCTGTACTCGTTTTGTCATTATTTTTCTTCCTCCTTCGTTTTTTATATGCAAAGAAGGCTTACTCCTCTTCCAATTGCAAGTAGAAATAAGCCTTCTAAGTTTATCTGGCGTATTTGTCAATAAAGAAATTCATTGTCATTCTTGCTATCTAAAAATAATTTACTGTTGTATTGGTATTGGCTATAGAAGATTAGAAAAAGAAATTAAATTATCTTTAATTTTAACAACATCTGTACCCACTCTTCATCATGAGAATCAGGTATAATGTCCATATATTTTTTGCCGAAGACATCATTTAATAAAAAATCATCAAAATTACCAAAAGACTCCATATTGTCAGTTTCAAAACCTTGAAAAAAGCGATATACCTTTCCATCTAATTTACAGATTACTAAGGGCTCATAAAGTATTTGGCCTATTTCAAGCCATTTGTCTCCCCCCCTGGTAAACCTTCCACACGGTATTGATGACTAGGCAGTTCGTCAAAAGACCAAAAATCAATTGCTCCAAAGCGCGCTCCATTACACTCACTCAAAAAATCCATATACTCATTTAGCGCTGGGTTATCTTTCTTCATAGCTGGGGCACCATCATTAAAATCCCCATATAAAATACTTTGTGGGGCTTCTTTTATCTGTTCTTTTACTTTCCCTAAAATCAATTTTAATTTAGAATTCATTAATCATTCATCTTCCTCTATCTTTATTTTTACTTTTTTACCAGTCGGTAAATTTTTGATTTGAGGTCTTATTTGCTGAGTACCAATATGCCAATTTGTATAAGAATCTAAGAATTTAAGGTTTGAGACTTCATCTGGCCCTCCCAATTGTAACTCCCACACATGGTCAGGCTGCATTCTTTTAGTAACTCTATCTATTAATTGTTTAGCGAATTCTTCGCCTTCTCTTCTCTCTTGCTTTCCTTTCCTCAACCCATTCCCGACATTATCCCCAATTTCCGCATCTATTCCAGCAATAGGCATTACCTATCCTATAGTGAGGTAGATGTGAATGATCTTTTGGGGCGTACGGAGGTTCCAGAGAAAAAGCAGTATTATGATTTGCTGGATGAGGATTTGGTTGGGATTTTGGAGAAGTTGAAGGAGATTTGTGTGGAGCAGCAGGAGTGGCTAAGAAAGGCTAGGGAGATTGTTAAGAGAGAAGGCAGAAATAAAAAAAGTCTGTTGAGTGATCAATTCTCAACAGACTTTCTCAAATTTTTAGTAGGCCATATCTACCCCTTCTTATTATTCGCCTTTTCATATCCAAAACCGGCCTGTTTTCTAGAGTAATGAATCCGTGTGTGAATGATACGGCGCATGTGCTTGAATAAAATATTCATACATCGGAAATTTTTTTAAGCTTACCTTATCACGTTTCCACACCCATTTATCGATTTCCGATTGTGTTTTATGAGCGCGAAAGGCTTGCAATTTGTAAGAATTATATGGCTTTACCTCAATTTTCGTGATTTGCTCCGGTAAAAGTCCGTATTGGCGGGCATGCTGTGCTGCCTCCGGCCAGCAAACATAAAACAATTTGGCTTTTGCATAATCTTCAGTTCGCTCTTGGTACATTTGAAACGCGGTCGTTGTTGCGAGACCGATTGTGCAATGATCGGGGTGGCCTCCCAATGTTTCATGAAATGTAATGACCGCAGCGGGCTTTACATCTATCATATGGTCGAGAACCGACTGTGTAAGTTTATCAAATGGCTGAATTTCCAATAGCTTGTCACGGATTCCTAAAAATCGCAAATCATTAATCCGCAGTGCTTCGCACGCTTTTTTTAGCTCTTGTTCACGAATCACGGGAAGGCTTTCACGTGTTGCCGCGGGCGGGATTCCCATGCGTCGCCCCATTTCTCCCTTTGTTGCACAAACCAATACAACGCGATGACCCTCATAGGCGTACTTCGCCAAGGTACCTCCGCAAATAAATGTCTCGTCATCCGGATGGGCAAACACTGCCAACATTGTTGCCATTTGTCATATCCCTTCTTTTCCTATATAAATGTGTTACCACGATCCTGCATAAATCATCATCCATGGGTTGTTAGATCGGAAACGGCCGAGAACTGATTTCCAATGTCCGGGCTAACCGATCATATGTATCGTATCCGGTCACTATCACTAGTTCATCAGCAATGCTCATATGGGTCAAGTCATCGACATGAATGATCGACTGGTGCTGGTCCAATTCTAAAAATACGCGAAATGACCCATGTCCTTTAATATGCACTCTATCCAATAAAGCCTTACCATTTCGGAAATAACCGCCCGGATTTATCTCGATATGTATATATATGTTCTTCCCAATCCATTGTTGAAGTTTTGTTAACAGCAACTCCGAGGAAATCGGTTCCATGCTCTAAACACCTTTCGTTTTAGATTTAAGGGGATCATTCTCACTATTAGAGTATATGCCTATTTAGGATTTAAGACATATTGAAAGACAAATAATAAAAGAAAAAAGATAAAACGAAGCGGCATCCAGCTTTGAAACAAGGTCATGCTGCCTCTTAGGCCAAAAAACGCGGAGGCCCTTCTCTTGTCCCATAACAAGAAAAAAGCCGCCGCTTCCATTGACTCTGTTATAAAAAATCATGATTGCACTACAGCTGTGTGTTCTGGAAAAAATGATTGTTTCATTGTCTCTTATACGTCTAGTTCCATCTCAAGCAAAGCATAGCTTAAGCTTTTCCCATGAGTATCCGTGCTTAAGGAAGTCGTTACTCCTCCAAGTAATGCCCGATGACAGACAAACTGAAGGGCCGCTATATTTGGGACCCCATAGCGGACTACATGGCCTTCAACCACTTCCTTTAAATATTCTTTCACTTTTTCACACAGCATCGGGTAATCCTGTTCATGATACGGGATAAGGGATAATATCAGCGTATTTCCTTTGTCACCGGCACGGCTGTGAGCCAGATCATATAATTTTTTCTTCATTCTTCACACTCTCCCTTATCATGACAGACGTATTTATTCTGTTTCGTGGAATCAAAATAGACACGATACCGATCACCTCATTCGTATACTTGCGGGCTCCTCCTCCCCCTGCCGGTCCGTTCGTATAAAGTGCTTCTACCTCTTCTCCGATTTTGGCCGCCACTTTTTCCGTCGGGGCCCTTCCAGCCACGCGAAGCCGGATTTCATATGCTTCATGCTGTTCAAACGCAGGAAGAAGACTTGAAGCAGTATAAAAAATTTGAAGGAAATGAACAATAAAAAAGGAACTCATCTTTTCATTATGGTCGGTTTGACAAAAGTAATAGGCCTAATTCGATTAAATAGTCTTAGAAACAACAACTAAAAAAATGAAATTCTGAGGTGATTCTTGTGGATTGGGAACAACAGGTTGAGAAGGTTTGTGAAGATATGGGTTTGAAAGTTATCGGAATTGAAAATGGTTATGTCATTGTCGAAGAAGATGGGGTAACTTTTCCTCTTGCAGAAGAAGTCGTAGCGGCATGGTTCGTATAACAATTACTGCTTTTACAATTAACCGCATTGTTTTAAAAAATAGGATCTGTTAAATAAACTTGGAGTTGAGCCTAAATAAAATGAATTGGTTATACCAAAAAGAAGAACACTACATTCGATTATGTAAAACGAAATAGAAATATATATAATATTCACTTTTTAATGATGTGATTATATTTAGAGGATAAGGTTAAACAAAAAAGGCGGTTCGTAATGGGTCATCTTAATCACTAACTGAGACGTGATTCAATTCACTCAATGTTCCCAACCATTCCTGATCAACTAGGATTTCCGACAACGAACTTGGGACTGGTTGATCAAATACCTTAGCCAGCACATTGAAGTCCGTTACACCAAACCTATCAAGCTTGTATTGGTTCTTAATTTCTTTTAAGTTTCGCTGCCATAGATGTTTTCCAGCCTTAAAGTCCTCGTTTATTGTGAAATCTCTTAGGGAATTGCGTCCTTCGAATTTCTGCCATAATCTATTCACCTTGGGAGCTAGCTGTATTAGCTTTGTTTGTATATCGGTGCAAGCTGCAATGTTATGGTCTATAGCCTGACGCTGAAGCGGATGGAACTCCAACGCCTTCTTTTGGTTGATATCATCTGAGGATATCCTTCTAGTCTTCAGAAAAAATTGAGCCGCCTGTGCCCTTTCCATAGACACAAGTAAATCTTGATAGACCCTAGCAAGATGCAATAGTTCTATGACAAACTCTTGCGTTGTTGCCTGTAACTCATTGTCCGATTTTTGTAAGGATAATTCGATTCGTTTAAAACGGGAAACTTTATCAAAATCCATGCGAGGTGGATCATTGGCAAGTTCACCGGCATAAATGCTTAGAGCACCAAATGTTCCAGCCCCAACAAGTGCAGGAACGCCAGCTACCCACCCAGCTCCCGGGAGTAGAGCTAGTCCCCCTCCAAAAGAATGAAGGATGAGCTATTATATATAGGGAAGAAAATCATCGAAAATAAAGGCGAATTAGCTGAAAAACTTACAGAAGTCCAAGGGATGGAATATAACCTAGAACTACAATCCCTGGGCCTATCAGAACTCCAGGTATCTTAATCATTCACCATAATTTCCTTTCAACCTCAAAAGTAAAACACAATTTTTATTATTGAAGTATCATACTTGTTATGAAGAAATAATTTAAAATCATAAAAAGAGAAGTAGTATAAACATCTGCCACTTCTGTCATATTTGTTATTATTTTAAATAATCAGCTTCACGTTTTTCTAGAAATGCAGAAATCCCTTCTTTTCCCTCGCTACTACTTGCTCTCTCAGCAATAAATACAGACTCTATACTCATTTGGGACTCAAGTGTTTCTTGAAGAGAATGATAAAGTAATTTTTTGGTTACTCCAAATGCATTCATTGGTCCATTTACTAGTGTTTGGGCTAAATCAAGGACAACGGACATTAATTTGTCTTTAGGAACTACATGATTGATGATTCCCCACTCTTTTGCCTCTTTCGCATCCAATGGTCGATTTGTATACAATAACTCTAAAGCTCGTTTCATCCCGACAAGACGCGGAAAAAAATAACTTCCTGCTCCATCTGGTGTTAAACCTATATTGTTATAAGCCGTTACAAATTTTGAATCCTCTGAAGCATAGACAAGATCGCAAGCACATGCAAGACTCATTCCTCCACCAGCTGCTACACCATTAACAGCTCCAATCAACGGTTTATTCATCCTAGCGAAATGTGAAATTGCTTGATGGAAATAAGCTGTTACAATTTTTAGATGAGAGCCAATTTCATCACCTTCATTAGCAAAACTTTTTAAATCTCCACCAACTGAAAATTTATTTCCAGCCCCAGTAATGACTACTGCTCGTATCTTTTCACTTTCTGAACAAAAGATAGCTACCTCCATTAATTCCCTTGCCGTTTGCAAATCAATTGCATTCCCTACTTCCGGTCGGTTTAATGTTATAATTCCAACATGATTTTCGATTGATAGGTGTACACATTTATTTTCCAATTGTATTCCCCCTTTTAGTTTCAAATAATTTAATTAAATAAAATCTACTTATTATATTCGTTAGTCTTATTCAACTATCCTCCCGTTTGTTTGTTGAATAAGAAAAAGAGATGCCTCAGCACCTCCTGTTCTTCCACTCAAGCCCCGTAGTGAAACAAAAAAGTTCCCAATTGTACAGGTGTGATATGTTATGATAAATAATATGTGTTAACTAATAATCCCTTTTAGTTAACGCTTAAATTTAATTGAATCTGTAAGCTGGGGGGAGAAATATGTATAAGCTGCGAGGTCATCATCTTTTTTGCCTTCTGGGCTATCGGGGAATGGGCTATTCCGAAGAATATGTAGAAAATATGACACGTTTACATCAAACCTTGAGAGATAACCCCAAGACGTTAATTCAGCTTGTAAAGGGACCTGATCAATTGTGTGAAAAATACCCTAACTCAGGTAAATACCACTGCCAAGATGACAATATTTATGAAAGAGATGCCACTATTTTAGAGAAAATGGGGCTTAAAATCGGACAAATTCTGAGTTGGAAGGACATTGAGTCGTGCATCCGAAAGTTTGTCGTCCCCTCCGATATTCAAATTGTGTGTGAAACTTGTTCCTGGCGTTCATATGGAGTTTGTGAGGAAGGTATTCAAGAGATTCATGAAGGGAAGGGCTTAAGGAAACTTAAATAACCCCCCCTTTTATTAATAATTCCGTTTTGGGGTGCAATTTTTAAACAGTGCCCAAGTCGTACACCTACGTCTCGGAACTTACCCAACAAGGAATTTTGATACCTTGAAAACGGGTCGATATAACAGCTTTTTTCGGAGTTACAGAAGTTTATTTTCAGGATAGTTGAATAAAAAACACAATAACAATTGTCACATTTCAAAAAAGTTATGTCTCTCTACTTTACAAACTCTGAGAGAAAATTTTTTATACCATTCCGTTTTCCCTTTATCTTGTGCTACTTTATGGACTGAATTTTCCTTCCAATCTTTTATGGATTCTAAAGAATCCCAATACGAAACTGTAATTCCTAATCCTTTATCCCGTGCACTTTCGACACCTAAGAATCCCTTCTGCTGAGAAGCTAATTCCACCATTTTATCCGCCATTATCCCGTAACCCCTGTCTCCTTCAGTTCTTTGTGAAGAAAAAATCACTGCGTAATAAGGTGGTTCAGGAGTTTTTGCAATTCCACTCATATGTAAGTCCCCCTAAAAAATTTACTTTTGTAATAATATTAGAAATTTTAGCATAATTTTAGGTCTCCTTGTTCAACTAACCTCGTTCAAGAAGAAAATTAACAAAATTCTATAACAGCTATTAACTACGTTAATGTTGTAGTGCTTGTAGAAGTAAATATAAGCGACATGGCCGACCCCTTGTTCCACGCACCAGTCCACAAATGCACGTGTCGTCTTGTGCAAGACATCCCCGAGCTGCCGTTCGCTTCTCGCAAGGATGTACTTCTTGGAACGGTTGTATTGGCGCCATTTCCGGGAACCTTTTTTACACCGACTCATGAGAATTTGCAGTTCCTTCACTTTTTTGTTGCGCAATCGGTGAATACTGCGCATCTTCCTTCCCGAAATCACGAGAGCTTGTCCGTTTGTACATACAGCGGCAATCGTATGGATCTCACCGGGATCGATCGCTGCCGTATGGCCGTCCTGCACCGGTACGGGCTGTACCCCGTCTTCATACGACAAATACGGAGAATTCTATCCATACAAAAAGAGCTGTTCGGCTGCCCCGAACTGACATTCATCCCTACCCTACTCACTGGGCTACGCCCTTTACATTCCTTGAGGATGGGGTATTCTTGCCTATTTTCCATAAAAAAACTGTACCTCCAATTGTTAGTCGAGTCTAACAATTGGGGTGCAGTTCAATCGCAGATAAAAGGATTTCTTCCTTATGCTGCTTTGTGGATATCTATTTTTTTTCCTTTTTTACGCCACTCTTTAAATTCAGCTGCTGCTGTGAAAAGTACGTCTGTGGATGAGTTAAGTGCCGTTTCAAAAGAGTCTTGTAAAACACCGATGATAAAGCCTACTCCAACTACCTGCATAGCAACATCAGCCGGGATTCCAAATAAGCTGCATGCTAGAGGAATCAGTAATAAGGATCCACCGGCAACCCCTGAAGCACCACAAGCACATATAGCTGACAGTACGCTGAGGATGATTGCTGTAGGAAGGTCCACTTGAATGCCAAGTGTATGAACCGCTGCAAGTGTCAAAACAGAAATAGTAACAGCGGCACCAGCCATATTGATGGTTGCACCTAATGGAATGGATACTGAATAACTATCCTTATCCAAACCTAGATTTTCACATAATCTCATATTTACAGGAATATTTGAAGCCGAGCTGCGTGTAAAGAATGCTGTAATACCGCTTTCCTTTAAGCACTTAAAAACAAGCGGGAAAGGGTTTTGACGTATAACTGCGAACACAATGATTGGATTGATAACCAGCGCCACAAAGACCATACAACCAATCAAAACGGCAAGTAATTTCCCATAGCTTAGTAACGAATCAATTCCATTTGCAGTAATAGACTCAAATACTAGACCCATGATTCCTAATGGCGCGAACTTAATAACCCATGTAACCATTTTGGATACAGCATCTGAAAAATTAGAAATCATCGTTTTGGTCGTATCGGGGACATTTCTTAAAGCCAAGCCAAGGAGTATCGCCCAAGCTAAAATACCGATATAGTTCGCATTATAAATGGCTTTAACTGGGTTATCAACAACGTTCAGCAGTAATGTTTTGAGAACCTCTACAACACCGCCAGGGGCCGTCACACCCTCAGCGCCCTTTGCTAGTGTTAAGCTTACAGGAAAAATAAAACTTACAATAACGGCGGTTAATCCAGCTAAAAAGGTTCCTAAAAGGTATAGGAAGATAATGGATTTCATATTCGTTTGGTGACCGCTCTTGTGTTGAGCGATGGCCGACATAACCAGGAAGAGTACCAACACAGGTGCAATTGCTTTCAAAGCACCTACAAATAAAGAGCCTAAAATTACAACAGGTTTTGCTGCTTCGGGGATCGTTACAGCCAGGATAATACCAATAATCAAACCTACAATTATTTGTTTTACCAGACTTAATCGACTCCACTTTTTCAGTATACTTTTCATAGATGTTCCCCCACTAGTTTAAGATAAAATTGTAACATGGCTAATATCGAGCTATTCATTTCTCATAACCCTAAGATAGAATGAAGTCTATTACAAATAGATACGTTCGAATAATAGATGACTTTTATTAGATATGTGTACCAACCCCAGTCCTAGAGTTTGGCTTTTGATTTTCTCCTTCGGTGCTCTTTCAGAGTCTCTCCAAAGGTTCATCTAATAGAGGTCATTACTAATTAAATAGATTTCTAGATGATTAATTTTTTCGATGGATGGCCATTTTCATCACATTCCACTCGACGAAGACAACTGTCTTCCTGATAAATAGTATTATAATGTTTTTTTTGATACATTACAATATTATTATCTTTATTCAAAATAGTTGCAATTATTAAAATATTCATATAAATAAAAATACAAAACGCGAGCGATTACTATTTCAAAAGAATTTATAGCTCCCAGGAACATAGGAGCTTTATGAATTCATGTACATCTCCATGAATCATGCTTTCATAACTAAAAGAAAAAGCAGTGCAAATGAATCCTGCTAACCTTCGGAGAACGTACGAACGTTTAACGGAAGCATCAAATGTTCCTAAAATCGGCTTTCATGATTTACTCCATACTCATGCCACCCTATTCTTATCACAGGGGGTACATGCCAAAGTAATATCTGAACGGCTTGGTCACACGTTTCATTAAGAAAAGAGTGCGTTCTATTAGTGCATTTCTTTGTTTTTATTCGATTTTCTTATTCCGCTCTCTTTTTATTTAGGGAAACAGTAAAGTTTTCCATCTCCTTAGGAGAATGACTTAAGGTGTCCGCTTGCTGTTCCAATTTAACCTTGCTCATACGAGTAAAGTATGCACCTAAGAGGAGAACCCCACCGCTGACCAAAAAAATCGATGAAACACCAGCCATTCGACCTACTGCCCCAAAGAAAAAAGGAGAAATAAATTGTGAGAAACGGTTAAAGGTCAAGCGCATTCCCAAAACCTCACCCTGTCTTTCCAATGGACTCATATTCATAGCATAAACCAGGCTAAGCGGCTGCCCCAGTCCTAAACCTGCACCAAGAAAAATGGCGATGATGCCGAATATAATAGGCCATGAACTCAATTGCATGCACATAAAGGAAATTCCACTAATCACCAAGGTCGTAGTCAAAACCCGGCCTCGCCCGAAGGCTTGCACCAAGCGAAACTGAATAATCCGTACGATAATAGATGCAGACGCCATAAGGGACAAAATCATCCCAATGCTGCTGGCTGTCATCCCAACTTCAGTCCCTAAAATCGGAAAATAAGCTACAAATAGATCTTTGGAATATAACACTAACCCGCTGATAATGAGAGCTTTACGCAAATTCGAGTGTTTCAACATCGTCCATGAAGAGGATTTGTCTTCCATTTTATTCACTGCTGTAGCCGCACCGCTCTTCCAAGATTCCTCCGAAACCAGAAGGCCAATCAACAATGCAATGCCGACAACAATACCTGCTGCCGCAAACGTAAAGCGAAAGCCAAAGTGTTCATAGCTAAATCCCGTTGTCATTGGTCCAATTAATTCCCCTATGGATCCCGTAAGGCTAAATAGGGCAATCAGTTTATCCCGATTCCCTGGCAGGTTTCCAACGGTTTTTTGCAGAGAGACTAGAACACAGATTTGACAAAACCCCATCAATAATTGAGAGAAAAAGAGAGTGGTCAAGCAGGGGAATAAGATGGGAACTAAAATTGACAGTAACATCCCCGTACTCCCTAACAAGCATATACTCCGTGCTCCATAGATATCCAGCCATTTTCCAGCTTTGACCGCTAAAAGCATTGGAAAAAACGCATAAGTGGAAACTAAAAATCCAACAATCGTAACTGATGCTCCTTGCGAATCTGCAAATAAAGACACAATCGGCCGTGTTCCCTGTATGGCAATTGAATAAAGAGTTTGAATAGTTAAAAAATAGTAGAGAATCAAGGAACCCCCTCCCTTCCACCTCATTCAAAAAGGGTAAAGGGCTTCCATAACATGTATGTTGAAGCCCTTTACCCCCGTTACAATGTATATTTCTTCCAGAGATGATATTAAAAAAGATTTTACCCTTCCAACAGCCCTTCTCCATCAGAAAAACGTACGGCTATTTCTAGCGTTTTCCGGTTTTTCTCTAAACTCCAAAAGGCTAGAAATCATCACCTGCAAGAACAATAAATATCCATAACTTTTGAGCCTAACATCGGATAAAAATTGAATCCCCGTAGACGGTAAGAATTTCGCCACAGCACTGATTCATAACAAGAACACTATTAAAAATAAGTTGTCTATAATAGTAGTTTAAACCTGTAACAAATAGGATTTAATAAACTAGCTAAAATTCGCTTTAGTTTAATCTGTCTTCTACTCAATAATGCCAGGCTATATTTTGACAGGATAAAATATCCTACTTTATGTAAATACAACTTAAAGGAATTTAAAATGAGAATTTAATTTAAATCATGAAATTTAGATTATTGATTTAATTTGTTGGTTTTTGATACGCGTGCTTGATGAATAATGACGGCTTATTGGGATACCTTCCGGAATAAAGGATCTACCGCTACTTGATGAGACAAGTAGATTTCTTTTCGCTCATTGGCAGATTCCAAAACAGCCTGACACACTTCTAAATTGGCTTTCCCCCACCTTCCATCATGTACTGGAGGTCGGTTCTGAGCTACGGCATCATACAGTTCGGCAATCATCACATCGCGCCCGGTTTCTTGCTGCAGTTGAATCTCGTACTTTTCATCCTCCCCGTAAACAAACAATCCGTTGGGAGACTGACGGATATCCCCTCGTTCACAGCTGACAACAGTCAACCCGAAAAACGGTTGATTATACTCTTCTTTCGCGTAATTTTTAGATTGGTTACCACCGTAGCCCTTTTGGCTTTTCAACCTTCTTTCTGCATCACTGTTATCCAATTGTTGAATGGTTTTTCGGGAACTAGCATATCCCGCAGGCTTTATCGAAGGACCTCCCTCACCGATTCCAAATGTAAGTTCAGTTGTATGGAAATGGTCATATCCATTATAAATGGCTGTAGCGACAGTTCCGTCTTCAAATTCCAGATAGGCAGCATGAGCCCCCTCCGTCGCACGGGACTCATCCCATTGGCCTGTCATGGCACGAACACTCCTGAGCATACCCCCGCCAATATATCGGATAATATCAAACTGATGGGAACCTTGCCGGTAAGTTACACCGCCGCCTAACGATGTATCCAGTTCTTCCGGCGTTCTCGGACGGTATATCCAATCATTAAAATACCAATTATGGATCATTCGCACGCGCCCTAGCTTGCCTTCTTCGATGATTTCCCTTATTTTACGGATAGGGGGTTCAAAGCTAAAAGAATGCCCGACGATCATATGGATGCCGGAACGTTCGGCTGCTTGAATTAGCATATCGGCTTCCTCAACGGAGACTGCCAACGGCTTTTCAACTATAATATGCTTCTTATAATGGGCGGCAATCTTAACGTGCTCTGCATGAAGCTCAGTAGGGCTGGCAATGTAAACCGCATCCACTTGCTCACTTCGACATAAGTCTTCTACACTAAAATAATACTCTGCTTGATAATCACTAGCAAATTTCTCCAACCGCTCTTTATTTCTCCCACTCGCTGCAGTCACCTTCACATATGGATGTTTAGCAATGCTAGGCAGCAACGCACTACCTGCAATACCTAAGCCAACAATCCCTATGCGAAGTTGAAGAGCTCTACTTTGCAAGTTCGCCATAGTCCCACTCCTTTATCTTTGAAAAACACATATATAATCATACGTCATTCGATCATTCTGCCATCGCTTGAACACCCTGAGACTTGCATTAACTTCTTCTCTTCTTCATCATTTTCAATCTTTTAAACTATTGGAACATAACTTGCCAAATTACCAGCCCATATTAGCACGATCTTCTCTTTATTATCCTCCTCGCCTTTTTCTTTTTCACTATACGGAACGCATTTCATTTAGTGGATTGATTAAAAAAAGTATACCATCACAATCATATATTTTCAATATTTTAATTAATATAAAATTTCAGAAAGACAGAAAAGAAAAAACGCACTGGTAATTCGTATACCAGTGCGTTTTAACAGGATAATTAGGGTATCATTATACAGTTACCATCGTTGGATATCTGCTTTTAGCCTCACTATCCCCCATGGCTTCAGATATTTTGTAAGCGGTATACATCACCTGCTGAATGAGGAAAGGAGTTCGCTCTTCCGACAATCGATGAATCGGACCTGCAGCTGTCACTCCACCTATCAGCTTTCCAGTATGATTGAAAATCGGCGAAGCGATTGCAAACGATCCTTTGACACGGTCGTCAATGGAGGTGACATACCCCTGGCTTCGAATAACATCCAGTTCTTTTTCCAAAACGCTTTTCTCAATCTGCAATTGATTAAGCTTTATGGCTTCATCTAGTATCCGGCGGCGCTCCGTTTCTTCAAGATTGGCTAGCAAAACTTTCCCCGAAGCCCCTACCCATAAAGCGTTCCGTTGCCCAACTCTGACAATATTGCGGATTTGCTCCGAACTTTCTACCATTTCGATACAAACCCGTTGGTCTTCTTCGATAATATTAAGGTCGATGGTTTCCGATAATTCATTACACAGCTTTTTCATAAACGGTAAGGACGTATCCCGTAACGACATGTTTCCGGCAACGACTGCTCCCAAATTGAACAGCTTAAATCCCAAACTGTATTTTTGGGTTACTTCATCCTGTTTAATGTAGCCGCATCTTGCCAATGTGGTCAACAGGCGATAAATAGTACTTTTAGAAAGCTTAGTTTGGACTGCTAATTCTCCAAGTGTCTGTTGAGGCTTTTCTAATGTAAAGCATTCCATAATCGACAAAGCTCTTTCTACGGATTGTACTGTTTGTCCCGACTCTTTCATCAATATCCCCTACTTCTCAACCATTATCTATTATCTTATCATGTTTATATGATTTTTCATAGTTCTGTCCGTAGCCCACCTCACCACGATTATGTACCTTGATGTGAAGATACATATAAAAAAACCCCATGCTTACCCATGATGGGGATTGCGTGGAGTCTCCATTAAAAAAGTAGAGGTGACGGGAGTAAATTGGACCGAAAGAGACGTCTCCTTCATGACCGCTTTAAGGGATGCAGCACTTCATGATGATCACTACAATACCCGTAGGCGGTCTTTAACTTCACCCAGATTCATCACATCCGCATATTTATGATGAAGGTCAAATAAACTCACTTTATGGGAAAGAAGACTCCGATCAAACGTACACTCTTCTACAACAACCGCATGGAATCCGTAAGAATACGCGTCAACCGCACTTGCACGTACACATCCGCTTGTACTTTCCCCACAAATAATCAAAGAATCAATACCCATTTTTGTTAAATAGGCGATTAATGGCGTCCCAAAAAAACAACTGGCGCGTTCTTTACGAATGATGATGTCCGCTGTATCCGGCCGGAATTCCTCCTTAATTTCGAAAGAGTTATCCAAAATGACATTTCTTTGACGATTTGTAGCCTGTATTTGATTTGTACTCTGCGTTGAATAAATCAAGGGAATATTATGAGATCGAGCCAAAGATATTAATTGCTTTGTCGGTTCGATTGCATTCCAAGCATGAACACCACAAGAACTAGGGTGATTTTTAACCAATTCCTTAACGGGAAGAGGCCCCCCTTCATACACCAGATTATAAAGATCGATCAACAACAGGGCGGGCCTTCTTCCAATGTAAGTATCCCGCTCATAAGATTGATAGATATCCAATGTTTCAGAATCGATAACATCACGCCAACAATGATTTTCAAAACCACTCATTTCTACCCCTCCATGTTCTGAAGCCACAGTAATATATGATAAAAACCACAATGATACGCTCACCAGTGATCGATAATATTCACAACATCCCCAATAGATTTCAAAGGTCATGAGATACTAAAAAATAGTAAAATTAATGCACAAAATTCCTTTTCCGATTAAAGAAAAGAGGCATGCCTCCAGTGGATTTTCTAAACTGGAGACAGCCCTTTTCTCCTAAAATATCAAATTAAACCACTTACGCTTCAATTATAGGATCTGCTTCTTTAGCTTTGATTACATAATCAGCTTCTTTTTTAGTCTTGATCATATTCAAGCTTATGATCATTATCGTAATAACCAATCCGATGATGTCGCTAACCAAACCTGGAATAATCATCATGATACCCTTACACAAGATTTGACTCCACTTTAATAATTTAAAGCATTACGTAACGTAAGGGACAATAAATAATGGAAACTTATTTAATAATTAAGTAGTAAATAAAGAAGGGGGCGATAATGTTAACCTTATGACGTTCATCCGTATCTCTTATTCCCTTCTACCCCGTTTTTCATCTCTAATACTTGTTCATTTAAGTCTTTTAAGCTCTAATGATTTCGTTTAACGCCTTAACAGGATCCTGGCAATTCTTACATTACTGTTACATTAGTCAAGTTTGCATTATTACCTTTCAAAAAAGCATAAGTTATCTTATCCATTTTAGCACCGTCAAAAATAGCTTTTTTTACATCAGTCCCTTTAAAAGAAACATTTTTAAAAACGGCATTTTTAAAGGATGTCCCTGATAACGATGTTTTGTTAAAGATAGCCTCATTAAACGTTTGATTATCAGAACAAATACCAGATAAATCTGAATAAGTAAAATTCGTATTATGGATTCGATGGTCATACGATAAGCAGCTTCGTCATCATATCCTTGACCGTATGCGAATCCTCATAGGGTGAGAATACTTCATCTAAATATTTCATTAATTTCTCATTCATTGCTGGTAACTATAACCCATGATGTTTACTTACCTCTCATGATTTAATTAATTAACATATCACTCGTTATTAGTAGTGAACCGTACCTCAAAATCTTATAGGACAAAATTGGGAATTACTTCACACACAATAAGTATAAATAAGAGAGGAAGAAGGGCCAGAGACTGTTCTGACTCTCTAAATTTCCGATTAAGAAGTTGCTTCATGAATAGATATATAAATAAAAAATAACCCAGCGTGATTGTAACTGCATGAAAAGGGTATCCCCAAATTAAACAAAATGTACTGATGGTTACTATAAGAATGATTGAACACTCCGTCTCATTCAAATGTTCACCCATTTATCAGAAGCTTCCCCCAAACATTTCTAATTTAAATAAATCCTTTTACTTTTAGGATAAAATAAACAGTCACGATCCATGATATAAGTGGGATGATCGATCATAATAAATTAGCTTAACCATTCAAGCAAAATTATGTGATCTGTACATCTGAACTGTATTTAGCAAAACCCTCTTAAAGAAAAGTCATAAAAAAAGCATGTAAGTCAAAGTTATTTCTTACATGCTTTTTTTATGACTATTTTAATATCACATCATTGTGTTGTATATTTGGTTTGTTTCTTGCTTTTTGGGTGGAGGTTGGCCGGGGGTGTGAGGGATGACCCTCACCTATAGCGTCACTATTTTAGAAAGAACACGTTACCTCGAACGGATGTACCAGCGTGTCGGCTCGAACACGAATAGCCCGAAAGACGTCTCTTTCAGGCTAAGGCTGATCTTTCTTTGCCCCCTTGGGATTACATAGCATAGAAAAATTGACCCTATATAATGGCGATCGTTCGCTTTATATAATTCGTGGTGTATGTAGTAGATTTTCCGGAAAACCAACACGCATTATCATATTAGACAATTTTCAAAAAATTTATACTTATGTCACAGTTCGATGAAAAAGTGCAACCTCCATCCATGTTTCCGCCCGCCAACTTCAATAACAAATTTTTATCTGTCTCAACTCTAATGTTTTCATCCCCTTTCCCGATCATTTCATCTCAATTTTTTACTATTATTTAATTTTCATAATCATTTTAATTGTTTTTAAATTATAAAATACGTCATAATAGGTAAAGTAAATCAAATTTAATTAGGACCGTACAAATTCTAGTTAATATCTCATCATTGATTTCGTATAACACATCTAAAAAGGAGAGAGTTTGACAGAATGACTACTTCACAACAGGTTAAACAAGATGAAATGCAGGTTGTAAAAGATTATGTAAACGAAGTATATGAAACGGTAAAAAAGCGTAACCCCAATGAAAGTGAGTTTCATCAGGCCGTTAAAGAAATTTTTGATTCTCTTGTACCGGTATTTGCAAAGCATCCCAAATACATGGACAATGGCATACTTGAAAGAATTTCGGAGCCGGAAAGAATCATTACATTTAGAGTTCCCTGGGTAGATGATCAGGGAAAGGTAAGAGTGAACCGCGGATTCCGAGTACAGTTTAATAGTAGTATTGGACCTTACAAGGGCGGCATAAGATTCCATCCTTCCGTAAACGCCAGTATCATTAAATTTTTGGGTTTTGAACAAATCTTTAAGAACTCTCTGACTGGCCAACCGATCGGAGGAGGTAAAGGAGGATCCGATTTTGATCCTAAGGGGAAGTCCGACGGGGAAATCATGAGATTCACTCAAAGTTTTATGACGGAACTCTGCAAATACATAGGGCCTGATATTGACGTACCAGCCGGTGATATCGGGGTTGGGGCAAGAGAAATCGGATTCATGTTTGGACAATATAAAAGAATTCGTGGAGGCTATGAAGCTGGAGTATTAACAGGAAAAGGACTTGAATACGGCGGAAGTTTGACTCGAACAGAGGCTACAGGATATGGTACAGTCTACTTTGTAGAGGAAATGTTAAAAGACAAGGGGCTCAGCTTTGAAGGAAGTACCGTTGTTATATCCGGTTCTGGTAATGTTGCGATCTACGCCATCGAAAAAGCGACCCAATTGGGTGCCAAAGTTGTAGCTTGCAGCGATTCCAATGGCTATATTTATGACAAAGATGGTATCAACCTTGAAACGGTGAAAAAACTAAAAGAAGTCGAAAGAAAAAGAATACAGGAATATGTAAAAGAACATCCACAGGCAGAATATTATGAAGGATGTTCCGGAATCTGGTCCATCCCTTGCGATATCGCTCTGCCATGCGCTACCCAGAATGAAATTGATGACGTATCAGCACAGATCTTGGTTACCAATGGTGTAAAAGCAGTTGGTGAAGGTGCAAATATGCCATCCACACTGGAAGCAATTGATGTGTTTCTGAACAATCATATTCTCTTCGGTCCAGCAAAAGCCGCCAATGCGGGTGGTGTAGCAGTTTCCGCGTTAGAAATGGCTCAAAACAGTATGAGACTGTCCTGGACATTTGAAGAAGTTGATGCAAAGTTACACGAAATCATGACAAATATTTATCGAAACAGTGTTAAAGCCGCAGAGGAGTATGGCCATCCGGGAAATCTGGTGGTAGGTGCCAATATCGCAGGATTTATTAAGGTTGCCGATGCCATGATGGCACAAGGAATCATTTAATAAAGAATCAGCAAATCGAGCTGAATGATGCGATAAATCTTCACCCACTTCAAAGGTGATTACTTTAGGAATTCTTAAAGTCATCACCTTTTTTTGTGCACACTATGTTTCAATTACTATTTTCATTATTTTATCTATTAAAAAGATGGTTAAAAATCGAAATGATAAAAAGGCTTCACACTCTCCTGAAGCCTTTTTGCTTTTATTATAAAGCTGTTGCCTATCCGGGCTTAGAACTTCGGGAAAGTTTATGTTTTTTAGATGTCCCAAACTACTTACTTTATGCGTTACTTACATAAAATCCGTTACAGAAAGCTAGCTCCTTGGTATATGATTCTATAATGTTTTGTTAACAGTCCCTTGTTATGGCATCTCTATTAAAGGTTTAAGATACTACTATGCTTTGCTGCCAACAGTGAATGTTGTTGAGGCTACGGCGTCATATCCACTGCCATAGAAATAAACGAATTTATAAGTTGCACCTTCTTTGTATCTACCTGAATTTACATTATTCTTTGGATTATAAGTAAATTTGCATGTACCATCTGTTACTTGAGTATACATCCACCATATCGAATCAATTTCACCCGGCTTTTCATTCAGTTCATATAAGCCAATCCAGTCGCTTTTAGGAATTCTTGCATTTTCCACTGTAACTTCTGCTGTATCTTCTACCCCATTTAGTTCATTTTTCGATAAGGTAATCGTTACATCTTTCACTACACCATCTAGCGTTTTGCCTAACACTTTTAGGGAGTTGGCACTTACATTGCTATATGCATCAAGCGCATGTACTTCAATCTCATACAATGTATTGGGCTGCAATCCGTCGATTGGTAATGTTAATGGATTTGGTACAGGATCTTTATAGAATTCTGAGAAGGCAAGGAATTGGTTTGCTACTTCCCCTGTGTCCGCTTTTTTTACGACTACTTTATAGTCATGTACAAGAAGGTTATCTCTCGCTTGAGTAAACATTATGGCTAAACTGGTAGCTGTCGTTTTTTCATGAACGATGGAAAGCATTGAGTTCGGATTAAAGAAAGGTGCCTCTTTGTCTCGATCTTCTGTATATTTGAATTTCTGTTTATTAGCAGGATAGCTGATTTCAAATGGCTCCCCCGTCCAATCATTCTTATGTATATCACGACGATGAAACAATACTTTGTTGTCATAAACCTCTACAATCAGAGCTTGATTAAGGATATCGGCACCTTCAGGCACTTCCCCTTGAATTCTTCCGCTATCGAGCCATAAATAAGCACCTGTAGATGTCCCAATCGAAGTGAAATCTTTTTGATGAATAATTCTAGGATCATCTAATGGATAATGAGTATGACCGGAAAACGAGATGACTTGCGGATATTCTTTCAACGTATTGTAGAAAAGATCTCTATTCTCGGAGAAGCCCCATTCACTTCCGTAGATGGTGCCTGTAATCGGCTGATGATGGAAGACGAAAATCGGTTTGTTCGGATCATCAGCGCTTGCTTTCCTTAACTGTTCACCTAACCATTCAATTTGCTTTACTGAATACGTTCCTTCTGTTTTACCGTCTTCCGTTCCAAGAACAATCAAATGATAGCCTTTAATTACTTTGTGATAATAAATAGATTGCATACCCGTTTTCTCAAGGAAACGTTTTTGTGCATCTGTTACTGATAATCCATTCCAATAGTCGTGATTTCCGATCGCCATCAAAGAAACCGCTTTTGGTTGTTTTCTTGGATTGTACGCAGACATAAACTTATCATATTCTGCTGTAAATCCATTATCTGTTAAATCTCCAACAACCACAAAAGCATCTTGCTTTGGAACTACTTGATTTAATTGTTCTAAAGTAGCGATAAACTTTTCCAAGGTTTTATTACTATCTGACTTAATATGAACATCGCTTATAACCGGAAAAATTAAATTCGGTTTCACTCCTTTTGGATTTATAGCGGAAGGACTGGAAGAGCTGGACGCTGCACTGACAGATAAGCCGGTTAACGAGCTTGCTAATGTTAATCCAAAAGTAATGCCGGTAAACTTGGTTGTCTTTTCTATAAATGTACGTCGATCCATTCCTTTTTTTAAAATATCCTTATTTAACATTTCTTCCTTTTCATCTTGTGGTCGGTTGTCTTTCATCGGTTTACTCCTCTCAGGTCATCTAATTGTTCGATGGCAAGAAACGGTTCTTTTATGATGTAAATGTCAGATTCATTCTGAACCCAGTTCCATCCATTATTTTTCAATCAAAACAATCTTCGCTTTAAAACAAAAATAAGCCTTGTATGTATATATATTCCACTTAATAACTCGACACATCTTCATTCAATCAAGAGGCATCACAATCGGTGATCCAGACAACTTGAATTCGCCCTCAAGGGTTCACCTATGCGGTTGGCGCCAACCCCGCAAGGGGGGGGCCAGCCGCTTAGGTCTAGAAAATTTGGCATGGCCGTTCTTTGGTCAGGTCGAATTTTCTAAATCGATCTATATAGTATGTACTGCTTCTATCAATCTATTTAATAAGGCATGTTCAATCGTCCTACTAAATAGTAGTAAATCAAAGTAAATCAAGTATTAAGTTAGTCTTAATGATTTATTAAGAATTGTAAATATTACATTTTTAAAGATTTATTGGTAATTTAATTAATATTCCTCAAAATAGTTGTTAATTTTTTTACGACCATGTTAGGTATGTATAGTTTGTATATGATTTCAGTAAGTAACTAAATCCTCGCACTTGATGCAAAGACTGGGAGAGAAAAAAGGAAGTTAAGAGCGACTATCGATGGTCATGGTGGTGCTGATCGTCAGGGAGCACCATTGGTCAGTAATGGCATTGTTTATTTCACAGGAGACGGACGATATGTTGTTGCCTTTTCAATTGAAACCGGTCAGGAATTATGGAAATATTTCCTAAAAGTACCTTCTCGTTTCAGAACAGGTCCGACTGCTTCAGATGGACGTCTCTATTTACGCGGTGAAGCAGGACAAGTAGAAGTTATTGATGCAAAAACAGGTACACCTTTATGGTATTATCAAAAACCATTTTATAATGATGGAAAAGCATCTATCGCTGTTGGAGATGGCTCTGTGATTTATCCTGCCGGTCCTTATGTTGTAAGTGTGGACACAAATACCGGGCAAGAACAATGGTCATTCCAAACTGGAGGGGGAATTGAATCATCTGCTGCCATTAGTGATGATACAGTATATACAGGATCAAACGATGGAAACTTCTATGGGTTTGTTGAAATGAAATAATGAATAAAGGAATACCAGGGGTTGATCCAAAAGGGGTATTTCCATATTGAGTCTGGCTCCGCCCCCCAAAAGGTAGCCCACAGCGCTAATCCTTTTGGGACACCCCTCATAGCCATCAACTTAAGGTTCAAAAGCTTTCAGCTTTTGAACCTTTTAGTATGCGTGTATTTCTAATCTTTATTTTTTTCCATACCAAATAAGCCCCCCGGCCTCTCTATTTTTTTCATTGAATATAACCTAACTATCCACTAAAGTGACAAGGATTTCAAAATGTCAAATGGACTTGAATTGTTGGTGTGGTCCAATGATTCCAGTCAAGGCATATTCTAATTGGTCTTTTTTCTCTTTTAACCGACCTTCAGCAAGTTTGTCTAATTTTTCCAGGTCCATTTCTCCCTTAATCATCGCCTCAATCATCAAACGGCCTGATACACCAACTACCGAACTAGCAACGGAACCTAGCTTAATATTGGCCCCCTGTTAATTTCTATCTTCAACAACCGGGGCGATTTCATTGAAGGGTTGAAAAACTGAAACCATCATATAGAGGTGGTTTTAAAATGTAAATAAAAGTAAAATAGGCTTTACTTAAAGTAAAGTTTATTTTACAATAAGTAAAGAAAACTTTACTTCAGAAAGGAGATGAGGAAGTAAATGGGAAAACAAGATGGGCATTTAAGCAATCGAATTGCGATTTTAAGGGCTGAACGTAAAATGACACAAAAGGAATTAGCTGAAAAGGCGGGAGTAAGCAGACAAACAATCATTTCGATTGAGAATAGAAAATATACCCCGTCTTTAACACTGGCTTTTGAAATTGCAAATGCACTTGGAGCAGAATTAACGGACGTGTTTCAATATGAAAACCTTGAAGGAGGAAATTAAATGATGGAGACGATCATAACAGTTACTAACGGTTTAACTGCCATTGCTTTCTTTATATTTGTAGGGCTTGTTATTTTGGTTGCTAAAGAAGGAAGGGATGAACGTGCTACACTTTTAGGGTATAAATTATTCAACTTCTTATTTATTTTCTTATTTGGTGGTTTGTCCCTAATAGTATTCTATACAGGTTGGAACACGTTAGATTACACTACATTAAGAGTTTGCATTACAACGTTAATGTCTTTAACGATTTTTGCTGCTTTATTTTATTGGTTAATCATCCGTAATAAATATTAAAACTGACTTTTCTTCTAAGTAAGAATGGGACACATGAGGTGATAATAAATGAACTTTCCTTCGAAAAAGGATGGGTGGTTGACAATTATTGTTTGGGGACCAATGTTATTGTTAATCATACAAGGTATTCTAGAATTACTTGCAGGAGATTTAGATCTTATTGGTATGCTTCCGTTACTTCTTGTGTCCGTGATTTTTCCTATCTTTCTTTTATGGATATGGTTAACTACTTACTACGTACTTGATGAGAAAAGCTTAATCATCAAATATGGACCATGAATCCAACTATTCTATCATAATGCTTTTTGGGAAATTGAACATTGAGAAACCAAAAGATTAATCCAACAAAAAAGCTATGAGGACACAGGTCATTACAATTGTCCAAAAGTCACTCACTAAATCCCCTCCTTATATGGGGAATTACACTATCCAGAAGTAAATTCCTATGTTTTTTAGTTGTGTGAGTAAGAAAAACGCTGAAGTATATAGTAGTATTCGCGATACATGATTTGCATTCCATATCCTCTTTGTTCCTTTCCACAATATTTAACCAATCAACTGCGGTGATCTTTTACTGCAAAATAAAGAGCTATAAATATTGAAAGTGCTCCTAAGCTATATCCAACAAGTGGGCTATACGTGAAGAGTCGTTTGGCTCCTATCCCTCCCGCAATGAAAGCTGAACTAAATAAACAAAAGGCTGCTGCTAATCTCCTATTCTTTGTCATCATTGCGGCTGTCTCCTTGATTCACGCGTTCTTTTATTCCTTTTCTCCATTTACGTGGGTTAAAATACCCTCTAAACTTCATTGCTACTTCCTTTCCCACAATAGCAACACCGATCCAAAAGATGATTTCAGCAAGAATAAGGGAGCTTGTCACTACTACCACCTTTCTACTCGAATCTAACGACATAAACGGTACGATTACAGGAATAGCCCAAATTAAAAAAGAAAAAATAATAAGACTAATTCCTATCCGATAAAGTATCGGTTTCTTTTCCTTTGTATTTAAATGCAGATCCATTGTAACCTCCACTTTTTTCAAATTAATAATAAGTCATAAGGATTAAACAGGTCACGCCCAACAAAAAAACTCCATTTTATGCACTTCAAGATGAGTCGACATAAAAATCAATACTCAAATATTAATTAGAAAGAGCAATCCATATGGAACCATTCCTTTTGCTATTTATTATCTTTTTTTAAAATTTTATATACTTTCTTTATTAAGTGATAAAGTGCGTCGGGAACAGCTGCCATAAAAGCTAGAATGACTCTTAGGATTACAGCAAGAATATCGGCCATTATGGATCCCTACTTATATATCATATACGTATCTAGCTTCCATAAAGTTTCTTATTAGCTCAAAAAAGGGGTTGGATCTAAAAGGTACCCAACCCCTTTTTTGTTAACATAAGTGGCATTATTGGTAATTAAGTCTTTACTAAATGTCTTGCTTCTTGATCTCTTCCCTCAAGCATCGTAATTTGAATAATCGGCATACTTTGTCCTCCCTTTATACAACCTGCAAAAAAGAAAGCATTACCCCTAAAATTGAAGTAATGCCTAATAAAATAATGGTTTTTCAATAGAATTAATTTACAGATGTTGTGTTTTCCGTCTTTTGTCCTTTAAAAATGAATTGATTAAGTGCATAAGCCTTAGAACCAGTGATGGCAATAGATGTTGCCATCGCTAAGAAGGCCAAATCCAATTCGTAGCCGGCCATTTGACCATTCCCTAAAAAACCTGCGGCTAATTTCACTTTTATGATTGCTCCGGCCATTAGTAAGACAAAGAAGGCAGAAACCAATCCGGTAAATAAGCCAAGTACTAATGCAAGTCCGCCCACAACTTCTATTAAAGCAACACCATAAGCAAGAAACCCTGGCAACCCGATACTTCCAAACCATCCAACCGTGTTTTCAATCCCACCCTGGAATTTTACTAATCCGTGAATAAAGAAACTAATTCCTAATACTAGCCGTAAAATTAAAGCACTTACTTCGTATTTATTCTCCATTTTTCTTACCTCCATGTTTAGTCATTCATGTGATTCAACTTGATCAATGATCATCTACTTTGACTCTCCAAATTGCTCCTCAGGTGTAAGTTGAGGATTTACAGACATTGAAATGACCGGAATATCCGCATTAGGATACAGCATCTTAAGAACTACCCAAGCTCCATGATCCAAACCGCGTGTTTTATCAACTTCAAAGGGCACTCCCTGTTTAGCAAACAACTCCGTAACTTCCTTATGTTCATAAGAACTCCAATGAAGAAATTTCAAAAGAGGATTATGATGACTTTGTGATTATAATACAAGAAAAACTGCATCAATTAGAAATTGAAAAAGCAGATATAAAGAAATTGATGGCAGAAAATCACTCAACAAGCAAAATTTCCGCCATCAAAAAACAATTAGATAAGTTTTTTCACTTCGATACCTTAACAACAGAAATGTTACTGCGCTTTGTTGATAAGATTGAGGTGAACGAAAACAAGGATATTAAGATTTATTATAGATTTGCACAGATTGAGGGACTCTAGTTCTCTTAATCATTTTTTAAAACTAACTGTGAAACGCACTCCCCGTGTGTCGTATGCGGGGTCTAAGCGTTGGTGTATGGATTAACTAAAATTACATTAAGGCCTGTATGCCGCCATAATAGGTTTCAACCTTTTTTAATTGAAGCATATCTTGTCCCCCTATCCTGCCTGAATAGCTCCCGATCCCAGGTATGCTTCGATAACCTTTGGACTGCTTCTAATGTCTTCAGGCTTTCCTTCTGCAATTTTTTCACCATGATCCAATACAACGATATGTTCAGAAATCTCCATAACAAGCTTCATATCATGTTCAATTAAGATAACGGTTAGATTGAATTCATCTCTCATTCTTTGAATAAGCTGAGTAAGATCGTTTGTTTCTTTTGGATTCATGCCTGCCGCTGGCTCATCTAGTAATATAACCTTTGGATTCGCTGCAAGAGCTCTCGCGATTTCTAGCCTTCTTTGCGCTCCGTAGCTTAGATTGCATGCTTTTTCATTTAAAAGGTGAGCCAGTGAACGGCCTATTTTTGAATGTTCAAAACGCCGAACTGTAAAAATAATAAATAATAATATTACAAGTACAATGTAATAAAATTGGCTTGGATAAAGAAAGTCAATTCCAAACAAGCGGGGTGGGGTTACAGAAGGAATTCCCATTGCACCGTTTGTAATATTAATGGGGCGATCTAGATTATTAAAAACAATTCTAATAATCTCGCCAAAACCTAACGTAACAATCGCCAAATAATCTCCTTTAACCCGAAGAACCGGTATTCCAAGTAAAATTCCAAACAATGCAGCTGCTAAGCAGCCAACTACGATAAAGATCCAAAAGCTTTCTCCCGAAAGAGGGAAAGTTCCAAATGGCATAAAATTTGATGCTTGGGCTGTAGCAAAAATGCCATATGAGTACGCCCCAACCGCGAAGAATGCTATAAATCCCAAATCAAGAAGACCTGCCATACCCACTACAATATTTAATCCTAGAGCCATCGAAATATAGATTCCAACAAGTGTCGCAACTTCCATATAAGATTGATAAGCATCTCCATTACTTGCAGCGAATGGGAGTAAAAACACAAGAACAATTCCCGCAATCAACCATTTCATGAGATTCTTTAAATTTGTAAAATATAATAGTAACAGTGAAGACAATAATAGCAGGAACGCGGTAACCGACCTTTGTGCCATAAATAAACTCAGTGATGTGACTCCGATGTAAATTAGTGGTAAATTGGCGGATGCAAACATTTCCAATAATCTAAGCAGTAAACCGCCCAGCATTGCACCACGGATATTTCCTATGCCTCCTAAAACCGCTGCCGTAAATGCCTTTAATCCAAGAATAAACCCAATGTAAGGATCAATCGTTCCGTATTGTACAGCAAATAGTATCCCCGTTGCTCCGCCGAGAGCCGATCCTATAAAAAAGGTCATTGAAATCACTTTGTTCACATTTACCGTCATTTAGGAAGCTGTCTCCCGATCTTGCGCAACAGCCCTCATCGCCATTCCCCATTTTGTTCGATTGACAAATAGATCAAGACCAATCATCATAACGACCGCCATGACTAGAACAATAACAAATGATGTTTTAATAGAAGCATCGTTAAAGATGGAGCTAATTGTTGGGTGTAAAGGGGAACTTTCATCAGCGGGAGTCTTATCGCTCTTTAATGCAGGATAAAGAAT
>NZ_JBHRZT010000072.1:38870-50277 GCF_042649685.1 Bacillus songklensis | reverse complement strand
GACCGTTATATAAATCCAGTAATACCAAGGGTTTTGATTAACGGTCCATTTTGCATAAAACATAAAACCCATCATTTTTTTGAACTTATGGGTCAGCCACATTTTCAGCCCATCTTTAATCACAACTAATTTCCGCCTATACTAAGTTAAGGGTCCATTAAAGATTAGCTTCCCTCAAGAAAAACAGCTGCTCACTTTTATCTAATATTAGTTTTTAATAACAGTTTATCGTTATGCAACACGGATCGCTTTGCCGAATGGAACTCTTGGCAAGTACTCATCCGGAATAAGCCAAAATACTTCAGCATTTACTTTTAGTTCTTCATAAAAATAACCTGTTACATCAGTAATATAAAAAACAGTGTCAATCTTCTCCTGGTCAGCCCATTCAAATACTTCTGTGTAAGAAGATTTTCCGTGTTTGTAATATTTAATTTTCGCGGTTCCAATAGGGGAAACATTCCGGATTTTAAAATCAGCCTGCACTAACATCGTATCCGGTCTCACTTCCTGAAACAGTTTAACAATGTTTTGAAGGAGCATTGGCCGAGCGGGCAGCTGTGACGTGTCAATTGCTAAGGCAATGGATTTATTTTCTCTTTCCTTCAGCATTGCAAGCAAAGATTTCTGCCATCTCATGTTTGATCAACCCCCATAATGTAGTTTAACACTCTTATTGTAGATTGATTTTACGGAAATATGATCAAAGCTTTCAGACATTTTTTCTGTCTGCTCAAGGTTTTCTATTCTCTTTAATCCTTTAGTTGAATAAAGAAAATGCCGCCATTAAAAAACCTTTTTTCATCTCGGACTCTTATCATTATGACTACTGCTATTTCCGGCCGCCACCTTTTCGACTTTCTTTTTCATTCCTCGATCCTGTTACCTCTATCTGTGCCGCGACCTCTGGAATACCAAGACCTGCTGCATCGGGATTATTGATTTTTTGAACCTTATTTTTTCCGCGAGCCATGATTCATCACCTCCCCGTTTTTTAATGTAACCTTGATGACACTTTTTACTCTTTTCCCCTCATGTATCTCCCTTGCTTTTTGCGAACATATTAATAGTAAAGAGGAGAGAAATAAGAATGGTAAATGAAAATCATGCAAAAGCGGCAAGACTTTCTGAGGACTAAAAATCACAACATGCATAAACTCACACCTTAATGTCATTTTGATAAACTATTACTCTTGCAAATAAGAGTTTTATCTTGTAATATGTATATACAAGCTGCGTTGTACGTGATGATAATAAGTTTTAACCTTTAAGCTGATATAGGGAGTTTTATATTGAAACCGGAATGCCATGCCTCCCATTATGGATAGAGGACGGCAGAAACGTTTCTGCGAACACCCACTTTTAGGAGTGGTGGTTTAAAACTTCATTATACTAAATTAACGGCAAACGCGGCATTTTCTGTTTATGATAACAGCAAGCCGGTTCCATTTAGGGATCGGCTTTTTTGTTTTATCCCTGAAAAACATGTAAACGAACGTTAGGATAAAGAAAACTTCCATGAATTGTTTGATTTTCCCCGTCACTTTAACGAAAGAGGTAGATTCAAGCATTTCTTTGTATAGTTCAACGTTATCCCATGTTTGAGCATTGACGTTGCCGTTATTGTTGCTTAGTTTGAGCTTCAAAAAGGGATTTCCATTAGAAGCATTTTTCCGTTCCCAGCTATTTACGAGAAAAAGCTGAGATTCCACTAAATCATTTTCGTTACATTCTTCTACATTAAAGTTACCCTTATAAGAAGAAAAAGAAGAAAGAGCAGACTTTCTTATCCTTTCTTCTTTTTCTTTCTCTAAAGGGGGGATAACAACTGGCACGACACCATAAAAATAGGAATTGCTTTCCTCTGCATACATAAGTTATCACCTCAGATCACTTCTTTTTTAACCTACGTTGTGAGGCTTCAACTAGCCGCTGAAAATACAGTTGGGAAACTCTTCTTTCTTCATCCAGCGGCATAACGATAAAATTTAGATTCACCTCTCGAATGTGCTTAAACTGGTTGAAGCGGTGCTGTTCACCAAATTCTTTCCTTCCCGATTAAGGGCTGGTTTCACATAATACCTAATGGGCAGCTCATATGCTTCTATAGACGACAGAATCTCCTAATTCCCTCCCATAACTTTGGGGTTAATCTTTGTCCCAAGATGGAGCAATCCTAAATTGTAGAGAAAATCTAATAACTCTTGATCATTCGTCTCATACTCGTTTTTTGCAACAAATTTTACGACCAAGTTTTCCTTCACAAATTCGTGTCTTTTTTCATCACTATTCTCAAAAGTCTTACGTAAACATTGCTTAATTGCCTTCGAGTTTTTCTCTCTGGATTTTAACTCCCCATACAACTTTTCTTCCATGCATTCTTTCATAATTTCAGAAGCTTTTTTTGAATTTTTTCACTGAGTTTCACTTCTTATCTTAGATTTTTATAAAAAACATATTTTTTTTGATTAATTTCGGAAAAAGGAATACAAAAAATATATGTTTTTTCTGTTTTTTCCCCTTCCCTTGCCCCCGTTTTTTCGTTTTTTTATATTTTTTTTGGTTTTTATATTTTTTTTGGTTTTTTGTTTATTTTTCTGATTGTTGTACCTACTTACTAGTGTAGATTAGATTTTGGAGATTCATCTAACCCGACAACATGTTCAAAAATCTTATATAACTCTTCGTAGCGTTTTACAAAAAGGCTGTAGCCATAGTTTCTGCACGTCCTAAAATCGTTAAAATTCTGGATTCTCAAATGGACATTCTTACCTGTTGGAATGCTACTTGAAATCGCTCCCCTTATGATTGAATCACTTTTGGGGTAAAGAGTTTGATTTTTGACTAGTATGAAATCGCACCCACTCACATCCAATTGTTCGTCTCCATGGTAGATACACACCCTGCCATCCTGACAGTAATGGTGAGTACTCATCAGAGAGACACAGATATATTCCTTTAGAATGTTTAACCCTTGCCAATGAAATGGGAATTGATTTCGGAGAAGAAAACCAAATTTAAAGTCAATTGGGTTACCTCTTTTAAAATCCCAATAGGTAATATCATTTGAAGTCATACAAATAGAGTCTGTGGAATCTAACCCGTGCCAGGGTATCATTAACCTTTGGGACATCGACTCTTCCACTATAATAGATTACACCCATGCCGAGCGCATGCGAAAAGACTCCTTTGTGCAGAAAGGAGCCTTCTTTTTATAATAAATATTCATTTTTCAGGTTAGTAGCAGTATGGCTATTTCTCCTAAACGGTGTCAATTCGAATTTGCCAAATTCACAACATTGTTTTTTATTGATTGATAGCATGCGTCAATAACACGCATGTTTTGAATCACGTTTTCGGCTGAATAGAAGGGCTGGCCATCCTCTAAAATAATCTCCGAGAAATGTTCAACTTCAAGTACATAAATGTCACCTGGGATTTTTTCGGTTCGCTCTTCTGTTTCTCTTTGAACAATGATCACTCCTTCTCCACCATTTAAGTCTGGGCGAAACGATCTTGGCACGAAAATTTGGCCTTCTGTACCTACAATTTCATACTGCTGCCTAAGCACCATATCAAAACTGCAATCAAAAATCGCATTCACGCCATTTTTAAGCTTCAAATAAGCAATCGCTGACATATCGACACCATATAAAGGATCTATTTCACCATACACTTCTATCTTTGACGGCTCTGAACCTAACACATTCCGAATCGCATGAATACAGTAGCAGCCGATATCATAAATGCTGCCCCCTCCCATTTCTTTGTTCATTCTAATATTCTCTTCCCTCTGGTCAAGGTAAAAGGAAAAGCTTGAACGCATCAGCTTTACCTCTCCGATCTCGCCTGATGCAATAATTTCTCTTACACGTTTGTGCTGCGGATGGAATTGGTACATAAACGCTTCCATAAATTTAACATTTTTTTCACGGCATACCTTGATCATTTCGATTGTTTCTTCCGCATTTAAAGCTGCTGGCTTTTCACACAGAACATGCTTGCCGTGATTAGCTGCCTCGATTACCCATTTTTTATGCAAGTGATTAGGAAGAGGAATATACACTGCATCAATATCAGGATCTTGAAGCAGTGCTTCATAGGTGTCATATGATTTCGGAATATTTAATTGAGACGCTACTTCTTTTGCTTTTATGCTTCTGCTTGCAATTCCAATAACCTCTGCGTTCTTGGATCTATGGATAGCTGGAATGACCATCGTTTGGGCAATATTGGCCGTGCTTAAAATCCCCCAACGTACTTTTTCCATGATGTTCTCCCCTTTGTTATCGAAATTCTTTTAACCCCTCATTTAATTTCTTGGTTAGCTCATGCATTATACAGTTACATTTCTATGCACATCCAATAAATATTGATTGATGATTGATTTTAAACGTTCTTGTCTTCCAGAAAAGTTCTTAATATCTCCAAGCTGCAGCGCGTACGCCTCTAGTTTATAAAAGTCGGTATTGCCTTCCACAATGTCGCGCCCAACTCCTTCTTTAAAGCTTTGATAACGTTCAGAAATTAAATCCTCAAACACGTTGTCGTCAATCAATCTTTGAGCAACCTTTAAACCAATTGCAAAACTATCCATTCCTGCAATGTGAGCATAGAAAAGATCTTCAGGCTCAAATGAACCCCTTCTTACCTTAGCATCAAAGTTCAAGCCGCCTTTTCCAAGTCCATCGTTTTTTAAGATCTCGTACATTGCTAGTGTAGTAGAATACAAGTCTGTGGGGAATTCATCTGTGTCCCATCCCAGCAATGTATCACCTTGGTTCGCATCGACAGAACCAAGCATTCCATTAATACGTGCCATCCGAAGTTCATGTTCAAATGTATGCCCCGCTAATGTGGCATGGTTTGCTTCAATATTAAACTTAAAGTGATCCCGTAAACCATAGTTTTGCAGGAAAGCCAAGCCTGTTGCCACATCGAAGTCATACTGATGTTTTGTCGGCTCCTTCGGCTTTGGTTCAATTAAAAATTGACCTGTAAATCCGATTTCTTTTGCATAATCAATAGCCATATGAAAGAAACGGGCAAGATTGTCAAGTTCAAGTTTCGTATCTGTATTTAAAAGGGTTTCATAACCTTCACGTCCACCCCAGAACACATAGTTTTCCGTACCTAGTTCCTTCCCAATTTCTAACCCCTTTTTTACCTTTGCCGCAGCATACGCGTAAACATCCGCATTGCATGATGTTGCTGCACCATGAACAAATCGTGGATGTGTAAACATATTGGCTGTATTCCATAAAAGCTTTGTTTTACTTGTCCTCATGTATTCCTTCATCATTGTAACGATGCGATCAAGATTTTGATATGTTTCACTTAACGTACCTCCTTCAGGAGCAATATCGACATCATGGAAACAAAAGAATGGTACATTTAATTTTTCAAACAGTTCAAATGCGGCCTCGACACGGGCCTTCGCCAAATCCATCCCTTTAAATTGATTCCAGGGGCGAATCATGTTCCCATCCCCAAATGGATCCGTTCCATCACCAGTAAACGTGTGCCAGAAAGCAACAGCAAAACGGAGGTGCTCCTCCATTGCTTTTCCATTAATTTTTTCCTCCGGATGATAATATTTAAAAGCAAGCGGGTTTTTAGAAGTCGGTCCTTCATATTGAATATGATTAACATTTTTAAAATAAGCCATTTCCTTTCCCCCTAAGATAGATAATTTATATGTTAAAATATAAGCCGGCAACCACTGGCACATGTTATTACACAGTAATTATTTTTTGCCCGAAATATCGATTCAAACAGCAAAAATCGGAATCAGGCCTTTCACAATGTATTGCCAGAACGTCTCGATATTCATCATGCCCATGCCATTATCAATACTTGCCATGATGAGTGCACCAACAATTTTTCCTTTTCCGTCCATCTTCCCCTTAATGCTTATCATTCCCTTTTTAATAGTTCACATTTATTTTCATTCAGATGTCTATTACCATTTTTTACATAAGAAAAACATTTTCGTAGATGTTGACTTCTACGAAAATAGGGTGTAATATAATCTATGTCAGCAACAAACGACATTGAATGAATTGAATACTTATCCTACGATGTACGTCATGCCCTATTTGTTTTGAACCGTATTGTTTGATCGGGATTCCTACATCTGTTGGCCGATGCCATGCCTGTCCGTGAAACAGGATCACAGGAACGCCAGCATGCGGAAACCCACCTGCGAGAGCGCAGGTTCATAAAACAGATTGGGCGGACGGCATAGGTGGGAATTACTTGAGTATACATACCGTGCTAGACGGGGAGATGGCGGTGCCCTGTAACCCGCAATCCGCCTTAGCGGGGTTGAACTCCCACCAGAGGTATGGTTCAGGTAAGGTCTGCCTTGTGCAAGTGGTGTTGACAACCGGGTCCTGCGCAACAGAAACCCATGAACCTGGTCAGGTCCGGAAGGAAGCAGCCATAAGTGGATCCTTCTGTGTGCCGCAGACAAGCCTGGTCGAGCTAACTGCACAAGTAACGCTTAGCTGGTCATATCAATGGTGGGTGCACGGTGTTTTAAAAGGACATAAGAAGCCCTTTTTATCATGGCTTACTATATGCCGGTGTAGCTCAATCGGTAGAGCAACTGAATCGTAATCAGTAGGTTGGGGGTTCAAGTCCTCTCGCCGGCACCATTTTTATAGGGGCATAGTTTAACGGTAGAACAGAGGTCTCCAAAACCTCCGGTGTGGGTTCGATTCCTACTGCCCCTGCCAATTTGAATATGGCCTTGACGCGGAAGTAGTTCAGTGGTAGACCCCCACCTTGCCAAGGTGGGGGTCGCGGGTTCGAATCCCGTCTTCCGCTCCATTACATGTTTTATTTGCCGGTGTGGCGGAATTGGCAGACGCGCACGACTCAAAATCGTGTTCCATTAGGAGTGTCGGTTCGACCCCGACCACCGGTATCATGTCGTGCCACAAATAACAAGAGAAATTTAGACGGCTTAATTATAACCTTCCCCCTAATGATTGGTTAACATCATATTCCTTAGAAGAACCAACACCAAAAGAACTAGATTATTGTCCTTCTCCGAAGGCTTTTGAGTCGGCCCCTTTTGATGTAGATAAAATTATATACATAATTGTTACGGTTAAGGTCTAGAATAACTGTTGACCTAACACATTATTCAAAATCAGGCGCAGATACTCAGGCTTTGATATGAACTTAAACTAGTGACAGAAACTTGTATAGGTTATTTTTAAGATAAAAAACAGTGATGAGTTGTATTCATCACTGTTTAATCACCATTATATGATCCCAGCCTCATTTGCAGAATCAGATCCTTGCTTTTCCATTGTTTTAGTAAAATGATCTGGTGCCACTTTCGCTTTCATTTTCATTGCCATAAAATAAACCAATCCTGATGCGATAATTGATTGAACGGCCAGCAACCCAAAAGAATGTACATATTGTGTATAATATCCTAACAACGTACCTACTACTAGAGCAATGGTAGCCATCCAGTTCCAACCTTTATTATCTACCCATTGTTGTTTGCGGATAAAGAAGAAATCAGCCATCATGACTCCGCCAATGGCAGTAACCAGTTTAACGACATCTCCAGTGTTTAATGGATATCTTGGGTAAATACCATATGGACCATCAGCTTCTCCATTTGCTTTTTCAATAAAAAATTCATTGGCTGATCCATCTTTACCGCCATTAATTCCCCATGGAACAAACTTATGGCGACCAAATGTTACCGAAACCGATTGGTTATCAGTTAACGCTCGGTATGAGCTCACGGCACCCGATCCGCCGATAAATTCGCCCGCGCCTGCGCCATCTACACGTAAACTGTATTCGTCTACCATGATTCCATATCTGGTTTCGGCTACCTCAACCGGAACGTTATATGTCTCACCATCACCGATACAGAATTGTCCTCTTGCCCCGTCCTGTCCTTCAGCTGCACCCCAACCGCCTACAGATGGTTCAACAATCAGGAATGGTTCATTCGTATCCGGGTGTAAACCAGACAACACAACAGCACATACCGATAATAGATGACCGGCAGTTAGTCTATGCGGTATAATAGGAGCAAGAGCTTTCCAAATAAGATTGGCTCCTGCCTGCATGCTTTCCCAATAGATAGACACTGGAGCGGGGCGTTCGGCTGAAAGAACAGATCCCTTATCCGCAATCACTTCCAATGGACGAAAAACTCCATCGTTTGCATCCTGGGACGGATTTGTAATGGCTAAGAAAATTGCTCGAACAGTTGAAACAAGGGCAGTGTAGAAACAGTTAATTGGTCCTGGTACCTGGGGATGGCTCCCTCGGAAATCAGCAATAAATTTATCGTCCGTAATTGTTACCTTTACTTTTATTTTAAATGGGCCGTTTCCAAATCCATCATCATCGATGAAATTTTCTGCTTCATAGGTTCCTTTTGGCAGTTTGCTAAAAGATCCAGGATCTTTTCCGCCCACTTCTGTCCAGTGTGCTTTATTTGCTGAGAAGGCAACAAGTTCTCCATCATAGAAAATCGGCATTACCAGCCCTACGTCAGAGAGATGGGATCCCCCGCCAAATGCGACTAACGAGAATTCACGTGGATTATGGCCCTTACGGATTGAAATGAGCTTTAATGCATTTAACATATTTGAGTTGGCTATACGAATAATTCACAATGCTGCTTCTTCCACTGACAGTCCAAAGTGGTCAGCAACCTTTTCCTTTATGGCAGACTTTACTTTTTCTAAGTCAACTTCGTAATCAAAATTCTCTGGTGAAAGTCGGCCCGTAATAAGGTTTGCATCAGTAGTTGTCGGTTCAGTGCCTCCTAGCCCATAGGCAACAGGTCCAGGCAAAGCACCGGCCGATTGAGGTCCAACCTTTAAGGAGCCTGCACCATCAATCCAGGCGATTGATCCGCCGCCATTTCCAATTTCGACAATGTCAACGACAGGAACCTTAATCGGGTATCCAGCACTCCGCTCATTTTTTTCTATGAAATAATCAGTAGACACCTTTACTTCTCCTTGATTGATTAGCGAACATTTAACTGTAGTACCGCCAATATCAAAGACAATAATATTTTCTTCACCAATGATATCGCCAAGAACTGCTGCCCCATAAATCCCGGCAACCGGTCCGGATTCTACCATATTAATTGGCGTTTGCTTTGCACCATTGAACGTTGTTGTTCCACCGTTAGATTGCATAATATAATTTTGACTATCCGTTTCATTTTCTATTAGTTTCGTATGTAAACGATTTACGTAAGAAGCCGCGATCGGTTTGACATAAGAGTTTAGCACTGTTGTGCTTGTCCGCTCATATTCCCGCCATTCTTTTGTAACCTCATGTGAAGCAGTAACAGCTACTTCAGGCCAAAGCTCTTTAATCAATTCAACGGTTTTAATTTCATGAATCGGATTAACATAGGAATGCAAATAGGAAACCGCAATTGCTTCGAGTTCTTCTTTTTGAAAATAGGTTATAATTTCTTTTAATTGCTCTTTATTTAGCGGAACAAGTACTTCCCCTTTATAGTTAAGGCGCTCCTCTATCTCCTGGCGCAAATAGCGCTCAACGAACGGCGCAGGTTTTTGATAGCGCACATTAAATAAATCCGGACGGTTCCCTCCCGCAATCTCAAGGACATCGCGAAAGCCTTTTGTTGTAATTAATCCGGTCTTTACGCCTTTTCGTTCGTTTAGAGCATTAATAATAACAGTAGTACCGTGAATAAATGTTTGGATGGCCGTTTGATCAATCCCGCTTTTTTCAATTACATCGATGACGCCTTTTTCAAAATTTGGAGGTGTGGTATGGCTTTTGGCCACTCCAATTTCACCATCTTCATCGACATAAACTAGATCCGTGAATGTTCCACCAATATCTGTGGCTACACGCATAATACTCCACCTTTCTGAAAGCCTGATTTATGATATCCAGTTAAAAAATAACTGGAGTTAAAACACAGATTAAAATAGATTCTTCATTAAAAGGGTTTTCAACCGTGTGCGGACAAGTGGATGGAAAATGAATGGAATCACCTTCGCGAATGACATATTCCTTCCCATCAATGTTAAAAATAACAAATCCCTTTAAAACGTAATAAAACTCTTCTCCAGAATGGCCATATTTTTGTGTTTGTTTTTGACTTGGTGCTAAAGTAACTAAAATAGGTTCCAGTGTTCTCCCTGTAAACTCACCATTTAATCTTACATAGGTAAACTCGGAGCCTTTAATATTAAATGGTTTTTGCTCACTTGCTTTAACCATATAATTTTCGTTAGGTGTGTCATCAAAAAATTCCGAAATCTTTATATTTAATGCATCTGCTATTTTCTTAAGGGAAGTGATAGCTAGAGAAGTAGCTCCCCTTTCGACTTGTGATAAAAAACTGATGGAAAGCTCGGTTCGTTCACTCAGCTCTTTCAAGGTTAAACCTTTTTGAAGCCTTAACTCCCTTATTTTTTTGTAAATTTCATCCATAATAAACTCCTTTGAAGTAATACAAGAAAATTAAACGATTACTGAAATTGAATTAAAGTAATACTGTAATTAAAAACATAATAACAGATTGTTCTGAAAATTAAAGTGATATTTGTAATATTTTTTATTCTATATAAGTTCAACTTAAGTTTTTAACCTCTGTTATCGAATCTTCTTCTATTTGCACTTTTCTGTTCTCTCACCTTGAGCAGACTTACAAAGGTCTTCGTAGATTTATATATTTGAAAGCAGAAGAAGATTTGCGTATCAATTATATTAACTGTTCGGTTGGGCTTATCTTCTTTAGGAGGAACTAGTACAGAATTGTCGAATTGATAGATGATAAAACAACATGATAGTGAATATTATATTTCTGAACTACTAAAATGATTTTGGATGGAGGTTATGTTCATGAGTAAAAAAGTGCTGATTGTTACTGGAGACGCGGTAGAGGCGCTTGAAATCTTTTATCCGTATTATCGCTGTCTAGAGGAGGGATTTGACGTAACGATCGCTTCACCTTCTGTTAAAAAACTGCAGACGGTAAGTCACGACTTTATAGAAGGAATGGAAACCTATGTGGAAAAACCTGCATATGGCATTGATTCTCATGCAGCTTTTGCTGATGTTGATCCCTTCCACTATGATGGGTTGATTATTCCAGGAGGACGGGCACCCGAATATATTCGCTTGGAGGAAGCGCTGCCGAAAATTGTCCGCCACTTCTTTGAGGAGAATAAGCCAGTCGGTGCTATCTGTCATGCGGCACAGGTATTATCTATCGTTCCGGATTTAATGAAAGGCCGGGAGTATACGGCGTATGTTGCCTGTAAGCCCGATGTGACGGCATGCGGAGCTACATATATTGATGAAACATTACACACCCATCAAAATCTTGTTTCCGGCCATGCGTGGCCGGATCTACCTGGATTCA
>NZ_JBHRZT010000072.1:0-38722 GCF_042649685.1 Bacillus songklensis | reverse complement strand
CCCTTTTTTCATCAATATCAATTGAGTCTTACTACGTTTACCCTATCCATTCGCAGTTTTCCGGATCGTCTAAATCCATGTGCTGCGGTATGGTGCCTTCCGGAATCTCCCCATCTTCACATAGATAATAGTGTCTGATCGGTTTCAAGTCGTCATTTAACTCATAGATAAGCGGGATGCCATTAGGGATGTTTAAACTCATCACTCCATCATCAGGGAGGTTGTCCAAATATTTCACCAGGGCTCTTAAAGTATTTCCATGTGCAGAAACGAGCATCCGTCGGTTCTGTTTTAAGCTGGGAACAATCTGTCCATGCCAGTAAACCAGAACCCGTTCCTCTGTATCTTTAAGACTTTCTGTGAAAGGGATATCAATGTCGTTTAAGTCTTGATATTTGGGGTCTGATAGGACATGTTGGTGATCTTTTAGGGAAATTGCCGGGGGCCGTTCATTCGTTGATCGCCGCCATAAATTTACCTGTTCTTCTCCGAACCTGGCCATAATCTGATCCTTGTTCATCCCTTCAAGTGCACCATAATGCCTCTCGTTCAACCTCCAGGATTTTTGGACAGGAATCCACATTAGATCCATTTCATGCAGAATAATCCATAGTGTTCTAATAGCTCTTTTTAGAAGGGAAGTATGGGCAACATCAAAAATATACCCGTGTTTCTTTAATACCATTCCAGCTTCCCTTGCTTCGTTCAAACCATTATCGGTTAAGTCAATATCCTGCCAACCAGTAAATCGATTTTCGAGATTATACAGGCTTTGTCCATGGCGGATAAATACGAGTTTCTTCAACAATGTACACCTTCTATCTTTTTTTCTGTTAGATTCAGTATGCCCATTATGTTAAAAAGTTTTTTCTATTTCAAACTTGTTTTTGTTTAAATTTTTCATAACAAATTTTTTCGATTTAGAAATGACTTTCATCATCAACTCTTGTAGAGAAGAAAAAAGGGCTTCTCATGTAAATGAAGCCCTTCACGCAAAGCATTTCTCTAATTTGTAACTTCTAAACCTTCTTCTATGGCAGGGAATGACTGTTTTTTAAACGTCATTTCCCATGAATCCCCACCCTGCCGTTTCGTTTTAACCCAGCGCCAGCAATTGACGCCTAAGGATTTTTTATAGCAATCTTACCGTAGTCCTGTAGAGAACCTCACATCCTAATGCGACATCTTCAAAAGAGCTCCATTCTTCGGGGTGATGGCTAATGCCATCACGGCTCCGTACAAAAATCATCCCTATTTCCGTTAGCTCTCCCATCACCATCGCATCATGGGCAGCCCCGCTTGGCAATTCATGGATTGGATAATCGATTTCTTGAAGAGCGGCCTGTATAGCTTCTATGACCATAGACGAACTCATCACAGAAGAAACGGATTGAACGGGCCTAATTACACAGCTTAATCCCCGGTTTGCGGCAATTTCCCGAATGGAATCATAAATTTTCGTTATTGTATTCTCTCTCCGTTTATCGGAAATATCCCGGACATCAATGGTAAAGTCTACCCTCCCCGGAATAACGTTGCCGCTCCCCGGCTTTACATCTAATTTTCCCACTGTAGCAACGCTTCCGTTGCTTTCCCGAGCAATTTTTTCTATGGCCAATAAGCATTCTCCCACAGCAGTTAACGCATCTTTTCTTTCTGCCATCCCGATCGTACCGGCATGACCTGCTTCACCGCTGATTGTAACTTCCGCCCATTCACCCCCCGAAATCCCGCTTACAATACCGACACCCAAATTTTTGCTTTCTAAAACTTTTCCCTGCTCAATATGCACTTCTATATATGCTTTCAGCTCATTTTTCCTTAACTGGGCTTGTTCCAGTAAGTCCGGATTAATGCGGCTGAAATATCCCCCCTCCAAGCTTGCACTCTTCATGGCCTCCAAGTAAGATATTCCATTTCCATCAACGGCTGATGCTAAATCCTTCTTTAATTTTTCGGCTCCGATCGTGCCGGACAACGCCGTACTGCCCACGAAAGCATAATCAAAACGGGCGCCTTCCTCATCCGTAAATGAGACAACCTTCACTGTCCGGTCAGGCTTGATCCCTTTTTCTTTCATGGTACGAAGAACCTCAACACCCATCAAGACGCCCATTGCCCCGTCGAAACGGCCGCCGGAATTTACTGTATCAATGTGGGAACCAATAAGGATTGCAGGCATTTCAGGATTTTTGCCGTAAATTTGCCCGAAAATGTTTCCCGCTTCATCCATATAAGGATCTAAATCCGCTTGTTCCAAAAGATTGAGCAAAAATTTCCTTGCTTTTATATCGTCTTGATCAAATGAAGTCCGTGTGACTCCACGATCTTCTCCGCTGCCGATTTTTCCGAGGGCCATTAAGTCGTTCCATAGGCGGTTTCCATTCACATTAAAATCCATGTTCTGTATGATATTGCTTTCCATATAAGAATAAATCCTTCTTTCAACATTCTTTTATTAGATCAAGGGCAGATTGAACTATCATTATAATACGAACGCAACCCGTTATCTTGTGTCCAGCATTAAATTTGACGATTTTATCTCAAAACCGAAACGGCCATTCGCGTGTATGTATGACGCTTACCGCGAATCACGATGGAGTAGGCAAGGGCCCCGCTCATTCTTCATCGATATAAACAAGCCATCCATACCTTTGTTTTAATTCGGCAGCCATGCGTTCAGCAGTAGCCCTGTCGCTGAATGTGCCGGTACGCAGCCGGTACTTTTTTGCGTTTTTGGTACTATCTAATCGCCCCGCCTCTTCATTCAGCTTGAAGATGGTGGCAGGGCCGACCAGACCATCCGCTATCAAATCGTGCTTGAATTGAAAATGCATAACCGCTTTTAAAGTAAATGATCCAAAATTCCCGTCTGCCCCGCCATTCAGTTCATAGCCAAGTTCCATCAGCTTCTGCTGGATTTGTTTGACGCCATCGCTCTTGTCGCCGAGCTTGTAAACAGATTGACCAATAAACGCAGCTTCCACTTGGGTGACAGGCTTGGATACTAACTCAAACAGTTCAGGAATGGCTTCATTTATATCCACATTTCCGCTGATTCCATTCACTTTCCCTGAGCTTGTATACTGGAACATATGCCACTGGTCCCATGTATGATTGGCCATCGGAGTTCTTTCTGTTGTATAATGCGCTACCCACAACGGGAATTGCCCTAACTTGCTTTTCAGGTAGGAACGGGCATAGCCGGCACTCGCATAAATCATCACGGGATGCCCCGTTTTATTGACTAGGCCCATTAGCCACTCATAGGCAAAATCCGTTAACCTGTCTGCACCTAAATCTGCAGCGACTTCTAAATCCAGGGAGTATGGCAAATCCGCTTCCAGTGACTGCGTTACATTGATAAAATGGTTCACCTCATCTGCGGGCCTGTTATTATCAGGTCTGGCGAAATGGTAAAAGCCAACTCTTAGTCCTGCTGACTTCGCACTTTTATAATTGATCAGAAATTTAGGGTCCGTATAGGTTCTGCCCTCGGTCGCCTTTATGTAGACACCCCTCACTCCATCTAAAGCAACCTTCCTCCACTCAATGTTTCCATTATGGTGTGACACATCAATGACTTTATAATTGGTCGCGGATCTTGCTTGCATGGATATGACCTCCCTCTTACAGCAATCCTTCTGTTTGGGCCTTCTCTTTTTTAAAGATACGCAAACTCCATAGAGAGCGGCATCGAATTTTCCTCATCAATACAATATCAATACAGATTTCATACATATAAAAACCATAGAAACTTTGTTGCTAAAACGGTTTATCGGCAAAACTTATTATAAATTGACCCCTTTCATGCCTGCCTCCGGGTAGCGTTCCCCGGCTGCGACACCACGAGGGGCAGCCTCGTTAATACGGGCTAAATCGGCTTCTGTTAACGATATATCAAGTGCCCCAATATTCTCCTCTAAGTATGGGATTCTCTTGGTGCCTGGTATTGGGACAATGTCATCTCCTTGGGCCAGCAACCAGGCAAGCGCTAGTTGGGAAGGTTGGCATCCTTTTTCCACGGCTATTTCTTTAATTCGTTTCACTAAGTCCAGGTTTTTCTGAAAATTTCCACCCTGGAAACGGGGAGAATGACGGCGATAGTCATCCTCTGCTAAGTCCTCAAATTTCTGAATTTGTCCGGTCAGAAATCCCCTGCCTAACGGGCTATAGGCAACAAAGCCAATTCCCAGCTCCCGGCAGGCTGGCAAAATTTCATCTTCGACATCTCGGCTCCAAAGGGAATACTCCGTTTGCAATGCAGTAATAGGATGAACCTTATAAGCACGGCGAATAGTCTCGGGAGACGCTTCCGACATTCCGATATAACGAACCTTCCCTTCCCGGACTAAATCAGCCATCGCGCCGATCGTTTCTTCAAAATGTTTTCATTTTCATGTTGCAAATCGCCACTCTTCTCTCTCAAATGGAAAATCAATGGTTTGCAGGTCGGGAAAAAGAGTTACATAATATAGCGGAAATTAGTCTCAAAAATCCTTCATGGCGCCTCCCCCTATTTGTGGCCCTGCAGAGATAGGGAAAACGATACTTCTAACAAGATTTCAAACCATACATAATCAATACACCATCATCTGTAATAAAATAAATCACCAAAAATTAACAGTCGTCATTCATTATTTAAGTTGGGCGCTTCACTACATCAAAGTTATCGACAATCAACAGCCAATTTTGCGGAAATGATAAACCAAGCTTCCAATAGCTCATTCCCCTAAGCCTTAATTCTTTAATTAAATTAAACTTCGCTTGAATGGAGCGGGCATCCTCAAACCAAACTTCATGTCGTTTTCCGTCCCGGTCAACATAATTAAAATGGGGTGCCTGTGCTTTATAATCATATTGGATGGAGACATTGTATTGTGCGGCAAGTTGAATAGCCCGCTGGGGACTAACAGCCCTTGCAGTCGTCCCCGGAACAAATGGCAATGTCCAATCATAACCGTACAAATTTTGTCCCATTAATATTTTAGAAGATGGCATCTCTGTGATTGCATATTCCAATACCCTTCTTACAGGCCCGATTGGAGACACTGCCATAGCAGGGCCTCCGCTATAACCCCATTCGTATGTCATAATTACGACAAAATCAACAATTTCTCCGTGGGCTCTATAATCGTGAGCTTCATACCATCGGCCTTTTTGTTCGGCGCTTGTTTTTGGAGCAAGAGCTGTGGAAATAAGCCAGCCTTCCCTTTTAAACCTGTCCCTTGCTTTACGTAAAAAGCGATTGTAAGCTTCCCGGTCTTCAGGGCGTAAGTATTCAAAATCAAAGTGAATATCCCGGAACCCATATTTCTTTGCAGTAGCTACAATGTTATTAATAAATCGGTCTTGGACTGCTATGTCATTCAACAGGATCCGACCCAGTTCATCACTGAATTGGTCGGCTTCCTGATTCGTAATCACCATCATCAGTACATTGTTATTGGCTCTGGCAATAGCCGGGAAATTATTTAAAAGAGGCTCTTTAAGTGTACCATCACGCTGTGCCTGAAAGCTAAAGGGTGCTAAATAGGTTAAATACGGAGCTGCTCTCCGGACACTGCTTTCTAACTGTGGAGAAACAGCTGTCCTTGGCTCCACATAGCCGTTAAATTCAGCCCTAACCTTTGGACGAGGCGGGATATAAAGACGGAACCCAACCTGAAGAGGCTGATCAACACTAATACGGTTAACGGCCGCTAACTCTTGAGCGGATATATTAAATTTCCTGGAGATCGACCATAAGCTGTCACCCCGCTGAACCCAGTAAAAGCTTCCTACTATAGGAATGACTATCGTTTGACCTGGAACAAGGTTATTGGGATTCGGAATTTCGTTTGTTTCGATAAGCTCATTAACCGTAGTCCCATATGCTTGCGCAATGCCAGGTAATGTTTGGTTTCGTTGAACCACATGAATTTGCATTTTCTTCCCCCCCCAGAGAAATGAACGCTACAGACATCCTATGAGAAACCATGAAAAATCATGACATGATGCAGCTAAAAATCCCCCTTCCCGATTTACGAGAAGGGGAATTTTTAGTTGCTTTTAAACCATCCTTTTGCTTTAAACCACCAAAACATGGAGAGACCAATGACAACCATCACTCCTAAAACGATAAAATAACTATAACGCCAAGTTAATTCGGGCATATACTCAAAATTCATCCCATAAATACCCGCTATAAAAGTGAGCGGCATGAAAATGGTCGTAATAACAGTCAATGTCATCATAATGCTATTCATGCGATTGGAATTTAAAGATATGTAACTGTCTCGAATATCCGTGGTTAACTCCCGGTTCGATTCAATGCTTTCAGCCAGCTTAAGTAAATGATCATAGATATCCTTAAAATAAGCTTTATTTTTCTTTGGTATTTGGATGCGTTCAGATTCTAAAATTCGATACAAAAGGTCACGCATGGGGAAAACCGTACGCCGCAGCCTCAATAATTCCTTGCGGATTTGAAACAGTTCATCTGTCCCACGGTTAGCCGTTTCTTCAGCTTCAATTTGAATGAGGCTATCCTCAATCCGATAAACACTGGGAAAGTATTGATCGACCACTTTGTCTAAAATTTGGTAGAGAACGTAAACGACACTTTGGTTTATCGTATTGGATGCTTTCAGCATTCTTTCCCAAACCGTCTTGATCTCCATGGATGATTCCAGATGAAAGGTAACAAGATAATGATCCCCCCAGAAAATATCTAATTCTTCGGGTAAAAGAGTCTTCGGGTTTAAAGAATGAAGAACCAAGAAGTTATATCCCTCATAATAATCCAATTTTGGACGCTGCAGGAAGTGAAAGCAGTCCTCGATTGCCAATGGATGAAAGTGAAAAAAATCGTGGAGTGCTTTCGACTCTTCTTCCGTTGGTAAACTAAAGTCTACCCAATACCATTTGATATCGGAATGGAGTAACCGTTCAAGTGGAACATCTTGAATAAGTTTAGAGTCATTCGTTACAGCTATGCTTCTTATCAATTACATCACCTTTTACTAATTATATTTATCCATTTCTATATGAATCTAATAACAAGACTGTCTAAAATATTTTCATTATTCCCTATTGCCTATCCAATCAACAAATTCATCATGTAGATACCTCTACAGCCTTTTAAGTGATAAACCACCATTTATTATAAAAAAACCTTTATTATATGTAAAATTTATATCTTTTTGATTGCGGGTTATTAAAACGATTGTTTAGCCTGACGGAGGACTACGGTCAGTAGAAGCATATTATTACACATAAGGACGATCATCTAAAATAACTATTTATTTGTTGTTTAACAACAAGTGGCTTAATGTCAATGGTCATCACTTTTTGCTTTTCCAATAATTGTGTTAAAATAATCTTTATTTTTCCGATAATTAAAGAATCATGATAATAAATGCAAAAAAATTGTATTGCATGAATAGAAATGGAGAGTTAACATCAATGATTAACCAAATTGATTCATTAGAAAGCTTTATAGCTACAATACCTATCTTTAAAGCATCGGTACCCGCTGATTTCTATGGATTTGAGTTTACGGGTACGGCGGTCCCTCTTCATGACAAAAATAGTAAAGTCATTGGCGGAATTGCTATCCAAATACGCAGACACAGTAAATTAAGAGACATTGCAGATCAAATCTCCAGATCATTATCACATGCTAATGATCGAATCATTGATGTCGCGAATGGATCAAATTCACTAGCCAACTTCTCCCAAGCACTCCTTGTACAATCTCACAAGGCTGGAGAAGACGTTGAGAAGACAGACGAAGTAGTGTCTATTATTAAAAAAGTTGCGGATGAAACGAATTTGCTGGGGTTAAACGCAGCAATAGAGGCAGCGCGTGCTGGGGAAAAAGGCAAAGGATTCGAGGTTGTGGCCAATGAAATCCGAAAATTTTCTAAGGTAAATCCATAACTATTCGTAAAAATTCACTTTTTCAAACACTAAAAAAACAAAACGTTTCCTACAAAGTTACCCTATTGGGATTTTTGCTCGACCGATAAACTTTTATTCTTAAAGAATAAGAAACCTAGAGGTAAAATCTCTACGTTTCTTTACAGCAGTTATTCAATAAAATACATCTTTCCATTCACTTCAAGAGACACTGATGATTGTCTCATCTCTTCCTTTAGAGATTTGGTATAGGCAACTAATTGATTAATTTTTTTCCTTACTTTAACCATTTCTACTTCTTCTTCCATCGCACCGATAATGCCTATAGCTCGCTCTTATGTTTGTTCAATATTCTCAGTTTCTTTTGTCTGTTGGCTTTTATCAGTGTTTGCACATCCTGTTATGCTAATTATTCCAAACAAACAGAACAGCAAAAATAACTGTTTCTTGATAATCACTTTTTCTTTCTTCCTAAACATAAACACGAATAATTTTTGTCTTTTTTTAATATTCGGATTTATAATTATGGAAAAAAGTGTATAAACGATAAAACTATCAGCGTCAAGGAGTTTTTGGTTGTAGGTACTTCCTCTAAGAATCATTATGTTAACTGGATGTGAATAAGATTTACAGATTCAGCAGACTTATATATTTCAGCATTCGTGTTATTTTCGAAAAAGGCAGCTAGTAAATTTCCATAATTCTAGACAAACGGATGGATACTATTTTCTGGTGTTGATTTTTTAAAAAGATCGTTTGTTCATCTAGATTAAGTCTAAAAATATACCCTGTACATTTTTGTAACGATCCATTTTTATAATAACTAATGGTAACAAAGCGGTTTTCTATTAGTTCTTTTAGAATCATACCGTTCTCTCCTTTCTAAAATGTTATCAATTAATCCATGTGTTTATATTACTTGTCTGCAGTTACAATATAATTACAATTTGCTGTAGGAGCCTCTATTTCAGCTTCGATTGACACTAAACCAAAAAAGGGATTAATCTTCAATGAAAAAACTACCTTCACAGAAAAAAGGTAGTTTTTTCGCTTTCTCTCTAATGTATATCCCATTCATCTCTAGTTTACGTAATACCGATTAGAAGAAATCAAAAAGGTTTAGATTTAATAGAATTATGTTACTTTTTGAGTTCTTCTTGAAATAAAATCACTGAAAAGCCCTCCAATCCTCTAGAATTGGAGAGCTTTTCAATTACCAAGAATCTTTATTTATGCCACGTTCAAAAATGGACGTTCTGTTTAATATTCTTCAACTCCCCCTCAGAATGTACTTATCCTATCGTAACCGACCCTGGTATATCTGATTTCACGCTATCATTTCTTTGGTGTTCTTCTTTTGAGGCACTCCTTGATTTGGAGCCTTTATATTCATAGCTATCAGTAATGAAATGATGCACAAAACCGCAATGAACGTGAAGGTCGGTACGAAACCGCCGAGAGCAGTAGCGATGAAAGATCCAGACAAGGCACCAAATCCGAAGCCTTGGTATATGATACCATAGTTTTTGCTCTGGTTTTTCAAGCCGAAGAAGTCGGCTACGATAGCAGGAAATACGGTAATATTGCCACCGAAGCAGAAAGCGATTCCTGCTACACAAGCGAAGAACAAGAAGTAATTCAGTTCCGCGAAGCTCAATATCGTTACTGCAACTGCCGTTACGAGAAGTGCACCCGATACCACTTTCAAACGGCCCACTCTATCTGACAGTGCTCCGAGCAAAATCCGACCGGTTGTATTGAAAATAGCCACTAATGCCACTGCATTGCCTGCAGTTGCAACATCTAGCCCAGCCAAACTAACACCAATATCTTTCACGATACCAATTAGGTATAAGCCGCTCATGCAAGCTGTGAATAATATCACAAATAATAGGTATGCTTCCTTTGTTTTCAGCATTTCTTTAACTGTGTAATCCTTCTCCTGTATTCCTTTAAGGGTTTGTGCCTTGCTGCTTGACTTTGCCTCCCGCACTAGGAACGACCCACCCACAATCATGATCATTACGATTAATCCCCAATATAAAAAGGCTTGAGAAACGCCTGCTGATTCAATAAGAGAACCATTAATGTACTTGAATAGCAAACTCCCCGTACCATATGCTCCAACAGAGATTCCAGAAATAAGTCCTTTCTTCTCCGGAAACCACTTAATAACATTAGATAAAGACGTAATGTAGGCCGTACCGTCTGTGAATCCTACCACAACACCGGCCAAAATGTAGAGCATCCATAATGACGAAATCTGTGAACTGAGCATTAACCCTGCACCCAGGACAATACCAGCACATCCAATTAAACGACGAATCCCCCACTTATCTTGCAGCTTACCAGCAAACAATGTCGAAACTGCCAATGCGAAACTCGTAATAGAGAATGTAATAGCAACCGAGCTCAACTCCCAATCAAAGCGTTCTACTAACGGTTGATTGAACAAACTCCAAGTATAGATTGTACCTAATCCCATTTGTACGATAACAGTCCCCAACACTATCAGCCATCGATTATATTTGCCTGCTTTCACTTCGATCTCCTCTTTTCCGGTTTATCATCTAAGGTGGTCAAAAAATAGTTATTTTCATTACCAGCAACTCTTGTTTGGCTGCCTCTTGAGTAAATCATACCACCGGAAAAAATAGTGAAATCGTTTTCAGAATGAAATGCTTATATAAAGGAATGAATTGTGGCTATAACTGCATGATTTGTCGAAACATTTTCACCTTGCTCCTACTGACTGGAACTTCTGCATCCAGATCCTTTAGATGCAGCAGATATGTTTGGTTAAACCATGGAACAATCTCGTGGATTTTGGATAGGTTGACAGAGTAAGAGCGATGACAGCGAAAAAAAAGGTTCTGCGGCAGGCGCGAATGAAATTCTGATATACTCATCGGCATCATGTACTCCTCCTGCCGGGTATACACTAACGTAACCTTTTCGTTAGCGGAGGCGTAATAAATATCGTTCACATCTGTCACGATAATTTTATCGTTCTTCCTCAGATTTATCCGGCTAACTGCTCCCGAACCCGCTTCCTCTTCATGCATCTGCGATTTAACATTGCCAGCACTTTCCGTGTTTTTCTGATTTATTTCAGATTGGTCCCGCTTATAAGCAGATTCCAGCTTGCCCAACATCGCTGCTATCCGTTTCTCATCATAAGGCTTAAGTATATAATCAAAGGCTTCAAGTTCAAATGCTTGAACCGCATGTTCTTTGTAGGCAGTCGTAAAAATAATATAAGGTTTCTTCGCAAACTTGCTGATGTTACCGGCTAATAACATCCCATCAAGCGAGGGAATATTGATATCCAAAAAAATTGCATCTGTTTCCTGCTCCTGCAAAAACTTCAATACATCCAATCCATCCTCAAAGCAGTCCGTCACTTCGATATTACTGTGGGTTTCAATCAAATATTCCAACTCCTCACGAGCTGGTATTTCATCTTCAACAATTATTGCTCTCATTTTATCTCCTTCGCTACATCAAAATAAACTTCTGTTCCAGGTGATAGTCGGTGAATGACAAGTCCTTCTCCATAGATGAGTTTAACTCGCTGATGGACGTTATACAAACCGATTTGGTTTACCGGGACGTCATCACGATACAGATTATTAACTACTTCTTCCTTGATTCCTGCTCCTGTATCCTTCACACTTATTCGCACCTTGTCTTCCATATCCTTAACTGCGATGGTGACAACCCCCGGGCCTTTTGTCATTAGTATACCATGATTAATGGCATTCTCCACCAACGGCTGAATGAGCAGGCTTGGGATGCTTACTGTAACTTCGTCAATCTCGTATTCTACTTGGAGACGTCTGCCAAAGCGGGCCTTCTCAATTTCAACATAATCACGAACCTGCTCCAGCTCTTTATGAATATCAATCAATTCATCATTTAGCTCCAGATTATAGCGCATATAGCCAGACAGATTAATAATCAATTCACGTGCCTTCTCTGGATTCCTGCGTGTAGTGGAGGCAATAGCATTCAATGCATTAAACAGGAAATGCGGGTTTATTTTAGTTTGCAGTGCCTTCAGTTCAGCCTTGTTTGCGGCTTCTTTAATCTGCTCTACTCGGGACACCTCCATAAGAGTGGAAATGATTTGAGACAGCCCAATCGCCATTGTCTGCAACGAATAGGTCATTTGATATGCTTTACGGTAATAGATTTTGAGTGTTCCCGTTACCTCCCCCCTCTCCTCGAACGGCATAATGAGAAGGTACTGAATTTGCGGCGTATTGTGATCGGCCACTTTTCTACTGATCGTGATCTTACCGCTGTGAATTGCCGATTTAGTCAAATCACTGATAATTTCCTGTCCGATTTTATACCTTTCTTCTCCAAACCCAACATATGCCAATACATTGTGGGTATCCGTAATCGCTACAGCGTCAGCCTTAATATCATTTTTGATGATGGTGCAAATCATTTTCAGAGACTCCGAATTAATGGAACGAAAATAAGGTAACGTTTTGTTAGCAATTTCCAATGCCAATTTGGCTTGTCTTGCAGCAATCATTTCCTTCTCGCCTTCTACGCTCATTACCAGCAATACGATCAGTCCAATACTGATCTCCCCTGCAATCATTGGAAATCCGATCTTAGAAACGATGTCCAACCCGAGTTCAAAAGGTTCAGCCATGACAAGAATCAGTAACATTGTCATGATTTCACACACCATTCCAGCAGCTATGCCAAAAATCCAACGTACGGACTTTCTCACTCTAAGGTTAATATATCCGGAGACTATGCCAGCCGTTATGCTCGTAATGAGACATGGTACGGCTGTGATGCCGCCAATATCAATCAAGTAGCGATGCACTCCTGAGACAATGCCTGTAATTATGCCTACCCATGGTCCAAATAATATTCCCCCGGACATTATTGCAATAATGCGGACATTCACAAGCGAACCTTCCACTTCAATACCCGAGTATGTACCAAAAAGGGCAAACACACAAAAAATAAGGGTGATAACGAACAATTCGATAGGTGAATGCCTGTCTTTTTGAAGTGTTTCCTTAAACCTGGGAATTCGTGTCATAAAAAACAGGCAGATCAGGAGCAGTGCCGCCCGTTCGAATAATTGCATCAACATTTCTAATGAAGTATTCATCTGAAGTTCCTCTCTAACAATCATTTACTATCTAATTCATAAGTTCCTTTCTAGTTTACCAAATAAGGGAGAGTCCTTCATGTTTATTGCTGGTGTAATTGTAGTAAATACTAATGGCTTACATACTACACATTTTGAAGCAGCTAGATTTCCATCTCCTACAACATGGACAAAAAACTATGCTAAACTAAAAATACAAAAACGAAAGCCCTCTTTCGGGTTGTTATTGGGGCCAGTGTTTTTACCAATATTATTTGTGGTTCCGGGTGTATTTATTGGACTGTTGATTTTAAAATTCATCATTCACACTTCATAAAAAGGAATCCCATTTTCTCTTGCATGTAAAGTGGATGATGGCATTTTTTATTTCGGGCATAAACAGAAAGCCTTATTCAGCTAAGCTCCCCGTCCGTTGGAGAAGGAACCGGCTCCTATTTCATTTGAACAACACAAGCTGGGAATAATACTCAAAAATGTACTGCCTTGCTTTCAAAATGAGGTGAAAAAATGCTATATCTTGATAAGAAGCATGATCCAAGAAAGAATTCAAAATTGATATCGGAAATTGTTGGCAAAGAACAAGATATCAACGATATGATCGAGGAAACGGACCGCCTTTTCCTTCAATGCAGCATGAATAATCCCGGCCATACAGATCAACAAAATCAGCTTCCGCCTCTTTCAATGTTTTCTATTTTTAAACATTTGCCGAAAAGAATTACTCGCTTTCTTTTGGCTGTCCCGGCAAATGATAACACCCAACCATCCGATACATCTGTCGACGGGCAAGGAAATGTTTATCCAGAATGGAAAGAGCTGTTGGATAAAGAATACACCCATTTATTGAGTAAGATTAATAGGGAAGTAAACGTGCAAGATTACGGTGCAGTAGGTGATGGCAAAACGGACAATACCGAAGCCTTTAAGAAAGCGATCGGGAACGGCCGGGTAAAAGTTCATGTACCGGCGGGAGTCTTTATAACAAAAGGGATCAGGCTCCCATCATGGACATATTTAGTCGGCGAAGGAAAAGGCGTGACAATGATCAAACTTCATGATGACGCTCCGAAAGGGACAAGGCTTGTGACAAATGCCAACCATTCGAGAGGAAATCGTAATATTGTTGTACAGGGGATGAGTTTAGACTGGAATGTAGAAAGACTCGGTAACGCAGCTAAAACGAGTACATGGGGCAATCATTCCAGCTGTTTAACTTTCGCCCATGTTTCATTTGGCTGGGTTAAAGATGTAGAAGGAATCAATCCGGGGCTTCATTGCTTTGATGTTTCATCCACCCTCTACAATTACTCTGGAGACGGATATCGTGCACGCCGCGGGAGCAAGTACGTATGGCTCGATAACGTAAACGGTTATGGCTTTGGCGATGACGGCATTACCACTCATCATAGCGACCATATCTTTATCTCAAATTCCCATATGTGCGACCCAAGCGGCAGAGCGCATCATAAGGGGGCTTCTAACTCTAACGGGATTGAAATTGATGACGGTTCCCGAAATGTTTGGCTCGTTCATAACTCTACCGCAAGATGCTTCGGCGGAGTGGAAATAAAGGCACACCATAATTCTTCTGCGGCATCTAACGTTCAAATCATTGGACATCTTTCCATGAATGATAACCGCTCCTATAACTTGCGCCATATCGGGCATCACAAAAGTACAGATCCCGAATCTAAAACAGCTTATAATATTAAGGCGACGAAGATTATCGCAATAGCACCCGTTTATTCGGATTTGTATAAGGAGTCCACTCCCCGCGGTTTGGTCGTGTCCGCCTATAAAAATGTTGTCATCAACAACTTTATATTGATTGGTGATCCTGATTATGACTATAAAGGAAATCCTGTCATCGCGATTCAATATCGTGCGAGAAATGTCGTGCTGAACAATGTGACGATAAAGAATTTTAAAAAAGCCGGCGTTGATATTAAGGTGTTTGGCGGTGAACAGCGAGCTGACAATATCCATATTCACAACGCCGCTATTTGTCGATCAACACGGCAAGCTGTCGATATAGGTCCGGGCATACAAAGCATTGAGATCAATCATGTAAGGGCTTTGGGCGAAAACGGTAGATATGGACTTAAAGCCAGTAACACACAGACCAATATTTCTGGATTTCATGCAGAGGGTTATGAAATTCCGTATTGCATTGCAGAAAAAGATCGTAAAACAACCGCTAATGATACTGTATGTTCCGCCATACTAGGTCGTTAGCCTTGTTTTGTATTTTCACCCCCGACAAAATACTCACCAAAACCGGCAGATGAACTTATTCTTAATTTTGTTTCATTGTTCTAGTCAGTTACCTGCTATACAGAATGCTCTGACTGCATCCCCTTAAGAGGGTCTTTGTTTTCTACAGGTTTGCGGGCTTGATAGCGCTGGGCTCCAACGAATGGAGAAACAAGAAGGCCCAATACGCAGGCGATCAAGCCTACCATAAATCCATTGTGCAACGCTGTTTCCAGTGCATTGCGTATAAATTCTACGGCTTCGGGAGGAAGTTTGTCTTTTGCCTGCATCAAGACCTCGGGCTTCGCCATTTGAACCGCTTGCTCATGAGGAAGCTGGGAAACCTTAATAAATTCAGTCATTTTGTCCTTCAGATGGCCGTTAACGATCGTTGCTGTAATCGCTGCCCCCATTACCCCCCCAATACTGCGCCAGAAGCCCACAACAGAAGAGGCAATTCCCATATATTTCGGATCTACGGATTGAGCCATTGCATTTTGCGATACACTCATGATCGGCCCCAGCACGAACAAGCCAAGAACAACCATAACGAAAGTGACGATATATTTATCTGTGTGATGGGTCATTGTGCTTAACATATAAGCCGCAAATATTCCCATTGCCATCGAAAAAGCCATTATCGTCCTGTATGAAAGTTTAGTAGAGATGTACCCGCCTAAAATGGCCCCAATCATAATCGGAAACATCACCGGAGTTAGTACGCTGTTTGAGTTCGCATTCCCCATTACTGCAACAGACAGAATAGGAAGATACGTAATCGCCGAGAACATGATTACACCTTGGCAAAACACAACAAAACTTGTTCCGGATACAGTTTTGTTCTTGAAAATCACCAAAGGAAGAACTGGCTCCTTGGCTTTTGACTCGACAAATAAGAAAGCTGCTATGCACACTCCTGCAAACGTAAACAAGCCGATAATTTCAGTCGAACCCCACGGGTAGTCTTTTCCGCCCCATTCAAGGCCGAGCAGGAGGGAAACGGTAGAAAGAATCAAGAGAAACGTACCGAGATAATCGACCTTAGGTTTCGTTTCCGAACGAGACTCTTTCAATGAGAACATCAGGACAAGGAATGATAAAATCCCAAATGGAAGATTGACGTAGAAGCACCATCTCCAGCCAAGCCAAGAGGCTTCCGAGATCCAGGTTCCGATTTGTGGCCCTAAGACCGAGGAAATCCCGAAAATACCCGCAAAAACCCCAGACATCTTTGCAGCCTGTTTAGGATCTGAGGAAAGAGAATAAATGATTGTAAACGAAATCGGGAATAGTGCTCCAGAGCCTACCCCTTGAATCACTCGGTACACAATCAACTGCTCGATCGTATGAGCCGTTCCGCAGAGGGAAGAACCGAGCAAAAATAAGCCCACCCCGATCAGATAAAACAACTTACGGCCGAACAGGTCGCTCATTTTACCGAAAATTAGCATGGTACTGGTTGTTGCAAGCATGTATGCTGTAAACACCCAGCTCATTTTGTCAAATCCACCGATATCTTTAATGACTTCGTTAATGCTTGCAGATACTATGGTGTTATCTAGAGAAGACATAAACAACCCCAAAGCCATCGCTGCGATGACTAAGGGCATCCGACTGCTTTCTTTAGCGGTCACGAAGAAACAACTCCTTACCATATGATATTTCGTCATCTATATAAAAGCGGCAAGTGTCGCTGACTGATACAACAGTACTTCGGGACGCGGGTATTTGTCAATATTTTACTGCCAATTACCATTTAGGTATGTAGAAAAAGCTATCAGACTAAGGATATACTGAGTCAGCATGGTACAAATGAAAAAGAATGCTGCTAGTAAGACCGCAGCATTTTCTTTCACCTAAACACATCTTCTTTCAACAGAACAACCTAATAGGGGATGGGTATTGGTCGCATACCAATATTAGTCTTCCTCATTCATCATTTCATCAAAGGCATTGGATACTTTTTCAAATTCCTCATCATTCTCAATAAATGACAAATCACCTTCATGATCGACTTTCAAAAAGAAGATATCGATGTCTTCCTCGGTTTCTTTTTGAAGATCTTCTACAAAGCCGACAGCAGCATATTCTGTTCCTTCAATATTCACTGTTCCCAACACTTCAACTTCCTGCTCCTGATCATTTTCATCACTAATGGTAAAGATTTCGCCTACTTCTATTCTTTCCATGTCACATTCTCCTTTCACATTTCTGAAAACGAAATGTCCAAATCGTATATCTACTAGCGTATCTTCCCATGGAGAATCAAATTAATGCGTAAAAAGCAAGAAATTTTTGAAGTTTTTTGTCCTTTATTTTACTGGACTCCCCATCCTTTTTATCAAATGTAAATCAGCTAAAGTTACGGGAAGTCAGCCTATGTTTAGATTGTTTTTCTTATTTCTTTTCTACAGCATGTCCGCCAAACTCGTTGCGAAGAGCGGCGACAACTTTTCCTGTAAACGTATCGTTTTCTAATGAACGATAACGCATCAATAAGGACATGGCGATGACAGGAGTAGCGGTTTGCAGATCTAAAGCTGTTTCAACTGTCCATTTTCCTTCGCCGGAAGAATGCATACTCCCTTTGATTTCATCCAGTTTCGCATCTTTAGAAAAGGCGCGTTCTGTCAATTCCATAAGCCATGAGCGAATGACGGACCCGTTGTTCCATACTCTCGCCACTTTTTCATAATCGTAGTCAAATTCACTTTTCTCCAGTATTTCAAATCCCTCACCAATCGCAGCCATCATTCCGTATTCAATTCCGTTATGAACCATTTTTAAGAAATGGCCGCTTCCTGCTTTTCCTGCATATAAACATCCGTTTTCGACAGCGGTATCGCGGAAAATGGGCTCGACGATTTTCCAGGCTTCAGGATCGCCTCCCACCATGTAGCAAGCTCCGTTGCGAGCACCTTCCATTCCGCCTGAAGTACCTGCATCCATAAAACTTACTCCGAGCTCCTTCAACTCGTTGTAACGGCGAATGGATTCTTTATAGTGGGAATTGCCGGCTTCAATGACAATATCTCCGTTGTCCAGGAGAGGACTGATTTCACTAATGACTGAATCAACAACGGGATGCGGAACCATAATCCAAATAATTCTTGGTGTTTCCAGTGATTGAACAAGCTCCTTCAGGCTGGATGCACCTGCACCTCCGTATGTTTTCATTTCTTCTACTGCAGCGGGATTTACATCGAACGCCACAACTTTATGGTCCCGATCCATTAAATTTTGACCTAAATTTAATCCCATTTTCCCTAAACCGATTAATCCAATTTTCATGTTAGCTGCCTCCTAAAACGATCTTGAAAAGAGAATATATCTTTAAAACTGCGTTCATCCCGTGTTTGGATGTGTAAATTATGAAGCATTCCCCTGATGCACCCCTGAAAAATTTTTTCTGCTATATTAGGAATTATACGAAATATTTTTTTATATAACAATGAATTCCGAAAAAAATTTTTTATTAATTATTTATTTACGAAAAATTATTTCTTCCGTATCACTTATGCTATACTTTTTCTATTAATATAAATAAGAAGGGAAATTTCTTATGACGACGAGCTGTTTAGGGAAAATTCGTTCCTATTACGCAAGACTGAGTGAAAAAGAAAAAAAAATTGCGGATTATATTCTGGAAAATCCAGAGAGAATTATTCACAGTACCATTAATACAGTGGCAGAGGACTTAAATGTGGCAGATGCGACCGTCTTCCGGTTTTGTAAGCGAATAGGATTTAAAGGCTACCAGGCAATGAAAATTGCTCTTGCCTCGGAAATTATGACTCCAATCCAGCAAATTCATGAAGAAATTAACGAACAAGACAATGAAAAAACCGTGACGGAAAAAATATTCAAATCCAATATCAGAACATTAGAAAATACATTGCAAATTTTAGACAGCTCTTCTATAAAAAAAGCAGTAGAGCTGCTCCTTCATGCGCAAAGAATAGAGTTTTACGGAACCGGCGGGTCAGCGGTCATTGCCATGGATGCGTATCACAAGTTTATAAGGGCAGGAATGAAAGCCTTTGTTTTTTCCGATTCCCATTTTCAATTAATGTCGGCTTCCCAATTAACAGAACATGATGTTGCTGTTGTCATTTCCCACTCCGGCACAAACAAGGATACACTCCGTATTCTAAAAACAGCCAAGGCGAACGGTGCGAAAACGATTGGAATGACAAGTTTCCCAAAATCGCCAATCGGGCAAAATGTTGATGTTGCCCTCTATACAATTTCGGAAGAAACGGAATACCGATCCGAGGCATTAGCATCAAGAATCGGCCAGCTGAGCTTAATTGATGCTTTATATGTAAATATCGCCATTTTAAATAAAGAAAAAGCAAAAAACTCCCTTGAAAAAATCCGGAATGCTATCTCGGAAACCCGAATGTGAGAAAAATTGTCCTTTACCAAATGATTTAGGTGGATTTATATAGCGTAAAAGGGTGAGCCCCTGCTTTCAGTAGAAGCTCACCCTTTTCTTTTTCAGAGAAATCTTGGGCCATTAGACAAATAAATCAAGAACTAAGATAAATGCAAGTGCTGCCACAGAGATGATCGTTTCTAAAACGGTCCATGTTTGTAATGTTTCTTTTACGGACATTCCGAAGTATTCTTTAATCATCCAGAATCCTGAGTCATTTACGTGAGAAAGAATAAGAGATCCAGCGCCTGTTGCTAAAACAAGAAGCTCGATGTTCGTACCAGGTACGACTGCTGCAATCGGAGCAACAATACCTGCTGCTGTCATCATCGAAACGGTTGCTGAACCTGTTGCAACACGAATCATTGCAGCAATCCCCCAGCCTAATATGATTGGTGAAACATGTGATTGTTTTGCCAGTTCAGCAATATAATCGCCGATGCCTGAATCAAGCAACACTCTGTTAAATGCGCCGCCTGCTCCGATCACTAGAAGAATAGTAGCGGTTGGAGCCAAGCAATCATTCGAAAACTTTAAAACAGTATCACGGTTTAAGCCGCGGAAAAATCCTAAACTAAAGAAAGAGTAAACGGTTGCAATTAGAAGTGCGACTACCGGATCTCCCAAAAATTTAAATGCGGCAAACGCTGTGCTTTCCTTAGGCAAGGTTAACTCTGCAATAGAAGCAGACAGCATTAAAATTACCGGCACCAACACTGTGAATACTGTATTGAAAAAGCCTGGAAGTTCCTTTGTATCTTTATTCTCTGTAAGCTGTTCGCCAATTTCTTTTGGCACTGTTTTATGAATCCGCTTTCCAATCCATTTACCATAAACAGGACCTGCAAGAATAGCCGTTGGAAGTCCTACAATAATAGAATAAAGAATCGTTAATCCAACATCCGCTTTAAAAATGCCAACTGCAGCCATTGCAGCCGGATGCGGAGGTACAAGTCCATGAACAACGGAAAGTCCTGCTACTAATGGAACCCCGATCGTTACTAATGAAACTCCTGTTTGACGTGCAATCGTAAATACTAATGGAATTAACAAAACAAATCCCACTTGGAAAAATACGGGTATACCGACAATAAATGCTACAAACATCATGGCCCAGTGAACATTTCTCTCTCCAAAACGGGCAATCAGCGTTTGTGCAATCCGTTCAGCTCCGCCTGACTCGGCCATCATTTTTCCAAGCATTGTCCCAAGCGCTAAAACAATAGCCAGGAACCCTAACGTATTTCCCATACCGGTTTTAATTGAATCAATGATGCCGGGAACCTCTGTCGGATTATCCGATACAAGCGGCATCCCTGTTGCAAGTCCAACACCGATTGCCGTCACAATCAGTGAGACAAAAGGATTTAACTTAGCTACCGTTATAAGCAATAATAGTGCAATAATCGCGGCTAAAACAATTAATAATAACATGATGAAACCTCCTTGATTTCTATAAATCTCATTTTGAAAACACTTTCATTTGATGAGTCGATTATACGGAAAATATTTTTTCTAATCAATACTTTTTTAAGAAAAAATTTTCATTCATAGATTTAGCACAAAAAAATAGGGAGCTGACCCATAAGTCTTTAGAGGATGTCCCAAAAGTACGCTTTTGTACTTTTGGGACATCCTCCCTATCAAACTTCCATACTCTCATACAGCAAAAAAAACATACAAAAACCCTGGACTTGTAGGAATCCAAGGCGAGATTCATTTTCCTTCTATATAAGTCCCACTTCATTTTTTAACATCTGTCACCGGTCCTTCTTCTATTTGCGTCTTTCTGTTTTTTCATCTTGAACAAGCTTACAAAGTTTCTCGTATAAGCGGCTGACAAGAACCCTTAATGTCGATTGGCAGCCGCTTATGCGTAAAGAATTGAACATGAGGGTTTTTGCTCATGTTCAATTCTTTATGTGGATTTATATAGTTTTCTCCCACACTTGATCAAACATCCGCAAAAATTACTCAAACATTTTTTTTATTTTTTCAATCGGATTTTTAGCCGTACTTTTTTGGGCTTTCATTACATTTGTGTATATGGCATCAATAAGGCTTAGCTGAACAATTCTCGAAAACACATCTTCAGAACGGTTTTCTATTCCGCTGGTAACGGTACGCAGCAAAATGTCAGCTTTCTTATTGAGAGGAGACCTTGCCAGATTCGTAATGACAATCGTCTTCGCTCCAGCTTCTTTCGCTGCATCCAGGACACTTAAAGTCTCCGCACTTGCCCCGGAATCTGAAATAATAACCGCCACATCCTTTTCTGTAAGCTGTGATGCTGCTCTTTGCTGCAGGTAAAGATCTGTATATGCCACCGTCGAGATACCGGATCCGATGAATTTATGATGGGCGTCAAGCGCTACGATTCCCGAGCTGCCTGTACCGTAAAATTCAACCCGTTCTGCATTTAATATAGTCTTCACCGCTTTTTTAATCAAAGAAAAATCCATCGTTTGAATCGTATCCTTAAATGTTCGGATGCTTGTATGAAAAATTTTTTCCGTAATGGCTCTTTCATTATCCTGTTCTTGAATTTTTTCTTGAATTTTCTCTTGAACCATCTCTCGAATTGGCGAAGCAATTTCAGACGCCAGCACAATTTTCATTGCTTGATATCCTTTAAAGCCCATTTTTCGACAAAAACGAAAAATGGTCGAAGTGGCTACCCCGATATCTTCCGCGACTTGTGTGATTGGTTGATGAATCATTTTTTCAGGAAACTGTAAAATGTAATTGGCGATTTTCTTTTCGGTTTCACTGAACTCCGGATAAAACGATTGAATTCGAGTCATGCATTGTTGAGGCTGTTCCATTTCTCCACCCCTTTCATACAAAAATTTACTATTATTATAACCAATATTCTACAAAAAGAAAATTTTTTCTTGAAAACGATTGCATCAAAAATGTTTTTTCGTATAATGAACTTACCAGAAAAAAATTTCCCACCCGTACAAAAAGAAGAATCGTAAAATGAGTGGCAGTACAATACTGTGCCAAACATTGAAGCTTTTCCATTTTCTACAGGACTTATTTAGAATGAACACATTTTCAGGGAAATTAATTGCAACACTAAGAAACAAACATAGCAATCTTAAAACTGTTGCACCATACAAGTTATCGGAGGATTCACCATGTCCGGATTAACACTTACCCTGATCACTGCAGCCGGAATATCTCTACTTCTATTCTTGGTTATTCGAACAAAGCTGCATGCTTTTGTCGCTTTGCTTCTTGTTAGTTTGCTCGTAGGTATTGCCGCAGGAATGCCTTTAGATGGGGTTGTTCACTCCATGCAAAAAGGGATGGGCGAAACGCTCGGTTTTGCGGCGGTTGTCGTAGGCCTGGGAGCCATGTTCGGACAAATGCTGGAAGTATCAGGCGGCGCAGAGCGTCTTGCCCAAACATTAATTAAAAAATTTGGCCAGGATAAAATTCCATGGGCATTAGGAGTTACAGGATTTCTTGTCGGTATTCCCGTCTTTTTCGATGTAGGCTTTGTTGTTTTAGTCCCCATTGTATACCGTTTGACACAGAAAACCGGACGCTCCTTACTGTACTATGGGATACCGTTATTTGCAGGACTGGCTGTCACTCACAGCTTTATCCCTCCGACTCCGGGCCCGATTGTCGTAGCCGATTTAATCGGTGCCGACCTTGGATGGGTTATTTTATTCGGAACGATCGCAGGTGTTCCAGCAATGATAGCTGCAGGACCATTGTTTGGAAAATACATTGCAAAAAAAATCCATGTTACAGTACCGGATTATATGAACATCGAGGAAATAGAAGACGATCAAGAACTGCCGGGCTTTGGACTAATTGCAGCCATTATTTTAGTTCCGCTTATTCTTATCCTTCTTCATACAATTTCAAAAGTTCTCTTGCCGGAAGAAAACATCGTCCGTGCAGTATTGACATTCCTTGGACATCCGTTTGTAGCTCTTTTGATCTCGACATTGCTTGTATTCTACTTGTTAGGAGTCAAACGCGGCTACTCAAAACAGGAGGTGCAAGTTATTGCAAGCAAGGCTCTTGAGCCGGCGGGAATGATTATTCTTGTAACAGGTGCCGGAGGCGTATTTAAACAAGTATTAATAGATTCAGGCGTAGGAAAGGTGTTGGCAGATACAATGGCAGCTTCTTCCCTTCCGCCCATCGTCCTTGCTTTCCTTATTGCATCGATGGTACGTATTGCACAAGGTTCTGCAACAGTCGCGATGGTGACAGGAGCCAGTTTAATGTCACCGCTTATAGCCGCTCTTGGACTTGAAGGACCGATCCTTGGCTTGATGGTCATTTCGATTGCTGCCGGCGCAACCATTGCATCCCATGTTAATGATTCTGGATTTTGGCTTGTAAACCGATATTTAGGATTGGATGTAAAAAATACTCTTCGGTCCTGGACGGTAATGGAAACCATCAGTTCCCTTGTAGCATTCGGGATTGTATTTTTAATTGGCCTCTTCATTACTTAAATCCGCATAAATGATGCAGCACAGGCAATTTGAACATCTTGTGTTACATAGATAGGAGGAATTTTTTATGAATAAAAACGGATATATGTTGGGTGTTGATATTGGAACAACGAGTACGAAAGCGGTCCTTTTTTCAAAGGAAGGTACGGTGATCGCCCATCATACAATCGGATACCCTTTACTGACTCCGACTCCTTTAACCGCTGAGCAAAATCCTGACGAAATTTATCAAGCGGTATTGGGAACGATTAAAGAAACCATCAAAAAAAGTTCCATTAACCAAAACGACCTTCTTTGCATTTCGTTCAGCTCGGCTATGCATAGTGTGATTGCGATTGATGAAGCGGGAAAACCGCTGACGAACTCCATCACCTGGGCGGATAACCGAAGCACAAAGTGGGCTGAAAAAATCAAAGATGAATGGAACGGCCATAGCATTTATTTGCGCACCGGTACACCTATTCACCCGATGTCGCCATTATGCAAAATTCGCTGGATCAAAGAAGAGATGCCGGAAATTTTTTCGAAAACCTCGAAATTTATTTCCATTAAAGAATATGTTTTTTATCAATTATTCAATCAATTCCTGGTCGACCATTCCATCGCTTCTGCAACCGGCATGTTGCACTTACATAACCTGGATTGGGATGAAGAAGCACTCAAGACAGCCGGCATTACAAGACAGCATTTATCCGAGCTTGTCCCAACCACCCATTACCTCCAGGGACTTAAAGAAGACATTGCAAAAGAACTGGGAATCCTCCCTTCTACTCCTTTTGTGATTGGCGCAAATGATGGGGTATTATCAAATCTCGGCGTTAATGCCATTGAACCGGGGGTTGTAGCGGTAACGATCGGGACAAGCGGGGCCATCCGAACAGTAACGGATCGGCCTGTCACAGATCCGAAAGGCCGTACTTTCTGTTATGCGTTAACAGAAAACCACTGGGTTATCGGCGGTCCTGTTAATAACGGCGGAATGACGTTCCGCTGGGTGCGGGATGTTATGGCTTCAGCAGAGGTAGAAACGGCAAAAAACTTAGGGGTTGATCCGTATGAAGTACTGACTAAAATTGCTTCCCGTGTTTCTCCGGGCGCGGACGGCTTGCTGTTCCACCCTTACTTGGCCGGAGAACGTGCACCGTTATGGAATGCAAATGCCAGAGGATCTTTCTTTGGTCTAGGCTTGCATCACAAAAAAGAACATATGATTCGTGCTGTCCTGGAAGGTGTCATTTTCAACTTATACAATGTTCTTTTGGCCCTTGAAGAGCAAATCGGTGTTCCGACGAAAGTACAGGCAACAGGCGGTTTTGCCCGCTCTGAACTGTGGCGCCAAATGATGGCAGACATCTTTGATCAAGAAGTGACTGTACCTAAAAGCTTTGAAAGCTCTTGCCTCGGGGCCGCCATCCTTGGCCTCTATGCGTTAAAAGAAATTGACTCATTAAATATCGTTTCCACAATGGTGGGAGCCACCCATAAACACCAGCCTATTAAGGAACATGCGGAAGTTTATCGCGAATTAATCCCTATTTACCTTCGCATTTCGCGTAAATTAACTGAAGAATATAATGCGATTGCCGACTTTCAAAGAAAAACATTAGGTTAAGAAAAAAATCGCTAACGTAACCAACTCGCGTCCCAAGGATGGTTTCATCACTTGGGACTTTTTCTTGTTATCTAGTGAAGGGAGCACCTGGTCCTAAGGAAACTTCCCGTTCTTTATCTTCTTCTAAAGCAAACGGCATATTATCTACATTGACAATAAACACTGCCTGGAAGTCTAGTCTTTTGCTTCTGTCAATTGTACTAAACGGGCAAGTGAAGATGTTGCGACAGGACGTCGTTTTTTTAACCTTTGATCCCTAATCACCCCACTGATGATTTGATCCGTATCTCTTGAGCATGCTTCGATTCACAAGTTCCCTGTCATGTTCCCTTGGTACGATTATCTTTATATGATTAGATTCTAAGCGTGATTTATAGAAATCTTGCTCCATCGTATATTTTGTGCCAAGCAACCCTACCGTACGAATTCCACACTTTTCAATTTGAATAGCTGTTGCGTCAGCAATATGTAAAATAGGAATCGTAATTTTTTCATTTATTTCATTTTCATTCATTTAAGGAAGGCGTAAAAAAGCTCGAGGTAAAAACATTAAAAGAACATGGAAGGGTTGACGACCAGGTAGAATTTGTCGCGACATTCGATGTTGAATTAGAGAAAAACTATAAAGGATCATTATAAAGCAGGCAAAGCCGTTGCGAAAAAAGACATTCGAGAAGGAGACTTAGTCTTCTTTAATACAAATGGTAAAGGTGTCTCTTTTGTAGGGATCTCCCTTGGATCTGTCCAATCTCTCAACACAAAATATTGGAAAAACTCTTATGTTGGCGCAAAACGAGTATTAAACTAAACATTCGGTGTGGTCCCTCCATGCATGACGGAGGGGCCACATCCCTCTTTAACTTTATGATACCAGTTATATGGAAGGTGAAATGTAAATTACTTCATTATACTAAATTAACGGCAAACGCGGCATTTTCTGTTTATGATAACAACAAGAGGCTGACCCGAAGCTCCCAGAATAGTATTGAACCATACCAGCGACTTGCTTCATCCCTGAAAAACATTGAACGAACATTATGATAAATATCGAAAGATTAGAGCATTAAAGGTCGATCATTCTCCATTGAAATTCGTTTAAATATTTAAGTGTACCATTTAAATCCAGTCTATGTTTAATATGTATAGCATCCCTCAAATTCTCCGGAAGATAAGGTGTAAATTTTAATTGAAATTCCTCTTTTTTCTTTTTTTCAGATAGTATCACTTCGTCAGACCACATATAGTTCTTTAAATCTCGATAGAGTTCTTTAACATTTCCCTCGAACTCGAATGTAATTCGCCCCATTCTGTCTCTGCGTTTTACATTCACGCCTAGAACTTTCATCATCCAAAAGAGCGTTGTAGTAATCTGAGTAGATGTGAAAGTTTCAAAAATGTACTCTCTTTTTTCCCTCCATAAAACACGCTCATTCGGCTTAATCTCATACAAATGATAAGGATTTCGAATATCACTAAGAGCATGTTTCGCTTTAGGATCAATATATTCGAAATCTTCGTCTGTACAAAGAATCTCAATCATTTTTTCTCCTATTTTTTCGTGGATATCGCCGCCTTCACCTATATATTTTGGAGATTTTCCATTTACCGCTTTTTGAACGTAGATTTTGTTTCGATTAGAATCCAATGAATAAATCGTCCACAATCGTCCTGATAAAATAATATTATCTCCTTCAAATACAAACGGCGTTTTATCAATGGTCCCTATTTTCCGCACCCCTTCGATTACTTCATATTCTTCATTTGTCATAAATACTGAATAGAACTCTTTACTCCGGAGTAATCGCTCACCTTCTAATCCAACAATCAGTTCCCCTCGACCACTTAACTTTTCGAGAATATCTTGTTCAATCATATAGCAGATGAGTTCCCCTACCTTATTACGATCGAGAGAGTGAAAAATATGATTTTTACTAATTATTCTTATTAATTCCTGCTTCGTAAGACCATTCTTTTCCGCGCATATGGATATGATTTGGTGAAACAAAATGTCATATGGCAACGGATATCCTTTTGCAGGCTCAATCCATTTATCCAATGCCAGTTCCATGACCGCTATTGATTGAAGAAGACTGTCACTGTTTGTACTATAAAGCTGCAATATTTGATTAGAGTTTCGTTTTCGGCCCGAACGTCCAAGACGTTGTTTAAGAGAAGAAACCGTAAATGTGCTGTCCAACTGTATAACAAGGTCCACGTCCCCTATATCAATCCCTAATTCCAGAGAACTTGTTGCAACGACACTTTTTGGTGATTTAGTTTCGAACATCGTTTTTTCTACGTATTCTCTTTCTCGCTTATCGATAGAAGAATGATGGGCATAATATGTTTCACCAGCATGATCTCGTTCCGCCAATCGATTTAAGAAAACGGTAGTTTCCTCAACAGCCCCCCTGCTGTTGCAAAATATAATCGATTTTTGTTCTCTCGTTAATTCCCTCATATCCACAAATAGTTCAACAGGCTTTTTATTGTCATGATCTGCTTGGAAATACATTAAATGATATAGCAGCTCTTTATCAGAGCCTTCATCCTCAATAATTTGTACATTTTCAGGAGATAAATAATTCACCCATTCTTTAACGAATTCAAAGTTATCGATGGTTGCAGATAATCCCACAATCCTAGGTCTCTTATTGGTTATGTCTTCAATTCTAGACAGCAGCGAACGTAACTGCACACCTCTTTCTTTATCAACAAAAGAGTGGATTTCGTCAATGACAATGAATTCTAATTCTTTGAAAATGGCCTTTAAGACCCCAGGGCGGTTGATAAATAGACTCTCAATTGATTCCGGTGTAATTTGCAATATTCCCGACGGATTTTTGATAAACTTCTGTTTCTTGCTTTGAGATACATCTCCGTGCCAGCGGTGAATAGAAATATCCATGTATTCACACAGCTTTTCAATTCGCTCAAACTGATTATTAATAAGTGCCTTTAATGGAGATACATATAGCACTTTTAGGGACTGGCTTGCTCCCTTTTCAACCTTAGTCAAAATTGGCAAAAAGGCTGCTTCTGTCTTACCGGAAGCAGTCCCTGCTGAAAGAATCATATCATTTTCAGTCTCAATAATAGCTGGAATCGCCTTATCTTGAACCGGGGTGAAACTTTCCCATTTCATATCCCAAATTTTCTTTTGAAGAAAATTTGATAACAATTGAAATGAACTCATCGTAACCGCCTACCCTTCTGTTCTGGAAAATCTCGAATATGTAGTGGATGATTGGCTTTCTTGAATTTCTTCTTTACCAAACACGTCTTCCCTATTGTAATTTGGATTCTGATGTAAAATATTTAATGCTCCAAGAAATCCTCTAATGATATCCCCTACCGTCAGATGTTCAGAAGCCCCGGGACGATTATATTCTTTGATAATGAACCTTTTGATTTCATCATCGGTGATAGTTGTTTGGTAATCAAGATGAGCAGCATGGATATCTCTCAATTTTTGCAGCAATAAAAAGGTTTCATCACTCTTTAGAGGAGTCAGCTTAATAACAGGTTGAGACAAATCTCGAAACTCATTTGTTTCAAATCGATTGGTTTCAAGACGGCGCTTTAACGCTCCATAACTAAACAAGCCGCGTCTTTCATCTTCTAAAAATTCCACTGTTCCACCAAACGTAATATAGAGACCCTCAATGTTGCCTTGGAGTGTATCATTATAGATTTTTAGGATAGTCTCGTAGTTTTTATCTCTTGTTTGCGGATGAGTGATTTTGTATAAATTAATCGCTTCATCCAAGTTCACCACAAGACCGGAATATCCAATCTGTTTCACAAACTGAGAGACGATCTTTATGTAGTTATACCAGTTGTTATCATCAATGATATCCCGCACACCTAAGTCTGCTTTTGCTTCTGTTCTTGTTCCGTATTCTCCCCTTAACCAACGCAGGACACGCCGTTGTAAGTCTTGATTATCTTGAACAAATCCTTTGAAATATAAAATTAAAATACGTGCGAAGTCAAACCCGCCAGTTAGGTCATCCATTTTTGAAACAACATTTGTTATTTCTTTTTCAACATCTTTCACAAAATCAGGATTATCAAATTCAACAGTTCCGTATTCTTTGTCCGCCATTATCTTTGTCTGAACATCGTTTATCCATTTATCTAAAATACTGGGAAGAGCATTTCCTTCCGGTTGTGTAGATGTTGATAAATTTTTCATTAGCTCACTATACAAAGCAACAGCTTTCCCCTCTGTTCCATACAATCGCCTTTCAGGTGTGAAATCCGCTGATGTTACCACAAATTTTTCATTGAAAGCAAGTTGTTTAATAAACCCGTGAATGAAGCTTTTCCCGCTCCCGAATGGACCAATAAAAAACTTGATAACGGATGAACCTTTTTTAACATTATCCAAGTCTGTCATGATCTGCCTTGCCTCATCTGCACGACCAACCATGATATGCTGTATTCCTCTATTTGGAACAACCCCGCCAGCCAAAGAGTTTAGTATTGCTGAGGAATCTCGCTTTTTTATTTTCATGCACTACCTCTCCTTTACCATCGTGATAATCGATTCAAATTCTTCATAAATAACAAGGTTTTCTCCCTCATCTTGGATGAGATTATCTTCTAATATTTCTTGGGCTTTTTCATTCATTTCGCTTAAAAATACACCCGGCATCTTCCCCTTCGATTTCAAGAAATGGACCGCCTCAGCTTTTGACCATTCCAGTTCATTGAACTGTTTTAAAAATTCTTTTTCAACCTCACCTAGCTGGCCAACAAACTCTTGTATTTCTTCTTCGTCAATTTCTCCTCCGCTACTAAAAAAGTGATCTAATCCACTTGGAGTGGGATTAGATACGGTAGTCGCCGTTTTTTCTTGTTTCTTCTCTTTCTCTTCATCATTCCCAACCTCAATGAACTTATCTTCATTTTCGTATTCTGATGCCCTATTTTCTACTTCTTGTACCAATTCATCGCTTTGTTGGGACAGCGCTTTAATTCTTTCATCATCAAATTCAATGATTACTCTTGGATGTTTTTCAGGTTTAGGAGGAATAGCACTTCCGCTTTCTTCCTTTTCCTTTTTCTTAACCGTTTTGAAGCGAGTTTTTTCTTTTGGTTTTGACATATATTCCACCATTTCTTCCTTTAAACCATCTGGGAAGAGACCCTCTTCAATCTGCAATTGACGTTTTTCACCATTTAGGAGCCTTGTTACGTTCTCTGCTAATCTAAAAAAAGCGGACACGTCTTTATAGATAAATGGGGTTGGATGAATATTTTGAACATCTAATGTGACATAGTTCCCATGGTAATCCCTTAATGAAACCATTCCGGTTAATAAATACCGGTGATGCTGCTCATCTTTTGTTTCAAAATACAAATTAATGAGTCGTTTTCCTGTCTCTTTTTTTCTATGTTCTTCGAGTAAGTGAATGCAATCCTTGAAGGTTTTATAGACTTTATTCTTATTTTCAGAATAAAACTTCGTATCTCTGTTGGCTTGCAAATAACCTTTCCAGTATGTAATAGAGATTCTAGCTAGATCATTTTCCTTTTCTTTTAGCTGTTTATAAAGGGGCGGAATTTGGGGTGTATACGGACTCCATTTTTCCGCTAATTCATTTTCTCCTAACTCATAAAGCAAATCACCGATTAACCATTCAAACCTCTTACTATGATGTTGTTCCTTGTACGCTTCATAGAGTCTCGCCAACATACTCACATTAAACGACGCTTTTGGATTAAACGAATAATTAATTAATTCATATACAAACACGTAAATGTAGCTTAAATCTGTGCTTAAATATTCACCATTTAGCACCCTTTCTCTCCAATAAAAGTACCAATTTTGTTGTTCCTTATTCATATCGGAAAAAGTGGAATAATACTGTTGAAAGGGAGGCATGCGGCATTTTGGATGCGTACGATTTCTATTTGCCAATGATGCTTTAACAAATTCTTTTGCGGATGTATTGTAGCTGTAATTTATTTCATAGTTACCATAATTTCGTTTCTGTGACGGCTTGGTTACTTCCTGCACTAAATGTAAAATTTTCTGTGGTGTCCGGAGATGCTTAAATTCATCCAGTATAACCTCTTCCTCATTATAAAAAGCGGGTTTTAACGGAATCGTTCTCTTTTTTGCTTCTTCTTGAGCCCGCGGTTTCGGTTTCTTTTTATCTAATCCAAAAAATTTACGAAAGAACAATATTTTTTCTCTCCTTACTTAGTACATATAATCTCAATTGAAGCCTGGGAATGGAATGCTCTCCAACACATTTTTATAATAGTACATACCTAGTATGTAATATTTGGAAACTCAACACAACCGTACAACTAGATTTTCTTAGCCCTATGCTTAAATATATTTAGACAATTTTAAGTCAGTCTGCTTTATCTATAAAAGGCTCTGTTCAAACTTCAGTGTGGATTTTCTATACAAAAGGTTCTGTTGGAGGTTCGTGCGAGTTATGTTTCGTCTCTTTGTCAATAAAGAGCTGCTTGAAGAAAATTCAATAAAGCAAGTGAAAGACCATGTAGAGTTTTCTATCAATAGGAATACCTCAAAAAACGATAGAATACAATAGAATAATTTGACATAGGGGGTATCGTCTATTGGCTAAAATTATTATTCTTTATGAACAACCAAAGGACAAAGAGGGATTTGAAAAGCATTACTTCGATGTTCATGTTCCTCTTGGAAAGAAGATTCCGCATATTAAGAGTGAATCGATACAACGAGTCATTCAGTCACAAAATACCAGCTTAAACCTTTACTTAATGACTGAACTCGGGTTTGAAAACATGGATACACTACATCAAGCATTGGCAAGCCCAGAAGGACGAGCTGCCGAAGATGACGGAAAAAATCTAATGGAATACCTATATCATCCGCCTATTATCATGATTGTTGAATAAGTAGAGAAAATATCGGTGGAAGTTCTATTTTCACTGTAATAAAGAGGTGAGAACATGTCGGGTATTCCTTACATGGAGGAGGATCCATTCGGATTCCTGCCGCTTATTGCGGCTTATTTGCTCTAAAGCCAACAAGAGGCAGAACACCTGTGGGACCAAAATACGGAAGAAGTTGGCAAGGTGCTTGCGTTGATTATGTCCTCACAAGGTCTGTGAGAGATAGTGCGGCAATGTTAGATGAGTTACATACATTTGAAAAAGCAGCTGCTTATCTGGCTCCTCCTTTCCATGGGAACTATTTGCAGATGGCTCAGACACCTAATGAAAAACAACTCAGAATTGCCTTTTCGGTTACATCTCCAATAGGAACCACGGTTCATCCAGAATGTAAGAATGCTGTTATGAAGACAGCAAGAATACTAGAATCAATGGGACATATCGTTGAAGAAAGGGATGCACCTGTGGATGGGAATAAAATCGCTAAAAGTTATTTAACGATGTATTTTGGTGAGGTGGCTGCAACCTTATCATCATTGGAAGAAGTACTTGGACGGAAAGCAATGTTTAATGATGTGGAACCAACAACCTGGATGTTAGGTCTTCTTGGTAAAGCAACCTCAGCCGAAGAATTTATACTCAGTATCAGGGAGTGGGACAAAGCCGCATATTCGATGGAGTCCTTCCATGAAACCTATGACTTTTATATTACACCAACTACTGCATTTCCACCTGCAAAAATAGGAGAGTTAAGCCCGAGTTCATTTGAAAAACTGATGATCAATATTGTAGGTATCTATAGAAATGAATCAATTTATCCACTTTTTCTTCGGCAAGGAAGAAACGATTACAAATTTCTTGATGTACTTTATCCGAACAACAGCAGCCAATACTGTCATGCGAGTGGTTCCAAAATATTGGTAATTCCATCTAAAACATAGTAAGGACACATTTTTGATTTAGCTTGATAAATATGTGTAGGTGCCTCATATAGAGATGAGATGTGAAAGAAAAGGCTGTAGAGTGGGATCATAATCATTCTACAGCCTCTTTCATTAGGTTAACTTGCGATTTGCTCGTGGGAATCCGGTGATTTTTTTGCTTGCAGGAAGCGGTTTGTTTCTGCGACGACTACGCCGCTTAGGCCGATTAGGCCGATTAGGTTGGGAATCGCCATCAAGCCGTTTGCGATGTCAGAAAATGTCCAGACCAGCCCAAGTTTTAAATTGGCGCCGACTGCAACCATTCCGACAAAAATGTAGCGGTAGTACCGAACAGCATTCCGGCCGAATAGGTACTCTACACATTTTTCTCCATAATACGACCAGCCGAGAATCGTTGAATAGGCAAACAAAATAATAGCGATACCAAGAACCATACTTCCTGTGCTACCGAATACGGATTGGAAAGCGAGTGTCGTCGCTTCTACACCTGTTTTTCCAGATTGCCACGCTCCTGTCGTAATCAATACTAGACCGGTAATGGTACATACGACAAATGTATCAAGGAACGTTCCTGTCATGGATACAAGCGCTTGTTTGGCCGGAGAGTCGGTTTTGGCCGCTGCAGCTGCAATCGGTGCGCTTCCTAATCCAGCTTCGTTTGCAAACACACCTCGCGCCACACCGATTTGGATGGCGGATGCAACTGTCGCTCCAACAAAGCCGCCGGCAGCCGCGGTACCGTTAAATGCACCCGAAAAAATAAGCGAAAATGCTGTTGGAACTTGATCAATATGATAAAAGATAATAATTAGTCCAGCAATGATATAAAAGAAGGCTTTTACCGGAACGAAATACCCGGTGACTTTCCCGATTTTTTTAACCCCTCCCAGAATCACAATCGCAATAAAAACAGCCATCAAAATACCGCTAACGATTGGAGATACGGAAAAGTTAATTCTCATTGCCTCGGCAACCGAATTGGACTGTACCATATTTCCGATTCCAAAAGAGGCGGTTGCACCAAAAATGGCAAATAGCACAGCCAGCCATTTTTTCCCTAAGCCGCGTTCCAGATAATACATCGGACCGCCGGAGTATTCTCCGTTTGCACCATTGACTCGATATTTTACCGCGAGAATGGCCTCTGAATATTTTGTTGCCATTCCGAAAAGGGCGGTAATCCACATCCAAAATACCGCACCAGGTCCCCCGATGGACACTGCCGTTGCAACCCCGGCTATGTTCCCCATTCCAATGGTGGCCGCCATGGCGGTCATCAGTGCCTGAAAGTGGCTAATATCTCCGGCTGAGGAATGATCCTCCGATTTTCCAAACGCCAGCTTATGGGCATACCAAAGTTTTGAAAATTGTAGGCCCCGCAGGCGCACTGTAAGGAGGATCCCTGTTCCTACAAGAAGGATCAAGGTAGGAAGCCCCCATACATAATGGTTAATTACTTCTAATACTTGACTCACTGTCTCCATCTCCATTCTCTATGAAAGAAAAAATAAAAAACCATTTCATTCAAATGAAATGGTCTCTGGAGATACAAGGGATAGAAAAATAAACCGATTCGGGATCGGTCTTTTCTGTCGCTTGTCTCTGTCCTTTTACCTGAGAGATTATCCGTTCGTTGTACCAACGGATTTGCTCCTTCGGTGCCCTGTTTCCTCCGTGTCGTTTGGCGACAGGAGGGAGTCTCTCCAGAGATTCGTCCCCATGCAGTTCTACTTGTATCCAAGACCTGAGAGTTTCAAAGCTGTCCGACCAGCTTTTTGCCCCATCGGTAGATCGGTTGATCTTCTCCTGTATGGTTCATCCGAATGTTATGAAATTAACAAATGCAATTATAGTCACTTGTAAAGAATAAGTCAAGACTCAGGATGCTAAAACATTATTTTTTGAATATTCATTTTTATGAGCATCTTACAAAATGGGTTGGGAACCTCATGCCTCCCCTAAGAATTTCCTTACATTTTTTGAATGGTTTAACCAAATATATGTATATAGAAAAATCATCTTAATATAAGGAGGTTCTGGAAGTGCCCGAACATAAACCGGAAGTAATTGAACAGAATGCAAAAGATGAGGAGCATAATGCGAGAAAAGCAACAGCCGTTGTAAATGATGCAATTTCTCATATGGTCCCACAACGACATTATGATGAAGATAAATCACGAAATAAGCGCTAGTAGAAGAGGATGACTCTAGAGGCATAAAAAGACATACCTATGGAGTCATCCTCTTTTTAAATAAATTCACGGTAAAAAAGAAGCTAATTTATAAACTATTTATGTTATGATAAGCTTCACACCGATTAATCTTGACCTCCTTTTCCCCAACACCTCTGTTCCTCTTTCAGCGCCTGGCAATGGCTTTATTCTTCATTGTTTTATTATGTTAATTATTTGACCGTTCAAGTGCCCCGGCTACATCATAGTGACCAAGGTCAATTTCCGTGGGTTTGCCCAGAGCAAGCTTTGCAAGTTCAGAACCCAGGTAAGGTCCAACCGTTAACCCTGAAGCACCTAGTCCATTGGCAATTAACACCCCTTCATAGCCTGGCAATGCGCCGATTACAGGAAGAAAACCCGGCGTGAACGGTCTAAATCCTACCCTTGTTTCAAGCACCGTGCCATTCGCCAGACCCGGAGCAACTGACAACGCTTTATCAAAAATTTCATGCATTCCTCCCGCTGTCACCCGGCAGTCGAATCCGGTCTCATTTTCATGTGTGGCCCCTGCCACCACCCGGCCGTCTTCAAATGCGAGAATGTACTGGTCGTTTGGCGGCATCACAACCGGCCAGCTGCCAGTATCCGTGTCTGGCAGGTGGAGATGAACGATTTGCGCTTTTTGATATGTCACTAAAAAACTGATGCCCAGCGGCTGCAATAGCTCGTTTGCCCAGGCACCTGCTGTTATAATCACCAGATCAGATCGTAACGTCCTCCCCTCTACCTTAACACCCATGACTTGATTGCCTTGATAGACTAAGGCCGCATCTCCTTGAAGAATGGCAGCTCCATGTTTTCTGGCAGCATTTACAAGAGATTGACGGAGAGCCCTTCCATTCACACGAGCCGCTCCGCTTATATGGACAGAACCATATTGTTCTGACAAAGGCGGAAATAAGATTTTCGTTTCGGCCGGCGATAGGCGAGTAATGTCGCCAATTTCCGGAGCGTCCTCACGGCGTTTATGCGCCCTTTCCTCCATCTTATCCAGTTTTCCATCATCTGTATGGAGACTTATGACGCCTACTCGTTTATAGCCTGTATCCGTTTCACCATCCTCTTCCAATTGCTTAATCAAATCAGCATAGTATCTGGCCCCGCCTTTTGCTAATGCGTACCAGGCTTGATTACGGCGTTGCGAGAGCCAGGGGCAGACAATCCCCGCTGCTGCATCAGTGGCTTGTCCCACATCTTGGCGATCAACCAATGTAACATTCGCTCCTGCCTTTGCGAGGTGATAAGCGGTAGACGCCCCAAGAATTCCAGCTCCAACTACAATGTACGTTTGCATGCAAAACACCCTTTACGTTTTAATTCTTCCATTACATATTTTATCAAGTTCCGGGCATGAACACTCCCCCACTTCATCTTCTTTCGTTATCCCTGACAGCGAGCAGGACATTTCAACATCACGAAAGATGAAACCAATTGCCTGTACGTACCAGCCCAATTGGTTCAACTCGTCATCAGTCACACTCTCACTAATTTAAAACTTCACTTTATTACTTTAAGAAAACAAAACTCTCTAAAAAGCTGAAAATATCACGGTAATATATACCTGTTATTCATAAATGCTGGATGGAATATGACATTTACATAGGAATAATGTCATATTCGTCTCATACCTGTAATGTTGTTCATCAAACTAAAAGAAATGTAACTGAATCGTTCGGTGAAATGAGTACGAGCCTATGCTAGAGTTAAATCATAAGGATTTTCAGGAGGTAGCATCCATGAAAAACACATACATGAAATCATTCATTGTAGCTTGTGCAGCCGCATTTACATTTATAGGTCTACAAAGTAGTACGGCCGAGGCTCATACCGAATATCAAGTTTTCAAAGGTGATAACTTTCAGAAATTTGGACAACAATATGGTATAACCATTGATCATATAAAACAAGAAAATAATCTTCTTGATGATTGGACTTATATAGAAGCAATGTTGCCAATTCCGGATAAAACGAAAGTATTGGCCGTACAATTATTAAAACCAGCCATCGAAATCCCTCATAAAGCGAAAGTTTTAGCAGCACAATCATCCAAACCGGCAATTCAAACTCCTCCGGAAACGAAAGTATTGGCAGTACAATCATCCAAACCGGCAATTCAAACTCCTCCGGAAACGAAAGTATTGGCAGTACAATCAACTAAACCGGCAATGAAACCAGCGGAAAAAGAACCGGCAAAACCAGCCGTATCTATTTCAAATAAAGAGAAAGACTTATTTGCCCGCTTAGTAGAAGCGGAGGCAAAAGGCGAACCATATAAAGGGAAAGTAGCAGTTGCGACTGTCGTATTAAATCGAGTTGATTCTCCTCAATTCCCGGATACAGTTACAGATGTGATTAACCAAGTGGTAGGCGGCGCCTATGCGTTTTCACCTGTTCAAAATGGTGAAATTAATAAGCCGGCATCAGATGAGGCGAAACGAGCAGTAGATGAAGCACTAACAAGAAAAGATCGCTTAAATGATTGCATTTATTTTTATAACCCGGAAATTGCAACAGATGATTGGATTCGTACTCGTAACGTAGTGAAAACAATCGGCAATCACGTATTTGCAAAATAACAAGAAAAGCTCCACGTCCCTGCGGCAACTTTTATAAGCCTTCGGGGAAGGACAATCATTTATTTTTTCTGCGATGAACCGTCACTGAAATCCGTGATTTTCTTGGATTTTTAATGACGGTTCATTGCACGAGGGTGTCCCATAAGTCTCGAATTAATGATAAAAATTGATCTTTACTGAAAGGACCCGTCACGGAATCCTCTGATTTTGCTGGATTTTCATGATGGGTC
>NZ_JBHRZT010000071.1:0-526 GCF_042649685.1 Bacillus songklensis | reverse complement strand
GTAACAAGGTAGCCGTATCGGAAGGTGCGGCTGGATCACCTCCTTTCTAAGGATTTATACGAAAAGCGAAGGCGACTGCTCAACCTTGACAGACGTTGGAGCTTCTGACCGGGAAACCGCTCTTTGGTTTCATGGACAGAAGTGAAACGGCCGAAAGGTTAGGAGCCGTAGCTAGACATGAAATGTTGGCGTATGGTTTGTTCAGTTTTGAGAGAACTTCGTTCTCTTTTATGTAAGGTATGGGCCTATAGCTCAGCTGGTTAGAGCGCACGCCTGATAAGCGTGAGGTCGATGGTTCGAGTCCATTTAGGCCCACCATACTTACTCTTAACATATTTGGGGCCTTAGCTCAGCTGGGAGAGCGCCTGCTTTGCACGCAGGAGGTCAGCGGTTCGATCCCGCTAGGCTCCACCAAATGATTGTTCCTTGAAAACTAGATAACAGTAATAGCTGAGGAAAAGTGAAAGCTTTTCTAAAAATAATCAATCGTCTAATTTTAGACATATGGTTAAGTTAGAAAGGGCGC
>NZ_JBHRZT010000070.1:0-119937 GCF_042649685.1 Bacillus songklensis | reverse complement strand
GGATGGACGCACCGCTGGTGTACCAGTTGTCTTGCCAAAGGCATCGCTGGGTAGCTATGTGCGGACGGGATAAGTGCTGAAAGCATCTAAGCATGAAGCCTTCCTCAAGATGAGATTTCCCATAGCGCAAGCTAGTAAGATCCCTGAAAGATGATCAGGTTGATAGGTCAGAGATGGAAGCGTGGTGACACGTGGAGTTGACTGATACTAATCGATCGAGGACTTAACCTAAACGAAAAGCGGAGAAAGCCCGTTTAAACCGATAGGATGTTGGAGCTTCTGGCGGAAGAGACGATAGTCTCAACAGAGGAAGCGAAACAGCCGTACGGTTTGGCTTTCACAGCTGGACAATCAAGAAAAGTGGAGCAAGCTCGCTCATATCCATAGGGCATTGGAGCTTCTGACAGAGAAACCGCTCTTTGGTTTCGTCGGAAGACGCGAAATGACCGTAGGATATAGCTTGCGCAACTGGACAATGAAAAGCACTACACGCTTTCCTCAGTAATGTGTTATCTAGTTTTGAAGGAATAACTTTTAAAAAAAGGGTTGAAATTTCTTCTGAAATATGTATAATGTAATATGTCTGGTGATGATGGCGAAGAGGTCACACCCGTTCCCATGCCGAACACGGAAGTTAAGCTCTTCAGCGCCGATGGTAGTTGGGGGTCTCCCCCTGTGAGAGTAGGACGTCGCCAGGCACTGAAAAAAGACTAGTCAAATGACTAGTCTTTTTTTGTTTTATTATAAAATGAAAAATGCACACTATTAAGTAAAAGCAGCTTGTTTACAAAATTTGAAGGAGGGTTTAATGAGTTGAAAAAAACAAACCGTAAGCGTGAATACGAAGTATTGGAAAACGAAACTATTGACCAATGCTTAAATCGAATTAAAGCAGATGGATTTGTTCCTGTAAAAAGAACGGAAAAGCCCATTTTTAAAGAAGAGATCGTGAATGGTTTAAAAAAAGCTATTCCTGTAGGCAGAGTTATTATTTTTGAAGCTAAACAATTGTAAAAGGCGAACATTTTAAAAGGTTTAGTGTTAAATAGTTCGAATTATGGTTGACATACAAATCCTTTTGTTGCTAAAATGATAGTAGCTTAATAAGGGAACCTCATATAATAGTGGGAATATGGCTCACAAGTCTCTACCTGGCGACCGTAAATCGTTGGACTATGGGGGAAAGTGTGTCTGGATTATCCTGGTGTATAATATTAGGATATGTATTAACCCGGGTAGATGTATGCTTTCTTTCATAAAAGAGTGTATATCTACTTGGGTTTTTTTATTTTAAATAAAATAGCGCGTTAATATATAGGAGAGATTAAAATGGAACCTACTGTAGCAGTTATCATGGGGAGCACTTCTGACTGGGACACGATGAAGCATGCATGCGATATACTTGAAGAGTTACAAATCTCTTATGAAAAGAAAGTAGTATCTGCTCACCGTACACCTGATTATATGTTCGAATATGCTGAAACAGCAAGAGAACGTGGTATTCAAGTAATCATTGCAGGTGCAGGCGGAGCTGCCCATTTACCGGGCATGGTTGCTGCTAAAACAACGTTGCCGGTTATTGGTGTACCAGTGCAATCAAGAACATTAAACGGATTGGACTCATTATTATCGATTGTACAAATGCCAGGAGGTGTACCTGTTGCAACCGTAGCAATTGGCAAAGCTGGTGCTACTAATGCTGGTCTCTTAGCAGCACAAATTGTCGCAATTCACGATTTAACTGTCGCCGAAAAGCTAGAAGAGCGACGTCTTACAACACGAGATCAAGTACTAGAAAGTAGTGATCAACTTGGATTATAAGTTTATTTCACCAGGAAAAACTATTGGAATCGTAGGTGGCGGTCAGTTGGGCCGAATGATGGCATTATCTGCAAGGGAGATGGGATACGGTATTGCGGTTGTTGACCCAACCGAATCGTCTCCCTGCGGACAAATTGCTGACATTGAAATCGTCGGAAACTATGATGACCAGGAAGCAATTAGCCGATTAGCTAGCGTTGCTGATGTCATTACTTACGAATTTGAAAATGTCGATTCCGAAATGCTTCAATGGTTAGAAGAAAATGCGTATGTTCCACAGGGGAGCAGACTACTAACAATTACACAAAATCGGGCGTATGAAAAGCAAAGTATTACAGAAGCTGGTTTACGTGTAGCTCCTTATCGAACAGCTTTAAATAAAGAAGAGTTAGAGCAGGGAATTGAAGAAATCGGTTACCCGTGTGTGGTAAAAACTTGTCGAGGCGGCTACGATGGCAAAGGGCAGGTACTTATCAGAGGATATCAAGATATTGAAAAGTCATTTCCGTTGTTAGAGCAGGGTCAGTGCATTATTGAAAAATGGATGAACATTGACAAAGAAGTGTCTGTCATTGTTTTTCGCAATGGCAAAGGTGAAACAGATTGCCTGCCGATTGGCGAGAACATCCACAAAGATCACATTTTACATCAAACAATTGTGCCAGCACGGATTACTGCTGAACAAGCTGACCTAGCCAAAGAATATGCTGTGAAAATTGCAAACAAACTGCAATTAATTGGGACACTTGCTGTAGAAATGTTTATTACAAAAGAAGGGGAACTTTATATTAATGAGCTAGCCCCACGTCCTCATAATTCTGGACATTATTCAATTAATGCGTGTTTAACATCCCAATTTCAACAGCATATTCGTGCGATTTGTAATTGGCCTTTAGGAAAGTCGACACTTATAAAACCTGCTGTTATGGTCAATATTTTAGGAGAGCATGTTGAAAAAGTGATTGGAAAAATCGAACATTTTTCAGATTGTGATTTGCATTTGTACGGAAAAAAAGAGGCGAAACTCAAAAGAAAAATGGGACATCTGACAATTGTAGCTGATAAGATAGAAGATGCGTTGCAAAAAGCTGACGCCTTAGAAATTTGGAACTAAATGGAGGAAATAAAATGATTGAACGTTATAGCCGTCCCGAAATGGCAGCAATTTGGTCTGAGCAAAACCGCTTTGAAGCTTGGTTGGAAGTTGAAATCTTAGCATGTGAAGCATGGGCTGAATTAGGAGCGATTCCTAAAGAAGATGTAGTCTTACTTCGCCAAAATGCTTCATTTGACATTGAACGCATTAAAGAAATCGAAGAAGAAACACGCCATGATGTTGTAGCATTTACACGTGCTGTTTCAGAAACATTAGGTGAAGAGCGTAAATGGGTTCATTACGGTTTAACATCTACAGATGTTGTTGACACAGCTTTAGGATATCTTTTAAAACAGGCAAATGAAATTCTGTTAGCGGACTTAGAGCGGTTTATCAATATCTTAAAAGAAAAAGCACAAGAGCATAAATATACTGTTATGATGGGGCGTACACATGGGGTTCATGCTGAACCAACAACATTTGGTTTAAAGCTTGCACTATGGTATGAAGAAATGAAACGCAACTTAGAGCGTTTCAAACAAGCTGCTGATGGAGTACAATTCGGTAAGATTTCAGGTGCGGTAGGAACATTTGCTAATATTGATCCATTCGTAGAGAAATATGTATGTGAAAAACTTGGGACTAAACCAGCGCCGGTTTCAACACAAACACTCCAGCGTGATCGCCATGCGCATTATATGTCAGTACTTGCATTAATCGCAACATCCATTGAAAAGTTTGCAGTAGAAATTCGCGGTTTACAAAAAAGTGAGACTCGTGAAGTAGAAGAGTTTTTCGCAAAAGGGCAAAAAGGTTCTTCTGCAATGCCGCATAAACGCAATCCTATCGGTTCAGAGAATATGACTGGTCTTGCACGTGTTATCCGCGGCTATATGGTAACCGCTTATGATAATGTTCCGCTTTGGCATGAACGAGACATTTCACACTCTTCAGCTGAACGTATCATCTTACCAGATGCGACAATCGCATTAAACTATATGTTAAATCGTTTTTCTAACATTGTGCAAAACTTAACGGTATTCCCTGAAAACATGAAGAGAAACATGGAAAGAACATTCGGCCTTATTTATTCACAACGTGTACTTCTTGCTTTAATCGATAAAGGTATGACACGTGAAGAGGCATATGATACGGTACAGCCGAAAGCAATGGAAGCTTGGGAAAAGCAAGTTCCATTCCGTTCATTAGTGGAAGCTGAAGAGCGTATTACAAGCCGTTTAACAAAAGAAGAAATTGATGATTGCTTTGATTACACATATCATCTCAAAAATGTTGATATGATCTTTGAACGTCTAGGTCTTTAATCAAGAGGGAAGATAAGGAATCTTCTTTATCTTCCCTCAATTCACAGCGGTCTAAATATTCCGTCTACTGGGGGCTATAATCATGGAAAAGCAAGAGTTGCTATATGAAGGTAAAGCGAAAAAAATCTATAGAACAAACGAAGAAAATGTTTTATGGATTGAATATAAAAATGAGGCTACTGCATTTAATGGCCAAAAGAAAGCCAAAATTGAAGGGAAAGCTGTATTAAACAATAAGATTAGTAGTTTACTATTTTCACAGTTGCATAAAGCTGGAATTAAAACTCATTTTATTCAGCAGCTATCTGATCAAGAACAGCTTGTTCAAAAGGTAACAATTATCCCGATTGAAGTCGTTATCCGTAATATCGCGGCCGGCAGTATTTCACAGCGCCTTGGCTTCAAGGAAGGGTTAAAGTTTGCACAGCCCCTTGTCGAGTTTTACTACAAAAACGATGAGTTAGGTGATCCGCTCATTACTGATGATCATGTATTATTGCTCGAACTAGCAACAACTGCTGAATTAGAAGAAATTAAGCGACAAGCGCTAGCAGTAAATGAAGTATTAATCCCTTATTTTCAAGAAAAGAACATCAAATTAGTTGATTTCAAGTTAGAGTTTGGCAGAACTGCTGCCGGAGAAATCATTTTGGCAGATGAAATCTCTCCAGATACATGCCGTTTTTGGGATTTGGCAACAAACAAAAAGTTAGATAAAGATGTATTCAGAAGAGATCTAGGTAAATTAACAGATGCATATAACGAAATCTTAACGAGAATCGGAGGATAATCATGTATAAAGTAAAAGTGTTTGTCACATTAAGAGAGAGCGTATTAGATCCCCAAGGAACGGCAGTAAAAGGTTCTTTACACAGTTTATCATTCGATGCAGTAAAAGATGTGCGTATCGGTAAATACATGGAATTAACAGTTGATAAAGTAGACAACATTGACCAAATGGTTAAGGAAATGTGTGAAAAGTTACTCGCAAACGTTGTAATCGAAGATTATCGTTATGAAATCGAGGAGGTAGTAGCACAGTGAAATTTGCTGTAATCGTGTTCCCAGGATCAAACTGTGATGTTGATATGTATCATGCGATTAAAGATGAACTTGGTGCCGAAGTCGAGTATGTTTGGCATGATGCAAATAATCTAGATGGGTTTGACGGTATCTTACTACCGGGCGGGTTCTCTTATGGAGATTACCTTCGCTGTGGTGCTATTTCCCGCTTCTCGAATGTTATGAACGCTGTTAAAAAAGCGGCTGACCAAGGCAAGCCAATTTTAGGCGTTTGTAACGGGTTTCAAATTTTAGTAGAAGCAGGTCTGTTACCAGGTGCCTTAATACGTAACAAAAATATCAAATTTATGTGCCGTACAGTTGAGTTACGTGTAGAAAATAATGAAACGATGTTCACAGCGGAATATGAAAAAGGTGAAATCATCCAAATTCCAATCGCACATGGTGAAGGAAACTATTATTGCGATGAAGAGACATTGCAGCAATTAATTGAAAATAATCAAATTGCATTCCGTTATCATGGTGAAAATCCAAACGGAAGTATTTCAGATATCGCTGGTATCACAAACAAGCAAGGAAATGTTCTTGGTATGATGCCGCATCCAGAGCGTGCCGTTGATGAGTTATTAGGAGGCGCTGACGGGTTAAAGTTATTCAAGTCGATTTTGAAGCAATGGAGGGAAACACATGTCGTTACTGCTTGAGCCAAATCCGCAACAAATTCAAGATGAGAAAATCTACCGTGAAATGGGTGTAACTGACGAAGAATTTGGGATGATTAAAAACATCTTGAACCGTCTTCCTAATTATACAGAGTTAGGCCTCTTCTCAGTTATGTGGTCAGAGCATTGCAGTTATAAAAATTCAAAGCCTGTATTGCGCAAGTTCCCAACGAGCGGTGAGCATGTGTTACAAGGGCCTGGTGAAGGTGCCGGAGTCGTTGATATCGGTGACAGCCAGGCGGTTGTGTTCAAAATCGAAAGTCATAACCACCCTTCTGCGATTGAGCCATATCAAGGAGCCGCAACGGGTGTAGGCGGTATTATCCGTGATGTTTTTTCTATGGGAGCCCGTCCGATTGCTTTATTAAATTCACTTCGCTTTGGTGAGTTAAAAACTTCACGCGGAAAATATTTGTTTGAAGAAGTCGTTGCAGGTATTGCAGGATATGGAAACTGTATCGGTATCCCGACTGTAGGGGGAGAAATTCAATTTGATCCTTGCTATGAAGGGAACCCGCTTGTTAACGCAATGTGTGTTGGTTTAATCGACCATAAGGACATTAAAAAAGGTCAGGCGCACGGCGCGGGCAATACAGTCATGTACGTAGGAGCAAAAACAGGGCGCGATGGTATTCACGGGGCAACATTTGCATCCGAAGAGTTATCGGAAGCATCTGAAGAAAAACGTCCGGCCGTTCAAGTAGGAGATCCGTTTATGGAGAAGCTTCTTCTCGAAGCATGTCTGGAACTTGTTCACTCCGATGCTCTTGTGGGGATCCAAGATATGGGTGCGGCAGGCTTGACATCATCATCCGCTGAAATGGCAAGTAAAGCCGGCATGGGCATTGAGATGTATTTAGATGATGTACCACAGCGAGAAACAGGCATGACGCCGTATGAAATGATGTTATCTGAATCACAAGAGCGTATGTTAATCGTTGTGAAAAAAGGCCGTGAGCAAGAAATCATTGACTTATTCCATAAATACGGTTTAGAAGCCGTAGCAATTGGAAAAGTAACAGACGATAAAATGCTTCGTCTATTCCATAAAGGGGAAATGGTTGCTGAGGTTCCGGCTGATGCACTAGCAGAAGATGCACCAGTTTACCATAAACCATCTAAAGAACCAGCTTACTATGCTGAGTTCCAGGCGATGGAGGAGCAGATTCCAGAAGTAAACGACTATAATGAAACATTAATGGAATTATTACAACAACCAACAATTGCAAGCAAAAAGTGGGTTTACGATCAATATGATTACCAAGTGCGTACAAATACAGTTGTGACGCCAGGATCTGATGCTGCGGTTGTACGCGTACGCGGTACGAAAAAAGCTCTTGCCATGACAACGGATTGTAATTCTCGTTATATTTACCTTGATCCAGAAGTGGGCGGTAAGATCGCGGTTGCTGAAGCAGCGCGTAATATTGTATGTTCAGGTGCAAAGCCGCTTGCCATTACGGATAACTTAAATTATGGTAACCCGGAGAAGCCGGAAATCTTCTGGCAAATCGAAAAATCTGTTGACGGTATAAGTGAGGCTTGCCGTGTATTAAGTACACCCGTTATTGGAGGAAATGTATCCTTATACAATGAGCGCAGCGGTGAAGCGATTTATCCAACGCCAACAATTGGTATGGTCGGTTTAGTTGAAGACCTGGCCCATGTGACTACACAAGAGTTTAAGCAGGCCGGCGATCTTATTTATGTCATTGGTGAAACAAAGACAGAATTTGGCGGCAGTGAGCTCCAAAAGCTTCGTTACGGCAAAATCTTCGGTAAAGCACCAGCGATCGACTTAACTATTGAATCGAATCGCCAAGAACAATTGTTGGCAGCAATTAAAGCGGGTCTTGTCCAATCTGCGCACGATATTGCGGAAGGCGGTTTAGCAGTTGCCCTTGCAGAAAGCTTAATGGGTGCATCCGGATTGGGTGCGAATGTAGCTGTAACAGGTGAAAATGTGACAGCCTTATTCGCTGAAACACAATCACGTTTCCTCGTTTCCGTTAAACCAGAAAATAAAGAAGCGTTTGAAAAAGCTGTGACAGCTTATTTTGCGGGAGAAGTAACGGAAACAAATGAGCTTGTAGTAAGCAACGAACAAAAAGAGTTACTTGTTAACATAGATGTAGACAAAATGAGAACGGCTTGGAAAGGAGCTATTCCATGCTTGCTGAAATCAAAGGCTTAAACGAAGAGTGTGGCGTTTTTGGAGTATGGGGGCATGATAATGCTGCCCAGATTACCTATTATGGACTTCATAGTTTGCAGCATCGCGGCCAAGAAGGTGCGGGAATCGCTGTAACAGACGGTGAAAAGGTAACTGTTGCAAAAGGTCTCGGACTTGTCACAGAAGTATTTGGTCAAGGAGAAATTAACGATTTACATGGAAAAGCGGCGATTGGCCATGTTCGTTATGCAACTGCAGGAGGAGGCGGCTATCAAAATGTACAGCCGCTTCACTTCCAATCGCATAGCGGCAGTCTTGCTTTAGCTCATAACGGAAATCTGGTAAATGCAACAGCTTTAAAACACCAATTGGAAAACCAGGGGAGTATCTTTCAAACAACTTCAGATACAGAAGTATTGGCACATTTAATTAAAAGAAGCGGTTATCAAACATTAAAAGATCAAGTGAAGAATGCATTGACGATGTTGAAGGGTGCATATGCGTTTTTAATTTTGACGGAAACGGAAATGTTAGTTGCTCTTGATCCAAATGGCTTGCGTCCACTTTCGATCGGTCGCTTAGGCGATGCATATGTTGTCGTGTCCGAGACGTGTGCACTTGATGTAATTGGTGCCACGTATGTAAGAGATGTGGAGCCCGGGGAGTTATTAATCATTAATGATGGAGGCTTAACATCTGAACGTTTTACTTTAAATATAAATCGTGCCATTTGTAGTATGGAATACATTTATTTCTCAAGGCCGGATAGCAACATCGATGGAATCAACATTCATTCAGCCCGCAAAAATTTAGGCCGTCAAATGGCCATTGAAGCACCAGTAGAAGCAGACGTGGTTACAGGTGTACCTGACTCAAGTATATCGGCAGCAATCGGCTTTGCTGAACAATCAGGTATTCCATATGAGTTAGGTTTAATTAAAAACCGCTATGTCGGCCGTACGTTTATTCAGCCTTCACAAGAGCTTCGTGAGCAAGGGGTAAAAATGAAACTTTCTCCTGTTCGCAAAATTGTAGAAGGAAAACGTGTTGTCATGGTAGATGATTCGATTGTAAGGGGAACAACAAGCCGCCGCATCGTGAATATGCTTCGTGAAGCGGGAGCGACAGAAGTACATGTTCGCATTAGTTCTCCTCCAATTAAAAATCCATGCTTCTATGGTATTGATACGTCAACAACAGAAGAGTTGATTGCAGCAAATCATACAGTTGAAGAAATTCGTGAAATGATCGGAGCGGATTCGCTTGTGTTTCTAAGTGAAAAAGGGCTTGTTGAAGCAATCGACAGACCGTATGAGGGAAAATATCGAGGTCAGTGCATGGCTTGTTTTACAGGGAAATACCCGACGGAAATTTACCAGGATACGCTGCATCCGCATGAGAAGGTTACATGTTAAACAAGCGTGTCATCATTTTCTACTAGAAAGGCATAAAAAGGAGGACTCATATGTCTCAGTCATATAAGCAAGCAGGAGTCGATATACAAGCAGGATATGAAGCGGTTGACCGGATGAAAAAGCATATTAAGCGTACAGTGCGGTCGGGCGTTTTAGGAGCGGTAGGCGGCTTTGGCGGAATGTTTGATTTATCGCTTCTAAATGTGAAGGAGCCTGTTTTAGTTTCAGGTACAGACGGTGTCGGAACGAAGTTGATGCTTGCTTTTTTACTAGATAAACATGACACAATCGGAATCGATGCAGTGGCAATGTGTGTAAACGATATTGTTGTTCAAGGAGCTGAGCCGCTTTATTTCCTTGACTATATTGCGTGCGGAAAAGCTGTTCCTGAGAAAATTGAACACATTGTTAAGGGCGTGGCAGACGGATGTGAGCAGGCAGGTTGTGCTCTTATTGGAGGAGAGACTGCGGAGATGCCTGGATTATATAGTGAAGAAGAATATGATTTGGCTGGTTTTTCCGTTGGTGTAGCAGAAAAGTCAAAGCTTGTCACAGGTGAAACGATTGAAGCTGGTGATGTTTTGATTGGGATCTCTTCCAGCGGTATTCACAGCAACGGTTATTCGCTTGTAAGAAAAGTTTTATTGGAAGATGCTAAACTTGATTTACATCAAACATATGATGGCTTTGATGTAACTTTAGGTGAAGAGCTGTTAAAACCGACTAAAATCTATGTGAAAGCTGTCCTACATGCACTGGAAGCAGGAAACATTAAAGGGATGGCTCATATTACGGGAGGCGGTTTCTATGAGAATATCCCGCGTATGCTTCCAGCAGGTTTAGGGGTTGAGGTTGATTATGGATCATGGCCAATTCCTTACATCTTTGATTTTATTCAAGAAAAAGGTGCCTTGAATCGAAAAGAGATGTTTGAAGTATTCAATATGGGGATTGGATTCGTATTGGCTGTGTCACCTGATCATTTGCATTCTGCTATTCGGGCTATTGAAGCGGAAGGTGAGAAAGCTTATATTATTGGCCGTGTAACGAATGAAGAAGGCGTTCAATTTGGCGGAGGAGCAATTGTATGATTAGCATCGCAGTGTTTGCATCAGGAAGCGGAAGTAACTTTCAAGCCATTTACGATGCGACCCAATCAGGCAGACTTCAAGCGCAGGTATCTTTGCTTGTGTGTGATAAACCGGATGCTAAAGTCATTGAACGTGCAGAGAAGGCGGGAGTTCAGACATTCGTCTTTTCTCCCAAAGATTTTGCCAGTAAAGAGGAATATGAAACAGAAATTTACAAACAACTTTCACAACAAAATGTAGAGTTTATTGTGCTAGCAGGATATATGCGTTTGATTGGCTCTGTGCTTCTAGAGAAGTTTAAAGGGAAAATCGTTAATATCCACCCTTCTCTGTTACCGTCTTTTCCTGGAAAAGATGCAATTGGCCAAGCGGTAAAAGCAGGCGTAAAAGTAACGGGTGTTACCATTCATTATGTAGATGCAGGAATGGATACCGGGCCAATTATCGCACAGCAAGCCATTGAAATCGGGAAAGGCTATACGAGAGAAACGATTGAGCAGCGTATTCATCAAGTTGAACATGCCATTTATGCTGAGACACTACAACAGCTATTTCAGCAAATCAAAAAAGCAGGAAATTCCTTGATAAAAACTTTTTAATACTTTACCATGATAATGAACAAAAGCAAAGTGAGAGGGGAATCAGCATGACAGCGAAGCGTGCTCTTATTAGTGTATCAGACAAGAATGGTATTCTTGAATTTGCCGGAGAGTTGACCAAGCTGGGATATGAAATTATTTCAACTGGTGGAACAAAAAAAGTATTGCAAGAAAATAAAATTCCGGTTATTGGTATTTCAGAAGTGACAGGTTTTCCTGAAATTTTAGATGGCAGAGTGAAAACACTACACCCTAAAATCCATGGCGGTTTATTAGCACTTCGAGCAAACGAAGATCATCAAAAACAAATTGAAGAGCATGACATCACACCAATCGATTTAGTTGTTGTCAACCTATATCCATTCCAACAGACTATTGAAAAACCGGATGTAACCCTTGCAGAGGCAATTGAAAACATTGATATTGGCGGCCCTTCAATGTTACGTTCAGCAGCGAAAAACTATCAATCTGTCACAGTGGCAGTAGATCCAGCTGATTATGAAACAATTATTACGGAACTAAAAGAGAATGGAACAGTTTCATTTGAAACAAATCAGCGTTTAGCGGCGAAAGTGTTCCGCCATACGGCAGCATATGATGCGCTTATTGCTGAATATTTAACAAATATCACTGGTGAGACGAGCACAGAAAAGTTAACAGTTACGTTTGAAAAGGTTCAAGGCTTGCGTTATGGAGAGAATCCGCATCAACAAGCGGCGTTTTACAAAAAACCACTAGCGCAAAAAGGCTCAATCGCAACGGCGACACAATTGCATGGTAAAGAGCTTTCATACAACAACATTAACGATGCCAATGCAGCATTACAAATTGTAAAAGAATTTACTGAACCTGCAGTAGTAGCAGTCAAGCATATGAACCCTTGTGGTGTCGGTGTTGGTAAAACAATCGAAGAAGCATACGGAAAAGCGTACGAAGCAGATCCAACGTCTATTTTTGGCGGTATCATTGCAGCTAACTATCCAATTGATGGTGCAACAGCTGCTAAAATGCATGAAATCTTCTTAGAAATCATTATTGCTCCTTCATTTACTCAAGAGGCATTAGACATTTTAACGACAAAGAAAAACTTACGCTTGTTAACAATCGAGTTTGATCAAAGCGAAAAGAGAGAAGTACAATTAACAACGATTAAAGGCGGTTTGCTTGTTCAAGAAGAGGATACTTACGGATTTGATGATGCGAATATCACAGTCCCAACAAAACGCCAACCAACAGAACAGGAGTGGGCAGATCTAAATCTTGCTTGGAAAGTTGTTAAGCATGTGAAATCAAATGCAATCGTACTTGCAAAAGATGATATGACAATCGGTGTTGGTGCCGGTCAAATGAATCGTGTAGGTGCAGCACAAATTGCCATCAATCAAGCCGGGGAAAAAGCAAAGGGTGCAGCGTTAGGATCTGATGCTTTCTTTCCAATGAGCGATACAGTTGAAGCAGCAGCAAAAGCAGGCATTACAGCAATCATTCAGCCTGGTGGTTCTATCCGTGATGAAGACTCAATTAAAAAAGCAGACGAGTATGGTATTACAATGGTCTTCACAGGCGTGAGACATTTCAAACATTAAAAAAAGTGCATAGGCCCTAAGAAAAAATGAATTTCTTCTTAAAAAGCGCTTTTATTCGAGGGGGAAATTCATTTTCCAGGGGTAGCTAGGGCGTAAGCTGTAAAAAAGCGATAAACTTAACAATAACTTGTAGTTCAATGAGGTGGGTATAGTGAATGTTTTAATTATCGGCAAAGGCGGCAGAGAGCATGCGATTGCATGGAAAGTATCACAAAGTCCATTAGTAGAAAAGGTTTTTGTTGCACCCGGAAACGATGGAATGACAGATGTAGCAACCCTTGTCCCGATTCAAGAAGATGCACAAGATCAACTAGTTGCATTCGCAAAGGAAAACAATATAGGTTTAACGATTGTCGGTCCTGAAATACCACTTATTGAGGGCATTGTTGATACATTTGAAAAAGAGGGACTAAAAATATTTGGTCCGAGACAAAAGGCAGCAATGATTGAAGGCAGCAAAGACTTTGCGAAGCAATTAATGGAAAAATATAAAATTCCTACTGCTGATTACAAGACATTTACAGATTATGAAGCGGCAAAAGCATATATTGAGGAAAAAGGGGCTCCAATCGTTATTAAAGCAGATGGTTTAGCTGCGGGTAAAGGTGTAACGGTAGCAATGACAATAAAAGAAGCCATTCAAACACTTCGGGAAATGCTGGTTGAAGGGAAATTCGATGAAGCAAGCCGCAAAGTAGTCATTGAAGAGTACCTTGAAGGGCAGGAGTTTTCACTAATGGCATTTGTCAATGGTACAAGGGTGTACCCGATGGTGATTGCCCAAGACCATAAACGTGCATATAACGGTGACAAAGGTCCAAACACAGGCGGAATGGGCGCGTACTCTCCTGTTCCTCAAATCAATGAAGAGGTTGTGCAAACAGCAATTGAAACCATTGTGCATCCGATGACGGAAGCAATGATGAAAGAAGAATGTCCATATACAGGTGTATTATACGCTGGTTTAATGGCAACAACGACCGGCCCTAAAGTCATTGAATTCAATGCCCGTTTTGGTGATCCGGAAACACAAGTCGTATTACCAAGAATGGAAAGTGACTTAGTGGAAGTATTGCTTAACTTATTGGAAGATAAAGCAGTTGATGTGAAATGGACAGAACAAGCAATTGTTGGGGTAGTAGTTGCTGCCGAAGGCTATCCAAACGAGTACAGGAAGAACACGCCGATTTACGGTCTAAACGATGTAAGCAATGAAGCACTCGTGTTTCATGCAGGTACAAAATTAGTGGACGGTACTTATGTAACCAATGGGGGACGCGTGCTTCTTGTAGCAGGCAAAGCCGATACATTAGAACTTGCCCAAAAACAAGTATATAAGGAACTTAAACAGCTATCATCAGAAGGTTTATTCTACCGTGATGATATTGCAGACAAAGCATTAAAATTAACGTCGCTTTAATTGTTTGCAACTAGTCTGACTATACTCTCTTCTTGAATCGGTAAATGTGAAAAAGACAAGCGGGATCATTTGCTTGTCTTTTTTAGTAAATCAAAACATCCGTTTTACTTTTTAAAATGTTGAAAACGTTTGTGCGTCTATTTACCCCCATATTAAAATGTATCTTGTTTTTGTCGTTTAAGAAGGATTGAAGGTAGATGACTCTTGCTCTATTTGCTGCTGTTGTTGATCTTGCTGATATTTATCATATAAGAAAGTTAACGGGCAAAAACGGGTGATTCCTTCCCCAACTTTCATTGCACCCATCATCGCAGCTAAAAGGTAGGATTCACGGTAAGGTCTCTTGGCTAATCGGGCTGTAGCCCATGTCAAAACGGTAAAACCAAATGTGATACGGACAAGTGCATTTATAATACCGATATTTGGCTTCATATTCTATCACCTATATTCCTATAATTTTTTGTAAAAAATTCACATATTCTTTAGTGCTTTAATATGGTTAATATGTTACGATTGAAATAACCATTATGATGAAGGGGGGAGTTGTACATGCTTGAACAACGATATCGCTGGAAAAATAAACACCTGCGTGAGCATGTAGCAGTTTTAAATGGGCAGAAATCACCCACTTTATTACTGAAAAATGCCACCTACTTAAACCAGCATTTAAGAAGTTGGCTTTCAGCAAACATTTGGATTTACGAAGACCGGATTGTTTATGTAGGAAATGAAATGCCTGAAAAGTTAAAAGATACTGAAGTAATAGATTGCCAAGGATTGTTTCTTGTTCCTGGATATATCGAACCCCATGTTCATCCTTTTCAATTATATAATCCCCATTCGTTTGCAAAATATGCATCACAGCACGGAACCACGACACTTATCAATGATAATATGATTTTAGCTTTGCATTTAACAAAAAAGAAAGCGTTTTCTTTTTTGAAAGAGATGCGTACAATTCCGGCTACGATGTATTGGTGGTGCCGCTTTGATCCGCAAACTGAAATCGTGCATGAAGAGACTGTCTTTTCACATGCCAACGTAAAAGCGTGGTTGGAACATGATGCCGTATTACAAGGGGGAGAGCTTACAGGCTGGCCTAAGTTATTATCGGGTGATGATTTGATGCTGCATTGGATGCAAGAGGCAAAGCGAATGAGAAAACAAATTGAAGGTCATTTTCCAGGCTCGTCTGAAATGACACTTGCTAAGCTTATGCTGTTAGGAGCGGACTGCGATCATGAGGCTATGACAGGGGAAGATGTGTTAAAGAGGCTTCTTCAAGGATATACGGTGTCGCTTCGTCATTCATCTATTCGACCTGACCTGCCAAAGCTGCTGAAAGAAATTCAAGAACTAGGCATTCAGCATTACGATAAAATGATGATGAATACAGATGGATCTCCTCCTTCTTTCTATGAAAAAGGGGTTTCCGATCATCTCATCAGGCTGGCTATCAAGCAAGGGGTTCCGGTTATCGATGCTTATAATATGGCCACCATTAATATTGCACGTTACTATAATATCGAATACTTGCACGGCAGTATTGCAACAGGACGCGTAGCGAATATTAATTTCCTAGATTCCATCAAGAACCCGACCCCTATCTCTGTTTTAGCAAAAGGAGATTGGATTGTAAAAGATGGAGAAGTGCAGAATGCATTCAATCCGTTTCCATGGGAAGAGCATGACTTTGCTCCACTAAAGTTAGACTGGGATTTGACGATGGATGATATGCAGTTTTCAATGCCATTGGGGATGTTAATGGAAAACGCCGTCATTATTAAACCTTATTCTATAGGAATTGACATTTCAGGAGATGAACTTTCAACTTCTCACGATGGGAGTTTCATGATGCTCGTTGATCGTCAGGGAAAATGGCGGATCAATACGATCATTAAAGGATTTACGACAAACGTTTTAGGATTTGCAAGCTCGTTTTCTAATACGGGAGATATTGTATTGATTGGCAAAAACAAAGAGGATATGCTCAAGGCTTTTCAGCGCATGAAGGAGATTGGCGGAGGAATTGTATTAGTGGAACACGGAGAAGTCGTGTATGAAGTACCCCTCACTCTAAATGGAATCATGTCCGATAAAAAGATAGAAGATCTAATGGAAGAGGAAAAGCAGCTGAGTCGTCTGCTGCGCGAGAGAGGCTACTGTTACAGTGACCCGATTTATTCCCTGCTATTCTTTTCCTCTACACATTTACCGTATATTCGCATTACGCCAAATGGAATTTACGATGTAATGAATAAAGTAGTACTGTTTCCGTCAATAATGCGTTAAAATATAAAAGTGGTAAAGGTTGTGCCTGCCTTGAAAAAATATTTTATTTGTTTAAGTTTGTTAGCATTGTTAGCGGGATGTCAACCCACAGAGAAACCAAAAATTAAAGAGAAAACAAATACATCCGAAGTAAGTGTATCACAAGAAGCGACCGCTTCTTACATATCTCCTTTAACAGGAGTCGAAGTTGATCAAGAATTGATGAATCGACCTGTTGCGGTCATGATTAATAATCATCCAAAGGCAAGACCGCAGGCAGGATTACCGCAGGCTGATATTGTATATGAGGCGTTGGCTGAAGGTGATATCACACGTTTTTTGGCTATCTTTCATAGCGAGAAGCCAGCATTTATCGGTCCGGTTAGAAGTGCCAGGGATTATTACATTGACTTGAGCAATGGCTATCATGCACTGTATATATGTCATGGCTGGAGTCCGGAAGCGAAGCAAATGCTCGAATCCGGCGATGTCGATCATTTAAATGGGTTGTTTTTTGATGGGATACTGTTTGAAAGGGTTTCGTTTCGAAAGGCACCGCACGATTCATATATTTCATACGATAATATTTTAAAAGGTGCGGGGTTGAAAGGGTATGAAATGGAAGAAGAAGTCGAACCTCTTTTATTTCAGGAGAAGCCCTTTGAGTCAGAAGGGAAAAAGGCTCAAAAAATTACCATATCCTATTCACGCGGGTCTATGTCTGAAGTCGAATATGTGTATAATAAGAAAGACGGGCGATATGATCGATTCACAAGCAATGAAAAGCTCATTGATTATAATACAAAGCAACCTGTACAAATGGATAATATACTCATTGTAGAAATGGACCATGAGATTGTTGATCAACAAGGAAGACGAGATATTGATTTAACCTCGGGCGGAAAAGGGTATTTAATACAGAAAGGAAAAGCCCTTCCGGTTCAATGGAAAAACGAGAACGGTAGAATTGTCCCCTATCGAGAAGGAAATCCCATTCATTTTATAAAAGGGAAGACTTGGATTAATATCGTTCCATTATCACCTGGTTTAGAACATATTGTTTCCATTCAAAGCAATGAAAAAGGAGTTTGAGTTCATGCAGATTGATAAACTTCGTGGGAAAGAGTTAGATCAATTATTTAAAGCTGTATTATCATTAAAAGACCTTGAAGAATGTTATCGCTTTTTTGATGACTTGTGCACTGTGAACGAAATTCAATCACTTGCACAGAGGTTAGAGGTAGCTCGCATGCTGCGTGAAGGGAATACTTATCATAAAATTGAAACAGAGACGGGTGCGAGTACAGCAACGATTTCTCGTGTAAAGCGTTGTTTGAACTACGGCAGTGATGCTTACCAAATGGTGCTTGAGCGCATCAGCTCAGATGAAAACAAAGAAGAAAACAAGTAAAAAGTATCCCTTTTGGGGATACTTTTTACTATATAATTTGAAAAGATATTGACTATTTTTAGGGATTCTGTTATATAATAAATATAAAATAAATAATCTGTTATAAAACAGAGCGAGGGGAGAATTATAAAATGGAAATGTATACACAAGCATATAACAGGTATATGGAGAAATGTGAAAAGTTCGGAGTAAAAGGTATCGATTTTATTGAGTTTATCCGCAATACAACAACAGAACAAGTACAAACGATGTTAAGTAATTCACATTAAGGCAATTGGAGTGGAAAAAATGAATAGTGACGTGGAGGTCGCCCGTTAAAATCGCCTGTCTATCTTAATGATAAAGAGTACAGGCGATTTTCTTGTTTTTAGGAAACAAAAAAGCATTCTTCGAGGAATGCTTTTTTGGCTTCATTAAAATTGAACCGCTTCTTCAATAAGAGTTTTTAATTCACTGATTGGCACACGTTTTTGTTCCATTGTGTCACGGTTGCGGATTGTTACCTGTTTGTCTTCTAATGAGTCAAAGTCAAATGTAATACAGAACGGTGTACCGATTTCATCATGACGGCGATAACGTTTACCGATGGAGCCGGCATCATCAAAATCCACCATGAAGTGTTTGGCCAAGTCTTCAAATACCGTTTTTGCTTCATCCGAAAGCTTTTTAGAAAGAGGAAGCACAGCTGCTTTGAAAGGTGCCAAGGCAGGATGCAAATGCATCACTGTACGGGATGTACCGTCTTCTAACGTTTCTTCTTCATAGGCATCAAGCAAGAATGCTAATGTCACGCGGTCTGCCCCTAAAGATGGCTCAATGCAGTAAGGGATATACCGTTCATTTGTTTCTTGATCGATATATTGGAAGTCCTCCCCTGAGTGTTCCATATGTTGTTTTAAGTCATAGTCTGTACGAGATGCAACACCCCATAGCTCACCCCAGCCAAACGGGAACTTATACTCGAAGTCGGTTGTCGCATTACTGTAGTGTGATAACTCATCTTCTGAGTGGTCACGAAGACGGATGCTCTCTTCCGTTAGACCAAGGGATAGTAACCACTTATGGCAGTGCTCTTTCCAGTAGTTGAACCATTCAAGCTCTTGGCCTGGTTTACAGAAGAATTCAAGTTCCATTTGCTCGAATTCACGCGTTCTGAAAGTAAAGTTGCCAGGAGTGATTTCGTTACGGAAGCTTTTACCGATTTGAGCAATACCAAACGGAAGCTTTTTACGCATGGAACGTTGAACATTTTTAAAGTTCACGAAAATCCCTTGTGCTGTCTCAGGGCGCAGGTAAATTTCGTTAGCAGATGTTTCCGTCACACCTTGGTGTGTTTTAAACATTAAGTTGAATTGGCGAATTTCTGTAAAGTTATCAGAACCACACTCTGGACATGTAATTTCATGTTCTTTAATTAGACTCATCATTTGATCGAAAGAAAGGCCGTCTACGATCATCTCAATATCCTTTTCTTGCAGCTTTTCTTCAATCAGCTTGTCTGCACGGTGCCGGGCTTTACAATTTTTACAGTCAATCATTGGATCGTTGAAGTTACCTAAGTGACCGGAAGCCTCCCAAGCTTTTGGGTTCATAAGAATAGCAGCATCTAAACCAACATTGTATGGGGACTCCTGAACAAACTTTTTCCACCAAGCTTTTTTGACATTGTTTTTTAACTCCACGCCAAGAGGGCCGTAATCCCACGTATTAGCGAGACCTCCGTAAATTTCAGAACCTTGGAAGATAAAGCCGCGATGCTTTGCGTGAGAAACGATTTGTTCCATTGAAACTGACATACAATTTTCCTCCTTCGTAATAAGTGGGCAGAGAAAAAACCAATAAAAAAATCCCCCATCCCACAGGCCTAATGCCCAGGGACGAGAGATTGTTTCCCGCGGTTCCACCCTGCTTGATACACGTTTGGTGTATCCTCTTTTCAGATGCACACTCCAGACTGCCGTTTCTCTAAATCTTTCTCTAGGCTCTCACCGCCCCTAGATCGCTTATATAATGAAGAGGATTTAGATACTATTGGTCCTTCATAGTATGATATGGTATCAATTTTTGTCTATATATTAGCACATCAGATTTAACTAAACAAGCATTGTTATAAGAATCTCTTTACCCGAGCAGTAAGACCCCCGCTTTAAAACTTGGCGTAATCGGAGAAGTTTAAGTGGGGGACGGAGGAAAAACCCACTGATGGAAGTTTTTTATTCACGTGTTTAGGTAGGATTTGCTTTCGTATATGGTATGCAGTTTTGCTATAATGTTGTAATGGAGCAACGAATGGAGGTTAACAAACACTATGTACGATATTAAAGAGTGGCGACACGTTTTCAAATTAGATCCGAATAAAGATATTTCAGATGAAGACCTGGAACGCATTTGTGAATCCGGAACAGATGCGGTAGTAGTTGGGGGAACAGATGGAGTTACATTGGACAACGTGCTGAGTTTACTAGCCCGCATTCGTCGTTATACGGTTCCGTGTGTACTGGAAGTATCGGCGATTGAAACGGTGACTCCGGGCTTTGATTTTTACTTTATTCCTACGGTCCTCAACAGCGGGAAACGCGATTGGATTGTAGGGCTGCATCATGAAGCCATGAAAGAGTACGGACATATCATGAATTGGGATGAAATCCTTGTAGAAGGTTATTGCATTTTAAATGAGAATTGTAAGGCAGCTCAAGTGACAGAAGCGAACACCCATTTAACAGAAGAGGATGTGATCGCGTATGCTCAAATGGCGGAGCAAATGTTTCACTTTCCCATTTTTTATCTAGAGTATAGCGGCGTGTACGGAAATGCTTCATTAGTGAAGCTGGTAAAGGATACAATGCAGCATACGCGGGTGTTTTATGGCGGGGGCATTGAGTCGATGGAGCAAGCAGCAGAGATGGCTCAGGCAGCTCATACAGTAGTAGTAGGAAACGTAATTTATAAAGATTTGACAACTGCTTTGCAAACTGTACAAGCAGTGAAAAATACGGTACGATAAAACAGAACGAATGTTTGGTTTGGGAGTGATGTCATTGCAATTTTTAAGTGAAAAATTATTGTCAGGTTTGAATCCAAAACAACAAGAGGCGGTCAAAGCAACAGACGGCCCTTTACTTATTATGGCAGGAGCGGGAAGTGGAAAAACAAGGGTGCTGACGCATCGCATTGCGTATTTAATGGCAGAAAAAGAAGTTGCCCCTTGGAATATTTTAGCCATTACCTTTACAAATAAGTCCGCGCGCGAAATGAGAGAACGTATTACCAGCTTACTAGGCGGAGCGGCAGATGAAATCTGGATTTCGACGTTCCACTCAATGTGTGTTCGCATTTTACGAAGAGATATTGATCGCATCGGTTATAACCGTAACTTTACGATCCTTGATACGACCGATCAGCTCTCGGTTATTAAGGCGATTTTAAAAGAGAAAAACATCGATCCGAAAAAGTTCGATCCTCGATCTTTCTTAGGAACGATCAGTTCAGCGAAGAACGAATTAATCAAACCGGAGCAATTTGACAAGACTGCTGCGAGCCCGTATGAGCAGATGGTCAGTGAAGTATATATCGATTACCAAAAGCGATTAAAAAAGAATCAGGCGTTAGATTTTGATGATCTTATTATGATTACAATCCAGTTATTCGAACGCGTTCCGGAAGTGTTAGAATATTACCAGCGAAAGTTTCAATACATTCATGTAGATGAGTACCAGGATACAAACCATGCTCAATACAAGCTTGTTAAGTTACTGGCGGAACGCTTCCAAAATATTTGTGTGGTCGGGGACTCCGATCAATCCATTTACCGTTGGCGCGGAGCGGATATTGCTAACATCTTGTCATTTGAAAAAGATTATCCCCAAGCGACCGTTATTTTGCTAGAACAAAACTATCGCTCAACGAAAAACATTTTAGCCGCGGCAAACGAAGTCATTGCGAACAATTTGAATCGTAAGCCGAAAAATTTATGGACAGAAAACGATGAAGGAACAAAAATTTTCCACTATCAAGCAATGAGTGAACATGAGGAAGCTCAGTTTGTGGCGGGTAAAATTAAACAAGCAGTAGAAAGCGGCAAACGAAAGTACTCGGACTTTGCCATCCTTTATCGTACGAATGCCCAATCACGTGTAATGGAGGAAGTGCTGTTAAAATCGAATATTAACTATACGATTGTCGGCGGTATTAAGTTCTACGACCGTAAAGAGATCAAGGACATGCTTGCTTATTTACGCTTAATTGCCAATCCTGATGATGACATCAGCCTGGTTCGTGTTGTGAACGTGCCGAAGCGGGGAATCGGTGCTACTTCTGTTGATAAGCTGGCTAATTACGCGATTGCCCACGATATCTCCATTTTTAAGGCATTAGGGGAGGTCGACTTTATTGGGCTCAGTGCAAAAGCGGTCAATGCCTTGATTGCATTCCGTGACATGATTACAAATTTAGCGAATATGCAGGATTATTTATCTGTTACCGAGTTAGTGGGAGAAGTCCTGGAAAGAACGGGTTATCGCGACATGCTGAAAGCGGAAAAGACAATTGAAGCACAAAGCCGCCTAGAAAACATTGATGAGTTCTTATCTGTCACGCAAAACTTTGAGAAGGGCAGTGAAGATAAGAGCCTTGTTGCCTTTTTAACGGATTTGGCTCTAGTAGCGGATATCGACCAGCTTGACAGTGAGGAAGATGAAAATGATGCTGTTATTTTGATGACACTGCACTCTGCTAAAGGATTAGAATTCCCAGAAGTCTTTTTAATCGGTCTGGAAGAAGGAGTCTTCCCGCACAGCCGCTCCCTTCAAGAGGAAGAAGAAATGGAAGAAGAGCGTCGTTTAGCTTATGGTGCGTGACGTTAGACAGAAATCGAGCTTGCTCGAAGGATTGTCTGGGCTAACGATTTGTTAGTTACAACTGAAACTGTGAGACCACGGTGGGATACCCAAATAAATCCCATGACTAGATGGCTGTTAATACTCCCCCATGCGTGTTTGGTAACGAATGCGTGTGAAGCGGGGTGAAGTCGCGTCGAGTAGCCCTAACAGGTTAAGCTGAGGAAAGGTTAAACATACTGCGAAAGTGATGCGGACAGGGAGCTATATATGGTTAGAATTTGAAAAATCAATGACGAACTGCTGAATGTACGCCTCGTAGAGCGGTCTTTAGAAATGAAGGCTAATTAATTACTTTCCAGAACAGATATCGTAGCGGTTTGTGATGGATGAAGCTAATGGGTTGCTTCACTCTATAAAGAGAGGTAATCGGGGTAAAGGCAGGACCTAAGTATAGTTATATACCTAGCAGTTTCGGAACGTCAGAAGTCCCTAACGATTAAGTAATAACTTGGGGAGCAGCAAGCCTAGGCTGTGAAAGAGTTATGAATAGGGATGGCAGTAGGGGTGTAGTACCAATGAAACTCTGATAATAAGGAGTGGAGGGAAGGCCCCAAGTCTAAGGGACAGGTTAATCGCTATCCTTATTATGATAACCTGTTTACTTAGATGGAACGCCGTGTGCGGTGAAAGCCGCACGCACGGTGTGGGGTGGGGGAAAAGCTGGAGATCACATCAAAGGCTTACCTATCACCATTAGGAATTACAAGGGCGGAGGAAGTACTCTATCTTCTTCATGCGCAGATGAGAACGTTGTTTGGTAAGACAAACATCAATCCGATGTCCCGTTTCATTAACGAAATCCCAGATGAATTGGTGGAGCGATTGAACGAGCGCAAAAAATCGCTTTCTCCATCCACAGTCAATCGTCCCGTAAAACGTTCGATGGCCGCACGCCCTGCTCTATCCTCAACTGGGGGCGAATCGATTGATTGGCAAGTGGGGGATAAAGCCGAGCATAAAAAATGGGGAATTGGTACAGTAGTAAGTGTAAAAGGAGAAGGGGATTCAAAGGAGCTCGATATTGCGTTCCCGAGCCCGACTGGCATTAAGCGTTTGTTGGCGAAATTTGCACCTGTTACGAAAGTATAATTTGTCAATCACGAATTGTGTAAAGGAGTAAAAGGAATGAATGTAGAAACGGCTAAGGTTCGTGTTCAAGAGCTGCATGATCAGTTGAACCGTTACAATTATGAGTACTATGTACTGGATAATCCGAGTGTCCCTGATGCGGAATACGATCAACGAATGCAAGAGCTAATTGATCTTGAAACGCAATTTCCCGAGTTAAGAACATCCGACTCCCCATCCCAGCGAGTTGGAGGACAAGCGCTGGATGCATTTGAAAAAGTGGAACATAAAACACCGATGTTAAGCTTGGCAAATGCCTTCAATGAGCAGGACCTGCGCGATTTTGATCGCCGTGTCCGCCAGGTAGTGGGAGATGGTGTTGCTTACGTTTGTGAGCTGAAAATTGATGGATTAGCTGTTTCCCTTCGCTATGAGGACGGCTATTTTGTACAGGGAGCGACGCGAGGTGATGGAACAACGGGAGAAGATATTAGTGCTAACTTAAAAACGATTCGTTCTATTCCGCTGCGCTTGCCGGAGCCTCTTTCGATCGAAGTAAGAGGCGAAGCTTATATGCCAAAGAAATCGTTTGATGCTTTAAACGAAATCAAGGCTGAGCAAGGAGAAGTTCCTTTTGCTAATCCAAGAAATGCAGCGGCTGGTTCGTTAAGACAGCTTGACCCTAAAATTGCGGCAAAGCGCAATCTCGATTTATTTTTGTATGCGATTGCCGATGCAGGAAATACAGGGGTTGAGTCCCATAGTGAAGGATTAAATTTACTTGATAAATTGGGCTTTAAGACGAATCCAAACCGCCAGAAATGTGCTACGATAGATGAGGTTTTAGAATATGTGGATAGCTGGAGAGAGAAGCGGCCTGATTTACCTTATGAAATTGACGGCATTGTCATTAAGGTCGATTTATTTAACCAGCAGGAACAGCTTGGTACAACTGCCAAAAGTCCACGCTGGGCCATCGCTTATAAGTTCCCGGCTGAAGAAGTGATGACAAGGCTCTTAGGAATTGAGCTGAATGTAGGGCGGACAGGTGTCGTAACGCCAACCGCCTTACTGGAGCCGGTTCGAGTTGCCGGGACGATTGTAAGACGTGCGTCCTTGCACAACGAAGACCTTATTCGCGAAAAAGACATTCATATCGGTGACTATGTTGTCGTGAAAAAGGCAGGAGACATCATCCCGGAAGTGGTAAATGTCATTGTAGATCGCAGAAGCGGTGAAGAGCAAGAGTTTCATATGCCGACACACTGTCCGGAATGCGATAGTGAACTTGTGCGTTTGGAAGGCGAGGTTGCGTTGCGCTGTATTAATCCTAGCTGTCCCGCTCAAATTCGTGAAGGGCTCATTCATTTTGTGTCCCGTAACGCCATGAACATCGATGGTTTAGGTGAAAAGGTGATTACACAGCTGTTTAAGGAAGATCTCGTTCACGATGTTGCTGATTTATACCGTTTAACAAAAGAGCAGCTCATTCAATTGGAAAGAATGGGAGAGAAATCAGCTGATAATTTAATCCAAGCGATTGAAACATCGAAAAGCAATTCTTTAGAGAAGCTATTGTTCGGCTTAGGGATTCGTCATGTAGGTGCCAAAGCTGCGAAAACATTGGCTCAACACTTCGAAACGATGGACAGGCTAAAAGAAGCAACCTATGATGAATTAGTAGCAATCAACGAAATAGGGGATAAAATGGCTGATGCCGTTGTCACTTATTTCTCCCAGCCGGAAGTACTCGAGCTTTTGGCTGAATTAGAGTCATTCGATGTGAATATGACATACAAAGGGCCAAGGCAAGTTGAGCCATCAGAGATCGATTCTTATTTCGCCGGCAAAACCATTGTACTAACCGGAAAGCTCGAACAATTAGCACGTAACGAGGCCAAAGCCAAGATTGAAGAACTTGGCGGAAAAGTCACCGGGAGTGTCAGTAAAAAGACCGATCTTGTCATTGCAGGAGAAGAAGCCGGCTCCAAATTAACAAAGGCACAAGAGCTTGGTATCGAAGTTTGGGACGAAGCTCGAATGCTCCAAGAATTAAATAAATAAGAGCAGTAAAACAATAGCCTAAAACTTAAATAACCTTGTAAAAAAGTGGCTGTTTGTCTTTTATATGGAGATTGTTTTACAGCTCTCCCCCCCCTCAGTGAGTGTGAAGGATTTTCTCATTTGTCTATAAGTGTCTATATATTAATTAATAAGAGGTGTCAAATGTTTTGTTGAAAAAAACGTTTTTAATTTCTCTCATCGTCATGCTGTTTGTCTCAGCGTGTGCACCTAATTTCAAAAAAGAGGATGAAGTTGTACAGCAGACGGATTCTAAAAAAGAAAAAGCAATTATTCCAAAGTTTAGTATTTCAGATAGTTATTATCGAACAATCCTTCCGTTTAAAGCAGGAGAAGCGAGAGGACTTGTTGCATCTAATTTAAATAACCGCCTTGATATTACAGAATTTGAGACTGGCTTAATGAGATTGGCACAGTCTGAGTTTCCCGCCGATCAGTATTTTTATCAAGAAGGGCAATATCTCGAGAAAAAAACTGTTCAGGCGTGGTTAAAGAGAAAAAAGACCGATCAACAATTAGCAGAGGCCCAAAAAGAATCGAAAGACAAAAAAGTCCAAAACTTAGGATTAAACCCAATTGATACGGGAAAGGGTTCGTTAGAAGAACGAAATAAAAGAAGTCCGATATATCTTTCCCATATTTTAGAGCAAGATTATTTAATTAAAGGTGATGATGAGAAGCTTCAACTCGGCGGCATCATGATTGGCTTAGCTTTAAATTCGACTCATTACTACGCCGAAGAGCATGGGTATCCTCGGGAAGTAAAAATTAAACAAGAAGAGCTTGAACGGGAAGGAAAGAAAATAGCAGAAGAGATTATTAAACGCATGAGGGAAATGGAAGGGCTCGGACAAGTTCCAATCACGATAGGTCTGTTTAAACAAATGCCTAAAAATTCTATTACTCCAGGAAACTTCTTTGCCGTAGGAGCAGCTGACAAAGGAGAGGCAACGATTGATAACTGGGAAAAGATAGATGAGAAATATTACTTATTTCCTTCATCTGAAGCAACGAAAGACTATCGGGACGATGCCATGATGTTTAATGAATTCAAGAGCAAGATTGAAGATTATTTCCCTAACTTTACAAGTGTCATTGCCCGCGGTTATTACAAAGACGGACAATTACAGCAGATGACCGTTGAGATTCCAATTCAATTTTACGGAAAAGGCGAGGTTATCGGGTTTACCCAATATGTGGCTGGTTTAATGCTTGAGCATTTTCCTCCTCATATCTCGACTCAAGTATATATTACTTCTACCGCTGGACCTGAAAGTGTCATTGTAAGAGAAGCAAATAAAGAAAAACCGTTTGTTCATATTTATCAATAAAAGAGGTCTGGACGTATTTTTAGGCGTCCGGACCCCTTTTTATATATTATATAAAAATATTTTTTAATATTTTAATAATTTTGATGTTTGGAGTAGTCAGTATATTCCAGTAAAATGAAAATTATGATATGTAACCGTTTTTTGTATTGGGCAGGGAAGGGAATGCAATATATTAATCTTTAAAACTAACTCTCAGGAAACGAAGTGTCCTTGAATGAAAAAGGGCGGTTTTCTCTCGTTTGTGCATGTTGATAGTGGGATAAAAATACAAAAAAACAACTATGGTGAAAGGTTGCTCCATTAGGCTAAAGTTTGGTATTATCAGTATATTGCAGTGGGACGAATATCCGGAGGTGAAAGGACATGTCAAGAATTTCAATCGACCAAGTAAAGCATGTTGCACATTTAGCGCGTTTAGCGATTACAGAGGAAGAAGCATCCATGTTTCAAAAACAGTTAGATGCGATTATTACATATGCAGAACAATTAAATGAATTAGATACAACGAATGTAGAGCCAACTTCGCACGTATTAGCGATGAAGAACGTAATGCGTGAAGATGAGCCGAAACAGGGCTTACCGATTGAAGAGGTTGTGAAAAATGCACCAGACCACAAAGATGGATACATTCGTGTACCATCTATTTTAGAGTAAGGAAGGAGGCTTTATTATGTCACTTTTTGATTCAAAGATATCGGAATTACATAAGAAGTTACATAACAAAGAAATTCGTGTACAAGACCTTGTCGACGAATCATATAAACGTATTAATGAAGTAGACGAAAAAGTAGGCGCATTTTTAGCGTTAAATGAAGAACAGGCTCATACTTATGCAAAAGAATTAGATGAAGCATTAGGAACGAAGGATGAATTCGGTCTATTATTTGGTATGCCAATCGGCATCAAGGATAACATTGTAACAAATGGCTTACGTACAACATGCTCTAGTAAAATTCTAGCAAACTTCGACCCCATTTATGATGCAACTGTTGTTCAAAAACTAAAAAACGCAGAGGCTGTTACCATTGGTAAGTTGAACATGGACGAGTTTGCGATGGGGTCTTCTACGGAAAATTCAGGCCTTCAATTAACGAGAAACCCATGGAATCTTGGTCATGTACCAGGCGGTTCAAGTGGTGGATCGGCAGCGGCAGTTGCAGCAGGAGAAGTACCATTCTCATTAGGCTCAGATACGGGTGGTTCCGTCCGTCAACCGGCTTCTTATTGTGGCGTTGTTGGCTTGAAACCTACATATGGCCGTGTATCTCGATACGGTTTAGTTGCGTTTGCGTCTTCTTTGGATCAAATTGGACCAATCACAAGAACGGTAGAAGATAATGCTTACTTACTTCAAGCCATTGCGGGGTTAGATCCAATGGATTCGACATCCGCTAATGTTGATGTACCTGATTATGTATCTGCTTTAACAGGCGATATTAAAGACTTGAAGATTGCCGTACCGAAAGAATATTTAGGTGAAGGGGTAAGTGAAGAAGTTCGTCAATCCGTTCTGGATGCGTTAAAAGCATTAGAGGGATTAGGCGCTACTTGGGAAGAGGTTTCCCTTCCGCATTCTAAATATGCGTTAGCAACTTACTATTTATTATCGTCTTCTGAAGCATCAGCGAACCTTGCCCGCTTTGACGGTGTTCGTTACGGTTATCGCACAGATAACGCTGAAAGCTTAATTGAGATGTACAAACAAACACGGAGCGAAGGCTTTGGTGACGAAGTTAAACGCCGCATCATGCTTGGTACGTTTGCATTAAGCTCCGGTTATTATGATGCTTACTATAAAAAAGCACAACAAGTCCGTACATTAATCAAGCAAGACTTTGAAAATGTATTTGAAAAATACGATGTCATCATTGGACCAACAACACCGACACCGGCATTTAAAATCGGTGAGAAAACAAGCGATCCAATGACCATGTATGCTAATGATATCTTAACGATTCCGGTTAACCTTGCAGGTGTTCCAGGGATTTCTGTACCATGCGGACTTTCTGATGGGTTGCCTTTAGGATTGCAGATCATAGGTAAACACTTTGATGAATCGACCATTTACCGTGTTGCTCATGCGTTCGAGCAAGCAACAGAACATCATAAAGCAAAACCAGCATTGTAAGGGGTGAGAACAAGATGAACTTTGAAACAATTATTGGTCTTGAAGTACACGTTGAGTTAAAAACGAAGTCAAAAATCTTCTCTGCAAGTCCCAATGCATTCGGTGCGGATCCAAATACGCAAACGAGTGTTATTGAATTAGGATATCCAGGCGTACTTCCTGTTTTAAACAGGCAGGCTGTGGAGTTTGCGATGAAGGCTGCAATGGCATTAAACTGCGAAATTGCGACAGACACGAAATTTGACCGTAAAAACTATTTCTATCCAGACAATCCAAAAGCATATCAAATTTCTCAATTTGACAAGCCGATTGGCGAGAACGGCTGGATTGACATTGAAGTGAACGGTAAAACCAAACGTATTCGCATTAACCGTCTTCACTTAGAGGAAGATGCAGGGAAATTAACGCATACAGGCGACGGTTATTCCTTAGTAGACTTTAACCGTCAAGGTACTCCCTTAGTGGAGATTGTATCCGAGGCTGATATGCGTTCTCCTGAAGAAGCATACGCATACCTTGAAAAATTAAAATCCATTATCCAATACACAGGTGTATCAGACTGTAAAATGGAGGAAGGTTCTCTTCGTTGTGATGCGAACATTTCTCTTCGTCCAATCGGTCAAGAGAAATTCGGTACAAAGACAGAGCTGAAGAACTTAAACTCATTCGCCTTCGTTCAAAAAGGTCTTGAGTACGAAGAGAAACGTCAAGAAAAAGTGCTTCTTTCAGGTGGAGAAATCCAACAAGAAACACGCCGCTATGATGAGGCAAGCAAAACAACGATCTTAATGCGCGTAAAAGAAGGTTCTGATGATTACCGTTACTTCCCGGAGCCGGACCTTGTGGCGCTGCACATTGATGATGAGTGGAAAGCGCGGGTGCGTGCAGAAATCCCTGAGCTTCCGGATGCACGTCAAAAGCGCTATGTAGAAGAGTTTGGTTTGCCATCTTATGACGCCAAAGTCTTAACGGTAACGAAGGAAATGGCGGATTTCTTCGAAGCGACAGTTAATGCCGGAGCCGATGCTAAGCTGGCATCTAACTGGTTAATGGGTGAAGTATCTGCTTATTTAAATGCAGAGCAAAAAGAGTTGAAAGATGTTGCGCTAACACCGGAAGGTTTAGCTGGTATGATCAAATTGATCCAAGACGGTACCATTTCTTCTAAGATTGCCAAGAAAGTATTCAAAGAGCTGATTGAAAACGGCGGCGATGCCGAAAAGATCGTCAAAGAAAAAGGTCTTGTTCAAATTTCGGACGAAGGTGCTTTACGCAAAATCGTTACAGAAGCCCTGGATGCAAATCCTCAATCCATCGAGGACTACAAGAACGGAAAAGAGAAAGCAATTGGTTTCTTGGTTGGTCAAATCATGAAAGCTACTAAAGGACAAGCGAATCCGCCGATGGTTAATAAATTATTGTTAGAAGAAATTCAAAAGCGCTAAGTAATGTAATAGCCCTCCCTTCTTCTGAAGGGAGGGCTATTACGTTATGTAGCTTTCCAGGGACAGCTACAAGCTTAGAAACATAAATAATTTGAACACTAAATGATGCAAAAGATATTCTTCAAAGGAAATAATCGGGATTAATTCACTCATTAATAAGCTATTTTCTAGTGATAATTGCTTGTTTTTTCTATATTTGTTATACTTATTTGCGCAAATTGGTGTACTTTTCAACTTAGAGACGCTGCTCGTTGGTGGGTGGTGTTTTTTTCGTGTAGAATAGAAAAGGACATGTTTGAAAAAGGAGTAAGTTTACGATAATAAGGATTAGTGAAAAATTATCATTATTTATAGGATGATGGGATATGAAACGAGCAAGGATTATTTACAATCCGACTTCCGGACGTGAGCTATTTAAAAAACATTTACCGGAAGTGTTACAAAAATTGGAACAGGCAGGTTATGAAACATCTTGCCACGCGACAACAGGAGCTGGTGATGCAACTAAGGCGGCGCGCAAGGCTGTTGAGCGCAAGTTTGATTTAGTCATTGCGGCAGGCGGAGACGGTACGATCAATGAGGTAGTCAACGGTATTGCCGAACAGGAATATCGTCCAAAATTAGGAATTATACCTGTTGGGACGACTAATGATTTCGCCCGTGCCATTGGTGTACCAAGAACAACGATTGAAGCAGCTTGTGATGTGATTACAGAGGGTGTTTCAGTGCCTATTGATCTTGGCAGTGTGACAAACGAAGGAAAAACGCATTATTTCATCAATATTGCCGGTGGCGGACGTTTAACAGAGTTGACATACGAAGTGCCAAGTAAATTAAAAACGATGCTTGGACAGCTTGCTTACTATCTTAAAGGGATGGAAATTTTACCGTCCATTAAGCCGACAAACGTTAGAGTTGAGTATGATGGCAGAATGTTTGAAGGCGAAGTTATGTTGTTTCTTGTATCGTTAACGAATTCAGTTGGCGGTTTTGAAAAGTTAGTACCAGATTCTTCTTTAAATGATGGAATGTTTGATTTAATTATTTTAAAGAAAACGAACCTTGCAGAATTTATCCGGATTGCGACACTCGCTTTACGCGGGGATCATATTAACGATCCAAATTTGATTTATACAAAAGCGAATCGCGTTAAAGTGTTCACAGATGAAAAAATGCAATTGAATTTAGACGGAGAATATGGGGGATTGCTCCCTGGAGAATTCGTTAACTTATACCGGCATATCGAAGTGTTTGTACCAAAGAAAAAAGCAGAAGCAATGGAGAGAGGCGAGAATCTTCCAGACGTGTAAAAATATCATCTTGAACATCTTCGCTAAATGGACCTTTTCCTCAAGATACAATCAGTTCAGCATTTTAGAAAAGGATGTAACATACGATGACCAAACAACAACTACCGGTTCAAAAGAATGAATATGTAGATGTCACATTTGAAGATTTAACCCATGATGGAGCAGGAGTAGCGAAGGTTGAAGGCTTTCCTATCTTTGTGCCGAATGCTTTGCCCGGCGAGCGTGGAAAAGTGAAAGTGATGAAAGTGAAAAAAGGGTATGCGTTCGGGAGATTGGAGGAAATACATGAAGAAAGCCAATATCGAATGACTCCTCCATGCCCCATCTATAAAGAATGCGGCGGTTGCCAGCTGCAGCATTTGAGTTATGAAGGGCAGCTTGTTTTTAAACAAAAGCAAGTGAAAGAAGTAATGGCACGCATCGGCCATTTACCTGATGTTCCCGTTCATTCTGTATTAGGGATGAATGATCCATGGCGCTACCGTAATAAAGCCCAGGTTCCTGTCGGAGAGCGAGAAGGAGGGCTTATCGCAGGCTTTTATCAACAGCGAAGCCATGAGATTATCGACATGGAAGCTTGTCTCATTCAACAAGAAAAAAATGATGAAATTGTTCAGGCTGTGAAAGAGATTTGCGGGAAATACGATATCCGTGCGTACGATGAACAAAAACACCGCGGTACATTGCGCCATATTATGACCCGCTACGGCCTTGTTACAGGGGAGGCCATGGTGGTACTCGTAACTAAAACAGAAGAGCTGCCTCATAAGAACAGCATTGTACAAGAAATCATCGAGAAATTCCCACAAGTGAAATCAATTGTCCAAAACGTTAATTCAAAGCGTACGAATGTCATCATGGGTGACAAAACAAATGTGCTTTGGGGCGAGGAATATATTTATGATTTAATCGGCGACATCAAGTTTGCTATCTCGGCACGCTCCTTTTACCAAGTTAACCCTAAGCAAACGAAGGTATTGTATGACAAAGCATTGGAGTATGCACAGCTGACCGGTGAGGAAACGGTAATTGACGCCTATTGCGGCATTGGAACCATTTCACTTTTCCTTGCGCAAAAAGCGAAAAAAGTATATGGTGTTGAAATTGTTCCTGAGGCGATTGAAGACGCAAAACGCAATGCGAAATTAAATGGCATGACGAATGTTGAGTTTGAAGTAGGAGAAGCGGAAAGAGTTATTCCTGACTGGTATGATAAAGGTATTAAAGCAGATGTCATCGTTGTTGATCCGCCAAGGAAAGGCTGTGATGAAGCCCTGCTGCAAACCATCATTGACATGAAGCCGAAAAGGGTGGTGTATGTATCCTGTAATCCGGCTACACTTGCCCGCGATCTTCGGATTTTAGAGGACGGCGGGTATAAAACCGTACAGGTGCAGCCTGTTGATATGTTTCCACATACGCTGCATGTGGAGTCGGTAGCCGTGCTGCAACTAAAAGAAGATGAATGAGTTTCTTAATGGAGTGATTGTTCTATTCACTCCATTTTGCCTGTTACGACCAACTTGAAGACCAAGGAGTGAAGTCATTGTATTTGACCGTTAAAGAGACCGCCGAGTTTTTATCTGCGTCGGAGTCGTATATTGAAAGCCTCATACGGCAAAAGCGAATCCGTGCTATCCATGATGGAGAGAAGTATTTGATTTATAAGGAGCAATTCAATACGCATTTGGAACAAATGGAAAAGTACAAAAAACTAGTGGAAGAAATGCTCAATGAACCAATTCCAGAAGATTTGGACGTGAAGGATGAGGATTAAGTTTAACACTCCTGTCACACTTCATCTCTCCTTTTTTCTGATCCAACTGTTTATCAATTTTGATAGGTACTGTTCACTACCGGTCGCGGATGAAAATTAAGGTGCGGTTACGTATGTAAACTGTATTTCGGTTTGATTCCGACTCGAAATCAGACGCCATGAATTTGTGCTATTGAAGTATGTCAAGGCATGGGAATATTTCATACTTTATATAGAAAATGAAGTTTTGAAATAGGGGGTGAAAAGGATGACAGATCGAAATTCTCTTTCTAGATATAAGAAAGATGATAATGGAGTTCTTTGGATATGGAATTATGTCGCAAATGCTAGATTAAAAGCTGGCTATAAAATAAAAACCTTACTCCATTATGAGCAATCCCCATTCCAAGAAATTAGTATTGTCGATACGAAAGGTTTTGGAAAAATGCTTATATTGGATGGAACACCGCAAATATCAACAAATGAGGGATTTATTTATAATGAAATGATTAGTCACATTCCCATCGTGACCCATCCAGATCCGAAGAAGGTGGCCATGATTGGCGGAGGAGATTGTGGCCCTGCACGTGAGGCGATGAAATATGCAGGGATTGAACAAATCGATGTAGTGGAAATTGATCAACGGGTTACAGAGGTATGTCGGATGTGGTTAACTCCTTCCTCTTATTATGAAAACGATCAAAGATTCCACATGATCCATCGCGATGGTCTCGATTGGATTCAGGAGAATAAAGGAAGCTATGACGTCCTTATTATTGACCGACCAGATCCAGCTGGACCGGGAGCCAAGTTATTTAAACCGGATTTTTACCAATATGTCTATGATTGTCTTACTAATGACGGCGTTGTTGCCTTTCAGTCAGGCTCCCCCTACTATAACATTTCTACTCTAAAAAATACTGTGAAAAACTTGAGGGATTTATTCCCCATTGTCCGTCCGTACTTGGTCTCTATACCAATCTTTCCTTGTGGTATTTGGAGTTTCACAATTGCCTCCAAGAAATGGGATCCTCTTCAGGCAGATCTCAACAAGTTGCAACACAAGGATACTCAATATATTGACCCTGAGATTTTTCTTGCTTCTTTTGTTTTGCCGAAATACGTGAAAAATATAGTGGATGAAGGGACTCCTTAAGGTAATCAACTTGAAAAAGGGACAAACGTTCTGCCTCTTTCCGTCTAATATCCTGCCAACTCAGTCAATAGCTTCTTCTTAGAAACGATTAATAAAATAAGAGAGTTTGTCCGTGAAGCGAGGTTTATTTTATGCAATTAAAAGAAAAAGGGCGGTGGTCTTTTAACCGCTCTCCCTTTAAGAATAAATGGTTCCCTATGTAACGGGCAATAAATGGTTGTTGGTGATTAATTGATCACAAATGTTGTTTGGAAATCATTTATAATTCGGGAAAATATATCAACTATTTTAGAACAGTGCTTACTTCGAACTGTTCGGGATAACTCGATTTGAAAAGTATTAAAGTTATGATGATATCCCGAATACCCCTTTCCGTCTCCTAGTCTATGAAAAACAATGGACTTGTTGCCAATAAATTTTTTATCAAATACTACTTCTATTTCGGGTATAATTTCTAGGGCCTTCTTCGTTAAGATTTCCTCGAACCAACTTCTAATTTCCATCGAACACGATTGTCCATGGACTGTTCCAACTTCAATAGCATAAGGTCCGTGATGAATATCCTTCATACCATGAAAAGATAAATGTAGATAAGGTTGTGTTAAATGGTTGTTAACATGATCTAATATGTCTAAAAATTCAAGGATATCTTTAATGGCATTTCTATATTCTTTTATACCTTCATCATTGTCACCATTAGGGCTTCTATTCAAATCAGCATGATTTCTCGATACTGTACCAACAATACCAGCACATCCTGTTTTTTTTATTAGATTCTCCACAATTTTGTCGGTAAATAAATCCGCTGCAGGCGGCGTAGCATGTAAGGCATCGACGTGACAGCATATAAATCCTTTGCCTTTGTTATATTTCAAGTAGTTTTGATGAATAAATTTCAATGGCATCGGTCATTCCTCCTTTATTTCGTCCCCAATCATGTCCCTCCATAATAACAAATGCAAGCGAAATGGAATTTGTGAAACATTATAGTAATTTGATAAGAAATATATACCCTCTCTTTAAAGTCAACAAAGCTTTCTATCCTTATATGGGCTTAACCGGGATAAACACACAGGAAACTTATTTGGATATTTATAATATATTATTAATTAACTAATTAACTTTTTGTATAGTATGAACGGAAGAAAGCTTTTGAAGATTATCTAAATTGGAGGTTTTACATATGGATCCGATGAGAGAGCGATTCTGTATGTTATCAGATAAAGAATTAATGTTGCAAACCCTTAATTTAAATAATGTACCATCCGTTGAACTGGTTGATCCCAAAACCTGTGCGTATCCTATCATAGGCCGAAAGTACGGTCATCACGTAGGAAAAGATATTTTTATTATAAATACACAGGATCAAGCGATGGATGAAGGATATGATTATTTTACAAAACTCTATGTAATCGAAAAGGAGTATCGTTTGGAAGTTCAAGCGCTTAACGTAAAAAGAATTCAAATAGCTGTAGGTCAACAGGTAATATTCAATGAAGTGCCAATTCGAACCGAAGCATTTGGCTGGAGCTGGGAATTTATAGATAGTACGAGTATTCCAACAGACTGGTTGAACATTGCCATTCGGGCGCTTTACGTAACGGGTCTTACTAATGGTTTTGTAAAAATTGGAATGTTAGCGAGCGGATCAGTAATTGTAACGGATATTAATTCTTCGGAGATTCCTTATTCAGAACCGGACATTACACCAAAACTCCCCTTCACTATGGGTGCAGACATTGAGTTTATGTTGAGTTGTGATGATGAACTTTTACCTGCATCCACTTTCTTTCCTATTAAGGGAGCCATTGGATGTGATGAGAGGCAAATCGAACAAGATAGTGGTGAATATGCGTTGGCAGAACTAAGACCGGAACAAGCGGAATCACCGCTGGAACTTTTTGGGAATATAAAAAAGTTGATATTAGAATCATCAGAAAAGGTACCTTATGAAAACATCCAATTTCATGCAGGCAGCATGCCTTTTTCAGGATATCAATGTGGAGGACATATCCATTTTGGAATGCCTCATTCTTTATCCCTATTAAGGGCTCTTGACCATTATCTTGCTATCCCTGCAGCGATGATAGAAGACCCCAGGACGGCTAAGATCAGAAGGAGAACAAAACACGGCGGGTTAGGGCGCTATCGTGTAAAGGAGTATGGGTTTGAATATTTATCCTTAAGTTCATGGATCATTGACCCAAAACTTACAATATCTATTTTGTGTCTTGCCCGGTTAGTCGCTGCACATCATCATGAATTAAAGAGTGAATTCGTATTTCATCCACTTGTTCAACGGGCTTACTACCAGGGAAATCAAATTTTTCTCAAACAGCTGTGGGGAGATATAAAAGCCAGGCTCATGAAAACCTCTAGTTATTCCCAATATGAGAGTGAATTATCTTTTCTATTCGAAGTAATTGAAAAAGGATATCCCTATAGTGAGGCAAGTGATATTCGCCGGAACTGGGAGATGACGATTCCTAAGAAATCATATGATCGAGGACACATTATCCAGATTCCGAAAAAGACGAGACTAAAATATAACCTTAAAGAGGGACAGTCTGCAACTATTTGTGCAGGAAAAGCAATTTCACCGGCCATCATTCACGCTTATCCATTCTCATTTCGAAATTCAAATATGGTACATCTTTCCAAATCCCTGCGCGAAAAATTATCTCTACCGAAAGATTGGTGTCCAAAATTATCATCTACAAATGGAGTAATTACCCTGGGGCCTATTGTCGGAATCCTCGCTACCCGTCCTTTTGAAAGACAAACTACCTATTTTCAACACTTATGTCGGCTTGCAAATGAAAAGCAAATGCTTGTATATGTCTTTGAACCTCAAGACATTGACTGGGATCAAAAAGTGATTAAAGGAACATCGCTCCAAGGTGACGAGCTTTTCCCTTTTCCGGCAGTCATCTATGATCGCTATTTTCTGGGTGGCGAAAAAAATGTTGACATAGATGAAGTCCGAACCAAGCTTCAATCAGTTTATAAAATTCCCTTTATCAATCCACCGATCTTATTTCATTTGACAGGTAACAAATGGGAGACCCATCAGCTTCTCGCTAGAGAGCATAAAAAATATCTCCCGGATTCCCGTTTACTCGAACACCCTAATGATATTACAGAAATGCTCGATAGCTATGGAGAAATCTTTTTAAAACCATTAGGCGGGGCTTTAAGCAAGGGAGTAATTCGGGTAATCCGTCGACCTACGGGAATCTTTTGGTTGGATTTCAATCAAAAAACATTCCATCAGCTTAATTATATAGAAGAGTTATTTACCCTGCTGTCTCCTCTGCTGAAAAACAACCCTTATCTTGTTCAAGAGGGAATCCAGAGGAAAAAGTACAACGGAAAAAATTTGGAGATACGTGTCTATATGCAAAAAACTCAAAAACAAATTTGGTATAGAACAGGTATGGTGGCCCGTCTCACAAATGAGGATGTGTTGACAGAAGCATCGGAAACGAACATGCGTTTAAGCAAAGTACTAAATAACTTGTACCCTGATCCAACAGATCGACGCAATGTCACTAACCAACTGGAGAAAATCTCTCGAAATATCGTTACAACTATAGAAGAGAAAATTGGTGCCTTTGGAGAGTTGGCGGTAGATTTATGCATAGACCAGTACAATTCAGTTAAGCTGCTTGAAATTAATGCGAAGCCCGACAACTTGTTTTCACAGATCAAAGCGTATAAACTGCGCACTTTGGCTGGCATCCGTCTGCTCAATTACGCAGCTTTGCTGGCAGGTTATGAAGAAGAAAATAAATAATAAAAAGTAAGGTGATTTTACGTGAAAAACTTAACGTTACAAGAAATCCTCAAGCAAATTGGGGGGGATGTCCTTCAAGGGTCAGGAAATCCATTAATTAAACATGTCATGAATTATTCAAAAAAGGATATTAATGATCACACATTGGTGTTTCATATGGATAGAGAACGAATTAGAGGTAAGTATTGGAAGCAAAATCATTCCATTGTGATCGTAACAGATAAACCTGATTTATGTACAGAACTAGGAAATCAAATCACTCTTATTAAAACTGATCATTTAGAAGAAGCTTATTGGAAGTTTATCGAATATTACCGAAGTCTTTTTGATATCCCCGTCATCGGTGTAACGGGAACTTGTGGAAAAACGACAACCAAAGAGATGATCCGCCAAATTCTCCGCGAAGATTATAAAGTGAAGGCCACCTGGATGAGCATGAATTCCATGTCCGTCAATTTGCGGTATTTGACTGGTATTGATGATGAAACAGAAGTGGCTGTCTTTGAGATGCCGGTTGCTTATCCAGGTTATTTGAGGGTTGCTTGTAAGTATTTCCAACCTCAAATCCGAATTTTGTTAAATATCGGGGTTCATCATCTGGCTGATTGTGAAACACCTGAAGAATATATGAAAGCGAAAGCGGAAATCGTGGAAGGATTAGATCCTGAACACGGAACGCTCATTTTGAATGAGGATGATGAAAATATTAGAAAAGTGGTGGATACCCGTCATTTTCATAGAGTCGTATATATTGGCAAGAGTGATCGTTGCCATTTTCGGGCAAAGAATATCCAGTATGCTGAAGGAGGCATGAATTTCACCTTGGAGCATGAAGGAAGGTTTTATGAAGTCTTTGTACCCGGATACGGCGGGCACAATGTCTATAATGCCCTTGCTGCAATAGCGGCCGCATCGTATGTAGGTATAGAAATCCCGGTTTCCATAAAGCGGTTAGCTTCATTTGAACAGGTGGAAGAACATTTAGAGTTTAAAAAAGGAATAAAAGGATGTACGGTGATTGATGATACATGGAATTCTTCTCCTCTTTCTATGGCTGCAGCGCTCCAAGTACTCAAGGATGTTTCAAAAGGAAAAAAATCAATCGCCCTTCTAGGTTATATGCCCCAACTGGGAGAAGGCCCGTATGCGATGAAACAATATGAAGAAATGGGAAAAAAGGCTGTGGAGACAAATATCGACTTACTTATCGTCGTAGGAGAAGAAGCAGAAGAAATTGGGAGAGCAGCTTTAAAGTTTGGAATGGATCAAAACAGTGTTCATTTTTGTCATACAGGTGATGAGGTATATGAAATTTTGCGTCCTCACTTAGATGAAAATACGAAGATACTTCTAAAAATTACCCATCGTGTTATGAAGAAATCAACCTTTAAAGAGCTAAGAAAAAAACTCATCCCGGAAAACGATGAGTAAAAAAGCAAGGGGAATGGCAATGAGGAAAACTACACAGCTGAGAAACTTGATTAATAGTAAACAGCTAGAGTCCATCATGGAAGCTCATAATGCTTTGTCTGCGAAAATCGTGGAAGAAGCAGGATTCAAAGGGATATGGGCAAGCGGTTTATCCATTTCAGCTACAATGGGTGTCCGAGATAACAACGAGGCTTCATGGACGCAAGTACTGGAAGTTTTGGAGTTTATGAGTGATGCGACATCGATACCAATTCTTCTTGATGGTGACACAGGTTACGGTAACTTTAATAATGCCAGGAGATTGGTTAAAAAGCTCGAACAGCGCCATATTGCCGGGGTTTGCATTGAAGACAAACTATTTCCGAAAACGAATTCATTTATTAGGGGCGAAGCACAGCCGCTTGCCGATATTAATGAATTTTGCGGAAAGATCAAAGCAATGAAAGATAGTCAGGTAGATGATGACTTTGTCGTGATTTCGAGAGTGGAAGCTTTTATTGCAGGCTGGGGACTGGAGGAGGCTTTGAAACGTGCAGAGGCTTATCGAAAAGCCGGGACTGATGCCATCCTTATTCACAGCAAACGATCCGATGCCGTAGAAATCGAAGCCTTTATGAAGGAATGGGGCGGAAGACTTCCGGTTGTTATTGTTCCGACAAAATATTATTCAGTTCCAACCGATCGATTTCGGGATTTAGGTATTAGTTTGATCATTTGGGCCAATCATAACCTACGGGCATCGATCAAGGCGATGCAAAAAATATCAAGTCAAATTTACCAAGATGAAAGTCTGTTAAATGTGGAAGGGGGTGTTTCTCCATTGGAAGAAGTGTTTCGACTTCAAGGAGCGGAAGAGCTTGCCGCAGCGGAGCAAATCTATCTGCGCTCTTCCGAACAGAAAACGAATTCTATTATTCTAGTAAGACAACCGGAGAATCAACCTTTAATAATGGAGCAAATCCGTCAACTAAAAACGCTTGGATTGAAAGACATTGTTAAAACAGGAGGTCCTCAGGCAAGAGAGATAGATGGCGGCGATCCTGCTGATAGTGGAGAGTTATATTCCCTTTACACGGCTAAAGACAAAATAAGGGAGAATACCATAATAAGCTGCAGTGACATCATCTATAAAACTCATGTCCTTACTGAGCTAATGGATGAGGAGAGCGACATCACAATTGTTGTAGATGCTGATTATGAGTTGAAAGGTCCCCCGAAATATTTTATTACGGCAAAAATTCCATATTCGAAAATGCTGTATTCCAAAACAGTAGACTTGATGCAAATATCAAGCAAGCCGGATACCCCAAATATTCATGGAGAGTTTATCGGTCTTTGGAAAGTTTCGGGGAAAGGAACCAATGTTGTAAAAGAAGCTTTGGAGGAGTTAGCAGAGAATGAAGATTTTAAACAGCTTACTTTGGCTGATCTTTTCAATCATATCCTGCCAATCCATCCAATTGCCGTTAAATATATTAAAGGATCATGGCTGAATATTGAAACCTTTAGGAAGATCCAAAGAGACGGTGAAGAAAAATGATCAACACAACGATATTCGGGGCTGAACTAAAAAGGATAGGTTTTGAATTTTATAGTGGTGTTCCCTGTTCGTATCTAAAGGATCTAATTAACTTTGCCATCAATGAGTGCGAATACGTAACGGCTTCCAATGAGGGAGAAGCTGTGGCCATTGCCGCTGGAGCAGCTATCGGTGGCAAAAAGGCTGTCGTTTTAATGCAAAATTCCGGGTTGTCTAATGCTGTATCACCTTTGGTATCACTCATTTACCCATTTCAAATTCCCATTCTTGGCTTTGTTAGTCTTCGCGGGGAACCTGGGCTTTCAGATGAGCCGCAGCACGAATTGATGGGACAAATCACACCACAAATGCTAAGCATCATGAAAATAAAATGGGAATATCTATCTTCCGACTTTGAGGAAGTTAGAAGACAATTGGAACGGGCCAATCAATGCATAGAAAATAATGAATCCTACTTCTTTATCGTAAAAAAAGGGACATTCGAACCGGTTGTACTTGTGGAAAAACAGATGAAAAAATCCATAACTATTGTGAAACGGGAAAAAGTGACGGATGACCAGCTGCCATCACGATACGAAGCATTACGAATGATTAATTCATTGAAGGATAGTGAAACCATCCAACTGGCAACCACAGGAAAAACGGGACGGGAACTTTATGAACTAGAAGATGCATGTAATAATTTGTATATGGTAGGTTCCATGGGATGCGTTAGTTCACTCGGACTAGGATTGGCCTTAACTAGGACGGAAAAGATGATCATTGCCTTGGATGGTGACGGTTCTTTACTCATGCGTATGGGTAATTTGGCGACCAATGGCCACTATTCTCCTCCCAATTTACTTCATATTCTTCTGGATAATCACATACATGATTCCACAGGGGGGCAACACACAGTTTCCCATAATGTCAATTTCGTGGACGTAGCAGCTTCTTGCGGTTACGCGCACTCGATTTATGTTCATAACCTAGAAGAATTAGAAAAGTGCATTAAAAGTTGGAAGCAGCATCCAAAACTAACATTTTTATATTTGAAAATAGCAAAGGGTTCCAAAAAGGGGCTTGGACGCCCAAACATAAAACCTCACGAGGTCAAAGAAAGATTGCAGGTGTTTTTGGATGATTAAGACTGCAGTTATTTTAGCGGCAGGAATGGGGAGTAGAATTCGTGAATGGACAGGAAATCGTCCGAAGGGATTTTTGATGATCGATGAAAAGCCTATTATTGAAAATTCCATCTCCAAATTGTTAGAAATGGGGATTAGTAAAATTTTTATCGGAACAGGGTATATGAGAGAAGCGTATGAGAAGTTAGCTTTTAAATATCCGCAAATTCAATGTATCTACAATCCAAAATACGAAACAACTGGAAGTATGCTCACCCTCTATCAGTTAAAGGACTATATTAAGGAGGACTTTTTATTATTAGAGTCGGACTTGATTTATGAAAAAGTTGCTTTGCAGACATTAATAGAAAATAAAAGGTCGGACGTGATATTGGCAAGTAAGTTGACTCATACTGGTGATGAGGTTTATATAGAAACGGATGAAAATCATTACCTTGTAAATATGTCAAAAAAACAAGAGGATCTGAACAGCATCTACGCAGAATTGGTTGGTTTAACAAAACTCTCCTATCCCACATTTCAAAAAATGTGTACCTATGTAAAAAAGGTTTTTCAAACAAGAGGGAATATTGATTACGAGGACGGGCTCGTTGGAATTTCTAAGGAAGTAGCTTTATATGTTCATAAACTGAGTGATTTAGTATGGTGCGAAGTTGATGACGAAAATCACTGGACGAGAGCAGTTAATATTATTTCTCCGATCATCAAAGCACGCGAAAGCATTCAAACATCTGTTAAACGAAATATATTATTGAATCCTGGACCGGCAACAACGACGGATACTGTAAAATATGCCCAAGTCATACCAGATATTTGTCCAAGGGAAAAAGAGTTTGGCCAGATCATGGAATTTATCTCCACTGAACTAACAAAGTTTGTTGCTAATCCTGAAGAGTATACTACCGTATTATTCGGTGGCTCCGGAACGGCAGCAGTGGAATCAGTATTAAGTTCGGTTATTGGTCAGGATGCTGTAGTGATTGTTAATAATGGCGCATATGGTAAGCGCATGTGTAAAATTGCTGAGATTTATGGACTAAATTATCTGGAATATGAAAGTCCTGTTGACAACGTTATCGATCTCAATCATCTAGAGCTTTTTGTTCAAAATGCTCCTCAAAAAGTTTCTTATCTTGCGCTCGTTCATTGCGAGACCACAACAGGTCTTCTTAATAATATCGAAGCTGTTGGAGAATTATGTAGAAAGAATAATATCTTAATGATTGTTGACGCCATGAGTTCATTTGCTGGGATTCCGATTGATATGAAAAAGATGAATATTTGTTATCTTGCTGCAAGTTCTAATAAAAACCTTCAAGGAATGGCAGGAGTATCGTTTGTTGTTGCCCGGAAAGATCATTTGGAAAAAACACGTCAGATTAAACCTCGAAATCTATATCTTCATTTATACGACCAGTACCATAATTTCAAAATGACCAAACAAATGCGATTTACTCCCCCTGTACAGACTCTTTATGCCTTAAAGCAGGCCATTATAGAAACTCAGTGGGAAGGAATCCAGAACAGATATGCACGCTATTCAAAATCGTGGGATACTTTAATTGAAGGAATCACCCGGCTTGGATTGACTCATTTAGTTCCAAAGAAACATCATTCCAAAATTATCACATCTATAATCGAACCTTCTTATCAAAACTATGAATTTAATAAAATGCATGATTTTTTTTATAGGGAAGGCTTTACGATTTACCCTGGTAAAGTTGACATGCTAGGCACCTTTCGAGTAGCGAATATTGGTGATATCACATATAAAGACATGGAAGTGTTTATCCTCCTTCTTGAACAATATCTTGAGGGATCGAAAGGGGGGTGAATGAAATCTTAAGTCACAAATTAGCAGTAGCGGTTATGGTGATGAATCGGGATCATAAATTCCTTCTAGTAAAGAGTTATAAAAGAGGATGGGAGTTTCCCGGAGGATTTGTGGGAATCGGTGAATCAATAAAAGAGGCAGCAATAAGAGAAGTAAAGGAAGAGTCTGGAATCGACATTCAGCTGACCAATTTTTTAGGAATCGAACAAGATGTTGCGAAATCAACTTGTGTGGTTATATTTAAAGGTACACCTGTTAGCGGAAAATTTGCCGCTTCTGATGAAAATCAAGACGTGGGTTACTTTACCTTTGATGAGGCGATGAGTATGATCACATTGGGAAAATTCAGGGATAGAATCGTTCGGTGCCTAAAGGAAAAAGAAATCCCTTTTTTTATTGAAAAATAAGAAGTGTTGGAGAGTTGAGAACTTGGACCGGGAACTGACCTGGCTGAAGGAATGGGGTTAGCCACTTCGATTTTTGAAGAATTGTATAATAAAGGGGCTGCCCTTCTTGTGATGGCAGAACTAAATAAGAGCTTCCTGTTGTTCTCTTAAATTCACAATTGTCTCCGACGCTTTATATCAACAAAAAATTCCAGCAATCATGATTTTGTGCTGGTATTTTGATTTCTGCCAATTGTTGCATGGGAAAAACGAGTTTGTTACTAAAGTGGGATGCCAGTGCATTTCCATTCTATTTTGAATGATGCCGTATAGGGCTTGCAATCTAGATATGATCGAAAAAATGAAGAGAAAGTGAGATTTTCTGCAGGACTATTTCTGTTAGAATAATACGAAGAGACCGGAAAGGTCAGAACTTGCGAAAGAATAAAGGAATATTGGTAGCACTTTTGCATTAAAATGAACTTATATATACAGCGGAGGAGAAAAATGTCATTAGAAAAACAACTAATCCAAAAGACGTATTATGAAACATTTATACAGGAAAATGAAACAAATCATCCTATTCAAGTGCTTGGAGAGGCATTTCTGGAGGAGCAAAAGAACGAGCTATATGATTTATCTTATATTCGTTTTGCACAAGGTGAGATTTATTATCATAACAAGGATTTTGAAGCAGCTATTTTTAAATGGGAGAATGTTAATAGTGAGCTGGAACTGTGGGCAAAAAAGAATATTGCGGATTCTTATTATGAGCTTGGATTGTTGTCAATTGCCGAAGACATTTATACATCTATTAATGCAGAATGCGGGATACTTACCGCCGAGGTGGCATTACAGTTATTTTCTCTTTACATCGAACAGAACAAGCTCGATTCCGCTTATGAGGTTATCAAAAGAGCCGTTTCTTCGAATCCGGATTATCCCAATGTCACGGAGCTTGCCCGTACTTTCTATGAAGAGCAGGAGGATTGGGACAGCGCCGTTGAGCTTGCCGTTAATGAATCGGTTCGAACTGAGTCATTAAAATGGTTTGAGATCCTAAAAGCATATATTGATAAAGGGTATACGAAGTCCCTTGCACCGGATTATTTTTATCAAGTGCTCATTACATTTTATAGAGTTGATCAAGTACATTTTAAGAAAGTCGTTTCGTCACTTTGGCACAGCTATAAACATCAAAAATCTTATTTGTCATGGATTAAAACGATTAATGATATTTTCTTGAATATTGAGGTGGAATTATACGATTATTGGCAGGAGATTTCCGTTCTTTATCAGGAAGCGTATTGTGAATTGATTGAGGGGCAGTATGCTATGAGAGAGCTGCATGATGTCATTCCGAATCTTTTAACGAATTGGTTGAAAATAACCAATGAATCGCGTGCTTTATTTCCATCTGCGGCAGTGCTGGCATGGTGCGAAAACTTTTCTTCTTCTATAAGCTCATTGGCAGTCAGGGATGCTGAAACCCGAATCTTTAATTCCAAGAATGATATCGATGGCTTACAATATAGCCTTAAGCTTTGTGAATCTATTATCAAATGGGCCCAGGATAATGATTTAGAAGTAGGACATAAATTTAAATGGCAGGCTCACCTGCTTTCAGATTTAACACAAAAATATCTTTTAATAGCAGGACTACAGGGGAATGGAAAATCTTCCTTTGTTAACTCTATGCTCGGAGAAAACATACTAGGAGAAATAGATTCAACTGTAGTTGTGGTTCACAGTAATGAGACGGAAGTCAACGAAATATCAGAGAAGGAAGTAAAGGCTATTCCAAACCTCTCTGATCTTCATGGCATGGCGGCAGCAAGCGGTCAATCGGATGTGAAAGAAACATGTATCGAATTGAAGATACCATGCCGATTTTTAGATGAAAACAACTGTTCATTTATTGATGTTCCAGGCTTTAGAGGAAACCGTCATGAAAGAGATGAAGTGTTTGAGTTTTTGCCTGTAGCTGATGGTTTGCTGTTTGTTCTTGATGCACATGCACCTTTTACTGATAGGGAAAGGGACATCTTATTGAGAATTCAAGAGGCAGTGCCGGGCATTCCAGTCCATTTCCTATTAAATAAAATCGATATGGTGCATACTGAAGCGGAAGCAAGACGAATAGCAGACGATACCAGGGATCGAGTCCATGCCTATTTTCCAAACGCAAAGGTTTTTTCTTATTCCTCGCTGTATGCAGCCGGGCAACAGCTAAGAGATTTGGCTGCGTTTATTAAATCCGGCTTTCTTTTAGGCCGCAAAAGTGTAGATGAAGAACGTACGGCAAAACTATTGTTTTTCATCCGAAAAACGTTGTCGCAGCTTTTAAAGAAGCGGGCAGAAATTGAAAACGGCTTAATTGATTCTACCAAATGGAATGAAGATATGGTAGTGAGGCTAAACGGCTTTATTAACAACCTTCATGATTTAGAGAAGGAGAAAACTCGTGTTGTGACGGAATATTATCATAAAGTCAAAGAAGAGATGAAAAAGGATCTTACAAGAAATATTCCGAAACTGTTACACAGTTGTTCTGACCTAATCAATGAAGACAGTGATTTCAGACAAATTCATTTTGAGCTCAACGAAAAGATGAACGAAAGAATTCAGAGCTATTTACAACAAGATTTATTGCCTAAATTTCGCAGCTCCATTCAAGAGTGGATTGGGAAAGCGAATGAGGAGCTCAATGAAGGCCGAACTTATTTAGAGGAAATGGGCGAAACATTTAATGATATGTACGGAGAAAAGAAATTGAAACTGGAATGTGATGTTAAAGTGCTCGATGATTGGTGCCGAGATGTTAATAGAATGACAAGCAGAGTGCAAATTGAAAAAGAGAATATTTTGCTTCGATTTAAGCCGACACAGTTTTTGTTAAAGAGTGCAGGAAAATTATTTGGAGCTCTTCCGCAAAACAAAACGCTGCTGTATAACCAATACAAAAAGTATTTAGAAAACGAAAATTATGATGATGTGACGGCTTCTATTGCAAACAAATTTTTCTTGCAATTTGATTTATTTGAAAAAACATTAGAAGTGGATATCTCGATATTCTTTAAAGAGCCATCTGACATTTTGAATCAAACGGTAGAGGAAACTCATGCAGAAATACAAAGAAACCAGGATATGCTAAGCAAAATGAAAGCAAATCCGGAAACTTACTACGACCCTTTAACACTTTTTGAATTGAGACTGCGTCAATATGAACTAATGCTAAAAGCAACCGAAGATATTGATCATATCTATTCCACTTTGGAAAGAGACCAGGGGAAAGCAATGACAACTTAAACCTTCAATTACCATCTAAACCATATGGAACGTGCTGCAGTTCTTGAAAAAGATGATGATATAGCTAAAACCCCCTGCTTAAAGGAGGGGGTTTTAGTATTCCAATATAGGTTTTTCTATCCTTTTTTTAGGGAATTACATTTCACTTTCTCTGTCAACTCGATGAATGGAATGGCCATCGTTTTTCCGCCTATATAGTAACCACCCAACAACAATCAAAAGCAGTCCCGAGGCGTCAAAGAGCAAATCATATAACAACTGGTCAGGCCCCGGTCTGACATGATGGATTCGTAACAGATGATGATCAATGATTCCTTCGAGAAAATTGAATGATCCTGCCCCCAATAAAAAGGCACCCCAAAACTTCCCGGGTTGGTGCATTTTTTCTGCTGGGTCATTTCTCCATAATAAAATTCCTGAAATGAAAATGACCACTGTTACAAACAAGTGAAAGAGACCATCACTTACAATTTGATTGTGGCGGTCTGTAGGCATATAGACACTATGCCATTGTAAGATTTGATGAAGGATGATGCCATCCAGCATCCCAATGATACCGACACCAAATAGAAAAGCCCCCCAAAAAGTGCGGTGATGTTTCATTTATTGCCTCCTGGTAATTCTGGTACTTAAAAGTCATTTCCTGCTACTATTTTCCCCTAATCACAGGATAGTTAAACAATATACAACAGTTCTTATTTGCCGTTACTTACCGTCAAGCTAATGACGTATTGAGTGAAAAATTAATCATAGAAAAACCTTGTCATGTAATTCGACAAGGCTTTTATCATTTGCTGAAACTTTAGCCAATCCTCTGTAACTTGAGATGCATGCTGAACCAAAAAGTCATATGAAGCTTTTGCCTTCGCGTCCATAGCTTCTCCTTGAACTTTAAATATTTTGTTACTTCCATTGTTAGGTGAAGGGAAAAATGTCAATGTAAAATGGATTCTTTTTGTAGTTCGTCGCTGGGGATGAGGCCATGTGCTTTGGTAGAATAGATGCCTTCCGGTTGTTAAGGCACGATGAATCTTCATTCATAAATCTATATTGTCTTGAGAAATCTTTTACTTTATAATTCGTAATAGGTAGAAAATTCAGATAAAGAGGAGGGTTTTATTTGGAGCAACTGATTGGGAAATTGAATGAGGTGTTGTGGAGTACAACCATGATTTATTTTTGTCTTGGTGTCGGCTTATTGTTTTCTATTTTGACACGCTTTTTGCAGATTCGACTCATAAAAGATATGATTATTCAAATGTTTAAAGGAAAAAGTTCTGATGCCGGGGTTTCCTCTTTCCAGGCGTTATCTCTCACTCTTTCGGGCCGTGTTGGAACAGGTAACATTGCAGGTGTTGCCACTGCCATTGCGTTCGGCGGACCAGGAGCTGTTTTCTGGATGTGGGTTATGGCCTTACTTGGGGCAGCCACTTCTTTTATTGAATGTACGTTGGCACAAATTTATAAAGTGAAACAAGACGGTCAATATCGCGGGGGCCCAGCTTACTATATCGAAAAAGGAACCGGATGGAAATGGTATGCAGTTCTTTTTGCAATAGCAGCACTTCTTGCCATGAGTATATTAATGCCCGGCGTCCAATCTAATTCGATTGCATTAGGGTTAGAAAACGCCTTTGATCTCAGCACAACGGTTACAGGCAGTGGTCTTGTCATTTTATTAGGCTTTATTATTTTTGGAGGGGTAAAACGCATTGTAAACGTCGCTCAATACGTGGTACCTTTCATGGCGCTTGGGTATATCGTTTTAGCATTTATTATCATGGTTATGAATATCGGAGAATTACCGGGTGTTTTCGCACTTATCTTTAAAAGTGCTTTTGCATTAGATTCAGCATTCGGCGGACTTATTGGTATGGCCGTTTTATGGGGAGTAAAGCGCGGCGTCTACTCGAACGAAGCTGGACAAGGTACAGGTCCGCACGGGGCTGCGGCAGCTGAAGTGTCCCATCCGGCAAAACAAGGACTTGTACAGGCGTTTTCTATTTACATTGATACATTGCTTGTATGTTCTGCAACAGCGTTTATGATTTTGTTTACTGGAATGTATAATACTCAAGCTCCTGACGGCTCATATATTGTGAACAATTTGGGGGATGTAGAGCCTGGCCCGGGATATACACAAGCAGCCATTGAGACCGTTCTTCCTGGTTTCGGTGCAGGCTTTGTGGCCGTCGCGTTATTCTTCTTTGCCTTTACAACGATCATGGCTTACTATTATATTGCGGAAACAAATATTGCCTACTTACTGCGCGGGAAGAACAGTAAATGGGCTATGTTAGGATTGAAAATTGTCATTTTAGCAGCAACTTTCTACGGCTCTGTCAAAACAGCCGCTTTAGCATGGGCTTTAGGTGACGTTGGTTTAGGTATCATGGTTTGGTTGAATCTCATTGCCATTCTGATTCTTGCCAAACCTGCATTAATCGCGTTGAAGGATTACGAAAATCAGAAAAAGCAAGGGATCGATCCGATATTTGAGCCTGAAAAGCTAGGCATTAAAAACGCAGATTACTGGGTCAATGAATATAAGAAAGACCAAGAACGTGTTTCTTAATCACCCATGAAGAATCAAACTAACCCTCTGCCGGGATTTATGGCAGAGGGTTGTTTGTGTCATAAATTAGTTTCAGGAGAAGGCTGGATTATTTTGCAGATGCGTAAAGGAGTAAAAGAAGATAGCATATCTTGTCCATTTTTCCCATACATTGAAGTAGGAAAAATAAATGAGGAGGATGGACGTGCAATTTTATTACGGGCAGCAAATGCCATTGCGTATTTTAGATGAAGCGGAATTTTGGAAGCATCAAGAAGAAGAGCATACAGTCGTCATTCGAGAGCTTGTGACAGGGTTGGAACAAGAGTATGTGGACGCATTGAAAGAGTGGGAAACGATTCTTTCCAAAACCCACCAGAAAGTGATCCGCTATATTGAATCGGTTACCCGTTCGGCTTACTATATTCCAACGCAGTTGTATCAGCAGGTATTAAAGCTTGTTTCTTTCTGCTTGAAGCAAAGTCTGGACTTCATTCAATTATGTCGACAGATTAAAACAGAAAGTAAAGCAGTGAGTAATAACCCGACCGCCAAAGTCGTATTAGATCACATTATTCGGGAATCCGAATACTTTGTTGGAATTGCCCAAGCTCTGTTGTATGGAAGTCAAGCTGGTCCCCAGTAGCATCTGCAATAGTTTGGATAATGCGATCATAAAATCAAAGGACAAGCTTTTAGAACGCTTGTCCTTTCGTGTGTTAAAAATAAAAAATTCCCAGTGTATATCGAAGAATATGGTTACGTTATTTATGAGGGGTTGTAGAAGATGACTCCCAAAGTATAATTGTTATACCTTTGAGGCCATCCTCTTCCCGGAATTCTATGCTTCTTCAACCTTTTTCAGAGGCTTATTGGCCGGGCCTTCCACTATATTCCCGTCGAATGAAAAGCGCGAGCCATGGCATGGGCAGTCCCATGTTCGATCTCCATGATTCCAATTCAGTTCGCAGCCCATGTGAGTACAGGTAGTGTCCACGATATGAAGTTCGCCGTTTTCATCCTTATAAGCACCGGCTCTTTTTCCATTTACTGTGACGACAGCACCTTCATCGTTTGTTAAATTTTCCGGGTTTTTCATAGGGGAATCCAATTTTCCTTCAATAAGATGTTTGGCAACGTCCGCATTTTGCGTAATAAAATGTTTTACATCAGGATCTGCCTGGAACCTCGATGGTGTAAAGAGATCTTTATAAGGATTATCCTGTTTCAAAATGATATCCCTTAATAATAGAGAGGCGGCGGTGCTATTGGTCATTCCCCATTTTCGGTATCCCGTTGCCACTAAAATGTTGGAATGCCCCGAGCTAATGGTTCCTATATAAGGAACTTTGTCGAGGGTAATTAAATCCTGTGCAGACCAGCGATACATATATTCCTTGATGCCTAAAACCTCATTTCCAAACGATTCCAACGCTTCATAGTGTTTCATCGTATCCATTCCCTGACCCGTTTTGTGGCTTTCTCCACCAATTAATACGAGCTTTTCCCCGTTCAAAGTCGTATAACGGAGAGAGCGTACCGGGTTATCTACGCTTAAATACATACCGCCGGGATACTCTTTTTCTGTCTTGACTCCGAGTACATAAGATCGTTCCGCATACATTCTGGCAAAATAAAATCCTTTTCCATCATCAAAAGGAAAGTGAGAACAAGAGATGACAAAATTACAAGATATTCGATGTCCATCTCTTGTTATAACCGTTGGCTCACTCCCCTCATCAATATCTATCGCTGTCGTATTTTCATAGATGCTACCGTCAGACTGGGTGATTTGCCCGACAAGGCTGGCTAAATACTTGAGCGGATGAAACTGGGCTTGTCCCTTCATCACAAGAGCCGCTTCTATCGGAATCTCAAAAGGGATACTGTCTAATAGTCCGCCGTCAATCCCCAGTGTTTGATAAGCTTCATATTCTTTTTCGATTTTCATTCTGTATTTTGGGGAGGTAGCATATAAGTAAGCGTCTTCGTGGCTGAAGTCACAGTCTATACTGTATTCACTTACCTTGTTTTTGATGAAATGAAGAGCTTCGTTGCTCGCTTCATAGTAGAGTTTGGCTTTTTCTTTTCCTAAATGGCTAATTAATTCATCATAAATAAGGTCATGTTGGGCGGTTATTTTTGCAGTAGTATGGCCGGTCGTGCCGTTTAAAATGCTCCCTGCTTCAATCACTGCCACTTTCATTCCCTCTTTTGCAAGAAGGTAAGCGGTCGTAATGCCGGTGATGCCTCCTCCCACTATGGCAATATCTACTCTTATGTTTTCATTCAGTTTGGGAAACGAGGGCAATGAGACTGAGTTTCTCCAATATGGATTGGGGTATTGGGGCATCTCTTTTTTTGATTTGTCATCCGAATTCATGGTTCTTCCTCCTATCAATCATCTATCTAATACATAATTTTTCCAAATGATCAAAATTCATGTACCCGAAAAGTTAAATGGATTAACATTAGCTGATAGAAGAGAGTACATTCTGGTGCGACTTAGAGGACCCTCCTAGCTCCTATAAACGCTTTTTTCCAATAGGAATTTAGGCTTGTTATTTGTACCTTTTTTCCTTCCCTGAACGTATGCATCATTTTCCCTGAACCGAGGTAGACGGCTACATGGCCAATCTTCTCTATCCCTTTTTTATGTTTCCTTTTGCTTGTAGTGAAAAATAATAAATCCCCTCTTTGGATGGAGGAAAAAGAAACGGGAGCGCCAATGAGAAACTGCTGCCTTGAATTTCGGGGTAAAGAAATACCGTTTACTCCCAATATATATTGGATGAATGAACTGCAATCAAACATATCTGTTCGATATGAAGGGGCATTAAATACATAAGGAGTTCCCAGATATTGCAGTCCTGTAGAGATAATTCGATTGATTAACAATGAAGACATCCTTCCCTAATAAGTTGTGTACCACTATCATATTCAAGAAAGTGTAAGATGCTTGTACAGACGTATAAAATAGGGGAAGAAGCTCTAAAAATTTGGATCTTGATATAGTTCACATTTTTACAAAAATTAACATAGTTTTACAAAAAATAAATAAAATTTATATACTATGCTGTTTATCTAATGATCGCCGCTGTAATGGCCATTGCAGCGACAATCCCTGTTGCGGATCATCAAATATGGATGTTTGTAAGACCTGCTTTAACCTCAAAGGAGAGAAAAGGATGTTTTTTTGTATATAGAATAATGAATTTAGCTTAGAAAGCGTTTCCGAAAATAACATTCCCAACATATGATGATAAGTAAGATGTGTTTGGATGATTCATCTCTTTCATTTAAGGAGGGGGAATATGAGCGGGAAAGATCAAAAGATCGAGACGATCATTATTCACGGGGGGTATGATTCTAAGGAGTGTCTAGGCAGTCTTTCGACACCCATTTTCCAAACCTCTACATTTACTTTCGATAGTGCAGAGCAAGGGGAGAGACGCTTTGCTGGAGAAGAAGCGGGCTATATTTATTCTAGGCTGGGAAATCCCACGGTCCGTGCGCTGGAGGAGAAAATTGCTGCCTTGGAAGGGGGGGGGGGCCGGTCTTGCTTTTGCCTCCGGCATGGCTGCTGTATCAGCTGTTCTTTTCGCTTTAACAAAGGGGAATGACCATATTATTTGTTCGAAGGGAATTTATGGGTGTACGTTTGGATTATTAAGGCTTATGAGTGAAAAATATCATATATCACATGACTTTTGTGCGATGGAAACGGAAGAACAAATAAAAGAGCTCATTCGCCCCGAAACGGTCTGTATATATGTAGAAACGCCTGTTAATCCGACAATGAAAATGATTGATCTGCAACTTGTTGCCAAAGTCGCCAAGGAACATGGCATCATGGTCGTCGTGGATAACACTTTTGCTTCTCCCTACTTGCAGCAGCCTTTAAAGTTAGGATGCGATATTGTGCTTCACAGTGCCACTAAATATATTAGCGGGCATGGAGATGTCGTAGCGGGCCTTGTTGTAGGAAAGAAGGATTTTATAAAAAGTGTTTCCATGGCCACCCAGAAAGATATAGGCGGTATTATCTCTCCTTTTGATGCATGGTTGCTTTTAAGGGGAATAAAAACATTGCCTGTTCGTATGGATCGACACTCGTTTAATGCCATGAAAATATACGAACTCCTCAAAGAACATCCGGTGATCGAGAATGTCTACTATCCCGGAGACCTTGACCATCCTGACTATTCCATTACAAAAAAACAAATGAAACAGGGCGGAGGACTGCTCTCCTTTGAAATAAAAGGGAAAAAAAGGGATGCCCAAAAGCTGTTAAATGAACTGAAGCTTATTAAGATTGCAGTGAGTCTCGGTGATACGGAAACATTAATTCAACATCCTGCAACGATGACGCATTCCATCATTCCGGAGAAAGTGAGAGCAAAAATGGGTATTACAGATCAATTGATTCGATTATCGGTTGGTCTGGAAGCATGGGAAGATATATGGGAAGATTTACGGCAAGCAATGGATAAAGTGCATCATCCTGATTAATCAAGGAACAATAGTTATATTCAGTATACCCCACTCTTTATTAAGGATCCGTTTAAATGGATTCACAAAAATCATTCGGCATGAACCGGGAGAATTCAGGTCGAATGATTTTTACATTGAAAGTCATCTTCTGTTTTCTTCGTTTTCTTTTTCCATAATAAATAAGCGGCTTTGCCGTCGCTGGGAATTCCGGTTGGATTATCCATTGGAAACAAAGCAAAAAAGACAAAGTAGAAAGAAAAATAAACAAACTGGTCCCAAAACATAGAAGGTTCGAGGACTTTCACCTTTATCATCGAATTTACTATCAGCATACTTATTAAATTAAACAATGATCCTCCAAGAATAATAAGAGAGTTAGTGAGACGATTATTAAACTTCAGATATGAGAATTCGCATCTCCCAGACCAGAAATAAAACTTGCGTATCTCAATTTTTCCCAGCATACACAGTTTCTCACCGCATCCAACTATCATTCGCGTATTTTTTCCGCCAAATAATTTTACAAAAAAGATATGACCTAATAAATGAATGAAAGTGACAATAGGAAAAATGAGAAAAAAGGCTAAGAGGAATTTCCATACATCGTATACTCCAAACATATAAATCCTCCTATTAAAAACCATGTTGTTCAAAAAACTCCTATTACTCTTACCCGATGCCATTCCCCTCTAACATGTTTCTATTTACCAGTTGTGGAGGGAAATGTATAAGCAGCCCCCTTGAAGATAGCTAGCAGATTTCATATTGAGGTTGAAGGTAGGATTGAAAACTATTTCATTTGTATTTAGGGGTTTGACCTTCTTGCTGAGGGGTATGTACAAACTAAGAGTAAAGCAAAATTAAAAATAAATAAATTTCTGATAGGAGGAAAACGACATGAGTACAAATGAAAAACATATTGTAGGAGTATATGATACAGAGGAAGCGGCAATTCGTGCAGTAGAAGATTTAAAGAATAAAGGGTATAGGGCAGAAGATATCTCGGTTATTGGAAAAAGCCGCGACGAAGTAGATGCTATTACGGATGAAACAGGTACAAAAGCAGGAGAAGGTGCAGTCACAGGTGCAGCCACAGGTGGAGCAATCGGTGGTATTGCAGGGCTATTGGCAGGAGTCGGTGCCCTTGCAATCCCTGGAATTGGACCAATCGTAGCGGCAGGCCCAATTGCAGCCACACTTGCAGGTGCGGCAGTAGGAGCAGGGACTGGTGGTTTAGCTGGTGCATTAATCGGTATGGGAATTCCGGAAGATGAGGCTGAACGCTATGATTCCTATGTCAAGGAAGGAAAAATCTTAGTACTTGTTGACAGGGATGCAGGTGCTGCGGATATTGACAGAGAAACATTAACGGATGACGTTTCATTAACAAGACGTAATGCGTTAAGAGAAAATGATCCTTTAACAAGAGAACGTACACTAACGGACAACAACAGTTTAACAAGAAAAGGTACATTAACAGACGGTGATAGAGTCTTAGGAACTGATGGACGTCCTACGACTTATCCTTCAAAAAACAACCCGCTTTAATGCTGATAAAAGAATGATAGAGTAGAAAAGCTGCCATTTTCGGCAGCTTTTTCTATTTAACTTTATTAATCCAGTCTGTGGATAGGTAAAGCCAGGTTTATCCCTTAATTTCTTTAAATAGAGATTAAATCTTTTATTAGTTGTTTAGGCATTTTTAAAAGGGTCTCCTGTTGGGAGAGATAATATATATACTGACTAAATTTTAAATTAAAACAATTTTTTTTCAAATGGAGGTTTTAAGAAAGAAATGAATTTAATGCGGCTTATATGTAAATAAAAGGAATTGGTATACAGTTGTCGAATGGTGAGAAGAGGCATGTAAAGAAGGGAAGGAAAAGAAATGAACTTTAAGACAGCTGATTTATGTGATGATTTTTCAGGGGAATTAGAGATTTGTAAAGTGGAATTTCGATCCTATGGGAGAAAAAGGCGGTTTTCTGGACCAATTTCAACCGTTAAAGTGTGGGAAGATAATGTATTAGTAAAGGAAGCACTTCAATCGATCCCTAAAGGAAATGTGTTAGTGGTAGATGGAGGAGGCTTCAAAAACTGTGCCCTGCTTGGCGACCGCTTAGGGGAGATTGCTCAAAAACGCGGCTTAGCGGGAATCATTATTAACGGATGTGTGCGGGATACTGTTGATTTGGCGAATCTCGAAGTCGGTATTCTTGCACTCGGCAGCAATCCATTAAAAAGTAAAAAAGAGGGAAAAGGAGAAAAAGATGTAACGGTACGGTTTGGGGATGTTGAATGGAAGCCGGGCCATTATGTTTATGCAGACGAAGACGGGGTTCTTCTGGCAGCAAGGGCACTTTTATAAAAAATGTTAAAATAGAAAAAGGAGAATGATCTCTTCTTTTTCTATTTTAACCGCCTTTCAAGGTTTAAATTTAGAATATAGTTGTATTTATCTGCATGTTTCAATTCGTCTGTCAACATTTCAAATACCATATCGCGATAATAGCGGGTTGGAAGTCCTGCAAGAATGTCTCGATATCGTTCTACCGCTCCTATTTCCCAAAAAAGCGCTCGTTTAGCTCCCTTAATATAAGAGGCCGGTTTTTCAAATCCTACATTTTAGTTTTCCTGGATACCTCGTCCTGTAAAATCCTCATGAATTTTTCGAAACATCTTGTTGTGTTTGCGTTCATCGTCCCGAATGAGTCAAAAATCAACTATGTTCTTTAACAAAAACAATGGCTTAAGAATAAAAATTCCTTTATTATGCTATGATAAACATCAACTCATGTAGCATGTCTGAAGGAAGATTCCTTTATCGTGAAATAGGATAAATTTCTGAATATACTTTTTTCAGCTGTTTTCAATTAAGAGCGGCTATAATTGAAGAGAAAAGGATGGAAATGTTAAATTTATCATCAAGAGGTCGAGGGCATATATGTATAGATTGCTTGTCATTATTGCAGGTTCAGTGTTAATTGGATTCGCGTACAACTGTTTTTTGATTCCCCATAAAGTACTGAGCAGCGGCATCAGCGGTATTGCGATGATTATCGGCATTTTGACTCCTTTAAGCACAGGGACGATGAATTTTTTGTTAAACTTGCCGCTTTTAATTATCGGTTTTATGAAATTGGGAAGACGTTTTGTTTTATACACCCTTCTTTCTGTTGTTGTTTTATCGATAGCCCTGTACATCATTCCGTTAAGGCCTATAAGTACAGATCCGATCTTGTCTTCCGTATTCGGCGGTGTACTGACAGGAATAGGAGTAGGAATGGTGTTTCGTCAATCTGCTTCAACCGGCGGATTCGATATTATTGGAATGCTCCTTACTCATAAAAGAGACTTTCCGCTTGGCGGCTTGTTATCTGCTATGAACGGCATTGTTGTATTTGTTTCTGGTTTTTTTGTGAATTGGGATGCAGCATTGTATACGATGTTGTCCATTTTTGTAACAGGTAAAGTGGTAGATGCCATTTATACACGTCATATTAAGTTGACCCTCATGATTATTACGAACAAAGGGGAAGAAATGAAGCAAAAGCTTCTTGGCAATCTTGTCCGCGGGGTCACCTTAATGGATGGGGAAGGGGCTTACTCCAGCCAAAAACGCAAGATTTTAATGACCGTTATTTCTCGCTACGAGTTGGCAAACGTGAAGCCGCTTATTCAAGAAGTGGATCCGAGTGCATTCGTTAACATTACAGAAACAGTAGAAGTCATGGGATTATTTCGTAGAGATGCCCACTAATATATATGGATCCACATAAATCATTTAACATGAGCAAAAACGTTCTCATGTTAAATGATTGACCTTTGTAAGCCTGCCCAAGGTGAGAGAACAGAAAAGCACAAATAGAAGAAGGCTCGGTAACAGAGGTTGAAAAATTAAGTTGGAGTTATATAAAATCAGCTTACTGTCTAATTGAATAGTAAGCTTTTTTTCATGATAAAATTAAAGTAAGAATAAGGAGTAATCTTGTTAATTTGGATGATCATTATACTTTGTAAAGGAGAAGGGAAAATGGATATCTTTTTCTCAATGGCAGAAGAAAAAATAAAAAAAGCGGTTCAAGATGGAGAATTTGATCAGTTGCCAGGAAAAGGAAAGCCGTTAGAATTTGAGAATTTATCGCATGTTCCTCCAGAGTTGCGTGCTTCTTATAAGATTTTAAAAAATGCAGGTATCCTCCCTGAAGAAATGCAACTGAAAAAAGACATGATTGATCTGGAAGACTTGATTGCTTGCTGTCACGATGAAGAGAGAAAAGCAACACTGAAGAAAAAGTGGAATGAAAAGATGCTTCAATTCAATACATTGATGGAAAAGAGAAAAATAGCCGGTTCCTCTGCCTTTATGTCTTATCAAGATAAAATTTATCGTAAATTTAGATAATATATGAATTCGCATAAGCGGCTGCCAAACTCCCTTCCGGGTTCTTGTCAGCCGCTTATATGAGAACCTTTGTAAGTCTATTCAAGGAGAAAGAACAGAAAAGCGCGAATAGAAGAAGGCTCGATGACAGAAGTGAAAAAATTAAGTTGAATGTATATATAACAAAAAACACCTGCTTGGGCAGGTGTTTTTTGTTATGGTGGCGAGATAGATTTATTGTTTAGAACGTAAAAGCTGCTGGAGTTCGTCTTTGTTTTGAGTTAAATCTTCTAATGTATACCCTTTTAAGACATTGATGAATGCTTGAAGTGCTTCATATAAAACATGTTTCAATTTACAAGAAGGTGTGATGAGACATTGATTTCCCTTACGATTAAAACACTCCACCACGTGAAAATCTTCCTCTGTGTAGGTCACGACTTCTCCGATATTGATGTCACGAGGATTCTTTGCAAGTCGTATGCCGCCGTTTCGTCCTCGGATGGTCTCTATAAGACCAAGCTTTCCAAGTTCATGAATAACTTTCATTAAATGATTTTTTGAGATGTGATAGGCGTCTGCAATCTCTTTAATATTGCTCAATTCATTACCTTTTTTTAATGCCAGATATAATAAAACACGAAGAGAGTAATCCGTATAATTTGTTAATCTCATTTAACTAACCCCTTGGTTTATGAAAGGTATTTTTACCCCGCATTAACGGGCAGTAAGATCCTCCCCAAAAACTTAGCGTAATCGGGGAAGTTTAGTGTAGAATCACTGCCCTAATCTAGCTGCGGCTCCTAGCTCCTCCTACGTTTCACTCCTTCCTGCGGAACCAAAAAGCGGTTCTTTGTCAGGAGTTCCAACGTGCGTCGGAGCTAAACAGTCGCCTCGCTTTCTTGTGTAAAAGCCCGATAAGATCAACTAACCATCAGTGGGACTAAGGGACGAAGACTAAGAACGCGACGTCCTGTCGCAACATCTTCGCTTGCACATCCTGTGCATCGAAAAACCTCCACTGATGGAAGTTTCCTTTATCATAGCATTTTTTCCAACCATTTGGTAAGGTTTATGCTCTGTTTATGGGAGGGAATAACCACCAAGTTTTTAATAAAGGCTATTTGGAAAATAAGTTGCTTATAAAGATAGTAACTTTGGCACAGCTTTAAATGAAAAGGGCAGCCACCGTTTTAATCATGCTTACATTGGAAATTGTGACAACTTTTTAAAAGATGTATTTAAAATATATCTTTTTTGGATGAATTCGCTTACTGTAAAGATATATTAAAAATACATGTTTAAAAGGATGAGAGAAAATGTTAAGTGCGAAAACGATTGAAATTGTGAAAAGTACCGCTCCTGTTTTGGAAAGATACGGCCAAGATATTACAAAGCGTTTTTATGAATTAATGTTTAAGGCGCATCCGGAACTTTTAAATATTTTTAACCAAACGAACCAAAAAACGGGCAGACAGCAGACAGCTTTAGCCAATACGGTTTATGCAGCGGCGGTTTACATTGATCAACTTGATAAAATTATCCCGGTTGTGAAACAAATTGGTCATAAACATCGCAGTATCGGAATCAAACCAGAGCATTATCCAATCGTGGGAGAGCATTTGTTATTAGCGATTAAAGATGTCTTAAAAGATGCAGCTACAGATGAAATCATTCATGCATGGGCAGAAGCATACGGTGTCATTGCAGATGCATTTATTTCAGTCGAGCAAGAGATGTATGAAGAAGCAGAAAACAAAGAAGGCGGATGGAAAGATTTCAAAGAACTTTATGTTGCAAATAAGGTAAAAGAAAGTGATGTTATTACATCCTTTTATTTAAAACCAAAAGATGGGTCAGGAGTCTCTTCCTTCTTGCCAGGCCAATATGTGAGTATTCGTGTCAATATTCCCGGTAAAGAGTATACGCACATTCGTCAATACAGTTTATCTGATGCGCCAAATGGGGAATATTATCGCATTACAGTTAAGCGTGAAGCAGATGATCAAAAACCGGAGGGTGCCGTTTCCAATTACTTGCATGATTATGTGAAAGAAGGAGATACAATTGAAGTAAGTGCTCCTGCAGGTGAATTTGTGTTGAATATGGAGAGCGAAAAGCCTCTTGTACTCATCAGCGGTGGAGTAGGGATTACACCATTAATGAGTATGTTAAAAGTTGCCGCAAAGGAACAGCCAGACCGTGATATGACATTCATCCATGCAGCAAGAAGCGGACATTATCATGCTTTTCGTAAAGAGGCAGCTTCTTTAGATGCAAAAATGTTCGTGTGTTATGAAAAACCGACAGAAGAAGATGTCGCTGCACAAAACTTTGATAAAGAAGGATACATTACAGCTGAATGGTTACAACAAGTCATTGAAAACAAAGATGCTGATTACTATATGTGCGGACCGCTTTCCTTCATGAAAGCCATTTATCAAGCATTGCAAGAAATTGGTGTGAAAGAAGAATCCATTCATTACGAATTTTTCGGACCAAACATGAAATTATAATCCTGGCGCTTCTTGTTTACCTTTCGGTTAGGATTCATTCCAAAAAAAGTTTGAGATAGGACAAGACCGGGTACTTTATTTATAGACAAGCGAAATGTTAAGGAGTGAGTCTATAATGAGCAAGAAAATTGCAGTATTATTGACGGATATGTTTGAGGATTCCGAGTACACGGAGCCTGCTAAAGCATTCAAAGAAGCCGGGCATGAGCTTACTGTCATCGAAAAGGAAAAAGGTAAAACAGTCAAAGGGAAACAAGGAGAAGCAACAGTAACTGTTGCTGCAAGCATCGATGAAGTGAAACCATCGGATTTCGATGCCTTGTTCTTACCAGGAGGCTTTTCACCAGATATTTTACGTGGGGATGATCGTTTTGTCGCTTTCGCCAAATCAATGATGGATGAAAAGAAACCGGTGATGGCGATTTGCCACGGCCCGCAATTGCTGATTACAGCGGAGGCTTTAAAAGGACGAGATGTGACGGGTTATAAATCCATTGCCGTTGACTTAAAAAATGCCGGTGCCAATTTTCATGATAAAGAAGTCGTTGTGTGCGGCAACCAGCTTGTAACAAGTCGTACGCCTGATGACATACCGGCCTTCATCCGTGAATCTCTTAACGTGTTACAATAAACGAGAATAAACGCTACTTAAAAGGAAGGACTTCCATTCGATGGGGGTCTTTTTTTATTTACATAAATTACCTTTTGGGATTTCTAAAGGAATTGAATCTTCCACTATTCCTATTGCATCAGTGTTTATAGTGGTGGTTAAATATTCCTTCAAACTATGTTTTCATAGTTTGATAATATTGGAAGCTTTAAAAGGTTGATAGATTGCTAGTATTCATGGAGAATAGTGTGCGTGGGGTCAAAAAAACGAGGAGGTAATTCACTTATGAAAAACAAAAAACTTCGTTTCGCGACTATTATTGGAGCCATGTCATTCGGATTATTAGCAACACAAACACAGGCAGATGCTTCAACAGTAAATTGTCCAGTAAATTCAAAACAGAATATTCAGCATATTAATGTTCAAGATATAAATGATGTAGATGAGCTTTTAAAGAAATTTAATATTCAAATCCCAACAGCTCAAGCTAAACAAACAGCACCAAAAGCAGCACCAGCTCCACAAACGAATAATGAAGCACAAGCCCAACCAACGGAACAAGCAGCACCACAGCCAACACCAAAAGCAGCACCAGCTTCGCAAACAAGCAATGAAACACAGGCACAGCCAGCAGCTGAACAAACAGCTAATCAATCATCTGTAAGTGAGTTTGAAAAGAAAGTCGTCGAGTTAGTAAACCAAGAGAGACAAAAACAAGGCTTAAAACCATTACAATTAGACACAAAACTTAGTGATGTTGCTCGTGAAAAATCAAAAGACATGATGAACAAAAATTACTTTGATCACACTTCTCCAACTTACGGCTCACCGTTTGATATGATGAAGAAATTCGGTATTCAATACAGTGCAGCCGGTGAAAACATTGCCAAAGGTCAACAAACACCGGAAGAAGTAATGAATAGCTGGATGAACAGTGACGGTCACCGCAGAAACATTTTAGATCCAAACTTTACACATATTGGTGTTGGATACGTAGAAGGCAGCGGTTCAACATATTGGACACAAATGTTCATTGGTAAATAAGTAGAAAAATCTTCCCTTTCTTAAAGGGGAGATTTTTTTTATAAGAAAGCATAGATTGTGCATTGAATTTGTCCAGCTACGCAAGCTACACCCTGGGGTCATTCCACTTCTTCCCGCGGAGCCAAGGAGCGACTCCTTCTCAGAAGGTCCAATACCCTATGGATGTGAACGAGCTTGCTCCGCTTTTCTTGTTGTATCAGTACAGTTAGGAGTCCTTCCTCTTATTGGAAAGCCTTTTAAAAAGGGTTTTTTGCAAGAGTTAAGAGGGTATAGTACTAGCAAAAGCAGAGAAGTGGGGATGATTATGGGCAAAATTTTAAAAAGAGTTTTAGCAGCCATTTTACCAATTCTGGTAAAAGAAGGTGCTGCCTATTATAAAAACCGAAGAAGAAGAGGAGTAGGGAGGTGACCCAAAAGGTAAAAAACCATACTTTTTGAGTCATCTCCCTGAAAGGATCGGGCATGTGAAATCCAATAAAATCAAGGATTTTCTGCCGGGTCCTTTCAGTAAAAACGTTTCTGGCTGTCTATCCCAAACTTATGGGGATTTTCCTTATTTATTTTTGTGTTTTTTCGATAAATTCGAATAAGAAAGACTGCCCTTTTCGATAAAACCTTGGATCATAAATCCCTAACCGTTCCTCATTATCTACGACTACGACAAATGGAGACCATTTGTACAGGGTCTGGGCTTTCGGATTTTGTTTGAATAGTTTTTTTAAGTTGCTGTTGTCACTGGATTGCAGCTTGTACATAAGGTGTTTTTGGGTTAATAAAGAGTCTTGGATGATGTCCACTGTATTCTCGTCTTTGCCGATAACAGAATAATTCCATGGAAGAAAGCTTGCAGATAATGCAAGTTGTTCATAACGAGGCTCATATTGCTTATACAATGCATAGCCCTGTATGGATTGAATGATAATGTGAAGAGCAATCATGATCCAGCTTATACGGTAAATAGACGATTCCTTGTATGAGCCTTTTTTCGATAAGATAAAAGCTAATAAGAAGATGAACCAAATGACAAAATCGATAATAGGGATGGTTCCAAAGGTTAATCGGGCATTTGAAAAAGGCTCTAAATAACCTGTACCCCATGCGTTAAACACATCGCTTGTATCATGAATAAACACAGCGAGAAGAGCAATCCAAAAGAAGCGCCAACTTTTCAGGCGAAAGATGAAGAAATTTAAAATAAAAAATAGAAGGGCCCATACCGGGACGAGAAAGAGCGAATGTGTAATCCCTCGATGCCACATTTGATATTGTCCAGATGTATCCCATAGCTGTGAAATCACGTCAATGTCAGGAATTTGACTGGCTCCTATAGCAGTAAACAGGAGAGTCTGTTTTTCCCTTTTACTCATGTTTTCTTTATTGATGGCTTTATAAATCCCAAGACCGAACAATGTATGTGTAATTGTGTCCATACCGTCACCAACTTTCAATCAATGCGCTCTTATTATAAAACGCACGCTTGCTGTATGTAAAAGAAAAGCATCGCTTTATGTGCGATGCTTTCAAGCTAGGTCTGGACTGGAATATGTTCAAACGTCTTAACATTGAAGAGGCCTTTATCTGTCAGTTTTAGTTCAGGGATGACAGGAAGGCTTAAAAAGGAAAGAGTAAGCAATGGGTTGAATTCATCCGAAGCCCCGATTTGTCGTAAGGCAATATTGAGTTGATGAAGCGAGTCATTGACTTGATGAAACGGTTGGTTGGTCATAAGCCCTCCAATAGGTAAGGAAAGAGAAGTAATCGTTTGTTTGTTTTTCACGATTGTAATCCCGCCCTGCAGCCGTTTCAATTCCTCCACAGCATGAAGCATATCCTCATCATTCGTCCCCACTACGACAATGTTATGGGAATCATGCGCAATAGTAGTGGCAATCGCTCCGCAAGTAAGACCGAATCCTTTCACAATACCAAGTCCGATATTTCCAATCTGATGATGGCGTTCGATTACGGCTAACTTTAATTGATCTTTTTTTACGGAAGGAACAAACTGTTGACGGTGAACATCAACTGATTCAATGAGATGATTTGTGATCAGGCTGTTTGGAATAATCTCTATTACATGGGCCAACTGATTTTTCATCGTTATTTGTAAATCGTTATGAATGAGAGGAGGAATATGAACAGAATCTGTTAACCCATCTGCCTTTGTTGTATGTGCAGATAAAGAAGCTGCATATGCTCCTTGCTCTGCTGCCAGCTTCCCGTCTTTGTATACTTGATAAATATTCAATGTTTCTAAGTCATCCAGTAGCAGGAGATCAGCTTTATAACCGGGAGCAATGGCCCCTTTTCCTTTTAATCCGTAACATTCTGCCGCATTCAGCGAGGCCATTTGAATGGCTAGCAATGGATTTAGTCCTTCTTTAATGGCGAGGCGTATATTGTGATCGACAGAGCCTTCCACGAGTAAATCATCTAAATGTTTGTCGTCTGTGCAAAATAAACAACGGCGGGCATTTCGTTCATTCACAACAGGAATTAGGGCTTTCAAATCTTTAGCGACAGAGCCTTCACGAATCAATACATACATGCCTCTTCTCAACCGTTCTAGCGCGTCTTCTACAGTGGTACATTCATGGTCGGTCAATATGCCGGCGGTACGGTATATATTGAGACCTGTTTCATCCAATCCGGCTGCATGACCATCAATGACAGCTCCTAAGGAAGCGGCATTCATTAGTTTATCAAGCATTTGAGGGGAAGCATCCCTAACAGAAGGGAAATCCATGACTTCTGCTAATCCCATTACTCTAGGATGCTGATAAAATGGCTTTAAGTCTTTGGCATGGAGAACAGCCCCAGCATTCTCAAAAGGAGTGGCCGGCACGCTGGAAGGGAGCATCACCATGACATCAAGGGGGATATTCTCTGAATCATCAAGCATGAATTGGATTCCTTTTGCACCTGCGACATTGGCAATTTCATGAGGGTCTGTAATGACGGTTGTCACACCGTGAGGGATAACCAGTTTTGAAAACTCTCTTGGTGTCACCATTGATGATTCAATATGCACATGGCTGTCGATGAAAGCCGGAGAGATATAACGTCCTTGTGCATCAATAATGATGTCTCCTTCATAGTTTCCGATCCCGACAATCATTCCTTCAGAAATGGCAACATCGCCCTCTATAATATCAAGGTTAAATACATCAATGATTTTTCCATTTTTAATAACGATATCCGCTGGGCTTTTTTTGCTGGAAGCAGCAATTTGTTTATAGTATTTTGTTTTGTACATGGTGTCTACTCCTTTCTGAAAATAAAGAAGTAGTTAGACTAAAAAGAGAAGAACATAAGAAGAGAATAGACGGGTAGTGTGTTCATCTCTCGTAGTCCAACTATTTACGGTAGTCCGGTAGAGACTCTTGGCCCATATCGCCAAGATTATACGAGTGATTTTTCTTTATTTTGATTCATTCTAAAAGTCAGACCTCTTTTCGGCAATGATTTTTTCAAAAACTATGGGAAATATCGATTTCACACGAACCAGCTAAAAATAATAGGAAGAACATAGTTGTTAAATAGCGGTTTTTCAAAAAGAGGGTGCCCCAAAAGTACAAAGAATATACTTTTGGGGCACCCTCCTGCGATGGATCATCATTAAAAATCCAGCATGGCGATGAAGGCCCATCACAGAAAAAATGGATGATTACCGTCATCTGGAGGCTTTTGAGTCAGCCTCTTTTTTCTTAAGCTTGTTTACGCAAGTTTCCTAATTCTTCAGCGATGGCTTGCATTTCGTTTGGACTGAAGGAGTTTTTTTTCATGACTAATTCATAAATATCGTGCAGTTCTTCATACATTTCTTCATCAAAATGAGCAGGCTTAATAGCACCGAAATTTAATACCTTTAATTTTTCCTTAATTGCTTCAATCATAAATTCCACATTTTCTGCTGTCTTTTTTGATAAATCCACTTTTTTCAATCCTTCCGACTGTTTTTTTCATTATAACATGTTTCGAGTGAAAGGAAAGGATGACAATCACGCTTGCATATATCAGTGCCGGATGATTTTTGTTTTCTTTATGAATGCCTAATCTGTTTTTTCATCACTTTTCATCCATCAAATCATTTGTATATAATGTTTGTAAATAAAATTAAAGGAGAAAGAAAATGGTAAAAGTACTGTTTGTATGTTTAGGGAATATTTGCCGATCCCCGATGGCAGAAGCGGTTTTTCGCGATTTAGTTAGAAAAAAAGGCATGGAAGATCAAATTATCATTGATTCGGCAGGAACAGGCGATTGGCACATCGGAAATCCCCCTCACAAAGGTACACAGGCAATTTTAACAAAAAATAATATTAATTTTGGTGGGCTGACGGCCCGTCAGGTCAAAGAAGATGATTTAGCTGAATTTGATTATATTATCGGGATGGATACAGAGAATATTGGGAATTTAAGAAGGATGGCTGGATACAACAAAACGGGTTATATTGGCCGTTTATTAGACTTTGTACCGGAAGCTCAGATAAATGACGTGCCGGATCCGTATTTTACCGGAAATTTCGATGAAGTATATGACTTGGTGAAAAAAGGCTGCGAAAACTTATTGGAAGATATTTTGGAAAAACATTTTCGTGTTTAGGACTGATCTACATAGGAGAAAACAAAGGAGGAGAGCAGAACGATGAAAAAACGAAGTAAGTTATTAGATGGAATCCTGATTGGAGCTTTAGTAGGTGCTGCGGTATCGATGTTCGATAAAACCACACGCGAGCGGGTCATAAGAGGCGGTAAGAAGGTTGGAACACAAGTGGCGGAAGTGGTTAAGAATCCAAAACAAACCCAGCAAGTAATGAAGGAGAAGTTCAATGAATTGAAATCAACGGTTGAACATATCTCTGAGGACGTCTCTTTTATAGCCGGGAAAGTAGAGGAGTTGCGGGAAGTAACGCCGCAAGTAATGGATATTGTAAAAGAAACAAAAGATGTTTTCACAGCGAAGGATTCGAAAGAACATTCTCTCCACTAAGAGAGGTGAACATATGGAGAATATAAACGAAACGAATTCCCCTTCCTGGTTGAAAGAATTGGTATGGCGATTTCAACGTGATGAAATTTCAAGGCTTGCAGCAGAGCTGGCTTATTATTTTCTCCTTTCCTTATTTCCGTTTTTAATTTTCTTGATTACATTGATTGGCTTCTTTCCTTTAGAACAGAAAGACGTATTAAATTTAATAAGTGAATTTGCTCCAAAGCAGACGATGAAAATGATTGAAACAAATGTAAACACCATTATTGGTTCACATAATGAAGGTCTTTTATCGTTTGGGATCATCGCTACTATTTGGTCTGCTTCTAACGGAATTAACGCTATTGTAAGAGCTTTTAACCGTGCGTATGAAGTGGAGGAGAGCCGTTCTTTTATTGTGGCTAGAGGAATGGCGGTAATGTTGACGACGGCCATGATTTTTGTCATTATAACAGCTTTACTACTCCCTGTTTTTGGGAAAATGATCGGCTTGTACTTATTTTCGACATTTGGCTTATCGGTTACTTTCTTAGCCATATGGTCGGCTTCCCGCTGGATTGTTAGTGCCATTATCTTATTTATAGTTTTCACAGGGCTGTATTATTTTGCGCCAAATAAACATTTAAAGTTAAAAGAAGTAGTAAGGGGATCTGCCTTTGCTACCTTTGGATGGATGATTGCTTCCCTTGCTTTTTCGTATTACGTCGGTAATTTCGGGAATTATACAGCAACATATGGGAGTTTAGGGGGAATCATCATTTTAATGGTTTGGTTATATATATCAGGGATGATTATCGTGATAGGGGGAGAAATCAATGCCATTTATTATCAAAAAAATGTTATTCCCCATGAGTGATGAACACATATTACCACTCAATACATACCGTCAAAACAGCCATACTATATGATGTAAGGGATACTTTTTTAGGAGGCTTATATCATGACAAAACATACAAAAAAAGGCGGCAGCCACAACAAACAAAACAGCAAACAAGGTTCTAAAAATAAAACAAGCGGCAGCGCAAACGGGCAAAACGGCTATCATTAAAAAAACAGCTTAGGGTTCCCTAAGCTGTTTTCGCTTATTTCAGCAGGCGCAGGCTATTTAAAATGACAAGAATGGTGCTTCCTTCATGTCCGATGACACCAAACGGCAAGTCAAGAAATTGAAGGAAATTAGAGCATATGAGCAGAATGATCACACTAATGGAGAAAATAATGTTTTGTTTAATGATTTTGTTCATTCTTTTTGACAATTCCATGGCTTCTGCAATCTTTGATAAATCGTTTTTCATCAGGACGATGTCAGCTGTTTCCAATGCTACATCTGTTCCTTCTCCCATGGCAATTCCGACATGAGCGGTTGCCAGGGCAGGAGCATCATTGATTCCGTCTCCAACCATTCCTACCGTCTCAAATTTCTCCTTTAAGCCTCTTACTTTATTGACTTTTTCTTCCGGCAGGCATTCCGCTTCATACTGGTCAACATGGCATTCTTTTGCAATTGCTTCTGCTGTTTTTTCGCCGTCTCCTGTCAGCATGACCGTATATACACCTAGGCGTTTAAGGTGCTCGATGGCTGAAGATGTTTCATCGCGAACCACATCTTTTAAGGCCAGAAGACCGACAATTCCTTTTGGATCTTTTGCAAATACGATTGTTTTACCTTCCTCTGCAAGTTTTAGGGCAATGGAATGGTGAAAGGAGAGAGCTTCCTCTTTTCCCACGAATTCAGATTTGCCAACTTTCCATTCTTCCTGTTGGACAGAACCGATGACACCCCATCCAGGCGCATCTTCTAAATAATCGGGCTGCAACAATGGTTTGCTCCCTTTTGCTTTGGCGTGTTGTACGATGGCCTGTGCCAGCGGGTGGTTGGATTGTCGCTCAATAGAAGCAATCTTTTGCAAAAAATCAGCTTCGTCTATGTCCGAGCGTACTACTACGTTTGTTACTTCCGGTTTTCCCCTTGTCAGTGTTCCTGTTTTATCAAGAGCAATGGCTTTTAGATGACTTAACCGTTCTAAGTGAACTCCGCCCTTAAATAAAATACCTTTTCGAGCTCCGTTCGAAATGGCTGACAAGGAAGCCGGCATAATGGAGGCAACAAGGGCACAAGGGGAAGCAACAACGAGTAAAATCATGGCTCGATAAAATGTTTCGGTCCAACTCCACCCTAATAAATAATGAGGAAGAAACATCATAATCGCCACAGTTGCAAGAACAATTTTCACATAGATTCCTTCAAATTTTTCAATAAAAAGCTGAGAAGGGGACTTTTCACTTTGAGCGCTTTGAACAAGCTGGATAATCTTCTGGAACAGTGTTTCTTGGGATTCTTTTGTAATTTCGACTGTAATGGCTCCTTTTAAGTTGACGGTGCCTGCAAATACTTCATCATTGCCAGATTTAAAAACGGGTACGGATTCACCTGTGATGGCAGCCTGATCAATGGTTGTTTCACCTGTTGCAATGAGGCCGTCTGAAGGAATGCGCTCCCCCGGTTTCACGAGAATCCGGTCACCGATTGAAAGCGCAGAAACATGAACAACTTCCTCTATTCCGTGACGGATTCGCGTTGCCTGTTCAGGCTGGAGTTCCATCAAAGAAGTAATCTCCCGGTGACTTTTATTCATTGTATATGTCTCAAGGGCACCGCTTAAAGCAAAGATAAAGATTAGCATCGCTCCTTCCACCCAATAGCCGATGATGGCAGATCCGATGGCTGCAAAAATCATCAGCATTTCCACATTTAGCTCTTTATTTTCAATTGTTTCTTCAATGCCTTCTTTTGCTTTGGCATATCCGCCAATAAGATAAGCTGATATGAACAATGTTACAGCTAACGTTGAATGAGCTCCTTTTGAAACGATCCATCCTGCTAAAATGAGAATACCGCATATCAAAGTGGCAATTAGTTCGCCATGTGTAGAAAGGAATATAGAAAGAGAAGAAGGCTGTTCTGCTCTTTTTCTCCTCTCCAGTACGTTTGCTTCCATATCCATCACTCCTTTTATTTATTGTATAAGAAAGTATAGATTGTGCTTTGGAACTGTCTAGCTGCGGCTCCTAATCTTTCGGTCGCCTGCGCTTTTCTTAGTGTCTAGTTCCGCAAGCTATCCTCTACGGTCACTTCACCACCTCCTACGGAGTCAAAAAGCGACTTCTCGTCGGTGGTTCCACTGCCCTATGAGCATGAGCAAGCTTGCTTCACTTTTCTTAGTAATTGAGAATTAGAATCACAATCATTACTCCTAAAAAAGTACGAAAGCTGCCATCCATACAGATAGCAGCATATTTCTTTACCATATTTTATTATTTATTAAAATTATACCATGCTGTATAGGAGTTGAAAAAGATTATTTTCAGTTAATATATGATTCAAAAAGCTATAGGTGATAAGAAAAAAAAGAGGCTGGCTCCAAAGCGTAAAGAACTCGCTAGTGGGGCCGCCTCTTAAGAATGGAACATATATATAAGGGAGAGAAATTCCTGGCTTACCAGTTGAATCATTCGTACGCTCGGCAGCGGTACGAGACTGGAAGCACTATTCTACGATTTCTTCGTGATGGTAATACACAGCGTTGTAAATATGCTCAATATCGGCATCTGTCATGTACATTAAAGTTTCCTGATCAAACTCTTTCACCTTTGCTATAAACTCCACCATGTTTTTCCGTTCTTGTCGACTCATTGTTAATCGCTCCTCTCAATTTCTTACTGTTTTAATACAGTTTATTATTGTTAATTGTATTATATAACAGATTTTTGTTTTTGTGCTCATTTTTTTAAAAAATAGGCCAAAATTTTTAAAGAGCTCGTTCCTGTTTACTCTTTAATAGGAACGAGCCCGTTTTGTCTAAAGGATATTAATGCGATAAGAATGAGCAGCAGCATGAAGCTGATGACGTAAAAAAAGCTGGCATTAGGTGAGAATTGAATAAACAAACCTCCCATATAGGGGCCGAGGATACTTCCCATACTGAAAGCTATACCGCACATGAGGTTTCCGGCGGGCAGTAAAGCTTTTGGAAGTAAATCCGTCATATAACTAATTCCCAGAGAAAATGTAGAACCGACCAACATACCGGAAATAAATAAACAAATGATTAAACCGATGACTGAATGTTCTATAAAACTGGCGGATAAGAATGTAAAAAATCCTGAGGCCATCACGAAAACTAAAATGTTTCGTCTTCCGTATTTATCACTCAAAATGCCAAGAGGTAATTGGAAGACAATGCTTCCTAATGCGAAGGCAGGCAGGATAATGGATACGTGTTCAATTGTAATTCCGTTTCGCAAAGCGTAAACCGGAAAGTTGCCGTGAAGTGAAGCTTCTAAAAAACCATATCCAAAAGGCATTAGGAGTGAAATCCATCCGTACTTCATCACTTTGCCAAAGCGTTTCATTGTACGGAAAAAAGAAGGAGAATGATCATCTTGTTCGGGATATTCGTTTTTCAACCACACAATGAGTGACCAGGCAATCAGACTTGCGATGCTCGTGATGATAAATGGGAGAGCGGGATGGATGTGCAAAAGCGGTGCGATGGCAGGCCCAAGCGCGAATCCTACTCCAAACGAAATCCCATAAACCGATAAATTGCGTCCAAGCTTATTGCTGGGTGAAGAAGAGGTAATCCATGTTTGAGTACCAAAATGCAATGCATGGTCTCCAATTCCAATTAGGAATCGTAACACAAACCAAAACCAAAACGATTTCCATAAAGGAAAAGAGAAAAGGCAAAGTACAACAAGTAAGCCTCCATACAGAATAAATGGTTTGTACCCGTATTTTCTCAAAGGATATTCCATAAAAGGAGAGGCAATCAAAATACCGATATAAAGAGCGGTAGCATGTAGTCCATTAAGAGAAGAAGATATCCCTTCTTGTTCGAAAATAATGGAAATAATGGGCAGCAGCATCCCCTGTGAAAAACCGGAGATGCCTACAAGTACTACTAATATCAAAAATCGTATTCGATTGATTGTCATCACGATGTCCTCACTTGTTCATGATGGTTATCCCGTCTAACGGACAGTAAGATTTCACTGATAAAAGTTTAGCTTTATCCTTTTTGATGGTATCGGTTGTTATACAATTTGGCAAGGTTTTTCCGAGAAGGAGGATTTGTTTTATGATTTGTATGAAGACAAAGGTTGTGCTATAACAAAGGAAAGAAGAAGGGGTGAGAAACATAACATGGAATTCAAGATGAAACCGGAAGTAGGGTTTACAACACAATTGTCATATGGGGAATTGCATATTGCCGGAGATGAGGAGTACGGTTTTCGTCCATATCAATTAATGGTTGCATCTATTGCGGTGTGCAGCGGGGGAGTATTACGTAAAATTCTGAAGAAGAAACGTCTTGAAGTGGACGATATAACCATTCGTACGGAAGTCGTTCGTAATGAAGAAGAAGCAAATCGCGTTGAAAAAATCCATATTCATTATCTGATTAAAGGCCAGAACTTACCAAAGGAAAAAATAGAGCAGTCGTTAGAACTTGCCCGCAAAAATTGCCCAATGGTTCAATCGGTTATCAATAGTATTGAAGTAACAGAGAGCTTTGAACTTGTCTGATTATATGATTTATCCATAAGCAGTTGCCAAGTTCCCTTGCAGGCTCTTGTCAACCGTTTATACAAAGACCTTTGAAGGCATTTTCAGAAGGTCTGGATCATCGGGATAGCAAATATCCAATATCCCAGAGATTGATGTGTTAGAAAATTAACGTGGATTTTATATAGAAAGCTCCACTTTTGTCATTGATTAGAGGCTTATGGGACAGCCTCTTTTCTTATTGGAGTAATTGCGGTTTGCTTCCCGCTTTCTCATAATAACGAATGGTTTGAGGCATAAGCTGAAGCAGTATATATTCAGGATCACCTGGTCCGTTAATCCATTCTTTTAAGTCTTTGCTTTTTCAGCTCTTCTGATATGTTTTCAACCCCTCTTTTTTCAAATGTCTATCATTAATCTTTCTAATTGAAGGGGGGGTAAACATAAAAATGGAAGGGGAAAGGAATAACATGTATTCAAAATGTTTATAAGTAAAGAAAAAAGGAAATAGTTAAAAAGATAATTTCATGTAAATTATTCCAAAAAACTCTATCTGCAGTGGTAATATATTTTTATAATACAAATGTTAAAAATGAAAAAAGGAAGGTATTCTACTATGGTTAACAAGGTGTTTTTTCTGGCGGTGTTAATCGGTGTTCCTTTGTCTGTTATAGGGAGCTTGATGCACTGGTCACCTGTTCTGTTGTTCATTATTTACTGCCTAACAATTATTGCGCTGGCAAGTTATATGGGAAGAGCAACAGAAAGTTTAGCAGTGGTCGCAGGACCGCAAATTGGAGGATTATTGAATGCTACATTTGGAAATGCGGTAGAATTGATCATTTCCATCTTTGCGTTAAAAGAAGGGCTTGTAGAAGTTGTTTTGGCATCTTTGACGGGTTCTGTTCTAGGAAACTTACTGTTAGTAGCAGGATTATCATTTTTTGTCGGCGGATTAAAATATAAGCGTCAGGCATTTAACGTATATGATGCACGGCATAATGCGGGGTTATTGATTTTTGCTGTTATTGTGGCCTTTGTTATCCCGGAAGTGTTTTCAATTGAGATGACCGAAGGGGAAACATTAACGTTAAGTATCGGGGTTTCCATCATTTTAATCGCTCTTTACCTAGCAGCTTTATTTTTCCGTTTAGTTACGCATCGAGGTGTGTATGTACATAAAAGTGATACAGCAGAAGAACATGAAGAAGCAGAGTGGGGCAAGGGAAAGGCTCTTATCATTCTGGGAGCAGCTACCGTTGCGGTGGCCTACGTATCTGAAAACCTTGTGCATACATTTGAGGTTGTAGCAGAGCGATTTGGCTGGAGCGAGTTATTCATTGGGGTTATTATTGTGGCCATTGTAGGAAATGCAGCAGAGCACGCTTCTGCCATTATCATGGCATACAAAAACAAGATGAACGTTGCCGTTGAAATCGCAGTTGGCTCTACACTGCAAATTGCTTTGTTTGTAGCACCGGTTCTTGTCCTGGTTTCCTTAATGTTTCCGACGACGATGCCTCTTGTCTTTACTCTGCCGGAGCTCATTGCAATGATCGCATCCGTCTTACTAATGATCATCATTTCCAATGACGGGGATACAAACTGGTTTGAAGGAGCTACACTTCTTGCTGCATATGTTATTATGGGAATTGGATTTTACTTGTTATAGAAGAAAAAGGAGCTAACTCAAAAGTCTCCAGAGGATGATAATAATCCATTTTTCGGCGATGAACCTCACCGAAATCCATGATTTTCTTGGATTTTTGATGACGGTTCATCGCAGGAGGGTGTCCCAACTTGGGGCACCCTCTTTTTTACAGCTTACTAAGTATTAGAAAGATTTCTCCTCTGTATGGATATGTGTGCTGGTAATCAAATCCCTCCTTTTTCTTGAAAAGATGTATGAAAACTATATGGTAATTTTGGTTTGAATATTCTTAACTTTTGGCAGCGTTTTCATTTTTCTTCGAAAATTCAAGTAACTCTACCATAAAAATAAGGATAAATCAAAACCCTTTTGAAAACACTATATATGATAATTCGAGTGGAAAGGAGTTCACATATGCTGCGGAAGGTTTCATTGGCTGTTCTTGTTCTTTCTTTCTTATGTATCATGCCGTTTTCATCGTATGCCAACAATCAAACAAATATTGCCTCTTCCGTAAAGGTACCTAACTCAGCTTTAAATATTTCAAAAGAAAATACATATCCTAATGCTTCACAGGATATGCCATATTTAGAGCCGAGTGAGTTGGCAAAAGAATTAATCGGCACCTCTAATGTAAAAATCGAAAACCCGGACTTAATCCGAATGCTCAATGAGTCGACGATTTCTAAATCCATTTTAGCTTTCGGCTCACGGGCTACTATTTATTTGGGACAGTGGCCATTAAATTACGAGTCGTCTGAGACAAATACGAATTGGGAATATCAAAGAATCAATACGAATCTTTTTGATAACAGGGGAGGGAAAATACCTTATCAGATTCGCTATAGACAAGAAGAACAAAAACAAATTAAAGGCGGTTTAACAGCAAGTGTTCCAAATGCAGAGCATGTAAAGCAAATGATGTTATTAAAAGCGATGGACAAAACGAATCTGCCTTTGGCTTTTACAACAGTAATAGGGGCAGGGACAAAAAAAGATCAAGTATATAACGTACCTCCTAAAAAAATAGGGTATTTATATGGATATGCGCCTGCCGTAAATGAAAAGGGAAAAGTCACATATGGTGAAGTGTATCTTGTATTAAAAGGCACAAAACATTCGATTGTGGTAAAAAACGTGACTTCTCAGGGGATTGGAGCCTGGATTCCAGTACAGGATTATGTCTCTTTTAGCTTTGGCGTTTACGACCAGCCTAGATAAAGAAGAAAAGAGTTCTGCTCGTTGTGCAGAACTCTTTTTCACCGTGTAAGAAAGTACAAATTGTGTTTTTGGAATTGTCCAGCTCGGAAAGCCAAACCGTACGGTCATTTCACTCCTTCCTGCGGAGTAAAAAAGCGGATCCTTCTCAGAAGTTCCAATGCCCCATCGGTTTAAGCGGGCTTTCTTCGCTTTTCTTATGTTACTTGTACAATACAAGGTTGGATTTCTTTTTAGTAAAATCCTCGGCCGGATAATAGCTGTTTTTGACCAAGATATTTGGTCCCAGGCATTGTACGCTCGGACAATGGCAACTTAACTGCGCAGAAAGGGAAGATTGCTGCCAATTGTCGAAAGCTTCTTTTAATGTACAGTCCTTAATATTTCCTAACGGGGGAGCATCTCCGAAATCTGTCACAATGATATCGCCATTAAAGATATTCACATTTAAACGAGAGCGGCCGTCTGGATCGTTTCGAACAGTGACATTTTTACTTGTGTGCAGGCGTTTTAACAAGCTCAGGTCTTCTTTGTTCTGGCTGCAAGGATAAAACGGCAATGTTCCGAACAGCATCCAGACCTTTTCATCCCTGATATCCAGAAGGTGATGAATAGCCAATCTTATCTCTTCAAGTGAGAGTGTTTCGAGCGTACTGGCAAAGTCGCTTGGATACATCGGGTGGACTTCATGACGCTTACATTCCATTTCCTCCACAATCTGGCGATGGATTTTTTCGAGGTGAGGAAGGGTTCGTTTGTTCAACATTGTTTCAGCAGATACCATCACTCCGGCTCTTGATAAAGCCCGGCTGTTTTCAATCATTCGCTCAAAATAGCTGGCACGCTGTTCGTAAGTCGGTTTGCGTTCCATCATCGCAAAGCCACCTTCCACAAAATCCTCCATTGTCCCCCAGTTATGAGAAATATGTAGAACATCCAAGTACGGAATAATCAATTCGTAGCGTGATAAATCCAATGTTAAATTTGAATTAATTTGCGTACGAACCCCGCGTTCACGGGCATACTTTAGAAGAGGAACTACGTAGTTTTTGACAGATGACATGGAGAGCATCGGTTCCCCGCCCGTAATGCTTAATGAACGTAGTGTCGGGATTTCTTCCAGCCGCTTTATGAGCAGCTCAACAGGAAGAGCGGAAGGGTCTTTTGACTGCAGTGTATACCCGACAGCGCAATGTTCACATCGCATATTACAAAGAGTCGTCGTTGTAAACTCAACGTTCGTCAAGGTCGATGTTCCATACTCTTGTATGTCTAAATAAGCTTCCCATGGATCATAGGACGGATTAATTGGTTGTAGGGGTAAAGTCTTATTCATTAAGATGCTCCTTTAAATAGAATGACAACACCGCTTATTATGGAATTTATTAATGAAGGTTGTCAATTATGAAATGATTCGTTAGGATAAAATAGGAATTGTATCAGTGAAGAAATTACCTGCATGTTAGACGGGATCAGTGAGAAAGGAGCGGTTGCTTGTGGGAAATGCAGTTCGAGATAAAGAATCTCAAGTAAATTATTTAAAACAGCGATTAAACATGTTTTTAGATGTATTAGATGCGATTGAGCCTGAACATACAGAGTTAGAGGATATCGACCGTCTTATTAAAATGATTGATGATCTAGAAGAGAAATGCGAACAGTTTAAAAAAGATTGGTAAAAACAAAAAGTCCCAGCATGGGACTTTTTGTTTTTACCTTTCGCTCTAAAATTCAAAAGAGTATAATATGAATGTAGATTACATATATAACACGAACAGGGGATTGGGAAGGAGAAAGACGGATGGAACAGTTAAAACAAAGTATGTATGAATTAATCGTAGAAACATCAACAAAATTGCCAAGGGATGTTCGTCGTGCAATTGCTGAAGCAAAAGCAAGAGAAAATGCAGGAACACGTGCTGCGATGTCATTATCAACCATTACAAATAATATTGCGATGGCAGATGAGAATATTTCGCCAATTTGTCAGGATACAGGGTTGCCGACATTCAAAATCAAAACACCAATTGGTGTTAACCAATTAAAAATTAAAGAAGCCATCTATTGGGCTATTGCGGAAGCGACGAAACACGGCAAGCTCCGTCCTAACTCGGTTGACTCGCTTACAGGGGAAAACAGCGGAGATAACTTGGGAGCAGGTACACCTGTCGTTAAATTTGAACAGTGGGAAAAAGATTATATAGATGTACGCCTTGTTTTAAAGGGAGGCGGCTGTGAAAATAAAAATATTCAATACAGCTTGCCATGTGAGTTAGAAGGATTAGGGCGTGCCGGACGCGATCTTGATGGCATCCGAAAATGTATCCTGCACTCCGTTTACCAAGCACAGGGCCAGGGATGCAGTGCAGGATTTATTGGCGTAGGTATCGGCGGTGACCGTACGTCTGGTTATGAATTAGCGAAAGAGCAACTGTTCAGAAGTGTAGACGATGTCAATCCAAACGAGCAGCTAAAAGAACTTGAAGAATATATTATGGAAAATGCCAACAAGCTTGGCATCGGTACGATGGGATTTGGCGGTGAAACGACCTTGCTTGGCTGTAAAGTTGGCGTTATTAACCGTATTCCGGCAAGCTTCTTCGTGTCGGTCGCATACAACTGCTGGGCATTTAGACGCTTAGGGGTTAAATTGGATGCACAAACAGGGGATATTCAAGAGTGGTTCTATCAGGATGGTGAACATATTGACTTCTCTAAATCTAAAGAAGAGAAAGCAGAAGCCTCTTCTGAAACGAGAGAAGTGGTGCTGCAAGCCCCAATCACGGAAGAACAAATCCGTGAACTGAAAGTGGGAGATGTTGTACGTATTAATGGAATGATGTACACAGGCCGTGACGCCATTCATAAATATTTAAGCGATCATGATTGTCCGGTAGACTTAGACGGTCAAATTATTTACCACTGTGGTCCGGTTATGTTAAAAGATGAAGATGAGAAATGGCATGTGGCGGCAGCTGGCCCGACGACAAGTATTCGTGAGGAGCCCTATCAAGGAGATATTATGAAGAAATTTGGCATTCGTGCTGTAATTGGTAAAGGTGGTATGGGACCAAAAACATTAGCGGCGCTAAAAGAACATGGCGGTGTATATTTAAATGCAATCGGCGGGGCAGCACAATATTATGCAGACTGTATCAAGTCCGTTGAAGGCGTGAACTTCATGGAATTCGGTATTCCAGAGGCTATGTGGCATCTGCGTGTGGAAGGCTTTAAAGCAGTTGTGACAATGGATTCACATGGTAACAGTTTACACAAAGATGTTGATCAATCATCTCTGGAAAAACTGGCACAATTCAAAGAACCTGTTTTTAAATAAAGTAAAACTTTCATTTTTTCATCCTTAATGTTTCATGTGAAACATTAAGGATTTTTTATTGACTTTATTAAAGCTCCATATTGACTTTTTGAATTTTGCGCGTATTCAGGTAAAATACCCATTCGGTACATTTTTAGCTAAGGTTGAATGAATGGCTCACTGAACGCTAATGCGCTATTTTTTGGATGGAAAACAATACAGGGGATGAATCCGTAGGTGACACACAAACTAAAAACAAAAAGCAAGAGAGGTGACACCCATGTTTAAGCGCATCTCTTTTTTATGTGCTACTATATTGATGAGTTTTCTTATATTTCAAGGCTGGTCAGAGGCCAGTACCTATTCCAATAAATCGTTACATTGGGGATTTAGTAAGAGTAAAAATCACGAACCGGCATCAGCCGGAAAAGAACTGGATGAGCTGTTGGCAAAGTATGATTCCTTTTATATTGGTCATACAAAAGAAAAGCATATTTATTTAACATTTGATAATGGTTATGAAAACGGCTATACAGAGAAAGTGCTGAATGTATTAAAAGAGAAAAAAGTACCTGCTGCCTTTTTTGTGACAGGCCATTATTTAAAAGATCAGCCTGACTTAGTTAAGCGAATGGTAAGCGAAGGGCACATTGTCGGCAACCATTCATGGCATCATCCTGATTTAACTCAAGTCAGTGATGAGCGTTTAGGAGAAGAACTGAAAAAAGTAAAAGAGGAATATAAAAGGCTCACAGGTCGAGATGATATGAGATATTTACGGCCGCCAAGGGGAATCTTTAGCGAGCGAACATTGGCCCTATCCAGACAAGAAGGCTACACGAATGTCTTTTGGTCGTTAGCTTTTGTCGATTGGAAAACAGATCAACAAAAAGGATGGAGATATGCTTACGATAATATTATGAGGCAAATCCATCCGGGATGTATTTTATTGCTTCATACTGTCTCAGGAGATAATGCTGAAGCACTCGGAAAAGCTATTGATGATTTACGTAAAGAAGGCTATGAATTTCACAGTTTAGATGAATATATACTAAACGAAGCAAAGGTGGATCCTATTCTGTTTCATCAAAGATAGAAATATGCATAAAAGAAACTGACAGGGTATTTGAAAAGGAGAAGCTCTTTTTGGATACCCTTTTTCACATGGTATAATGAGAGCAAAAGAAGGAAAAGGATGAAAGATGTGTGGAAACGAACAGTTAAGCTAACACCGCCTTATGATTTTGAACGTGTAATGGAAAGGTTGGCTCTAGATCCTTTGAATAAAGTGGATAAAAAGGAGAGTATAATGTGGGTACCCCTCTATATAGACCGGAAACCTGTGGTCATTAAACTTAAAAGTATAGGAACGGTTGAAAAACCCGTTTGTATGGTCCAAGCCTGTCAAAAGGTTGGTGAAGAGGCGGTATTAAACGAATTAAAGCGCATTTTTCAATGGAATGTATCCTTGTCCAGAGTAAATGCTCATTTTGCTCATACACACTTAGCCCCTTTATTCGAGGAGCACAGTGGAACACCGCTTGTCTTAGAATTCGACTTATACCGCTGCTTAGTCAAGTCCATCATTCACCAACAGATAAATTTAAAAGTTGCCCATACACTGACAGAGCGCTTCGTTCACACGTTTGGCAAACAAATGGACGGGGTATGGTTTTATCCTTTACCGGAAGAAACGGCTATGTTAAGGTATGAAGATGTTCAAGCATTAAAATTCAGCCGGAGAAAGGCTGAATATATAGTGGATCTTTCTGTCCAAATTGCAAGCGGGAAATTGGATCTAAATGAACTCCATTCGGCATCTGATGAAGAAATCATGAAGAAACTAATTAAAGTGCGAGGGATTGGACCATGGACGGTCCAAAGCTTTTTGATGTTTGGTTTAGGACGGGCGAATATGTTTCCTTATACTGATGTAGGCTTGCAAAATGCATTGCGGCAGCTGTTTGCTTTAGAGAAAAAACCGACGTTAAATCAAATGCAGCAATGGAGTACAGAGTGGCATCCTTATTTGAGTTATGCTTCTTTATACTTGTGGAGAAGCATTGAAAAACGAACAAGCTGAGGGTTAAGAGATGAATAAAATAAATACAGGCATTAAAATGAAAAAAGGTCAGGTAGTTCTGTTAACAATTAAGAGACTTGGAATTAATGGTGAAGGTGTAGGCTATTACAAAAAGCAAGTAGTATTTGTTCCAGGAGCTTTGCCAAATGAAGAGGTATTCGTTGAAATAACGAAGGTACAGCCTAATTTTGCAGAAGGAAAAGTAAAACGCATTAAAACAAGATCTCCCGAGCGAATTGAGCCCATATGTCCCATTTATGAAAAATGTGGAGGCTGTCAACTGCAGCATTTAACATACGAATCACAGTTAAAACAAAAGAGGGACATTGTAATCCAGTCATTTGAAAGGCACAGTTCATTAAAAGAACTGGAAAGAAGGGTATTAAACACGATTGGAATGGAAGAGCCATGGAATTATCGGAACAAAGCACAGTTTCAAGTTGGAGTACAGAATCAAAAAGTCATTGCAGGGCTTTACGGGTTAAATTCACATCAGTTAATCGATATTGAAACATGTCCAATTCAGCACAGTGCAACAAACAAAGTTACCAATATGGTCAAAACAATCTTACAGGATTTGCGTATTCCGATTTACGATGAGCGAAAACGAACAGGTATCATTCGCACGATCATTTCGAGGGTAGGGTTTGAAACAGGGGAAGTACAAGTCGTGTTAGTGACAAGTCAAAAGGAAATTCCTCGGAAAGATATATTGGTGGAAGAAATAAAAAAACGCCTGCCTGAAGTGAAATCCATTATGCAAAATATCAATGGACAGAAAACGTCTCTTATTTTCGGTGACGAGACCGTTCCTTTATCTGGAGAAGAGGTTATTCAGGAAGTGTTGGGCGATCTTTCATTCGAGCTATCAGCAAGGGCCTTCTTTCAGCTAAATCCTATTCAAACAGTAAAGCTTTATGATGAAGTAAAAAAAGCAGCTGGCTTAACAGGGAATGAAAGGATTGTCGATGCATATTGCGGAGTGGGAACAATTGGTTTATGGCTTGCAAAAGATGCAAAAGAAATTAGGGGCATGGACACCATTGCAGAATCCATTGAAGATGCAAAAAAGAATGCCCAAAAGCATGGGTACCACAATGCAAAATATGTGGTAGGAAAGGCTGAACACTGGCTGCCGAAGTGGGTAAAAGAAGGCTGGAAGCCGGATGTCGTAGTAGTAGACCCGCCTCGTACTGGTTGTGATAAGGAATTGCTCAAAGCGATTTTAAACGTAAAGCCGGAAAAAGTAGTTTATGTATCATGTAATCCGTCTACATTGGCAAAAGATGTGGAAAAACTAACGAAATTTTACCGGGTCGAATATATTCAACCTGTGGATATGTTTCCTCATACAGCTCATGTAGAAGCAGTGACGCGACTTATTCGTAAATAATTTTTAAAAGAAAGTGGTTATCCCACTTTCTTTTTTTATTGAGACATCACTGCTGACAAGAGTTGAGAAGAACATTGATTATTTTAGAACATATTGATGGGGTAAAAGAACATTTTTTGGATTCTACGTATTTAAAAAGGAAATGTAAAGGGAGGATGTCAAACGTTAAACAAATAAAATGAATTTATCCACAAGAAAAGTAAGTAGGGAATCCTTTATAAAAAGGATATCAACATATTTATTCACATTATCCACAAAAATAGGAGGAAATACTCAAAAAAATTATACACTAACGAAACCCTATCATGATAAGGAATAAATAAATTATCCACATTATCCACAATAATGTGGATAAGCTGTGTGTATATATTTAATTTTTATAAAAAGTGTGAATATATTGTGAACAACTTAATTAAACAGTGTAAAACCACAAATTTTAATTTTGTTGTTCATTTATCCTGTTTTAAAGGGCGGTAAATCCTAGTTTCTTAAGTAGGATTTACCGCCCGTGGGAACTTAATTGATTTGGATATAGTTAAGAAGCAAAGACTAACTACGCAACGTTCTGTTGCAACGTCTTTGCTCACACGCCCTGTATGTCGTCAACTTATCTTTTATTGTTTTGCATTCCATGAACACGGTTATCTGCTGCTTGGGATCTTGCTAATGCTTCTAGATCCTCATGGTCTGCGTGTTCCATTGAAAATTCAACATCAAGACCATCAGCTTTATCACCTTTTAAATTCTTTGGTACTTGAGGCAATGTTGCTTTATTTTTATCACGACTTCTTCCACCGCGAGATCTGCCCATTAGAAAGCCCTCCTTTAATACATATGAACGATTGTTCATATGTATTTTGTGTAGATAGGAGGACTGTATGTATGAAAGATATTGTCAGCTTAGTGTCTCGCTTTTTTGGCTGTGTATCCGCCGGCTTGATCTGCCATTTTAAAATCACGGGCATAAGATACTTCCTGGGAGCTGCTTAACGTATTTTTTGTTTTATCCCGTTTCTTCTTTTCACTCATTTGTATCCCTCCAATAAAAGTGTGATAAATCTTTACATTTCCTATTTTGACCAATCCGTTTTCTTTTCAAACGAGCCATTCGAAATTTTCTGCAACAGGAGGGCGTAAAAAACCTCTTTCCCCACACGGAGGAAAGAGGTTTTTTACGCTTCTTTGAGATGCTCTTCTTGAAGTTCTTGCCCATTACGCATGATGTATAATGTGTAAAGGTCTTTTGAAATTTCATACAAATTATAAACATCGCCTTCTTGATTGATTTCTTCATAAAGGCTTTTTCTTGTTTCATTTGCCAACGTTACATAAGGCAGTTTTTCCGCTGCTTTCATGGAACGAGCATTTACCTTTCGGATACGCATGAAAATGCGCTCAATGCCCAGCTCATAAAATAGTTCATTAAAGAACGCTTCTTTTGCTACTTGGTTATATCCTTTCCCATGAAAAGGTTTGCCTAACCATGTGCCAAGGAATCCTGCATTGTCTTCGACGTCAAATAGGTTAATGGTGCCGATCGGATTACCCCACTCGTCTGTGATGGTACGAGAAATTAGTTCGCCATGTTCTTCCGCTTCGATTGTCTGTTTTGTCACGAACAAAAATTCTTCGTAAGAATGGGCTTTATGACGAACAAAAGGGAAGACATCCGGGTGCACCATTAGTTCGTATAAAGCCTGGCAGTCATGTAAATCACGTTTTTTCAACATAATATTCCCCTCCTATCGAGGGCAGACCACGACTGTTGGCTCTCCACACCCTCGAAATTTTTTATAAAAGATCAAAAAATTTCGGGGTGGGAATCGAACCCACTAGAACCAGTATTTACTGGTGGCGCACCATTTGCCTTCCCATTCAAAGTCAACAAATCTATTTGAATGTTTTATCCAATTGTAAGCAACTCTCAATTAAAAAGATAACTCTTACCATACGTATCATACTAAAAAATAATTAAAAAGGAAATAGGTAATTTGTTAATTTTTTTTAAATAATATTTTTCCATTAATCATCGTTAAAACCGGTTTAGCCAAATAATGGAGCGGATGATGGCTCCATAAGACAATGTCTGCATCTTTGCCTTTTTCTAAGCTGCCAATTCGATCATCAACCCGCAAGTTTTTAGCCGGGTTGATTGTAATTCCTTCCAGTGCTTTTTGTTCATCCAATCCTTCCCGAACAGCAAGAGAAGCACAAATATTCAGATACTGGATAGGTGTATAAGGGTGATCGGTTGTAATGGAAACTTCAACCCCATGTTCCACCAGAGTTTGATATGTCTTCCAGCTTTTATTTTTCAGCTCGATTTTAGAGCGCCTTGTCAAGGTTGGCCCCACGCATACTTTTAAGTTTCGGCCCTTTAACTCTTCTGCAATTAAATGCCCCTCTGTACAATGCTCAATACGAACATCAAGATCAAACTCATCAGAGAAGCGCAAGGCTGATAGAATGTCATCAGCTCTATGAGCATGGATCCGGACGGGTATCTCCTTTTTAAGTGCCTGAATAAGGGGTTTGATCCGCAGATCTTCTACATTATCGCAATATTTAGCACTATAGAAGGCCTCGCGAAGCATCCCCATAATCCCCATGCGTGTAATGGATTCTTTATTGCCGTTACTGTGAATACGTTTTGGGTTTTCTCCTAAGGCAATTTTCAGTCCTGCTGTTTCTTGGATGATCATGTTTGAAATATTTTTACCTGTTGTTTTGATGACTGAAGTAGTACCTCCAATTACGTTAGCGCTCCCCGGCATAATATGCACGGTGGTAATACCATATTGGATGGCATCTTGAAAGCCAGGGTCAAGCGGATGGACACCGTCGAGCGCACGAATATGAGGAGTGAGAGGGTCAATGGTCTCGTTGGCATCATTTCCCGCCCATCCGGTCCCTTCGTCATAAAGCCCCAAATGCGTGTGAACATCAATAAATCCAGGAAAAAGGTATTGGTTTCGGCAATCGATGATCTCCATCTCTTCTGATGTTTCAATATGGCGATTTATTTCTTTGATTTTCCCATCCTCAACAAGCAAGTCGTGATTTGACAAAGGAGGGGACGTAACAGGATAAATTGTTGCATTTTTAAATAAAACCTTTTTCATACTAAACTCCTATCTACAGCTGCAAACTTTATAATCAAGTCGAAGTTCTATCAGAGAAGGTTATTTTTCTCCGATGACTAGTTTGTTCTTACAGGCGTTCAACTATGTCTAAAAACAATTCTTAATGCCCATTAGAACGGTATAAATGTGTTAATGCTCCTTCTAGTTTATCATATGTAAATGAATAGTGATGGTCGCATAATTTTTGAGGTAAAACACGTTGTCCTTTTAAAATTAACATGCTCATTTCCCCTAAAAGTATGTTAAGGGCAAAGTCAGGTACTGGCAGCCAATGAGGACGGTTTATGACTTTGGCGATGGTTTGCCCAAATTCCTTCATTGTAACGGGGTGGGGAGCCGTAACGTTAATCGGTCCTTCAAGATCTTCATGTTCGATGATAAAAGCCATAATACGGACAACATCTTCAATATGCACCCATGACATCCATTGTTCTCCAGAACCGACTGTTCCTCCTGCAAATAATTTATACGGAAGGATCATTTTAGGAAGAGCTCCTTCATTTTGCCCCAGGATAATGCCAAAGCGGGTAAGGGAGGTGCGAATTCCGTATTCCTTTGCCTTTAGAGCTTCTGCTTCCCATGCTTTGACGGTAGAGGCGAGAAAATCATTATTCTCGGAAGGGGATGCTTCTGTAAACGTTTCAGTTGTCGAGGTCCCATAGAATCCGACTGCACTTGCATTGATAAACACTTTTTTGGAAGAGGTCTTCATCATTTTAACAAGCTTTTGGGTTGTCGACACCCGGCTTTGAATGATCGCTTTTTTCCTCTCCTCGGTCCAGCGGCCGCTGTTTAAGGAAACACCAGCAAGGTTAATGACAACATCTGCTTGTTGAACGTACGGCAAGGCATGTTCCCAATCCACATAATGTAAACGACCGGATGAAGGGCGGGGATTTCTTGTTAGGATCCATATGTCATGCTGTTGATTCAAAAAGAACGATGTTAACACCTTACCAACAAATCCTGTACCGCCTGCAATGACAATTTTCATTTCCATCAGCCTCCTGCTTATCGTCTCTTATAAATAGTTCAGATGATGTATATAAACGTTGAAACATCTTTTTGTATTGTATAATCTTAATAATAAGGTTTAAATCAATCGTAATTTAAAGGGATTAATCGGAAGAAATGGGATGTTTTTTATGCCAATTATTACTAAAATAACAACTCAAGCGAAAAATAGTGAAAGGTACAATGTGTACCTTGATTATGGCAAAGGGGAAGAATACGGTTTTAGTGTTGATGAATACGTTCTGGTGAAATTTCAGTTAAAAAAAGGAAGAGAGTTGGACGAACTTGACTTAACTGAAATTCAATACGCCGACGATGTGAAAAAAGCGTATAATCTAGCCCTGAATTACTTGTCATACCGGATGAGATCCAAAAAGGAAGTCCATACTTACTTAAAATCAAAAGGGATAGGGGAAATGATCATCCAAGAAGTGTTACATAAACTCGATGATCAACGCTATATTGATGATTTAGAGTTTGCCAAAGCCTATGCACGTACTCAAAGGAGTACAACCGTAAAAGGACCGAATCTCATTCGGAAAGAACTAAAAGAAAAAGGGATTGCTGACGAGTATATTGATATTAGTTTAATGGATTTTTCCGATAATGAGCAACTTCAAACTGCAATTAAAATTGCAGATAAAACAAAAGGGAAAAATCAAAAGCTATCCTCATCGGCCCTCAGGCAAAAAATTGAACAAACATTGCAGCAAAAAGGTTACTCTTTTACCATCATTCAACAACTTTTTCATGAATGGGGAGTGGAAAAGGAAGAAGATGCAGAGTGGGAAGCGTTGAAACATCAAGGCCTAAAAGCGCACCGCCGCTACGAGAAATATGAAGGATGGGAATATGAACGGCGGATGAAACAAAGCTTATATCGAAAAGGGTTTGCAATTGAGGATATTAAACGGTTGTTAGAAGAGCTAAAAAGTGAAGAGTAATGGAATTGGACAATTTGACCCCAAGGAATTTATCCACCTTGGGGTCAAACTGCTATTGGATGATGATATCTTCATTTGTATGTTGCTTTTCATAAATAAACTTAGCGATGTCGCTTGCTGGTTTTAAGCGGCTCTTATCTTTTATATGGTCTGTTTTATCCCAAAACGGCGTATCCATTCCACCCATGTACGCGCCAATAATGGAAAGGCGGGTATCGGCATATTCCTTTTGTAAGCTTTCGGTGAAGCCGCGCACAGCAAATTTGCTGGCTACATATACCGATTCATTGACCTTGCCCCGTAATCCCGCTGTGGAGACGATATTAATAATCTTTCCTTCGGGCCTTGAAAGAAGATGTTCAATCAGTGCTTTAGTAACATAAATGGTCCCTTTTACATTACTGTCAATCATCTCTTCAATTTCTTCATGACGCAAGCGGTGAAAATGACCAAAATGTCCTACCCCTGCATTATTAATTAAAATATCGATCGTATGGGTTAATAAAAGTTTTTTAACGGCTTTTTCCGGGCTGCGGATATCGAGCTGCTGAATATGGGCGGTCCCGCCTAGCTGCTTTATTAAGTGTTTGGTTTTTTCAAGCTTTGATAATGTTCGACCCGCTAAAATAACCTGATGGTTGTCTTTAGCATAAAGGAGAGCCAATTCTTTTCCCAACCCCGTACCTGCTCCTGTAATCAATACCGTTTTCATGCTTTATCACCTTTCTTTCCTTTTTCAACATAACTATTTTTAACGGTGGATGCAAGTGCAGGCAATATCTTTTGTTTTTTCGATTGTTTTCGTATACTTAAGATGATAAGGAACGAAAACTAACACCGCGGCGTCCTGTCGCAACGTCTTCGCTAGCACGTCCTGTGCATCAAAGGGGGAACACATATCATGCAAGAAAAACGATACAGCGATATGAAGGAATGGGAGTTGAAACAAGAAATTGGTTCACTGCAGGAAAAAGCAAGAAAAGCGGAACAAATGGGAATGGTGAATGAATTTGCTGTGTTTGAACGTAAAATTCTTCTTGCTAAAGCCTACTTGTTGAATCCAGACGATTTTCAAGCAGGGGAAGTATATGAAATTGAAGGGGACCCTGGTAATTATTTTAAAATTGATTATATAAATGGTGTCTTTGCATGGGGCTTCCGCCTAGGGGGAAACATGAAAGAAGAAGCGCTGCCGATTTCAATGCTGAAAAAGTGAGGCTGTCCCATAAGTCTCCAATCGATGGCAAAGGTTGATCTTTACTGAAAGGGCCCGTCACGGTATTTTTTTATTTTGCCGTATTTTCATGACGGGTCCTTTCAGGAGGATGACTCAATAGGTATGTCTTTTTATACCTTTTGAGTCATCCTCATTTCTTATGAATAGTTAAGAACGTTTGCGGGTTTCGCGTTTCAAGATAATTAAGTCTTGTGTCAGCCGCGTTTCTCCGTTTGCCTGAGAATGTGCATGTTTCGGATTTGCCCATGGCTGCTGAAAGGGATTGGAATAAAGATTGTCATAAAATCTTTTATGTGTGTGTTGGCCCAAACGAAACACCTCCAAATGGAATTGCTTTTCTATTCGTCTGTTCGTTGATTAGAAGCACGCATTCTTTCTTGAGGGTGTGTATTAATGGTACCGTTTGCTCGCATAGAGGCAAACTCTGCTTTTGCGCGGGGTTCACCTTCTAGTTTCTGGTTATTTTGGTTTGGAAAACCTTGTGCTTTATTACGCATTACAATCCTCTCCTTTTCAAGAGGTTATCATCAGTACGTGCATTGATATGCACGTATCAATAGTATGATTCAAAAGAGAATCACTATGTAAGCTTGCTTTGATACATTATTGGCAAAAGAGGTGAAAAATATGGAGGATACATTTAAGCGGCTTGCCGATTTGTTATTGGAAAAAAATGATTCACTATCTTACGGTCAGGCCCGTACATGGGTGGAGCTACTATGGGAAGACTTTGAAAGCACGTATGCAAAAGCGGGGCGGACATACAGAGGGCCGGAAGTGACAGAACAAATTGTCAGAAGATGGATTGAACAGTATGGTTCCAAACTTCATGAAATGAAAACGGAAAATCCTAAATATAAACATTTAATCAATCGCAATGACCATCTCACCCATTAAAAAGCTAAAACATTTTTACAATGAAATGGACCTTCCTTTCTAAAGGAAGGTCCATTTCATCTTTAATTGGGTAAATAGTCCAGCTTTTTTCTGAGCTTTTGCTCACTAAAAATCCAGCCTGTATAGGAGCTAATGATATTTAAGTTATAATCCAGCTGAACAACCGCTACAAATGGATAATAATCTTTACTACGATAGCGCAAGTCGATAAACCGCACCTCAATATGGTCATTATATTCCTCAATTTCCCAGCGATATACAGGTGAAAAAGAGAGAAAGGCTGATAAGTTATCATCCTTTTTGGCAGCATGGATGATGTCGGATTCCGGAATTGGCACTTTATCAAATTGATCGTAAACAATGATTTCGTTTTTGATAGCGCGTCCCACATAAAAATGGTTTTTGGCTGTAATCGCCAAATGCCAATGAGAAAAGCGCAGTGTTGGTGAAATAATTAAGTTGGTGACATCGGGGATTTTATCATGAACGGCTTTGGCCACTTTGCGCTGCATCCGAAAGCGTATAACATAATAAAGGAAAAGAATCGCATAGACGATTAAAAAGGTATAACCGGGATGCGCCCCTAATCCCCATACGATAATTCCCGCAATGTGAACAAGAAAGATAAAAGGGTCGAACGTGTTAATGATGCCAAGTGCAATCCATTTCTTTGTAAAAGGCCGGAGTGCCTGAGTTCCGTATGCATTAAAAATATCGACAAACACATGAAAAATAACAGCTACAAAAGTCCATATCCATAAATGTAAAAGATTGGCGGTTGGAAAAAAGAATGTAATTATTAGAATAATGAGTAACGGCCATAACATCACGGCAGGAATGGAATGAGTGATGCCGCGATGGTTACGAATATATGTCGCGTTGTTTTGCAATTTTAAAATGGTATCTAAATCAGGGGCAAGTGAGCCGGCAATTGCACCAGCCATGATCGCTTGAGCAGTAGCAGGGTGTGACGCGGCAACCGGATCGAGGGTGGCCAGTCCTCCCAATGCAATTCCCATCACGATATGAGTACCAGTATCCAAAGGCAAAACCTCCTTTTCTACTCTTTGTCACTTCTCCTTATATGCTTGTGGTTTATTCCTTTCTAACGGGCAGCAAGAACCCTACTTCTTTAAGCAGGGAATAACAGCACATAAGAATTGAATTGGTTCAACTAACCATCACTAGAGGTCATAACTGTACTGATGGAAGGTTCATCTTATTATTGGTAAATTCATTCCTGTTTAATTAAACTAAAGAAGATTAATGAACTAATGACATAATCTATATTTATAGTAATACCTCGGAGGATATAACGTGAAACAAAGTAAAGATATTGTAAATCATTTTAACATAAATCAATTTCAACATGATTTAATTTCATGGTTTGAAAAAGAACAGCGTACCTTACCATGGAGAGCCGATCAGGATCCATATAAGGTCTGGGTCTCTGAAGTAATGTTGCAGCAAACGAGGGTAGATACTGTCATCCCTTATTTTAATAACTTCATTCAACAGTTCCCGTCTATTGAAAGTTTAGCAAATGCTGATGAGGAGAAAGTCTTAAAAGCGTGGGAAGGGCTCGGCTATTATTCGCGTGTCCGTAACTTGCAAGCGGCAGTTAAGGAGGTTCATGAGAACTATGGAGGGAAAGTGCCGAATACCCGTGAAGAGATATCTCAGCTGAAAGGAGTCGGTCCTTATACGACAGGAGCCGTTTTGAGCATTGCTTACGGCGTTCCGGAGCCTGCGGTAGATGGAAATGTGATGAGGGTTTTATCGAGAATTCTTTCCATATGGGAAGATATAGCGAAGCCAAAGACAAGGAGGTTGTTTGAAGAGGTCGTACGCTCAATTATTTCAAAAGAGAACCCTTCTTTCTTTAATCAAGGTCTAATGGAATTAGGTGCGATTGTATGTACGCCTACTTCTCCCTCTTGTTTATTATGTCCTGTTCGTGAGCATTGCCGGGGATTTCATGAAGGCGTTCAAGACCAGCTGCCGGTGAAATCCAAAAAGAAATCTTCTAAAACGGTTCAATTAACAGCCTCCGTTTTAACTAACGAGGATGGAAAAGTGTTGATTCATAAGCGGCCCGGTACAGGTTTGCTAGCGAACCTATGGGAATTTCCAAATGTAGAGGTGACAGAGGAAGCGGGTTCAGAACAAGAACAATTCCTTGCATATTTGCAGACGCATTATCGGGCGAAGGCTGATTTGCAAAAGCCTTTTGCTACCATTCAGCATGTTTTTTCCCATCTTGTTTGGAATATTCAGGTGTATCGGGGAACATTAGAGTCTGAAGTGGAGCAAACGTCAACCATTAAATTAGTGGATTTTACAGAATTGGAGAATTATGCATTTCCTGTTTCGCATCAAAATATTCTGAAAGTCTATAAAGAGGTTGAATCAAAAGCATAAAGAACATGGTCCCGATTCAACCTTCTGAAAATGAACCGTCATGATAAATCGAGTAAAAACAGGGATTTTCTTGACGGTTCATTTTAATTTAGAAACATGATGACCCGTCTTATTTCGTTCTGACGAGAAGATCCTTTTGTTTTAATCAATCATAGGAAATTCTTGTACCATGGGCGTAATCGGCTTCGTGACGTTTCAATCCGCCTCTTGCTTCAATTTCTTTAATAATTTCACGGTGAATGGTTTGACCTTCTGTATTTAAGTAAGGAACCATTTGTTGGAGCGAGTGGTGAAAATACTCCAATTCATTATCTGTCCATTCTTGTTTAGAAGTCATGGATAACTCTGTCATATCACGACCTACGTACATATGTCGCTTCACCTCTGTTTTATTAAAATGCCTTTTGCGACTTTACCCTGTTCTAACGGTCGATAAGACCTTGGCTTCTTCACGTGAAGAATAACCACCCGTCCGTAAGAACCCGATAAGGTCAACTAACCATGAGCGGGAGAACCCCGTTCATGGAAGTTTCACTTTATTTTGGCAAAAAAGCTTGTTTCCTATACAATACAAGTAAATATGGTATTTAAAGGAGTGATGGGTTTGTCACAAAAAGTAGCACTTGTTACAGGAAGCAGCCGAGGAATCGGAAAGGAAATTGCCCTTCGGTTAGCAAAAGAAGGATATGATCTTGTAATTAACTATGCCCGCAGCAAAACGGCTGCTGAGGAAACAGCCAAGGAAATTGAAGCACTTGGAAGAAAAGTGTTATTAGTGAAAGCAAATGTTGGAAAAGTGGAAAAAATCAAAGAAATGTTCGCTGTCATTGATGAAACTTTTGGAAGGATGGATGTGTTTGTCAGCAATGCAGCTTCAGGTGTACTGCGTCCGGCAATGGGGCTTGAAGAAAGTCATTGGGACTGGACGATGGACATTAATAGTAAAGCGTTTTTATTTTGTGCACAAGAGGCGGCGAAGCTGATGGAAAAAGCGGGCGGCGGCAAAATGGTCGCCATCAGTTCGCTTGGTTCCATTCGATATTTGGAAAACTATACAACCGTTGGGGTTTCAAAAGCGGCACTTGAAGCGCTGACCCGTTATTTGGCAATTGAGCTTGCCCCTAAAAATATTGTTGTTAACGCAGTTTCAGGCGGTGCCGTGGATACTGATGCGTTAAAGCATTTTCCGAATCGGGATCAGCTGTTAGAAGATGCTAAAGCTAATACACCAGCTGGGCGAATGGTGGAGATGGCCGATCTGGCCAATGCGGCTATGTTTTTAATCTCGGATGCAGCGAGCATGATTCGAGGTCAAACTATCATTGTGGACGGCGGTCGTTCATTGATGATGTAACAAAAAATTTTTATGGATAGTTCTCTCACCTCCTGGGCAGATTAAATGTCGTGGAGGTGATTAACAATGGCAAACAACTTCAAAAACCAAGCCGGTAGAACAGCAGCTGGAACTAACATCCAGCAAGTTAGACAACAAAATGCTCAATCTGCACAAGCAGGCAGCGCAGCTGGCGCAGGCCAATTCGGTACTGAGTTCGCTTCTGAAACAGCAGCTGGTACAAACGTACAACAAGTACGTCAGCAAAACGCTCAATCTGCACAAGCAGGTCGCGCAGCTGGTGCAGCAGCCGGAGCAGCAGCTGGTGCAGGCCAATTCGGCACTGAGTTCGCTTCTGAAACAGCGGCTGGAACTAACATCCAACAAGTTAGACAGCAAAATGCTCAATCACAAGCTGCAAAAAACCAAAATTCTAGTCGCTAATTGATTTACTTCAAGGTACTTCCTTGTTCATAGGAAGTACCTTTTTCAGTGAGAAACTGCGGTGGCGACAAAACTTCTTGAAAGTTTACATATCTCGTCAAAGGATTCACAGCGCTTGAAAAAGAATCTAGTACGAAAGGAAAAGATGCTCAAAGTTGGTGAGGAGGGTAAATGAAATGAATCACTTTGATACATTGGTAGGCCAACAATTGGAAACGATGGATCAGCTATTGTTTTTGCAATCAGAGATTGAGCGTTGTCAGGAAATTGAGCAGGAGCTTGAAAAGTTGCAAGAGAAAACGAAATTAAATTTCTTGCGTGAAGAAATTTTGTCCATGAAACTTCAACTAAAAGAAATTCAACAAACATTCGAGACTCAAACAGCTGAAATCATTAGAACGTACCAGGCTACTGTATCTTAAATTTTTGTTTAGAAAAACGGCCATCTACTCCAAAAGATGGCTCTTTTGTTTTAAATTAGCTCTCAAATCGCTATAATAGTATAAATAGGGCTAGAAAGCGTTAAATGAAAGTAGGGGAGTAAACATGGGCTTTCCCATCGAAGGAGAAACAATTCAAATACATAGTTACAAACATAACGGCAAAATACACCGTATATGGGATGCCACGACTATTTTAAAAGGTTCTAGAAATATGGTGATAGGTGGCAATGATCGCACGGTTGTGACAGAATCGGACGGCAGAACATGGATTACCCGTGAGCCGGCTATTTGTTATTTTCATGCCAAATATTGGTTCAATATTATTGGGATGCTCAGAGAAGATGGTATTTATTATTACTGTAATATCAGCTCGCCGTTTATTTATGATGAAGAAGCGCTAAAGTACATTGATTATGATTTGGATATTAAAGTTTTTCCTGATATGACGTACACTTTGCTCGATCAAGATGAATATGAGCGTCATCGCAGGCAAATGAATTACCCGGCTGTAATTGATCAAATTTTACATGAAAACGTAGAAACGTTGAAAAACTGGATTCGTCAACGTAAAGGGCCGTTTGCACCAGATTTTATTGATACATGGTATGAAAGATATTTGACTTATCGAAATCCTTGAGGTAAGCCAAAAACCTGTTGCCTTTTCCATCAACAGGTTTTTTAGGTGTTTATTGTAAGGGGGAATATTTCTGAGCACCATAAGACGTTACATGCATTTCGTAAAACCGTACAGATGGCAAATTATCGGGACAGTTTTGATTGGAATTATTAAATTCGGGATTCCGCTGTTAATCCCTCTCTTATTAAAATACATAGTAGATGACATCATTAATCAAAATGGGCTTTCTTCTGCGGCAAAAACAAAAGAATTAATCACCATTATGGCTGTTATGCTTGTTGTTTTCGTCATATTAAGACCTCCTATTGAATACTATCGTCAATATTATGCCCAGTGGGTTGGAAGTAAAGTTCTTTATGACATTCGTGATAGGCTGTTTGACCACCTCCAAAAGTTAAGCTTACGCTATTATTCGAATACAAGGGCGGGAGAGATCATCTCCAGGATCATCAATGACGTAGAGCAAACAAAAACGTTTGTCATTACAGGGTTAATGAACGTATGGCTCGATACGCTGACCATTTTGATCGCGATTGCCATCATGTTCACAATGGATATAACTTTAACTATTGTATCGATCATCTTATTTCCTATCTATGCATTTTCCGTTAAATATTTTTACAGCCGTTTGCGGCATCTGACTCGTGTGCGATCACAAGCATTAGCTGAAGTACAAGGTCATTTGCATGAAAGGGTGCAGGGGATATCGGTCATTAAAAGCTTCGCCATTGAAGATCATGAACAAGAGCAGTTTAATAAGCAAAACCTTAATTTTTTAGAAAAAGCTCTTGAACACACGAGCTGGAATGCAAAAACGTTCGCTGTCGTGAACACCGTTACGGATGTTGCTCCTCTCCTAGTTATTGGCTATGCGGCCTTGCAAGTGATTCAGGGGGATTTGACAGTAGGAACGATGATTGCATTTGTAGGCTATATTGACCGCTTGTACAATCCGCTTCGCCGGTTGGTGAACTCTTCAACTACCCTTACACAATCTTTTGCGTCGATGGATCGGGTATTTGAGTTTATTGACGAGAAGTATGATATTGTCGATAGCCCTGACGCGATGGAGTGCAGGGGTGTAAAAGGCGAGGTTATATTGGATCATGTTTCTTTTGCATATGAAGATGAAGAAACATTCGTGTTGAACGACATCAATCTTCATGTACAATCAGGACAATCTGTGGCGCTTGTTGGGATGAGCGGCGGAGGCAAATCGACCTTAATCAGCTTGATTCCCCGTTTTTACGATGTGACAGAAGGAAGAATTTTAATTGACGACCGGGACATTCGCGATTATAAGGTGCGAAGTTTACGCGATAAAATTGGAATAGTGCTGCAGGATGCTGTTTTATTTAGTGAATCAGTGAAAGAGAATATTTTGATGGGAAAGCCAGATGCAACAGAAGAAGAAGTGATTCAGGCAGCAAAAGCAGCCAATGCACATGATTTTATCTTAAACCTGCCTGAAGGGTACAATACAAAAGTAGGGGAGCGGGGAGTGAAGTTATCTGGTGGACAGAAACAGCGTATTGCTATTGCAAGAGTGTTTTTAAAAAATCCTCCGATCTTTATTTTTGATGAAGCAACTTCGGCACTGGATTTAGAGAGTGAACACTTGATACAAGAGGCTCTTGAAGAACTGGCGAAAGATCGTACTACCTTTATTGTAGCCCATAGGCTATCAACCATTACCCATGTAGATCGTATTGTATTATTAGAGCATGGAAACATTGTCGAAACAGGTACGCATGAAGAATTAATGGAGAAAAAAGGGAATTATTATCAATTATTCAATGTACAACAACTGGATACAGACTAAAAAACCGGCTGCCCTGAATTTAGGGCAGCCGGCTTTTTTATAATGAGCGTAAAATGTAATATGGATGTTCGGTCCTATCAAGGAAATGAAAGGGTTGTTTCATACGAATGAGCCCAAAATTGTTAAAATCAATATAATTCTTGACTAGAGTTTTTTCTCTAGTTAAAAATTTATGGCAAAACTTTTTTATGATACTGTTCTTTTTCTTTTACATAGAGACAACTAGGGGAAGACATTATACTTATAAGATAAATTTTACCAGTTAGTAATGATGATAAGGTCATAAATATCAAGGGTATTTTTTTCTATAAGGAAAAATGTAAGCGTTTCAAAAAAAGTGTAGAGATGAATGTAAACCCTTTCTGTATAAAGGATTTACACCCTTTTGAAAAAGTATGTCGGTTTTTGTCGATGGAAAAATAGGGAATTCCGCACAAATTCCCTTTAACTTTTTTAGGATAGAATGTATACTCTAAAAATGAAAAATATTCTAATTATTTAAAAAATAAGCAACTGTGGGATGTGAGAACGTGACAAGAAAGAAAGTGCTCGATGTAGTAGGATTAAAAACATCGTTTTTCACAGAGGAAGGCGAAATACCAGCAGTTGATCATGTTGATTTTCACATAAACGAAGGGGAGATTTTAGGGATTGTTGGAGAATCCGGCTGTGGAAAAAGTGTGACCTCCCTTTCCATCATGAAGCTCATTCCATCTCCTCCAGGGAAAATCACTTCTGGTCATATTTACTTTAATGGTGAAGACTTAGCCCGGGCATCCGAGAAAAGAATGCGCGAAATAAGAGGAAATGATATTGCGATGATCTTCCAAGAACCAATGACCTCACTCAATCCTTTGTTTACAATCGGCAACCAATTGACAGAAGCAATCCGAATACATAGAAAGTGGGATAAAAAGAAAGCGAAGGGCCATGTCATTAACATGTTAAGGCTGGTGGGTCTTCCAAGGCCGGAAGAGTTATTTCGAGAATATCCGCATCAACTGTCAGGCGGGATGCGCCAACGTGTCATGATTGCGATGGCCCTGCTTTGCGACCCAAAGTTATTAATTGCCGATGAACCAACGACCGCATTGGATGTGACCATTCAAGCGCAAATCTTACAACTTATGAAAGAACTCAATGAAAAATTAAATACGGCGATTATGCTTATTACGCATGATTTAGGTGTGGTAGCGGAAGTATGTGACCGAGTGAGTGTCATGTATGCCGGTAAGGTTGTCGAAGAGGCAGATGTACAAATGATTTTTAAAAATCCGAAGCATCCGTATACAAAAGGGCTAATCCAATCTGTACCGGACAAGCGTTACAAAAAGGACCGCTTATATTCCATTCCGGGTAATGTACCAAAACCTGGATCAATTAAGAAAGGCTGTCGTTTTGCTGGTCGCTGTGACTATGTAAGCGATCGATGTTATCAAGAAGATCCCCTTCTTTATGAAGTAGATGAACCGGGGCATCGTGTGCGTTGTTTCCTATATGCAGAAGAGGGGGTTGGACAAAATGATGGAATCGTTACTACAAGTTAAAGGGTTGAAGAAACATTTTTCCATCAAGGGCGGCCTTTTTGGTAAGGAAATAGGAACCGTTAAAGCCGTGGACGGCCTAAGTTTCGACGTGAAAAAGGGTGAAACGCTCGGAATTGTAGGAGAGAGCGGCTGCGGGAAGTCAACGACGGGACGATTGCTGCTCCGGTTGATTGAGCCTACTGATGGACAGGTCATTTTTGAAGAAAAAGAGATTACGAGTTTATCCAATAGTGAAATGCGTAAGTTGAGACGGGAAATGCAAATGGTATTTCAAGATCCATTCGCTTCTCTCAATCCGCGCCATACCATCGAAAAAATATTAGAAGAACCCCTTATTGTTCATGGAATAGGCAATAAGGAAGAGAGACGGAAAAAGGTTAGGGAGATACTGGAAGTGGTCGGTTTGAGCAGCTATCATGCAAGCCGCTATCCCCATCAGTTCAGCGGAGGACAAAGACAGCGTATCGGTATTGCAAGAGCGCTGATGACAAAACCAAAGCTGATTATTGCCGATGAACCTGTTTCGGCTCTCGATGTGTCGATCCAATCCCAGGTTTTGAACTTGCTGGAAGACTTACAAAAAGAGTTTCAATTAACGTATATTTTTATCTCTCACGATTTAGGCGTTGTTCGACATATCAGTGATCGCGTTGGAGTGATGTATCTAGGGCAAATGGTAGAACTGGCCGAGAGCGAAAGAATTTACGAGAAGCCGCTTCATCCCTACACCGAAGCATTGTTATCAGCCGTACCTGTTCCGGATCCGGAATTTAAACGCCAGCAAATCGTGCTTCAAGGCGATTTGCCGAGCCCGTCGAATCCACCGGTAGGCTGCCCTTTTCATACACGCTGCGGTAAATGTATGGATATATGTAAAACAAATCGTCCCGTATTAAAAGAGATTGAACCAAATCATTTTGTTGCCTGCCATCTTTACGAATGAAACAAACAGTAAGGATGATAGATAACATTAATGATAGATATATAACATAAGAAGGGGGATTTTAAATGAAGAGGAAATGGTATGCTTTAGTACTGATTGTTGTACTTACACTTTCCGTGGCGCTTGTTGGATGCAGTAAGTCAGAGTCAACAGGAAGCGGATCCAAGGAAGGCGGAAAGCAAGAAAGCGGCAGTAAACAAGATACTCTTGTATTTGGCCGCGGCGGAGATACAGTATCTCTAGACCCTGCTACTGCAACAGACGGGGAGTCTTTTAAAGTAACGAAAAACTTATTCAATACGTTAATTGAGTTCGGTGAACAAGATACTGAATTACATCCGGGGCTTGCAAAAGAATGGTCTGTTTCAAAGGATGGTTTGACGTATACGCTTAAATTACAAGAAGGCGTTAAATTCCATGACGGTACAGACTTCAATGCAGAAGCGGTTGTATTTAACTTTAATCGCTGGAAAGCAGGTAACAAAGAGCAATTCTACTACTATAACTCTCAATTTGGCGATGTGATCCAGGAAGTAAAAGCGGTGGATCCAACTACAGTAGAATTTAAATTAAGTCGTCCATTAGCTCCATTCTTCAAAAATTTAGCGATGTCACCGTTTGCGATTTCATCACCGGCTGCCATCGAGAAGTATGGCGACAAATACAATGAAAATCCTGTAGGTACAGGGGCATTCAAATTTAAAGAGTGGAAACGAAATGATCGTATTACAATCGTCAAAAATGAAAACTATTGGATAGATGGTCTTCCAAAATTAAATCAAGTTATCTTTAAAGTAATTCCTGAAAATTCAGCTCGTCTAAATGCATTAAAAACAGGCGAAGTTGATTTAATTGACGGCGTGAATTTCAGTGATGTCCCTGGAATCGAAAGCGATTCTAACTTACAAACTTTCTTCCGTCCGTCTTTAAACGTAGCATACTTAGGTTTAACATCGACAAGAGGTCCATTAAAGGATAAAAAAGTTCGCCAAGCGTTAAACTATGCGGTTGATAAAAAAGCATTAATTGATGCATTCTTTGCTGGTGAAGCCACTCCAGCGATCAACCCGATGCCGGAAGTAGTAGAAGGTTACAATGATGCCATTCAAGATTATCCATTTGATTTAGAAAAGGCAAAACAATTATTAGCAGAAGCAGGCTATCCGGATGGATTTGAAATGGAACTATGGGCGATGCCTGTGCCGCGTCCGTACATGCCAGATGGCCAAAAGGTAGCGGAAGCCCTTCAAGCCAACTTTGCGAAAATCGGTGTAAAAGCCAAAATCGTCACATATGAGTGGGCAACATATTTAGACAAAGCCCGTGCTGGCGAAGCCGATTCTTTCTTGCTTGGATGGACCGGCGACAACGGTGATGCTGATAACTTCTTGTACGTATTACTAGACAAAGATTCAATCGGCAGCAACAACTACTCTTATTACCAAAATGAAGAGGTTCATAAATTGTTCATTCAAGCTCAAACTGAAGTAGATACTAAGAAACGAAACGAATTATACAAAAAAGCACAAGAAATTATTAAAGATGACGCCCCTTGGGTACCTCTTGTGCACTCAAAACCAGCGTTAGCAGGAAAAGCTAACATCACTGGCTTTAAAGCACATCCAACTGGCTCTGATGAATTAGGAACAGTTGAGTTTCAATAATCGGTAAGTCGTGTTACAGCCTAAACGAAGGCTGTGGAATGCCTCATGCAAAGTATGCAGAGATTATGATGGGGGGTGTCCCAAAACCCCAAAATATGTGGTTTTGGGACACCCATCAAATGAATCGTCATGGAGAATCTAGTGAAATCCAGGGTTCCTCTGACGATTCATTTGATAAAAAATTTTTATAACGTGGAGGAGCGGCCTTTTGAGTCAGCCTCTTTTTTAATGAATAAGGAAGTATAAATTGCACGTTGAAATTGTCTAGCTGCGCAAGCTACATCCTACGGTCATTTCACTTCTTCCTGCGGAGTCAAAGAGCGACTCCTTCTCAGAAGTTCCAATGCCCTATGGATGTGAACGAGCTTGCTCCGCTTTTCTTAATATATCATGAAAGAAGTGATGATATGTTTTCTTATATAGTACGGAGAATTTTAATGTTAATACCGGTTTTACTAGGCTTATCACTTGTTGTGTTTTTTATGATTCGTGCTATTCCGGGTAACCCGGCCCAAGTCATTTTAGGGCAGCTTGCAACGAAAGATGCCATTGAAGCACTGACAAAGGAACTTGGATTGGACCAGCCTTGGTATACTCAATATTTCAAATATCTTGGCGGGTTATTAACGGGAGATTTGGGAGACTCATTACGGACAAAAGCTCCGATTAGTGAAGAAATGCTTCCGTATTTAGCCGCAACGATTGAGCTGGCGGTAGTCGCATTGTTAATTGCAGTTGTAATCGGAGTAAATGCAGGCATTATCAGCGCTTGGTTCCAAAATTCATGGTTTGATTATGCTGCCATGCTATTAGCATTAATCGGTGTTTCCATGCCAATTTTCTGGCTGGGACTGATGGAACAGTGGACATTTGCTATCCAATTAGAGATACTTCCGACTTCGGGAAGAGAAGATGTGCGTAATCCAATTGATCCGATTACGAATCTCTATCTTATTGATACGCTCCTTCAAGGACGTACCGATCAATTTGTACAAGTTTTACAACATCTTGTCTTGCCGAGCTTTGCGTTGGCGACCATTCCAATGGCCATTATTGCCCGTATTACACGTTCCAGCATGTTAGAAGTCATGCGTTCTGATTATGTTCGTACAGCAAGAGCAAAAGGTTTGGGAATGTTTTGGGTTGTATACAAACATTCTTTGAAAAATGCAGTTATTCCAATTATTACGATCATTGGTTTGCAGTTAGGGTTATTGCTTGGCGGTGCTATTTTAACGGAAACTATTTTCAGCTGGCCTGGAATCGGCCGTTACATCTATGAAGCAATCGGCTTCCGTGATTATCCCGTTATTCAGTCAGGCATTCTTGTCATTGCGGTCATTTTCGTCTTAATTAACTTAGTTGTCGATATCTTATACGCAGCAATAGATCCGCGAATTAAATATAATTAGGAGGAACGTTCATGGCAGAATTAGCAAGAAATGATGTATCGTTAAACCCGACTGTCCAGCAAGGGGCAGCTGTTTCGCCATGGAAAGAAGCGTGGAGAGGGTTTCGTAAAAATAAATTAGCGCTCGTTGGAGCTTTCATAGCCCTGTTCTTTATTTTATTGGCTGTGTTTGCGCCGGTTATTGCTCCTCAAGGGATTAATGAGCAAGATTTATCCCGACGATTACAGCCGCCTTCCAGTGAGCACTGGTTTGGTACGGATGACTTTGGTCGTGATATTTTATCGCGTGTAATCTATGGAGCAAGAATTTCCTTGTGGGTCGGCTTTTTCTCCGTATTGGGATCTGTCGTGGTCGGTACATTTTTAGGGATTGTAGCCGGCTATTATGGTAAATGGGTAGACGCCATTATCTCGCGTATTTTTGATATTATGCTCGCGTTTCCAAGCATTCTTTTAGCCATTGGGGTAGTTGCGGTGTTAGGGCCGTCTTTGCAAAACGCTTTGATTGCCATCGCCATTATCAACATCCCAAACTTTGGCCGTTTGATCCGGTCAAAAGTATTAAGTGTGAAACAAGAAGAATATATTATGGCGGCAAAAGCCATTGGTATGAGTGATGCAAGGATCTTATTTTCGCACATTTTACCCAACAGCATGACCCCTATCATCGTGCAAGGGACACTTGCTATTGCTGCAGCAATCATTGAAGCTGCCGCACTTGGTTTCCTGGGGCTGGGAGCCCAACCGCCTAATCCGGAGTGGGGAAAGATGCTGGCCGATTCGAAGCAATTTTTAGTACAAGCTCCTTGGACCATGATCTTTCCAGGTTTAGCGATTATGCTGGTAGTATTAGGATTTAACTTAATGGGGGACGGCTTGCGTGATGCCTTAGACCCCCGAATGAAAAATTAGTATATAAATTCATATAAAGAATTAACACGGGTAAAAAACGCCCATGCTGAATTCTTTACGCATCATTCTAAAGCAGCTTTATCCAGAAGGACCTTTAAGAAAAGGTCCGTTTTTTATTTGGGGGGAACTTCAAAAAATTACTATATTAAGAGGTAAATAAGAAATATAATAAATGGTGAGAAAAGGTGGAAAAGAAGGGTGGATCTTCCATGGCCAAAAGAGTAATTATACTAGCTGTTACGCTGGTTGTTTTTACGGTTGGGGCCGTTTTTTGGAAAAGTGACATCGTTTTTGCGGAAAGTCCAGGAAAAATCGGTGTTGTGTTTTCCGAATCCAGTGAAAAATATTCTCTAATTTCAAGGCCGGGAGGAACCTATAACAACCAGAAAGTTGCTCCAAAAGATCCATGGTCACCAATAATTGAAAAAGAGCAAAAATTGTATGCACTGCTGGCAGAGCAAGGCTTTCAAGTAGAAAAGGTGTCTGATCAAGACTTGAAAAACGCTTCAACATTAAGGCGGTACGATGCCCTTGTCTTTGCCCATACCGTCTTAATGTCAAAGGAACAGCGCTACACGGTGAAGGAGTATATTCGAAATGGCGGCGGTGCTTTGTTTATTTATGGAACAGCCCGCAACGAGGTGACAAAGTTTCCAAAAGAAGGACAAATGGATTTAACACCCCTTATTTATGATACAAAAACGTGGATTTGGGAGTGGGATAACTTAACGGAGGTTTTTCAATCTGCATTCGTTAATGACGTAGTTGTAAAAAACACCAAGCTTACACAATCAAGTTCACATCCCATTATTCAACATACATTAAGGACGTCGGATCAATCGAAACTGTCTATTGAAAACAACCGCTCAATGGGGGAGTGGATTGAAGTAATTAAGCCGTATGCAGGTGCAAAAGTGACTTCTCTTCTTACAAATGAGGCGTTCAAAGACGTATCTCCAAACTCTTCTTTAAAAAGCTTTATTGATGTGCTGTCAGCTGCGAATGTGACCACTGGCTATCCAGATGGAACCTTCCGCCCTAACAATTTTGTAACAAGAACTCAGTTTGCTACCTTTGTCGATCGTGCACTCCATGTAATGGAGTAAAGGCGTTTTTGGACTATTAAATAAAAACCACCGTCTCCTTTCAATTTCCGTCGAAAGAAGAACGGTGGTTTTTCATTGTTCTGCCGTAATCGCTGATAAGAATTTTACTTTATTCGCTCTCTTGTTTTTCTTGGATGTCGAATGCATTATCTTCTTTATGGTAATGATGAAAGCTGTCAATCAGTTTATCCAGGTGCTCTAATTGTTCACTGTATTCGATGGTGGCCGAGACAAGAGGGAAGAGATGATAAACCATTTTGTTTTCTTCTTCATCCTCGAATAGCTTGTACTTCATGAAATTATTGATGAGTGCTCGCTTGCTGGTGCATGCTTCGTTAGCCATCGTTTCTGAGAATTGTGTCTTGATTTTTCCTACAAACTTTAACATCAATTGCTCATGATACGTTAATAAACATTCAACTTCTGACTTAATAAGGTGTTGAAATGTCTTAGGCATATGATGCATGTCGTGTTCAAGACGATGTAAAAGCTTTAATGTCTCCAGCGCTCTTGTGGTTGTAACAATCATTTGACGAAAAAGAACAAGTTTTCGGGATTTAACAAAAACTCTCTTTTTCCTATATATTCGTTCTTCTTTATAAAAAGTAAAAAACAACTCCATCTTGTTCATCTTTTCCTTAATTCGTTCGATGTCTTCTTTCAGAAGAGTGTAATCAGAGGCTTGACGGATGTTTATACGAATCCATTTAATGATTTCCTCCGTTGTATCTACGATTTTATAGTACAGCTTTGTTTCATACTTCGGAGGAATAAAAACAAGGTTCACGATGAAAGCTGAAAGGACTCCAAGCATTATGGTTAAAAAGCGAATGATAGCAAAAATAACAAATTGATCACTCGTGCTTTCCATGATGGCAATAACGGTGACAAGGGCTAGACCAATAGTGTTTTCAATTCTTAACTTTAAGTTAATCGCAATGACAATGACTGCTGTTAATCCGATAATAAAAGGATTGTTTCCGAAGATTAAAACGAAGACAATAGCTAAAACCGCTCCAATTATATTGGCTTGCACTTGCTCTAAAACGGTAAGGTAAGAGCGATAAATAGATGGCTGCATGGCAAAGACAGCAGCGATCGCCGCAAACACCGGAGAGGGCAGCTGCAAAATATTTGCCAACAAAATAGAAAGAGTGATGGCAATTCCCGTTTTCAAAATGCGGGCACCAAGTTTCATGTGAATTCAAAGTTCCTTTCTTCTAAAATGATCTTTAATTAATTATTATCCTTTTTGATTTAAAGTAAACAATAACATAATATACAAGGTTTATAGCTTGATATCAAGAGAAGAAAAAAGAAAAATCCCGCTAAATCGCGGGATTTTTCGATTATTTTTTTCCAATTGGAAGGTAAGGGTTATTCAGTTGAAACAGAAGGGTCAGCTTGCTCTTTCGCTGGAATGATTTGCAGGAAGTGCTGAGCCGGCTGTTGCAGCAATGTATCCATTTCTTTTGCTTCTTCTGTTTGTCCTTGTTCGGTTAACGCATCTCGATAAATCGTCAAAAGCTCTGTTACATCAGAGATTCCTTTTTCGCTTAGCGGCGTGATACTAACTTTTGCACCTTTAGCGATACGTCGCTGTAATGCTTCTTTGGTTAACCCCATTTCCGGCTGGTGTCTTAAGTAAATAACACCGCCAGTCATACCGGCGCAAATCCATGGACCTGGATCACCTAAGACAAGGCCTCGGCCGTTTGTCATGTATTCAAAAGCAAATCCTTTAATGTTGGCATTTACCCCAAGATTACCATGTTCTTCTTGAGGAATAGGCGTCGTAACTTTCCCGCCGATAATCATATCGGCACCAGATAGGCGGATACCGGCCCTTGCATCGGCATTTCCTTGCACAGCAAGTAAGCCTTTTTGTGCTCCATAACCGAATCCTTTACCGACTGATCCGTTATAGTATTTACCGTCTTTTCCTTTTGACTTAAGGACAAAAATACTGCCGCCTAATGATGTTTTTCCTGTTCCGTCTTGCGCACCGCCGCTTACTTCAATACGGATGCCGGAACTATTATAAGCACCTAGACCGTTTCCGGGAATCGATCCTTCTTTATATTGAAGTTTAACTGCCGGCAGTTTAAGGTAGGAGCCGTCCAAACGATTTCGAACACGATGGCAAGATACGCGGCTTCCGAGAATGCGCTGTTCGGATGTTACCGCTTCGTATTCACGAGATTTCGCCAAATCTTCCACGTCGAAATCTAGATATTCTGCGCCTACTGCAGCACTTAGTTTTGGGCGTTCACTGCTTGCTGCTACTTCTTGCTGTGCAAAAGGATGGATATCAACTGTCTTTAATAAGTGAGTTAAATCCATCCAATCCTGACCACGGGCCTGAGTAAGTAAGTCGGATCGGCCGACAATGTCTTGCAAGCGATTGAACCCCAGATTCGCCGTTAAGCGTTTTAACTCATCACCGAACGCTGTAAATAGGTTCATCAATCCTTGTACCGCATCATCTAATTGACGAGGTACAAAACGGCGTAAACCATGTTCTTTTGCCTGTGCTTCTGACTCAATCTGTGTCGCGATACCAACATGACATGTATCTAAATGGCAACCGCGACAGGTCGTACAGCCGATTGCAATCATGGACAATGTACCAAACCCGATACGGTTCGCACCTAACAGCATCAATTTCATGACATCCAGAGCACTTTTAACACCGCCATCAGCCCAAATTTCTACTTGGTGACGCAGCCCTGCTTCCAGTAAAGCGTTATGAGCAGCTTTAACGCCGATTTCAACCGGCAGTCCAACATATTGGAGGGCATGGATACGTGCGGCCCCTGTACCGCCGTCAAATCCACTCAACGTAATAATATCCGCGCCAGCTTTTGCAATTCCTACAGCGATGGTTCCAATGTTTGGGACAACAGGTACTTTAACAGCTACTCTTGCTTGGTCATTGGCTGTTTTGAGCTCAGCAACCATTTGTGCCAAGTCCTCAATCGAATAGATGTCATGGTTATTGGACGGTGAAATTAAGTCTGATCCGACGGTTGCATTACGAGCTTCAGCAATCTTTGCCGTTACCTTTGAAGCTGGCAAGTGCCCCCCTTCACCAGGCTTCGCTCCCTGGCCAATTTTAATCTCTAAAAGATTAGAAGAGTTTAAGAGTTCCGCATTTACACCAAAACGTCCAGAAGCCACTTGCTGCCCGCGGGTACGCCGATATTTACCGAGCATATCCTTAATTTCGCCGCCTTCACCATTTAGACTCACCATGTTTAGGCGATCGGCTGCTTCAGCATAAGCGCGGAAGGCAATCTCGTTTTGTGAGCCAAAAGACATGGAGGCAATGACAAACGGCAAACTGTGGTCTCCTACACTTATATCTGCTTTTTCTGATGAAAGCGTTTTGTTTGCCGTCACTAAGTTTGTTAAGTGGCGAATCGTTGTAGGATTATTTTCTTCTAGATCGGTTAGCTTTTCACGGTAAGAATCGTAAGATCCTGTTTGGGCTACTTCACCAATTGCCTTCCAGATGCGAGGGAATAGATGGAATGTTTTCCCTGGTCTGGCTTTTTCGTCTTCAAAATCCTGTGCGCGTGCAAGGGCATCCTCTTTTAAAGCATCAAAATCATAGCTTAAATGATGGGAACCGAAGAAGTTGACAACGTTTAAGACAGCGGCAATTTCTTCATGCAAGCCGATGGAGGAGAATAATCGCCCGTAGCCTCGCAGTTCATGAATCCCGATGGTAGAAATAACTTTCTCTAAACCTTTAACTAAAGCTTGATACAGGTTTACGATAGGTTGAGTTGCTTCTTCGCTGACTGTTGCAAATAACAGGTAAGGACTAATGACGTTCGCACCTAAACCGTAAGCGACAATCACATCATGCAGCGATCGAATGGCACCGGATCTGAGCAGCAACGTACAGTCACGGCGAAGCTGCTGCTGTACAAGTGCTTGATCGATAGCTGACGTAATCAAATGGGGATCAATCCACAACAACCCATCTTGATGAGCTTTCGTATCATCGATAATTAAAAGGGTTTTTCCGTTTTGAACCGCTTGGATAGCTTCATCTGCCAGGCGATTTAATGCGCTTTTTAATGTTTCCTTTTCGCTGAAGGTAGCAGATACATAATAAACGAGACCTTTTGTTTCATAGGCATTTACAAGCTGGTCATAGGAAGGTTGCTCTAGCGATTCTGAACATTTATAGCCCAACTGTCCTTCAATCAATAATGGAGAAGCCAGCTCCACGACATAGCTTTTTTCCTCGTTCTTTGTTAGAGAAGGGCGTTTGCCGATAATAGTTCTTGTTGAAAAATGCTCTGTTTCACGATCGCGGTCGATCGCGGGATTTGTTACCACCGCAACACTTTCTTTGATAAAATCAGCTAAGTTTTTACGAGAAGAATCAATAGCTGCAAGAGGAGCATCATGTCCAAGGGAACGAATCGGTTCCGCCCCTTTTTCTGCCATTTGTTCAAGCAATTGAATATGCTCCCGGTCCCAGCCGAACGCTGCATATTGTCCATTTGATACTTTGGCAGGATGAGCAACTAAAATATGCTTCTCGTATTTAGGTGGTGTTAAGCGTTCTGCCTCATTTGACAAAGAGACCCGTCTTGTAAAGCGCTTGTACACCTCTTCTTGAAATGCAGGATATTGATAGACGTCCATAATTCCATCACTGTTCCATTTCAGCCCGATCTTTTCGCCTGGTGCTAAAGGCTTTGGTTCTGCTACATACTCACTGTTTGGAATAATCCCCGGTTCAGACGAGAAAAGGTAGGAAGTATCAGTTTCGAGCTTCCATAGAGGACGTAATCCTAAAGCGTCTACACTAAATACCGCTTCATCTTCATATCTGGAAATAATGCCTGCCGGTCCTTGTGCAAAATGCCCCCAGCCTTCGCGAATATAAGTGTACAAGTTTTGCAAGTGAGAAGGATAGGATTTCATTTCGTTAATAATAGGCGGAAAGAGGATGTCCACCGCTTCGAATAAAGAATAGCCATGACGGGCAATCAATGTTTGGATGATTCGATCTAAATCTTGCGAATCACTTCCACCTTTTGTAAGAGGGACATCCATCATTCTTGCTTCATCTCGTAATTTGGCTACCGTATTGATTTCGCCATTATGACCCAACAAACTAAATGGCTGCACCCGGAAGAAAGTTGTTAGCGTGTTTGTTGAATAACGATTATGGCCTAATGTCATTGTCGAAGCGATAAGCGGGTTTTGCAAATCTTTATAAAAGTGACGGAGCGTATTTCCGGCCCCCATCACTTTATAGACAACATAAGAATTGCTTAAAGAAGCTACATGTACCTGTTCATCTTGCTCGATTTCAATGGTCAACTCGAATAATGTTTTAGATAGGTGTTCCGTGTCTGATGCCGTTAAGGCAAATTGCCAGAAGTAAGGCTCTTCGTTCCGGGCTAGCGGTCCTAAAACGCTTGCGTTTACTACATTATCTGCTTCGTACACAATTGTTAAGGAGTGCTGGGCGAAAAGGGAAGCGGTTCGTCTCTTAATATCGCTCACATTGGCTTGTTTGGAAATGAAAACATGGCCCACAATGAAAGAATCATCCTTTACTAAACTAGCATCTTGACCGGATTGCGACAGTTTTTCTTTCCATAAAGCTTTGGGAAGATCGATATGGATGCCAATCCCGTCGCCTTCTTCGTTAACGAATCCCGCGCGGTGATTCATAGTTGTTAAAGCGTCTATACACATATCGATATTCGCTTTTGTCGGTTTTTTTGTTTTCTCCATCACCGAGACGATGCCGCATGCATCATGTTCATGAAGACGATAATCTTTAAATAAACCAGGGGTCCATCTTGTTTGCATCTCTTCGGCCTCAAATGTACATTTCGTACATTTTTTCTGCCGTTCACCTCCATTAAAATTCTTTATTAATAAAATGTTTAATTTAGACTAAATGTTTTAATTTTTCAGAATTTATAAGTATTATCTTACCATGAAAGGCAAAATGTTTCAATTGATTATTCATGGGATTGGACGGGATATCCAAGAGGAGAAAAGTGATTTTTTCGTAGAAATTGTGTGTTGACGAGATGGTTGTAAACGTTTTCGTTATTTTGGAAAACTAAACGGGAGAACGGCTCTCTCCCGTTATAGAATAAAGATTGCATATTTATTCGGTTTTTAATTGCTTAAACGCATGTTCTACAGCATTCAATGTTACTTTAATATCTTCTTCTGTATGCTCTGTTGTTAAGAACCATGCTTCATATTTTGATGGAGCCAGGTTTATGCCTTGGTGAAGCATAAGCTTGAAAAACTTCGCAAACATTTCTCCGTCTGTGTTTTCTGCCTGCTCGTAATTTTTGACGGTTTCAGTGGTAAAATAAACCGTTAAGGCACCCTTGAGACGGTTGACCGTAATAGATACGTTGTATGTTTTGGCATGTTGCAAAATACCTTCTTCCAACATAGCGCCTAAGCGATCCAGATGTTCATAAACACCTTCTTGCTGCAATACTTCCAAACAAGCAATCCCGGCCAGAATAGAAGCGGGATTACCGGCCATCGTTCCTGCCTGATAAGCTGGACCGAGCGGCGCCACTTTTTCCATGATCTCTTGTCGGCCTCCATAAGCGCCGATTGGAAGACCTCCGCCGATAATCTTTCCTAGTGCGGTTAAATCCGGCTTTACACCCAACAAATCTTGAGCTCCGCCATACATAAAGCGGAAAGCCGTAATAACTTCGTCATAAATGACAAGAGCACCGGCTGCGTGAGTTAACTCATTCACTTGTTTTAAAAAGCCCGGTTCTGGTTCCACGATTCCAAAGTTGCCTACTATTGGTTCAACAAGCACTGCTGCTACTTGATCTCCCCATTTTTCAAGCGCTTCTTTAAAGGGGCGGATGTCATTGAATGGAACAGTAATCACTTCTTGAGCAATACTTTTTGGTACGCCCGCGGAATCAGGTGTCCCAAGAGTAGAAGGGCCAGAACCTGCTGCTACCAGGACTAAATCAGAGTGGCCGTGGTAACAACCGGCAAATTTGATGATTTTATCGCGGCCTGTATACGCACGTGCTACACGAATCGTGGTCATTACTGCTTCCGTACCTGAGTTCACAAAACGCACTTTATCCATAGCTGGCATAGCTTCTTTTAGCATTTTAGCAAATTTCACTTCGTGCGGATGAGGAGTTCCGTATAAAACACCGTTTTCCGCTGCTTGTTGAATTGCTTTTGTGATATGGGGATGGGCATGCCCGGTAATAATTGGACCATAGGCTGCTAAATAGTCGATATATTTATTGCCGTCCACATCCCAAAAATAGGCACCTTTCGCTCTTTCCATTACAACGGGAGCACCGCCGCCGACTGCCTTATAAGAACGAGAAGGACTGTTGACACCTCCGACTATATGTTCAAGCGCTTCACTATGTAGTTGCTCGGATTTTGTAAAATTCATTTTAGATCCTCCTAAATGATACATGCTTTCGAAACATTTTCTGCTGCATTTTTTCAGCTTGAGTTTTTTTGCTCATCGCAAAAATGCAGGCAGCGTTATTTCACTCTTTCATTCTAGCAGAATTTCTATCATCTTAAAAAATCCCCGCATTTATTTTTTATTCCGATTTAATGGGCCTTAAAGACCTTGCCTATGCGTAAATAATGGGGCGCGAATGTTTTTATCCATGTCCCATTATTTATGTGGATTAATCTAGTTTGTGCATAGTATTTGTGAAAGCCATGACAGATTGTATAAACTAGTGCTTATGGTTACAAATCATGGGGGGGAATAAAATGAAAAATGCAATAGAAGTAGAAAATCTTCGGAAAGAATTTAAATCCCATTCGAGTCGATCCGGTTTAAAGGGAGCTTTTCGCGACCTCTTTACTCGAAACTATAAGATTCTCCCTGCAGTAAACGATATTTCCTTTACTGTCAAGCAAGGAGAAATGGTTGGATATATTGGAGAAAATGGGGCGGGAAAATCAACGACCATTAAAATGCTAACAGGCATTTTGACTCCCACATCCGGAAAAGTAATAGTGAATGGGATGAACCCTCATAAAGAGAGGGAGAAGTTTGCCCAAACCATCGGGGTTGTATTCGGACAGCGTTCCCAGTTATGGTGGGATATCGCCGTTCAAGAATCATTTCGTCTGTTGAAAAAAGTATACAAAGTATCAGATGAGCAATATAACGAGCATATGAATCATGTCATTCAAATATTGGATATTGAACCGCTGTTAGATAAACCGGTTCGTAAACTGTCACTCGGTCAACGAATGAGATGTGAACTGGCCGCTGCGCTTATTCACAATCCTCCATTGTTGTTTTTAGATGAGCCCACGATTGGATTGGATGTATTGGTAAAACTGAAAATCCGTCAGTTTTTAAAAGAAATTAATGAAAAATATAACACTACCATTTTATTAACTACGCATGATCTTTCGGATATTGAAGCGCTTTGCGAGCGAGTTGTGATGCTGGATGAAGGGAATATCATTTATGACGGTTCTCTCCAAAATCTTCGTTCTACATGGGGAGAAGGAAAACAAGTCGCATTTGAGTTTTCATCACCTCCTGCAAAGCAGCAGCTCGAATTGATTGTAAGCGACTTACCTGTTACATGGTTTATGGGGGAAAGAAGTAATATTTGGATAGCCCATATTAAAAATCAGCAAGAAGTAATGTCCGATTTGATTGGACGCATTGTAGGCCAGTATCAAATCAGAGATATCACCATCAATGAAGTATCAACAGAGGAAATTATTCGCAACATCTATGAAGAAGGTGCTGTTAATGGCTAAGTATTTAGAAATGATCCGTGTTCGTTTTTTGATGATGCTGGCATATCGCACCAATTATTACAGCGGTATTTTGATCTATAGTATCAACATTGGTGCTTACTATTTTCTCTGGTCGGCTATTTATGGCGGGAAAGAAAATATACAAGGGCTGTCCATTGTGCAGATGACAACATACGTAGCTGTTTCATGGATGGCACGCGCTTTTTACTTTAATAATATTGATCGTGAAATCGCGATGGAAATCAAGGAAGGGAAGGTAGCTGTCGAATTAATTCGGCCTTATAGTTATTTGGGGATGAAAACCATGCAGGGATTAGGGGAAGGAGTCTTTCGTTTAGTGTTCTTCTCTTTGCCTGGCATGGTCATTGTATCCCTTCTGTTTCCGGTTGACTTTTCAGCGAATGTATCGGTATGGCTTTATTTTAGTTTATCCATCGTTTTAAGTTTCATTATTAACACCCAAATCAACTTATTAACGGGTATTACTACTTTCTTTTTGTTTAACAATGACGGACTCATCCGGGCCAAACGTGTGATCATAGATTTATTTTCAGGTCTTTTACTGCCGATTAGCTTTTATCCTCTTTGGGCGCAGGAATTTATGAAATTTTTCCCTTTCCAAGCCATCAGTTATATTCCAAGTATGATTTTTACAGAGGGGTTTAAAGGGACCGAAATAATAGAAGCATTGATGTTCCAATGTGTATGGTCCATCATCTTAATCATTCCAATTCGATTCTTATGGAATGTAGCAAAAAGACAGATGGTTATTCAAGGAGGGTAAGAAGTGTTTTATTTATCGATGCTTGTTCAATACATTGCCCAATATATGAAGACACGTCTGCAGTACCGGGCTGATATGCTGGTTGAAGTCATGACGGATTTGTTGTCTCAAGGAGTTAATCTCATTTTTATTTTAGTAGTATTCGGACACACGCAATTTTTGAATGGCTGGTCCAGAGAAGAAATTATTTTCATTTACGGTTTCTTTTTAGTACCTTTTGCTTTATTTGCTGCTTTCTTTAACATTTGGGATTTTAATGAACGCTATATCGTAAAGGGGGAAATGGATCGGATCTTAACTCGTCCGATACACAGTTTGTTCCAAGTGATATTAGAGCGGATGGAATTGGAATCGCTGTTTGGAGCTATTACTGGAATAGTGGTCATGGCTTATGCCGCCTCTAAACTGCAATTAAGTTTTCATTGGTATGATCCCTTTATCTTTATTTTATTTGTTGTAGGGGGCGCGCTAGTGTATGCGGGGATTTTTGTATCCATTGCCAGCATCGGTTTTTGGTCGGATGCCCGTACATCTATTATGCCGACGATGTATAACATTGGGAACTATGGACGTTATCCCGTTGATATTTATAATCGTGTGATTCGTTACGTACTAACATGGATTTTGCCTTTTGCGTTTGTAGGTGTTTACCCGTCTGCTTATTTTTTGAAAAGAACTGAATGGTACGGATATGCCTTTTTAACTCCGGTAGTGGGGGCATTGTTTTTTCTGCTGTCGCTTTTCCTTTGGAATACAGGAGTAAGAAGATACCGCGGAGCTGGTAACTAAGGCAGGTAGCTCGGACTATCTGTTTTTTTCTGCCGGTTGTGTTTGAATTCATGTTTCGGTACGCTTAATTAGACATTTACTATCAGTTATAGGAGGAATAGAAATGACAATTGCAGTGGGTCAGCCAGCACCAGCCTTTGAGCTAATAGCGAACACAGGGGAAAAAGTTAAATTATCGGACTTTAAAGGAAAATATGTTGTTTTGTATTTTTATCCAAAAGATATGACACCGGGATGCACAACGGAAGCATGTGATTTCCGGGACTTCCATGATCAGTTTGCAGAACTGGAAGCAATAATCCTTGGAGTTAGCCCGGATCCTGCTGAAAAACACCAAAAGTTTGTAGAAAAGCATGGCTTACCGTTTTTATTGTTAGTGGATGAAAAGCATGAAGTAGCAGAACGATACGGAGTCTGGAAACTTAAAAAGAATTTTGGGAAGGAATATATGGGGATTGAGCGCTCTACCTTTGTGATTGATAAAGAAGGTATGTTGATAAAAGAGTGGCGAAAAGTAAAAGTGAAAGGTCACGTGGAAGACGCTTTGGCGTTCATTAAAGAACAAGGTTAGGTTTTGCGCTGACTATTCCAGAAAATGGTTGTTCGTCTAGAACCTCTTTTAGCTTCCATACGTACAATGTAAGTGTAGGGCATACCTCCTCAGATGTTAGCACATGGTAAGTGCGGAATTATCCGCACTTGTTTTTTGTTCAGTTATGTGAAAGGTGAATATTGTTATTTGAAAAGATATTTTTAAAAAGAACGAAAAAATAAAGGAAAAATACATACTATAGTAAAGATAGGAAAGTTGACAAAAGTGTGAATTTCCATGTAGACTATTTATAAACATTATAAAATAATAATTGGTTTAGATGATAAATGATATTTCTTTATAGAAAAGAGGTGCATGACGGTGACTACTCAAGAAGAATTGAAAGAGGCGCTTGAAGCATTAAAAAGCACTGGAGTTCGAATTACGCCGCAGCGTCATGCGATTTTAGAGTATTTAATTAACTCTATGTCACATCCGACGGCAGATGATATTTATAAAGCTTTGGAAGGAAAGTTTCCAAATATGAGTGTTGCGACTGTGTATAATAATTTGCGTGTTTTTCGAGAAGTGGGAATCGTAAAAGAGTTAACGTATGGAGATTCCTCAAGCCGATTCGATTATGTCACAACGCATCACTACCATGTCATTTGTGAAAAATGCGGTAAAATCGTTGATTTTCACTATCCAGGATTAGATGAAGTAGAAGCGTTAGCTGCTCACATTACAGGATTTGAGATTAGCCATCATCGTATGGAGATTTACGGGACGTGCCCGGAATGTAAAAAGAAAGAGCAGCATTAGAAAAGCTGATAGCATGCGATTAGGCTATCAGCTTTCTTTTTGTCTTTTTTGATTGTATTTCTCATCAAATTCTTTACCTTCGAGAGAAGGATCAAGTGTTAAAGGTTCCCGACAATGCATACACATATCGACTCTTCCTAATAATTTCGTTGGTTTGCCGCATGTAGGGCAAATAACCTGGATGGCTTTTGTGGACAGCATCCCGATCCAAAAATAAACAACGGTGCTGGCGATTATGGAAAGCAGGCCGAGCAACATGAACAATGTCATTAACCACATGGTTGTTCTGAAGAAAATACCAATATACATAACGATAAAGCCGACGAAAATAAGGCTGAGAGCGAAAGTGCGGATTTTATTGATTTTATTTGAATATTTTAACGACATGTTATGCCCCTCCTAAGTTATAACTATAACATAATCCGCTTACAATTTTTGAATTTTTTATTAAATCTGTATATAAGGAGAAGTGTCAAAAACAAAAAGGTATTGCATTCTTAAATGTAGAAGTAGAGTAAACGGAGTAAATATACTTAATGTGAAACCAGTTGTGGAGGAAATCAGATATGGAAGATATACTGCGCCCTATTTACCAGGAACGTGCCAGCAACGAGGATACGCTAGGAATTATATTGATTGAAAAAAAGAAGTCAGAATCACCGGTTACGGATAATTTGGACGCTGTCATATTAGTAATCGTAAAAGATGCTGCACAACCTTTGTTTATCAAACATTACGAGTATAAAAACGATACGGCAGGTTTATGTGTGGTGACGGAATCGCTGGTGTATGACTGGATTTTAAATGGAACGAATCGCCGTATTGTTAATTGGATTTTTAACGGCAAGCTTTTGTTTGACCGCAATGAGTATATAGAATCTTTAAAAAAACGATTAGAAACTTTCCCTTATCAAGATCGAGTACGGAAAATGGGGATCGAGTTTGCCAAGTTGATCCGGCGCTTTATGGAAGGAAAAGATTTTTATGAGTCCAATCATTATTTAGATGCCTTTAACCATATGGTTCACGCCTTACACCATTTAGCTCGCCTATCCGTACTTGAACATGGTTTCCATCCGGAGATTACAGTGTGGAGCCAAATTAAGAAAATAGAGCCTCAAATTTATAAGTTATATGAGGAGCTTGTAGTGGGACGGGAAAGTCTTGAAAAGAGGGTAGAGCTTCTATTTTTAGCCATTGAATTCTTAATTACGGAACGAAAAAGGAGTGGTTCTAAACACTTGTTGAGCTTGTTAGCTACAAAGTCAGAGCCCTGGACTTTTGCTGATATCATGAACCATCCTGAGATAAAGTCATATGCAATCGATCTAGGATTGCTGCTCGAGTTTTTGGTTGAAAAAGAAATTGTTTCGGTACATAAAGTTGAAACAAAGGGCAAGGGGCTTTATCACCGATACTATTATGTCAAGGGTGATTCAGCAACCGGAGATAAATAAGAAATAAAGAGTAATAACCTTTCCATGATTTTAACAAATACATGGTTAAGGTTATTTACTTTTTTATATAATGTTATTAAAATTATGCAATGGTTAATGAGGGGTTATATAAATGATCAATTGCCGCTGCATATCTTTTGTGGTTATAGTAATCGCTGAGTTATCAGTTGTACGTTAAATAAAGTATAGCCCAAAAATAATTTCTTAAAAAATGTTGACGTTATATTTTTTCTGTGATAAATTATTACTTGTCGCTGAGGCGAAAACGAAACGCACAGTTAACACTTCAAAAAGGAAATGAAAAAAAGTGTTGACGAAAGAAAATGAAAATGATAAGATTAAAAAGTCGCTTCGAGCGGCAATGAACTTTGAAAACTGAACAAACGAACAAACGTCAACGTTAATTCTTTTTATTAGAGTAAGGAACATCGACTAAGAACGTCACGTCCTGTGACAACGTC
>NZ_JBHRZT010000069.1:0-59794 GCF_042649685.1 Bacillus songklensis | reverse complement strand
CGGCTACGCATCGTCGCCTTGGTGAGCCGTTACCTCACCAACTAGCTAATGCGCCGCGGGCCCATCTGTAAGTGATAGCCGAAGCCATCTTTCAACCAAGAACCATGTGGTCCTCAGTGTTATCCGGTATTAGCTCCGGTTTCCCGAAGTTATCCCAGTCTTACAGGCAGGTTGCCCACGTGTTACTCACCCGTCCGCCGCTGACTTCAGGGAGCAAGCTCCCGTCTGTCCGCTCGACTTGCATGTATTAGGCACGCCGCCAGCGTTCGTCCTGAGCCAGGATCAAACTCTCCGAAGAAATGTTTGAACCAGCACATGGATGTGCTGACATCGACGTTGTCACAGGACGTGACGTTCTTAGTCGATGTTCCTTACTCTAATAAAAAGAATTAACGTTGACGTTTGTTCGTTTGTTCAGTTTTCAAAGTTCATTGTCTCGTAAAGACGACTTCTTCATTTTATCATATTTCAGTGTTTGTTGTCAACACTTTTTTAATTGACTTTTCATCGTCATCAGCGACGTTCATTAATATATCATGTTCATTTTATAGAGTCAATATATTATACCATTTTTTATTTGATTAAATGCGTTGCAAAAGATCATGTAATATATCCATTCTCTCCTTTACTCCCTTTTGAATAATACGGTTATAGTTCATTTGATTATAAAGCTTTCTTAAGACGATTATTTCTCTTTTGATTACACTTTCTAATTCTTTACGCTCTTTTTCATTCAATAAGATTCCAATCAATATTGCACTTCCCATCAATTTTTGGCTCCATTATTCCCCCATATTCATTTTTTTATAAACAAATCATTAAGTTTGTTATGAAGAAAAAAGATCTAACATAAAATTTAGACAAGTACTAATTAGTTGGAGGAGGAACATATGAATTTTTTCTATGTTGGAACAGCAAAAAAACTTAAGCAGCTTCTTATCATTTTAATCGCTGCTTTGTTTACAGGTATTTTTTTATTTATGGAAAACAACATTATGCACATACCTGTTTTTTTAACCAAAGATGGACCTAAAGCTGTCTACAAAAATGAACAACAGCGTGATAAACTTTCTTTAACTTTTGATATAAGCTGGGGAGATGAAAAAGCACTTCTTATCCTAGAAGAGCTAAAGACAAGCGGAATTAAAAATGCAACATTCTTCCTTTCGGCATCCTGGGCGGAAAGACACCCTGACATTGTGAAGAAGATGCAGACAGACGGTCATGAAATTGCTATGATGGGCTACCATTATAAAGACTATACAGCTCTCGAAAGCAATAAGATTAGACAAGATTTAGCCCAAGCTAAAAAAGTATTCGATTCATTGGGTGTGAAAAACATTGGGCTGCTCAGACCTCCATCCGGCCATTTCAATAATGAAGTTTTGAAAATAGCTGACAGCTTAGGGTATACCGTTGTTCACTGGAGTGTTAATTCTCAAGATTGGATTAACCCGGGGGTAGAAAAAATCGTTCAAAACGTAACGGAGAAAATGAGTGGCGGAGATATTATACTTATGCACGCTTCTGATTCCGCTCAACAAACGCAGAAAGCCATTCCCCTAATCGTTCAAGAAATGAAACGAAAACACATCAAAAATGTGTCTGTTTCTGAATTAATTTCAAATACGAATGTAAAAAGCAACGAAATTAATTAAACTTCCTCAAAAAAGAGTTGACAAAAAATAATGTCAACTCTTTTTTGTTTGACGTTCAGCGTTTAACTTAGGAAGAATAAGCAGTTGATAAGCGTTACAAACTAACAAAGGAACTAACATGAGATATAGCCAATTCTGATCATTGATTTGTAAAGCAGGCATCCATTCTATAATTGTAACGACTATCATAAAAAACAAAGCAGGGATAAAGGCTTCATTATTTGTTTGTTGTTTCTTGGCATAAGCCACTAAAGCTCCGACTAGCAAAATTCCCACAGCAATTGATATGTATGGAATGACACTGGCTCCTGGTTCGGCAAAAAAGCGGTAGCGAAAGTAAACAATATCAAATAATACAAACAAAATAAGAACTACCTGTACTGCATTCCAAAGGGAAACCGAACGGAAAATCCCTAATCCAAAACGATGTACAGTTAAGTAAGCAAAAAAACCCATCTGACTAATAATACTAAAGATAAGACCAACTCCGAATAAAAGAACAAGCACTAATAAGATTCCGGCTACATCCATTGATGAAAATAGTGATTCGTATTTATCCCAACGTACAATAAAGCCGGTAATAGCTGTACTGATTCCCCCTAGTAACAGGGTAGAAAAGAAAAGACGAACCCAATTGCGACTGTTCACGCTGTGATCCCCCAACTGTTAATTTTTCATGATTGCTTAAATTTCACCAACTGTTTTATTTAAAATCCAGGTTGTTTTGTCTGTGCATATTTTTCTCAGATTACTTCATATTAAGATTAGGCATATTTCTTTAAAGGAAGGAGCTTTTCGTGATGAAAAGATGGTTATTGCTCCTCTTGTATGCAAGTCTTTCATTGTTCGCCTTAACTTCATGTGCACCAGCAGAACAAGGAGGCGAACGAATGGATTATGACCAAACAAAGAAAATGGTTGTCGATATTTTAAAGACAGACGAAGGCAAGAAAGCAATTGAGCAAGTGATGAAAGATGAAAAAATGAAACAAGCATTAATTATGGACCAAGCCGTCGTAAAAGACACCATTCAAAATACACTCACCTCAGAGAAGGGTACTGATTTTTGGAAAACCACCTTTAGTGATCCAAAATTTGCTGAAAGCTTCGCTAAAAGTTTGCAGAAAGAACAAGAGAATGTAATTAAGCAACTAATGAAAGATCCTGATTTCCAGAAATCTCTGATTGAAGTACTTCAAAATCCTGAGATGGAAAAACAAATGTTGACTGTTTTAAGAAGCCAAGAATATCGGGCCCACCTTCAAAAAATCATGACGGAAACATTTGAAAGCCCAATTTACAAAGCAAAAATTCAGGACCTATTATTAAAAGCTGCAGCAGATGTAGAGCAAGGTAAAAAAGGTCAACAAGAAGGCGGATCCCAAGAAGAAAAATAAAAAATAGCTGTGTCTTGATAAGGGTACTATCTATACAAAAGAAGGACACTTTTTCTATAAAACAACCCACGAGAAAAAGTGCGCCTCCAAAAAAGATAGTTGTATATCAAACTATAGCATACAAAGGGCAGACAAGGGAGTATACTTTCTTGTCTGCTTCCTCTTTTAGTTATGAAGAGCTTCTTCACACTTACTCATAACTCTTTGAGCAATATCTAAGTAAATCTTTCCTAATGGGTGATCTTCCCCATAAACGGATGGCGCAAAATCTTCATCATTCCAATCTGGCTGCTGCAACGGCAACTGTCCTAAAACAGTAGTTTGCAGCTCTTCGGCTAATTTCGCTCCTCCACCTTTTCCAAAGACATATTCTTTCTCTCCAGTTATTTTACTTTTAAAGTAAGCCATGTTTTCCACGATGCCAATGACTTCATGATTTGTCTTAATAGCCATTGCTCCTGCTCTGGCTGCTACAAATGCTGCAGTAGGATGAGGAGTAGTGACAATTACCTCTTTACATGCCGGCAGCATAGAATGGACATCAAGGGCTACATCCCCTGTTCCAGGCGGCAAGTCTAACAGCAAATAATCCAACTCTCCCCATTCAACCTCTGTGAAGAAACTTGTCAACATCTTTCCAAGCATAGGACCTCTCCAAATGACAGGAGAATTGTCTTCCACAAAAAATCCCATTGAAATGACTTTTACGCCAAATCGTTCAACTGGAATGATTTTATCGCCCCGCACAACCGGCCTTTGGGCAACCCCCATCATATCCGGCACGCTAAATCCATAAATATCAGCATCGATTAATCCAACTTTCTTTCCAAGTCGAGCTAAAGCTATAGCTAAATTTACAGAAACAGTTGACTTTCCTACGCCTCCTTTTCCGCTGGCAATCGCTAGAAAGTGAGTGGAGTCTGAATTGGCTAAAAGATGATTAGGAGCAGTACTTGGAATCTGAGCCTTAAACTGTTTTAGCTCGTCCCCGGATAACTCAACAAAACGCAAGCCTACTGTAATTGCTCCTGCAGCTTTTAATGTATTGACGACAAGCTCTTGAAATTTTAACTGTTCTGATGTTCCGGTTTTAGCAAGAGCTATTTTGACACTAACATGACCTTTTTCTTGTTTCACCGTCACTTCCTTAAGTGCGCCTGTCTCTTCAAGCGTTTTATGTAAAAAAGGATCTTTTAAATCTTTTAACAAAGCGTATACTTTCTCTTCTGTTAACATATCTCCCACCACCATATGAATTCGTTTACACTTTTTAGTATAACATACTTCTAAAGAGGATGTTGAGGAGTAGTCTCCTTCTTCCTCACGCAAAATGGAGATAATCTTCCAGTTCCATGTGAAACATGAAAACACCTCCTTATTCAGGAGATGTTTGTTCAGTAAAATATCGATTGATGCCTCTATAAATAGCTTCCGCTACTTTCTTCTGGTATTCCTCTGTCTGAAGTAAATTTCTTTCCTCCACATTTGATAAAAATCCCACTTCTACTAAAGCGCCAGGAACCTTAGCATGTTTCACAAGATAAATTCCTTGGATAAGTTTTGCTTCCCTTGATGTGTTCTCTAAGCTGCTTTTCAGCTCATTCTGCACAGACTTGGCTATAGCCTCGTTTTCTTCCAAAGATCCATGAAAAAAGGTTTGTGCCCCTCGCCATCTAGGAGAAGGGATGGCATTTAAGTGAATACTCAAATACAAATCTGCCTGTGATTCATTGATGATTTCTAGTCTTTTCTTTAGGTCTTCTACCTTCCTTCTGCTAATTCGCTTTGTTTCTTCATTGGCTAAATCTCGGTCGTCTTCCCTTGTTAAAATGACTAACGCTCCTTGCTCTTGTAAATAATCCTTTACTAAAAGGGTGATGTTTAAGGCGATATCTTTCTCAAGCACCTTTCCCCCTACTGCTCCTCCATCCATGCCCCCGTGCCCTGGGTCCAAGACAATAATTTTCCCGCTTAACGGTAAGTTCCACGATTTCCAGGAGTTCTTGTCCCATACCTCATATTGAATAATGCAAAATAGCAAGGTAATTCCCACTATAAATAATAGCACTTTCACCGGTCTCATCTTATCCCTCCAACTTGCCTCGTCCTATTATCCTTATATGGGACAAGAAAGGGATTTATGATTAGTTTTTAATGCAGACGCAACCGGTAACGTTTCTCTCCTTTTTGAAACCCTTCTTCCCACCAATCCTGCACGTATTGCTCACATGTATAATAAATACTTTCTTGATAAAAATCCTTTTCACCTTCAGGAGACCAAAAACACAAGTAATCATAAAGTGCATCGATTAACATCTTCTCTTCTTCCTGACATCGCTTTTTAACAAATTGTAACGATTCTCCATAAAAGCCAAATCGGCTAAAATGGGCTCCCAATAAAAAAGCTTCAATTGCAATATCCATACAACCTTCTTCTAACGACATTGTCCAATCATGATCTTTAAAAAATAAAGGTTCAAAATAATATCTTATTTTTTTTCTTAAAATGTCCAGTGAAAGCTCTCTCAGCATCTTCCGCTCATAATTGATCTGTTTTTCCCGTCTTTTATCTTTTAAATTTGTCACAATACCCATAACAATATAGCGCCCCCTTTCCCCTATTTTCTACGTGTTTCTTTTTCTCATGCGTCTATCATAACAAAGTTAAATTGGCAAAATATATGGATATATTCCAGTGGAAAATTTCAATATTACTATGCATGTAACTTCCTCTAAAGATCAATGTGAAATGTAAAGTTAGGATGAATATAAGTCAGTTCAAAATCCGGATTGTCTTTTAAGTTAGAATAGAGATCTTCTGGTGCAAACCATAAATGATCATTTTTAAATTCGTAATTTGCACCGTAATAATAGCTTAGCCACACTAATTTTGTGCAGTATATATGGGTCCATTCATCATTTAAGGGGGTATTAAGGGTAAAAAAGAAGCATAAAAGATACCGTTGAAAAATTGATATCCTTTATGCCTTTTCTATTCCTGTACTTCAATCAATAAAGCATGTGTATCATCCTCTGATCCTTTAAAAAATGGCATCCATGTCTCTGTTTGATCCATTTTTGCGACGATATGAGGCTTGTCTACACAAGAATACCCCTTTTTGTCCATAAATCTTGATATTTTTCTTTCATGCTTTCTACTTGGAAGTAAATAACAGAACTTGATTTAGCATATATATTTCGTGGTCAAAAGTTATTTTCAAGCATAAAAAAGACCCCCAACCAATAATGGTTGAGAGCCTTTGAAACGCCAGCAATTAACGTTTTGAGAACTGAGGTGCACGACGAGCGCCTTTAAGACCGTATTTTTTACGTTCTTTCATACGAGCGTCACGAGTTAATAAACCAGCACGTTTTAAAGTTGTGCGGAACTCCGGATCAGCTTGCAATAAAGCGCGAGCGATACCATGACGGATAGCACCTGCTTGACCAGTGTATCCACCACCATTTACGTTTACTAATACATCGTAGCTGCCTGTAGTTTCAGTTGCAACAAGAGGTTGTTTTACAACTTCTCGTAATGCAGCGAATGGGATGTAGTTTTCGATTTCACGATCGTTAATAACAATACGTCCGTTACCTGGTACTAAACGTACACGTGCAACAGAGCTTTTACGACGGCCTGTTCCGTAATATTGTACCTGTGCCAAAATGATTCCCTCCTCTTAAATTATCCGCGAAGTTCGTAAACTTCTGGTTTTTGAGCTTCATGTGGATGTGTAGCGCCAGCATACACATGTAATTTTTTGAACATTTGACGACCTAAGCTACCTTTTGGAAGCATGCCTTTAATAGCAAGCTCAAGCATTCTCTCAGAGTAATTTGTACGCATTTCCAATGCAGTGCGTTGTTTTAAACCACCTGGATGTTGGCTGTGACGGTAGTAAATTTTGTCAGTTAATTTTTTACCAGTCAATTCAATTTTAGAAGCGTTGATGATGATTACATGATCACCAGTGTCAACGTGTGGTGTATAAGTTGGTTTATGTTTACCGCGTAAGATTGAAGCAACTTCGCTTGCAAGACGGCCTAAAGTTTTACCTTCAGCGTCTATAACGTACCATTTACGTTCTACTTCGTTCGCTTTCGCCATGAAAGTTGTACGCATGAGTTTCCCTCCTAATTTTTCAACATTAAAATCCAAAAAACTGATTTCAACCTCTATTTTCAACACGATTAATTTCCGGGGCTAATCGTGGGGTTAAAATACCATAACATATGATATATTAAAGGTTTGTGATAGCAATGTCAAGAAAATATTATACACCAGGTTTAGTTGTCATAGTGTACCTGCCATAAATAAAGCCCGTGTCCCGGTGCTGTTTTGCCTGCTTTTTCCCTTGATTTGCTCTCTAAAATATTTTTCATTTCCACTGCTTTTATTTTTCCTTGCCCTACATCCAGTAATGTCCCAACTAAAATACGGACCATATTATACAAAAAGCCGTCTCCCACAAACCGAAATATGAGCTCGTCTTTTTCTTCAAAAAACTCAATCTCATATATCGTTCGTACTTTATCTTCTACTTCCGTTTTCGCCGAACAAAAGCTTGCGAAATCATGCGTCCCGACTAAATATTTAATAGCTTCTTTCATCTCCACATAATCAAGTGGATAAGGAAAATGATAAGCATGATGGCGTTGGAAGACATTCCGCTCTTGAGATCTGATAATCTTATAGCGGTATTCTTTGGACACAGCCTGAAAGCGGGCATGAAAATCTAGAGGTACAATCTGCACCTCTTTTACCGAAATATCTTCTGGCAACAAGGAATTCAGCGCTTTTTTCCATCGATCAGCCGGTATGTTTAAAGGTGTATCAAAGTGGATGACCTGCCCATAGGCATGGACATGGGCATCTGTACGACCGGAAGCATGGATTTTAATGGTCTGGCCATTATGCATTTTCATCAACACTTCTTCAAACTCTGATTGAACTGTTCTTTTGTTCGGCTGGACTTGATAGCCGGAAAAATAAGTACCATCATAGGATAGAATACATTTCAACCTTTTCATCATCTCATCACCACATAACAGGAGTTAGGATCGGACGAAGAATAACACGATTGATAAGAACAAAAGCAAGAAGAGCATGAGAGAATCTAATGTTGTCCATCTCAATTGACGGAATTTTGTCCGTCCTTCTCCCCCTCGATATCCTCTTGCCTCCATAGCAATCGCTAATTCTTCAGCACGCTTAAATGAATTAATAAACAACGGGACAAGGAGTGGGACAACTGCTTGCAGGCGATTCTTTAAAGACCCGCTTGAAAACTCAATCCCTCGTGCAGCCTGTGCCTTCATAATCTTTTCTGTTTCATCCATTAATGTAGGGATAAAGCGCAAGGAAATCGACATCATAAGGGCAAGTTCATGTACAGGAAAACGAAATCTTTTAAGAGGATGCAGCAAGCTCTCAATGCCATCTGTCACTTGAATTGGAGTTGTCGTTAGTGTTAAAAGGGTGGTAATCAAAATAAGAAAGAAAAAACGGAAAGAAATGAAAATACCTTGAAGTACACCGCCTTTATACACAGAAAGCCAGCCCCATTTAAAGAGCAATTCCCCTTCCTTTGTCATCAGGATATGGAGAATAAATGTAAAAATGATAATAAATAAAACCGGTTTTAGTCCATTTAATATAAAACGGAACGGAACACGACTTAAAAAAAGCGCCGCAAAACTATAAAGACCCAATGCCAGATATCCGTAAAGATTATTAGCCAAGAACACCACCAGCACATAAAAAAAGACAATGAGCAGCTTTGCCCGCGGATCCATCCGATGAATGACCGAGTTCCCTGGTACATATTTCCCAATAATCATTCCATTCATCATCTGCTTTCACCCTTTACTATCAAATTCTTTAGCTGAAAAATAACTTCTTCAAAAGTGACAGCAGGCTCAGGAAATTGAACACCAAAGGCTTCTTCCATCTTTTTCATGAATTTTAAAGACTCAGGGATATCTAAACCATACTGATGCAGTTGCACATAAGAACCAAAGACTTCTTTAGGAGTTCCTTTCATAGCGATCGTTCCTTTATGCATCACCACAATCTGGTCGGCATATTGAGCGGCATCCTCCATACTGTGAGTAACTAAAATGATTGTTAAATTCTTTGATTTATGAAGGTTGGCGACCATTTGCATAATTTCTTGACGTCCCCTTGGATCTAACCCTGCGGTAGGCTCGTCTAATACCAGTACCTCTGGTTCCATTGCTAAAATGCCTGCAATCGCTACCCGGCGCATTTGCCCTCCACTTAAATCAAAAGGAGAGCGTTGTAAGATATCTTCAGGGAGCCCGACAAGAGCCAGCATTTCGTTTGCCTTTTTCTTTGCTTCTTCTTCCCTTACCCCAAAATTCATGGGACCAAAGCAAATATCTTTTTCCACTGTTTCCTCAAATAATTGATGCTCTGGAAACTGAAAGACAATCCCCACCTTTTTTCGAATGGGTTTTAGGTCCTTTTCTTTGCGATTAGCATGAATTACTCTATCGCCAATAGTAATGGTCCCTGAAGTCGGTTTAAGCAAGGCATTAAGGTGCTGGATAACGGTTGACTTGCCAGAGCCTGTATGGCCGATTACGGCCACAAAACGACCAGAGGGAATCTCCAAGTTCAAATCATACAAAGCTATCCTCTCAAATGGTGTATTCTGCTGATAACGATGTTCTACATTTTTGAGTACAATGTCCATAGATCCTTCACCAAACCCTCATCTGTTATGTGAATGTTAGATACAGGAATGCCTGCCTGTTTCAATGATTGGCTTAGTTTAGCTGCAAAAGGCAAATCTAGACCGATCTCTGTTAATTTTTCACCTAAGGCGAACACCTCTTCTGGTGTTCCTTCAGCCAGCAATTGTCCTCTATTCATCACAATGGCACGATCGGCTGCCGCCACTTCTTCTAAATCATGTGTAATAGAAATAATAGTTAGATTCCTTTCCTCTTTTAACCTGCGTACTGTTTCTAATACCTCTTTTCTTCCTATCGGATCGAGCATGGATGTCGCTTCATCGAGCACCATGATAGAAGGCCGAACAGCAATGATTCCTGCGATAGCAACACGTTGTTTTTGACCACCCGAAAGGTGATGGGGTTCATGGTCCACAAAAGAGGACATGTTTACAAGATCGATGGCTTCCTCTACTCTTTGAATCATCTTTTCTACAGGAAATCCGTTGTTTTCCAAGCCAAATGCTACATCATCCTTTACTGTGGCTCCTACAAACTGATTATCTGGATTTTGAAACACCATTCCAATTTCTCTGCGAATATCCCATATGGTTTCTTCCGACAACACAGTGTTACGTACGATTACCGTTCCGTCCTGTGGAAGTAAAAGACCGTTTAATATTTTAGCCAAGGTAGATTTTCCAGAGCCATTATGCCCTACAATAGCAAGCCACTCTCCCTTTATAACGGAAAACGAGACATCTTGAAGGGCCCAGTTGGCGTCCTCTCTGTAACGATAAGATAGGTTTTTAACTTCTAATATCGTCTCTCTCAAGGCTATCCTCCTCTCAACTCTTCCAGGAAATTTCCGTATTATTCTCTACTCTACTATAACAAATATCAAAAAGAAGAACAAAAGCGCAAGCGCCTCGCTCAGTCCCGACAAGCGCTGGCCGGCTAAAAGCGCCACGTCCTGTGGCAACACATCCTGTACGTCGGAGGCCTGGCAGTGAAGCCGTCCTTTGACTTCATGGACAGGACCCGAAGCGGCTCGAGGAGCTAGGCGCTGGAGCTGGGCGATAAAGCTATTTATACTTTCTTGTGTAAAAAAGAAAACTCACCGATTGGCAAGCCTGTAGAGGTGAAGACAGAGGTATAGTTGTTCTTATACAACGTAAAATTGGCTGCTTCGTCAAACCTGCCGCGGTGCTGCCAATTTATACTTTCCAAAAGTATAAAAAAAGGGCTAGACAATTTGCGAACTGTCATGCCCTTGCAATAGTACCTAATTATTAAACTAATTCAATGATTACCATTGGAGCAGCGTCTCCACGACGAGGTCCAACTTTTAAAATGCGAGTATATCCACCTTGACGCTCTTCATAACGAGGAGCGATATCGCCGAATAATTTTTGTAATGCATCTTGTCCAGCTTCTTCATTTGCAACCTCGTTGCGGATGAAGGCAGCAGCTTGACGACGAGCATGTAGATCTCCACGCTTACCTAAAGTAATCATTTTTTCTACAACTGAGCGTAACTCTTTCGCACGAGCTTCAGTTGTCTCAATGCGTTCATTGATGATTAAATCAGTCGCTAAATCACGAAGAAGTGCTTTACGTTGAGCACTTGTACGACCTAATTTACGGTATGCCATGTGAGGTCCCCTCCTTTGTTTAATGCTAATTAGTCATCTTTGCGTAAGCCTAAACCTAGTTCTTCAAGCTTCGCTTTTACTTCCTCTAATGATTTCCGTCCTAAGTTACGAACTTTCATCATATCTTCTTCTGTTTTATTTGCTAACTCCTGAACAGTGTTAATACCAGCACGCTTTAGGCAGTTGTAAGAACGAACAGATAAATCGAGTTCCTCAATCGTCATTTCAAGAACTTTCTCTTTCTGATCTTCTTCTTTCTCAACCATGATCTCTGCTTTTTGTGCTTCATCTGTCAAGTTAACAAAGATGTTTAGATGCTCTGTTAAAATCTTTGCACCTAACGCTACAGCTTTCTCTGGTTCGATGCTGCCATCAGTCCAAACATCAAGCGTCAATTTATCATAATTTGTCATCTGTCCTACACGAGTATTCTCAACATAGTAAGCTACACGTGTAACGGGTGTATAAATAGAGTCAATTGGAATCACACCAATCGGCTGATCTTCGCGTTTATTTGAATCTGCTGGACTATAGCCTCGACCTGTTCTAGCTGTAAATCTTATACGTAAATGCGCATCCGTCTCTAAAGTAGCAATGTGAAGATCCGGATTTAAAATCTCAACATCACTATCAGCTTGAATGTCCGCTGCTGTTACAGTACCTTGGCCCTGAACATCAATTTCTAATGTTTTTTCTTCTTCAGAATAGATTTTTAATGCTAATTTCTTAACATTTAAGATAATGTTTGTTACGTCTTCCACAACACCAGGTATTGTCGAAAATTCGTGTAATACACCATCTATTTGAATAGATGTTACAGCGGCACCAGGGAGTGAGGATAATAGGATACGACGTAAGGAGTTACCCAAAGTAGTACCATATCCACGCTCAAGTGGTTCGACGACGAATTTACCGTACTTTCTATCATCGCTGATTTCTACCGTTTCGATTTTTGGCTTTTCAATCTCTATCATCACTTAAACCCTCCTTCAAAACGTCGAAACCCCGGCTAGACAACGAATGAGTCCGTACTCAATTGGCTAGCCGAAATTCCCTATTAGACAGTTCCCGAATGTGCACAACAAATCAATGAATTTTTCTGTATGAAACAGACTGTACCTATCCCATTATAGACAAAGATACAAATTTTATACAGATTAATTATACACGACGACGTTTTGGCGGGCGGCAACCGTTATGTGGAACTGGAGTTACATCTTTAATAGCTGTAACTTCTAAGCCAGCAGCTTGAAGTGCACGGATTGCAGCTTCACGGCCAGCACCAGGTCCTTTAACTGTTACTTCAAGAGTTTTCATACCATGTTCTTGTGATGCTTTCGCAGCAGTTTCAGCAGCCATTTGCGCAGCAAATGGAGTAGACTTACGAGAGCCTTTGAAGCCAAGTGCACCAGCACTAGACCATGCAACAGCGTTACCATGAACGTCTGTAATTGTTACAATAGTGTTATTGAAAGTTGAGCGAATATGAGCAATACCAGATTCAATGCTCTTTTTTACACGACGCTTACGTGTATTCGTTTTGCGTGCCATAGGTCAAGAACCTCCCTTACTTGTTATTTTTTCTTGTTAGCTACTGTACGACGTGGGCCCTTACGTGTACGAGCATTGTTTTTCGTATTTTGACCACGAACAGGTAAACCACGACGGTGACGGATACCGCGGAATGAACCGATTTCGATTAGACGTTTAATGTTAAGAGATACTTCACGACGAAGATCACCTTCAACTTTTAAACGGTCAACGATATCACGAATTTTACCTAATTCTTCTTCTGTTAAGTCGCGTACGCGTGTATCTTCAGAAACTCCAGCTTCTGCTAATACTTTTTCTGCAGTTGAGCGACCGATACCAAAAATATAAGTTAGTGATACTACTATACGTTTATCACGAGGAATATCAACACCAGCAATACGTGCCATGTGAAAAGTGCACCTCCTTGTTATTAGCCTTGTTTTTGTTTATGTTTAGGGTTTTCACAAATAACCATTACTTTACCTTTTCTGCGAATAACTTTACATTTTTCGCAAATCGGTTTAACCGATGGTCTTACCTTCATTGTTCATACCTCCTTGATAGTACGGAGTGCATAGGTTTTATTTAAATCGGTACGTAATTCTACCACGTGTTAAATCATAAGGTGATAATTCAACGGTCACTTTGTCACCTGGTAAGATTCGAATGAAGTGCATACGAATTTTACCAGAAACATGAGCAAGCACTGTATGACCATTTTCTAATTCTACCTTGAACATTGCATTTGGTAAAGTCTCAACAACAGTACCTTCCACTTCAATTACATCGTCTTTCGCCATTAAATTGCTCTCCTTTCTCTATGAACAAGTAATATACTCATTTATCTTTAGACATCTAGAACCTGTTCTCAACATTCGGAGATTCGGAATCATTAAATTCAAGATGAATCACGTTTGTAATATACATCTTTACCATTTTTAAAGCAATTCAGACGAAACGATCATCGTGAATTTAGATAATTACCGCATACTGCCCAGTTTTATCTAACGAGGAATGGATAGAGACTGATCTTTCTGTATCTTAACCAATCAGAGAGTCGTTAAAATCTCATAACCTGTTTCAGTTAATGCAATAGTATGCTCGAAATGCGCACACATTTTACCGTCCACTGTTACAACAGTCCAGTTATCAGCCAATGTTCTAACATATCGGCTTCCAGCATTCACCATCGGCTCAATCGCAAGAACCATTCCAGGACGTAAACGCGGTCCCTTATTAGGTGGACCATAATGTGGAATTTGCGGATCTTCATGCAAGTCTTGACCTACACCGTGGCCAACATACTCTCTTACAATTGAAAAGTTATGCGCCTCTACATATGTTTGAATAGCATGGGAAATGTTTGACAAACGATCCCCTGGTTTTGCTTGCTCTAATCCTTTGTAAAGGGATTGTTCTGTTACCTCTAACAGCTTTTGAGTTTCCTCATCAATAGTCCCTACCGGATAAGTCCAAGCAGAATCTCCATGATAACCGTTATACTTAGCCCCGATATCGATGCTGATGATGTCGCCATTTTTCAGCTTACGATCACCCGGAATACCATGCACTAATTCTTCATTGACAGAAGCACATATACTGCCGCGAAATCCATTATAACCTTTAAAAGATGGAATTGCATCATGTTGACGAATAAACTTTTCGGCAATTGCATCCAATTCTTTCGTCGTGATGCCTGGTTGAATATGCTTCTTTAGCTCCTGATGAGTTAAAGCGACAATTTTGCCAGCCTCACGCATAATCCCAATTTCCCTAGGAGTTTTGCAAATGATCATTCACTTACGCCCCCAAGTAATGCGCGAATATCTTCGAATACATCATTGATATCTTGATCACCATTAATATTGCGTAGATAGCCTTTTGTTTCATAGAAGTCAAGTAAAGGTTTTGATTGCTTCACATTTACTTCTAAGCGGTTTGCAACTGTTTCGCTGTTATCATCTGCACGTTGATAAAGCTCTCCACCACATTTGTCGCACACGCCTTCTTTGGCTGGCGGATTGAACACTAAGTGATATGTTGCTCCACAATCTTTACAAATTCGGCGGCCCGTTAAACGTTCCATTAAAATGCTTTGATCTACATCAATATTAATAACATAATCAATCTTACGATCCAGTTCTTCTAACATCTGCTCCAGCGCTTCTGCCTGAGCTACTGTTCTAGGAAACCCATCAAGCAAGAAACCATTTTGACAGTCAGCTTTTGACAAACGTTCACGAACAATGCCAATCGTAACCTCATCGGGAACGAGTTCGCCTTTGTCCATGTAAGATTTAGCTTTTAATCCTAGTTGTGTTCCTTCCTTAATTGCAGCACGGAACATATCTCCTGTTGAGATATGAGGGATTTCGTAATTCTCTACAATTCGTTCAGCTTGTGTACCTTTCCCAGCACCAGGAAGGCCCATTAAAACTAAATTCATTTCTATTTCCCCCTCAGTCTCTTAATCAGTTTAATGGGAAAGCAAAAATTGCTCCCCACTAAACTCCCTTATTTAATAAATCCTTTATAATGGCGTTTTACCAACTGACTCTCAAGCTGTTTCATTGTTTCAAGCGCAACACCAACAACGATTAACAAACTTGTGCCGCCGATTTGAGCCGATGGCGGCAAGTCAGCGATTTGGATAAAGAAGACAGGAAGAACTGAAATAGCTGCAAGGAATAGAGAACCAATCAAGGTTAATCTATATAAAATCTTTGTTAGGTATTCTTGAGTGTTCTTACCTGGACGTATACCTGGAATATAACCGCCCTGCTTTTTCAGGTTTTCTGCTACCTGTTCAGGGTTAACCTGAACAAAAGTATAGAAATACGAGAAAGCAATAATAAGGGCAATATATATTACCATACCAATAGGCTTCGTATAATCAAATGTTTTCTGAATCCAATCCGTTACATCGTTTGAACCGAAGAACGACGCAATTGTTGGTGGAGTGATGATAAATGAAACTGCAAAGATAACAGGGATAACCCCAGCTGCATTTACCTTTAAAGGCAAATGAGTGGACTGGCCGCCAACCGGCGTTTTGCCAGCTGCTCTTTTTGCATATTGAATCGGAATTTTTCTTAGCGCTTGTTGCATGAAAATAACACCAACAATAACAGCTAAGATTGCCAGAGCAATTAGAATAACCGTTACAATGCGGATAAATAATTGATCTCCAACATCTTCAAATTGTTGCGCATAAATTTGATTGACTGTTGTTGGAATTCCGGCAACAATCCCTCCAAAGATAAGAACGGAAATTCCGTTCCCTACACCTTTAGCAGTAATTTGTTCTCCTAACCACATTAAAAAAGCAGTTCCTGCTGTTAAAACTGTAGCAATCAGGAGGTATGTGGGAATTCCAGGGTTTTGAATTAATTGTCCACCTGATAAATTATTAAACCCTATAGACATACCCAATGCTTGGATAAATCCAAGCACGATTGTACCATAGCGGGTAAACTGAGCTAATTTACGACGTCCTACTTCTCCTTGCTTAGACCATTCCGTAAATTTAGGTACAACATCCATTTGCAGCAACTGAACAATAATGGAAGCTGTAATATACGGCATAATACCCATCGCAAAGATGGAGAAGTTTTTTAATGCGCCCCCACCAAACGTGTTTAAAACTCCAAAAACATTGAATTGATCTTGGAGCTTTAACACATCGGTGTTAACGCTTGGCACCGGAATAAAGGTGCCTAGACGGAAGACAATTAACATTAGTAAGGTGAATATAATTTTCTTTCTTATATCACCTACGCGCATAAAATTGGAGATTGTCTGAAACATTAAATCACCTCAGTTTTACCGCCTGCAGCTTCGATCGCTTCTTTAGCAGTAGAGGAGAATTTGTTAGCTTTAACAGTTAACTTTTTATCTAAAGTACCTTTACCAAGAATTTTGATGCCAGCTTTAGCATTGCTTACTACGCCAGTTTCAATCAATAATTCTGGAGTTACTTCTGTTCCATCTTCAAAGCGATTTAATGTGTCTAAGTTTACAATCGCGAATTCTTTACGGTTGATGTTAGTGAAACCACGTTTAGGTAAACGACGGAATAAAGGAGTTTGACCACCTTCGAATCCAGGTCTTACACCACCACCGGAGCGAGCGTTTTGACCTTTATGACCTTTACCTGAAGTTTTACCGTTACCAGAACCGATACCACGACCTACACGATTACGTTCTTTACGAGAACCTTCAGCTGGTTTTAACTCATGAAGTTTCATGCGGAGCACCTCCTTATAGTAACAATTGAATGTTAGTCTTGTTCTTTAACAGTTACTAAGTGAGCAACTTTATTAATCATACCGCGAATCGCTGCATTATCTTCAAGTACAACCGTTTGGTGCATCTTGCGTAAACCAAGAGTGCGAACAGTCACACGTTGATCTTCTGGACGACCAATCACGCTACGAGTGAGGGTAATTGCTAATTTTTTCGCCATTTGTTTTCCCTCCTTATCCTAACAGTTCCTCTACAGTCTTACCACGTAACTTTGCAACTTCTTCAGCGCGTTTTAACTGTGCTAAACCTTCGATAGTAGCTCGAACCATGTTGATTGGTGTGTTAGAGCCTAAAGACTTAGAAAGGATATCACTTACACCAGCTAATTCTAATACCGCACGTACCGGACCACCTGCGATAACTCCAGTACCTTCAGAAGCTGGTTTCATGAAGATTTCACCTGCACCAAATTGTCCGACCACTTCGTGTGGAATTGTAGTTCCAACCATAGGCACAGTGATTAAGTTTTTCTTAGCATCTTCAATTGCTTTGCGAATTGCATCTGGTACCTCTTGCGCTTTACCAGTTCCGAAACCAACATGACCATTTTTGTCTCCAACTACTACAAGAGCAGCAAAACGGAAACGACGACCACCTTTAACAACTTTCGCTACGCGGTTAATTGTAACTACGCGCTCTTCAAGTTCTAATTTGTTTGGATCAATACGACGCATCTTTTTCCCTCCTTTTGCGATTAAAATTGTAAGCCAGCTTCACGAGCAGCATCAGCTAGAGCTTTCACACGACCATGATATAAATAACCGCCACGATCAAACACTACTTCTTTAACACCTTTTTCAATCGCGCGCTTTGCAACTAATTCGCCCACTTTTTGAGCTGCATCTACGTTGCCAGTACCTTCAAAAGATAACTCTTTATCCATAGTAGAAGCACTTGCAATTGTTACAGAATTAACATCATCAATGATTTGTGCATAAATGTGCTTGTTAGAACGATACACGTTTAAACGAGGACGTACAGCTGTTCCAGACAATTTTGCACGAACACGAGCATGTCTTTTCTTACGAACTGCATTTTTATCAGTTTTCGTAATCATTTTGGTCACTCCTTTCTTCTACCTACGCGGCATTACTTCTTAGCAGTTTTACCTTCTTTACGACGAACAAATTCGCCTTCATAACGAATACCTTTACCTTTGTAAGGCTCTGGCGGACGAACGTCACGAATGTTTGCAGCTACTGCACCAACACGTTCTTTATCGATACCTTTAACAACAAGTTTCGTTTGAGTTGGAACATCGATCTCGATACCAGCTTCAGGTACGATTTCTACTGGATGAGAGTAACCAACACTTAATACAACTTTGTTACCTTGCTTTTGCGCACGGTAACCAACCCCGATAAGCTCTAAGCCGCGCTCGAAGCCTTTAGTAACACCTTCAACCATGTTACCTAAAATGCTGCGAGTTGTACCGTGTAATGCACGGTGCTCTTTCTGATCGCTTGGACGAGATACGTTGATTACGTTATCTTCTACTTTAATTTCAATATCTGGATGAAACGTACGAGTTAATTCACCTTTCGGGCCTTTTACAGTTACAGTGTTGTTATTGTTTGTAATTGTAACGCCAGCAGGGATTTCTAAAGGTTTTTTACCAACACGTGACATACTTTACACCTCCGTTCACATTAAAAGTGATTACCAAATGTATGCTAATACTTCTCCGCCAGCTTGTTTTTGACGTGCTTCTTTGTCTGTTAACACACCTTGAGAAGTAGAAAGAATTGCAATACCTAGACCGTTAAGTACACGAGGTACTTCAGTAGATTTAGCGTATACGCGTAAACCAGGCTTACTGATACGTTTAAGACCAGTGATTACACGCTCGTTGTTTGCACCGTATTTCAAGAAAATACGGATGATACCTTGTTTGTTGTCCTCGATGTATTCTACATCACGAACAAAACCTTCACGCTTAAGAATTTCTGCGATTTGCTTTTTGATGTTTGATGCTGGAATTTCAATTTTCTCATGACGCACCATGTTCGCATTGCGGATGCGAGTAAGCATATCTGCAATTGGATCAGTCATTACCATATGATTTTACCTCCTTCCCATACTTGGGTTTTACCAACTAGCTTTTTTAACACCAGGAATTTGACCTTTGTAAGCAAGTTCACGGAAACAGATACGGCAAAGTTTAAATTTGCGAATTACAGAGTGCGGACGTCCGCAGCGTTCACAACGAGTGTACGCTTGCACTTTAAACTTTGGTTCACGCTTTTGTTTCACGATCATTGATTTTTTAGCCACATTCTCGCCTCCTCTGCTTAAAGTTGGCAGTAAATTACTTTTGGAACGGCATACCGAATTGTGTTAATAATTCACGAGCTTCTTCGTCTGTTTTTGCAGTTGTAACAATTACGATGTCCATACCACGTACTTTTGTTACTTTATCGTAATCGATCTCAGGGAAGATGATTTGCTCTTTAATACCTAAAGTATAGTTACCGCGTCCATCGAAAGATTTTTTAGATACTCCACGGAAGTCACGTACACGTGGAAGAGATACAGATATTAATTTATCAAAGAATTCGTACATGCGCTCGCCGCGTAAAGTAACTTTCGCACCGATTGGCATACCTTCACGAAGACGGAAACCAGCGATAGATTTTTTCGCGCGAGTCACGATCGGTTTTTGACCAGTAACAGTCGCTAACTCTTCAACTGCAACGTCAAGAGCTTTCGCGTTTTGTACTGCATCACCAATACCCATGTTTACAACGATTTTTTCGATTTTTGGAACTTCCATTACGGATTTATAGTTAAACTTACTCATAAGAGCAGGTGTAATTTCTTTAACGTATTTTTCTTTTAGGCGGTTCATGTTTTGTACCTCCTTTCGCTACATTATTTATCTAGAACTTCACCAGATTTTTTTGCTACACGTACCTTTTTGCCATCTTCCACTTTGTAACCTACACGAGTTGGTTCACCAGTTTTAGGATCTAATGGCATTACGTTAGATACATGGATAGGTGCCTCTTTATTAATGATTCCACCTTGTGGGTTGGCTTGAGAAGGCTTAGAATGTTTTTTCACAACATTTACACCTTCAACAAGTACACGGTTTTTCTTCGGGTAAGCTTCAAGGATAACGCCTTGTTTACCTTTATCTTTACCGGAGATAACCATTACCTTATCACCTTTTTTTACATGCATCCTAGTCGCACCTCCTTAAAAGGCTATCTTAAATTTTATATCATTATAGAACTTCTGGAGCTAAAGAAACAATTTTCATGAAGTTGTTGTCGCGCAACTCACGTGCAACAGGTCCAAAGATACGAGTACCGCGCGGGCTCTTATCGTCACGGATGATTACGCAAGCATTTTCGTCAAAGCGGATGTAAGAACCGTCTTTGCGGCGCACACCGCTCTTTGTACGAACAACTACTGCTTTAACAACGTCACCTTTTTTAACAACGCCTCCTGGTGTTGCTTGTTTCACTGAACAAACAATAACATCACCAATATTTGCTGTTTTGCGGCCAGATCCACCTAATACTTTAATTGTTAATACTTCACGTGCACCAGAGTTGTCAGCAACTTTCAAACGAGTTTCCTGTTGAATCATGCATGAAACCTCCCTTCGGATTTATGATTCTATCCGATCATTAGATAATAATTGCTTTTTCTACTACTTCTACTAGACGGAAACGTTTAGTAGCAGATAACGGACGAGTTTCCATGATTTTTACAATGTCGCCCACTTTAGCTTCATTGCGCTCATCATGAGCTTTGAACTTTTTAGAGTATTTAACGCGCTTGCCGTATAAAGAATGTTTCTTATACGTTTCTACAAGAACAGTGACTGTTTTGTCCATCTTGTCAGATACTACGCGACCTGTGTAAACTTTGCGTTGATTGCGTTCACTCATTCTGAAAGCCTCCCTTCAGACTATATTATTTGCTAGCAGCGATCTCTCTTTCACGAACGACAGTTTTCATACGAGCGATCGATTTACGCACTTCACGAATACGTGTAGTGTTTTCTAATTGACCAGTAGCTAACTGGAAACGAAGGTTAAATAACTCTTCTTTTAAAGCTTTGACTTTTTGTTCAATTTCGGCAGTGGTAAGGTCACGAATTTCATTAGCTTTCATTAGATTCACCACCAATTTCTTCACGTTTTACAAATTTACATTTAACTGGTAATTTATGAGACGCCAACCGTAATGCTTCACGAGCGATTTCTTCAGATACACCAGCGATTTCAAACATTACTTTACCAGGTTTCACTACTGCTACCCAACCTTCAGGAGCACCTTTACCGGAACCCATGCGCACCTCTAATGGTTTAGCTGTATAAGGTTTAGAAGGGAAAATTTTAATCCATACTTTACCGCCACGTTTCATGTAACGTGTCATCGCAATACGAGCAGCTTCGATTTGACGGTTTGTAATCCAAGAAGCTTCTAAAGCTTGTAAACCGAACTCGCCGAAATGTACTTCAGCGCCGCCTTTTGCACGACCACGCATTTTACCGCGGTGTTCACGACGATATTTAACGCGTTTTGGCATTAACATAATTATTTTCCTCCTTCCTCAGTTTTCTTCTTAGTAGGAAGAACTTCTCCACGATAGATCCATACTTTTACGCCAAGTTTACCGTAAGTAGTATCAGCTTCAGCTGTACCGTAATCGATGTCAGCGCGAAGAGTATGAAGAGGAACAGTACCTTCACTATAATGTTCAGAACGAGCGATATCAGCGCCACCTAAACGACCAGATACCATTGTTTTGATACCTTGTGCACCAGCACGCATTGAGCGTTGGATCGCTTGTTTTTGTGCACGGCGGAATGAAACGCGATTTTCAAGTTGACGTGCAATGTTTTCTGCAACTAATTTAGCATCTAAATCAGCTCTTTTGATTTCAACGATGTTGATATGAACACGCTTGCCAGTTAATTGGTTAAGAGCTTTGCGAAGTGCTTCAACTTCAGTACCACCTTTACCAATAACCATACCAGGCTTAGCTGTGTGGACAGTTACGTTTAAACGGTTTGCAGCACGCTCGATTTCTACTTTAGAAACAGCCGCATCGTTTAAGCGTTTTGTAATGTACTCACGTACTTTTAAGTCTTCATGTAATAAATCGGCGTAGTCTTTTTCAGCGTACCATTTAGACTCCCAATCACGGATAACTCCGATACGCAAACCGACTGGATTTACTTTTTGACCCACTGATTATCCCTCCTTCTTTTCTGATACCACGATTGTGATGTGGCTTGTGCGTTTGTTAATTTGGCTCGCACGACCCATAGCGCGTGGACGGAAACGTTTTAAAGTTGGCCCCTCGTTCACGTATGCTTGAGTAACAACTAAGTTATTTGCGTCCATTTCATAGTTGTGTTCTGCGTTCGCAATTGCAGATTTCAACACTTTCTCCACGATTGGAGAAGCTGCTTTATTTGTAAGGCGAAGAATAGACACAGCTTCACCTACTTGCTTTCCTCGAATTAAATCCACCACTAAACGAACTTTACGAGGAGCAATACGAACTGTTCTAGCAACAGCTTTAGCTTGCATTTAAATGCCTCCTCTCATATTAGCGTCTTGTTTTCTTATCATCACTTGCGTGACCTTTGTAAGTACGAGTTGGTGCGAATTCACCTAATTTGTGACCTACCATGTCTTCAGTAACATAAACAGGAACGTGTTTACGACCATCGTATACAGCAATAGTATGACCGATAAATTGAGGGAAGATTGTAGAACGACGAGACCAAGTTTTAATAACTTGTTTGCCATCAGTTTCATTCAACTTCTCAATTTTCTTCATTAAATGATCATCAACAAAAGGCCCTTTCTTTAAGCTGCGACCCATGCGTGAACCTCCCTTCGTGATTGTTCTACGGTTCGCTTGAACCGTAGCTCAATCCCGTTATTTTTTACGACGACGAACGATAAATTTGTCTGATTTGTTTTTCTTCTTGCGAGTTTTGTATCCAAGAGTTGGTTTACCCCAAGGAGTCATTGGAGACTTACGTCCGATAGGAGCACGACCTTCACCACCACCGTGTGGGTGATCGTTAGGGTTCATTACAGAACCACGAACTGTTGGACGGATACCTAACCAACGAGAACGACCAGCTTTACCGACGTTGATTAATTCATGTTGTTCGTTACCTACTTGACCGATAGAAGCGCGGCAAGTTGCAAGAATCATGCGTACTTCACCAGAAGTTAAACGTACTAATACGTATTTACCTTCTTTACCAAGCACTTGTGCAGATGTACCTGCAGAACGAACTAATTGTCCACCTTTACCAGGTTTTAATTCGATGTTGTGGATTACAGTACCCACCGGAATGTTAGCTAGTGGAAGAGCGTTACCTACCTTGATGTCAGCCTCTGGACCTGACATAACTTCCATACCAACTTCTAAGTTTTTAGGAGCTAGGATGTAACGTTTCTCACCATCTGCATAGTTAACTAATGCGATGTTTGCTGAACGGTTTGGATCGTACTCGATTGTAGCAACGCGTCCAGGTATTCCATCTTTGTCGCGTTTGAAATCGATAATACGATATTGGCGCTTATGTCCACCACCTTGGTGACGAACTGTTAATTTACCTTGGTTATTGCGTCCACCTTTTTTGTGTAAAGGCGCAAGCAATGATTTCTCTGGCTTATCAGTAGTGATTTCGGCGAAATCAGATACTGTCATGTTACGACGACCATTTGACGTTGGTTTATACTTTTTAATCGCCATGGCTGTTTCCCTCCTTCTCTATTAGACTTAAACTTCAAAGAACTCGATTTCTTTGCTGTCTTGAGTTAATGTTACAACTGCTTTACGACGACGATTTGTAAGACCGCTGTAGCGACCTACACGTTTGAATTTACCTTTGTAGTTCATGACGTTAACTTTCTCAACTTTTACGTCAAAGATTTTTTCGATCGCATCTTTAACTTGAGTTTTGTTAGCTTTTACATCAACTTCAAATGTATATTTCTTTTCAGCCATTAAATCAGTTGAACGTTCAGTAATTACGGGGCGCTTAATAATATCACGAGGATCTTTCATTATGCAAGCACCTCCTCTACTTTTTCAACCGCATCTTTCGTGAGGACAAGTTTGTCATGGTTAAGAACGTCTAATACGCTTAAACCATTAGCTGAGACAACAGTCACACCAGGAATGTTGCGAGCAGATAATGCAACAGTTTCGTTTACATCACCAGTCACGATTAAAGCTTTGCGGTCTAATGATAAGTTCTTAAGAACCGCCACCATCTCTTTTGTTTTTGGAGCATCAAAAGCTAGTGCTTCAAGAACTAAAATGTTATTCTCTTGAACTTTTGAAGATAATGCAGATTTGATCGCTAAACGACGAACCTTTTTAGGTAATTTATAGCTGTAGCTACGAGGAACTGGACCGAATACAGTACCACCACCACGCCATTGTGGAGAGCGGATAGATCCTTGACGAGCACGACCAGTACCTTTTTGGCGCCATGGTTTACGTCCACCGCCGCTTACTTCAGAACGATTTTTTACTTTAGAAGTACCTTGACGCATAGCTGCACGTTGCATAACTACTGCTTCAAAAAGTACATGTTTGTTTGGTTCAATACCAAATACGGCATCGTTTAATTCGATTTCACCAACGTTTTGGCCGTTTTGGTTATACAATGCTACTTTAGGCATTGGGTATTTCCTCCTTTCTTGAAAGAATCATTATTTTGATTTAACCGCACTTTTAACTGTTACTAATGCTTTTCTAGCACCAGGCACATTACCTTTTACCAATAAAAGGTTGCGCTCTGTATCAACTTTAACTACTGTTAAATTTTGAACAGTGATACGCTCTCCGCCCATGCGGCCTGCAAGTGCTTTACCTTTAAATACACGGTTTGGAGCAACAGGTCCCATTGAACCAGGACGACGATGGTAACGAGAACCGTGAGACATAGGTCCACGAGATTGTCCGTGGCGTTTAATTGCACCTTGGAAACCTTTACCCTTTGAAATTCCTGTTACATCAATCTTGTCGCCTTCCGCGAAAATATCAACTTTGACTTCTTGACCAACTTCGTATTCTCCAGCATTTACACCACGAATTTCGCGGATGAAGCGCTTAGGAGCAGTATTCGCTTTAGCAGCATGTCCTTTAGCCGGCTTGTTTGTTAATTTTTCACGAATATCTTCGAAGCCGATTTGAATCGCTTCATATCCGTCTGTTTCAGCAGTTTTCTTTTGAAGAACTACGTTTGGAGTTGCCTCAATTACTGTTACAGGAATTAACTCACCGTTTTCTGCGAATACTTGAGTCATACCGATTTTTCTTCCTAAGATTCCTTTGGTCATAAGTCACACCTCCTAAAAATATTGTTCATTTTATTTCAATTAAAGTTTGATTTCGATATCTACACCAGACGGTAAGTCTAAACGCATTAATGAATCAACTGTTTGAGGAGTTGGATTCACAATATCAATTAAACGTTTGTGTGTACGCATTTCGAATTGCTCACGAGAATCTTTATACTTGTGAACCGCACGTAAGATTGTGTAAACCGACTTCTCAGTTGGTAATGGAATTGGACCAGACACGTTAGCACCTGAGCGTTTTGCAGTTTCAACAATTTTCTCAGCTGATTGATCAAGGATTCTGTGATCGTAAGCTTTTAAACGGATGCGAATTTTTTCTTTTGCCATTATTTTCCCTCCTTTATCGCCTATTTCACTAATAGACATTCTCCGTGGAAATTTCCTCACACTCGCCATGGCAAAGCGGCCGGGTGTGTCAGCAACCTTCCACATCATCGCAGTCAAAGACCAACATTTTTATTATAATAAAAATGGGCTCACAATGCAACACTAAATTTTATATTCTTTAATGCCGCGCACTTTTTACATTATATATAACATCAATAGAATTTGCAAGACATTATATGAGTGGAATATTTCTCTAGTAAAAAACTATCTATATAGAATGAAACTCATATAAATGATGGTTTTCTTTCCTATTCACAGACATTTGTTGAACACTCCTAGTTTTGGAGCAGCGTGATCTCAAGGGCCAGAATCAATAGAAACAAAAAGAGCAGGATTCATTCCTGCTCTTTTTCTATCACCATGATTACTCTTGGATAGTTGCTACTACGCCAGCGCCTACTGTGCGGCCGCCTTCACGGATTGAGAATTTAGTACCTTCTTCAATCGCGATAGGAGCGATAAGTTCTACTGTCATTTCGATGTTATCGCCAGGCATAACCATTTCTACACCCTCTGGTAATTGGACGATACCAGTTACGTCAGTTGTACGGAAGTAGAATTGTGGGCGGTAGTTTGAGAAGAATGGAGTGTGACGTCCACCTTCTTCTTTAGAAAGAACGTAAACTTCCGCTTTAAATTTTGTATGTGGAGTGATTGTACCTGGTTTAGCAAGTACTTGACCACGTTGTACTTCTTCACGAGATACACCGCGAAGTAATGCACCGATGTTGTCACCAGCTTCCGCATAGTCAAGAAGCTTACGGAACATTTCAACACCTGTTACTGTAGTTGATTTTGGCTCTTCAGTTAAACCGATGATTTCTACTACGTCACCAACTTTAACTTGACCGCGCTCAACACGACCAGTAGCAACTGTACCACGACCAGTGATTGAGAATACGTCCTCTACTGGCATCATGAATGGTTTTTCAGTGTCGCGTTCTGGAGTTGGGATGTACTCATCAACAGCGTTCATAAGCTCGATGATTTTTTCTTCCCATTCAGGCTCTCCTTCAAGAGCTTTAAGAGCAGAACCTTTGATTACTGGTACATCATCACCAGGGAAGTCGTATTCAGAAAGTAAGTCACGAACTTCCATTTCTACTAATTCTAATAACTCTTCGTCGTCTACCATGTCACATTTGTTTAAGAATACAACAAGGTAAGGTACACCTACTTGACGAGATAAAAGAATGTGCTCACGAGTTTGTGGCATTGGGCCGTCAGCAGCAGATACTACTAAGATACCGCCGTCCATTTGAGCAGCTCCAGTGATCATGTTTTTAACATAGTCAGCGTGTCCTGGGCAGTCAACGTGTGCATAGTGACGGTTTTCAGTTTCATACTCAACGTGTGCAGTTGAGATTGTGATACCGCGCTCGCGCTCTTCTGGAGCAGCGTCGATTTGGTCGTAGGCCATAGCCGCACCTTTACCACTGCGCTTAGCAAGTACAGTAGTGATAGCAGCTGTTAATGTAGTTTTACCATGGTCAACGTGACCAATTGTACCGATATTAGCATGCGTTTTCGAACGGTCAAATTTTTCTTTAGCCATTTGAAAATCCTCCTTAACCTTTTAAGTAAGTATAATAGGTATATATGATGCTGCGAAAGTGAAATTTGGTCACTTCCACAGCTTACATAAGTAGTTATACTTCAATAAAGGATGAAAATCAATTATTCACCTTTATTTTTTTTGATAATTTCTTCAGAGATGTTTCTAGGTACTTCTTCGTAGTGATCGAAGTGCATTGAGTATGTTCCGCGACCTTGAGTGTTTGAACGCAACGCAGTTGCGTACCCGAACATTTCAGAAAGTGGAACGAATGCACGTACTACTTGCGCGTTACCGCGTGCTTCCATACCTTCTACACGTCCGCGACGGGAAGTGATGTCACCCATGATGTCACCTAGGTACTCATCTGGGATAACGACTTCTACTTTCATCATTGGCTCAAGTAGCACTGGGTTACATTTTTTAGCTGCATTTTTAAGAGCCATAGATGCCGCAATTTTGAACGCCATCTCACTTGAGTCAACATCATGGTAAGAACCATCGAATAAGCGGGCTTTAATGTCGATTAACGGATAGCCAGCTAATACACCATTGTCCATAGCATCTTCAAGACCAGCTTGTACTGCAGGGATGTACTCACGAGGTACCGTACCACCCACGATGTTGTTTATGAATTCAAAGCCTTTTCCTTCTTCATTTGGTGAGAATTCAATCCAAACATGACCATATTGACCACGACCACCAGATTGACGTGCAAATTTACCTTCAACTTCAGCTGCACTACGGAATGTTTCACGATATGCCACTTGAGGAGCACCAACGTTCGCTTCTACTTTGAATTCGCGACGCATACGGTCAACGATAATATCAAGGTGAAGCTCACCCATACCAGAGATGATAACTTGTCCAGTCTCAGGGTTTGTTTCCGCACGGAAAGTTGGGTCTTCTTCTTGAAGTTTTTGTAAAGCTGTTGTCATCTTATCTTGGTCAGCTTTGGACTTAGGCTCAACAGATAAAGAGATAACTGGCTCTGGGAATTCCATTGATTCTAAGATAACAGGGTTTTTCTCGTCACATAGAGTATCACCAGTTGTAGTGTCTTTTAGACCTACAGCTGCTGCGATATCCCCTGCATATACTTGAGAAATCTCCTCACGAGAGTTAGCATGCATTTGCAGGATACGACCTACACGCTCACGCTTACCTTTCGTAGAGTTTTGAACGTATGAACCAGAGCTTAATACACCAGAGTATACACGGAAGAATGTTAACTTACCAACATAAGGGTCAGTCATAACTTTGAATGCTAGCGCAGAGAATGGTGCATCATCGCTAGATTCACGAGTTACTTCTTCATCAGTATCCGGTAAAGTACCTTTGATTGCCGGTACATCTACTGGCGCAGGTAAGTAATCGATTACCGCATCTAACATAAGCTGAACACCTTTGTTTTTGAATGCAGAACCGCAAAGAACAGGGAAGAATTCAACGTTGATTGTACCTTGACGAATGGCAGCTTTTAACTCTTCGTTTGTAAGCTCGCCTTCTTCTAAGTATTTCATCATTAATTCTTCATCAAGTTCAGCCGCAGCTTCAACTAGCTTAGAGCGGTATTCTTCAGCTAAGTCTTGATATTCTTCTGGAATGTCACGTACTTCAATATCAGTACCTAAGTCATTTCCATAGAAAGTAGCTTTCATTTCGATTAGATCAATGATACCTTCGAATTGGTCTTCAGCACCGATGGGTAATTGCACAGGATGAGCGTTTGCACCTAAACGATCATGAATTGTTTTTACAGAATATAAGAAGTCTGCGCCGATTTTGTCCATTTTGTTAACGAACACGACACGTGGTACTCCGTAAGTTGTTGCTTGACGCCAAACTGTTTCAGTTTGAGGCTCAACACCTGATTGGGCGTCAAGTACAGCAACAGCACCATCAAGTACACGAAGAGAACGTTCAACCTCTACAGTGAAGTCTACGTGTCCCGGTGTATCGATGATGTTAACACGGTGACCTTTCCACTGAGCAGTAGTGGCAGCAGACGTGATTGTGATACCACGCTCTTGCTCTTGCTCCATCCAGTCCATTTGTGAAGCACCTTCATGAGTTTCACCAATTTTGTGGATACGGCCAGTGTAGTAAAGGATACGCTCAGTAGTGGTTGTTTTACCAGCATCGATATGAGCCATGATCCCGATATTACGAGTGTTTTCTAAGGAGAACTCTCTAGCCATTGGGGTCTTTCTCCTTCCTTTGCTAAGTATGGTTTAGTTTTTATTTTCAGAGCTGTTAAGTATAAACATCCTAACAGCTCTAAATAATATGTTATATTACCAGCGGTAGTGAGCAAACGCTTTGTTTGCTTCTGCCATTTTGTGAGTGTCTTCACGTTTCTTAACGGAAGCACCTGTATTGTTGGCTGCATCTAAGATTTCGTTAGCTAAACGCTCTTCCATCGTTTTTTCACCGCGAAGACGAGCATAGTTTACTAACCAGCGAAGTCCTAAAGTAGTACGGCGCTCAGGGCGAACCTCTACTGGTACTTGGTAGTTAGAACCACCTACACGACGAGCTCTAACTTCTAATACAGGCATGATATTTTTAAGAGCTTGTTCAAATACTTCCATCGGCTCTTTACCTGTACGGTCTTTTACGATATCGAATGCATTATAAAGAATTGCTTGAGATTTACCTCTCTTACCATCGATCATCATTTTGTTGATAAGACGAGTTACAAGCTTAGAATTGTAAATTGGATCTGGTAACACATCACGTTTTGCAACAGGTCCTTTACGTGGCATTCCATTTTCCTCCTTTCACGATGCGTATTGTAATTTCATTTTATTATTTTTTCGCTGCTTTAGGCTTCTTAGTACCGTACTTAGAACGACCTTGCATACGGTTGTTAACACCTGCAGTATCAAGCGCACCGCGCACGATGTGGTAACGTACCCCTGGTAAGTCTTTTACACGACCACCGCGAATTAATACTACGCTGTGTTCTTGTAAGTTGTGACCGATACCTGGAATATAAGCTGTTACCTCGATACCGTTAGTTAAGCGTACACGAGCATATTTACGAAGCGCTGAGTTTGGCTTCTTAGGTGTCATAGTACCTACACGTGTACATACACCACGTTTTTGTGGAGACATTACGTTAGTTTGCGCTTTTTTAAAGCTGTTGTAACCTTTGTTTAACGCAGGAGATTTTGATTTTTCTACTTTTGTTTCGCGACCTTTGCGCACTAATTGGTTAATAGTAGGCATTTATGTTCCTCCTTTCGATTTTTTTAAGACCACATACCCAGGTGGTTCATTTTTTTACAAAAAACAAAGTTTTTGAAACTACTACAGTTCAAAAACATGTTAACTAATTATTGCAACAGCAGAAGCTCCAACTTCTATCTTACAAGCTTTACCTAGCTTTTTCATAGAATCCACATAATGAATCGGAGTTTGTAGTTCAGAGGCTGTTCGGATCACTTGTTCAATAATCCGCAAATCAGCATCCTTGGCAACAAACACCTCTTTGACTCTTCCGTTTTTAAGAGCTTTAACTGTTTGCTTCGTTCCTACAATCACTTCTTTAGCCTGTGCTACTTTTTCATAAGACATAATATCCTCCAAAGTAACAGGTGGTTTATAGGAGCACCTTTGTTATAGTAACATCCTCCTGAATGGATGTCAACACAAAAAAAGATTTTTTGTAACATCCATTCAGAGAGAATGTTAATTTAAAAAAAGAGTTGGATTAGTCGATAGTTACGGGCTCTTCAACTTGGTTGAAAACTGGAGTCGCTTGACGATATCGACTCATACCAGTTCCAGCTGGGACAAGCTTACCGATGATAACATTCTCTTTCAAGCCCAATAACTCATCGCGTTTTCCTTTAATTGCTGCATCGGTAAGAACACGTGTTGTTTCTTGGAATGATGCGGCTGATAAGAATGAATCTGTTTCGAGTGATGCTTTTGTAATACCAAGAAGAACCGGACGACCTGTAGCAGGACGTTTACCTTCTAGCAATACTTTTTCATTTGCATCAGTGAATTGGTGAATATCTAATAATGAGCCTGGTAATACATCTGTGTCACCGGCATCCATTACACGGACTTTGCGCAACATTTGACGTACCATAACCTCAACGTGTTTGTCACCAATTTCCACCCCTTGCATGCGGTATACTTTTTGTACTTCACGCAGCAAGTACTCTTGAACAGAGGTAATGTCTTTTACTTTCAATAACTCTTTCGGATCGATTGAACCTTCTGTCAGCTCTTGACCACCCGCGACTTGTTGCCCTTCTGTGACTTTAAGTCTTGCGCTATAAGGAGCTGTATACGTACGGCTTTCAATGTCACCTTGGATCACGATTTCATGCTGGCGATCGCGGCCTTCATTAATAGAAGCAACAGTACCGTTAATCTCAGAGATAACAGCTTGACCTTTTGGATTACGAGCTTCAAATAGCTCTTGGATACGCGGTAAACCTTGTGTAATATCGTCTCCGGCAACCCCACCAGTGTGGAATGTACGCATCGTTAACTGTGTACCCGGTTCACCAATTGATTGAGCAGCGATGATACCAACCGCTTCACCCACTTCTACTTCCGCACCGGTTGCTAAATTGCGGCCATAGCATTTTTTACATACACCGTGACGGGTGTTACATGTAAAGGCGGAACGAATCCATACCTCTTCGACACCTGCATCTACGATCAATTTGGCTGTATCTTCTGTGATCAATTCGTTTTCTTGAACAAAGACTTCGTTTGTCTCCGGATGTCTCACTGATTTTCTTGCATAACGACCAATTAAGCGCTCTTCAAGGTGTTCAATAACCTCTGTGCCGTCTTTAAGAGATGCTACAAGCAATCCGCGGTCTGTACCACAATCATCTTCACGGATAATGACATCCTGGGCAACGTCTACTAGACGACGAGTAAGGTAACCTGAGTCGGCTGTTTTAAGAGCTGTATCAGCAAGACCTTTACGCGCACCATGTGTAGAGATGAAGTACTCTAATACCGTTAAACCTTCGCGGAAACTTGATTTGATCGGTAATTCAATGATTCGTCCAGCCGGGTTGGCCATGAGACCACGCATACCTGCAAGCTGAGTGAAGTTCGATGCGTTACCACGGGCACCAGAATCACTCATCATGAAGATAGGGTTACGGCGGTCTAAGGATTCCATTAATTTACCTTGAATCGTATCTTTTGCAGCACTCCAGATGGCGATCACGCGATCGTAGCGCTCATCTTCCGTAATTAAACCGCGTCTGAATTGTTTTAACACATTATCTACTTTTGCTTGGGCTTCCTTTAAGATTTGTTCTTTCTCACCTAAAACCACAATATCGGCTACACCAACTGTAATACCTGCTTTAGTGGAGTATTTAAATCCTAAATCTTTCATGCGGTCAAGCATCTTAGACGTTTCAGTGATTTTGAAGCGTTTAAATACCTCAGCAATGATGTTTCCAAGAATTTTCTTTTTGAACGGATCAATGATTGGTTGACCTTTAATGAACTCTTTAACATCCGCACCCTTATCAATGAAATACTTTTCAGGTGTTTTCACTTCAAGGTTTAGCTTAGTCGGCTCATTAATATATGGGAATGACTTCGGTAAAATTTCATTAAAAACTAATTTACCTACTGTTGTCACCAATAATTGTTGGTTTTGCTCTTCTGTAAATGTTTCATTATGAAGAGATCCTGCATGTACAGCTACACGTGTGTGAAGATGTACATATCCATTTTGATAGGCAAGCAAGGCTTCATTTGTATCTTTGAAGACCATACCTTCCCCAACCGCACCTTCACGCTCTAATGTTAAATAGTAGTTACCTAATACCATGTCCTGTGAAGGTGTAACAACTGGTTTTCCATCTTTCGGGTTCAAGATGTTTTGAGCCGCCAGCATTAAAAGACGCGCTTCTGCTTGGGCTTCAGCAGAAAGTGGTACGTGAACCGCCATTTGGTCACCGTCAAAGTCTGCGTTGTATGCTGTACATACAAGCGGATGAAGACGAATCGCACGTCCTTCTACTAGAGTAGGTTCAAATGCTTGGATACCTAATCTATGAAGGGTTGGTGCACGGTTAAGTAATACCGGGTGTTCTCTGATAACGGACTCTAAAACATCCCATACTTCTGGCTGAACACGTTCGATTTTACGTTTCGCGCTCTTAATGTTATGGGCTAAACCACGTTCAACCAATTCTTTCATCACAAAAGGTTTGAAAAGCTCTAACGCCATTTCTTTCGGTAAACCACATTGATACATCTTTAAGTTCGGACCTACGACGATAACTGAACGGCCAGAGTAGTCAACACGTTTACCTAAAAGGTTTTGACGGAAACGTCCTTGCTTACCTTTTAACATATGAGAAAGTGATTTTAATGGGCGGTTACCTGGTCCTGTAACAGGACGGCCGCGACGACCATTGTCGATTAAAGCATCAACTGCTTCTTGAAGCATACGCTTTTCGTTTTGAACGATGATGCTTGGTGCTCCAAGGTCAAGAAGACGTTTTAAACGATTGTTACGGTTGATAACACGGCGATATAAATCATTTAAATCAGAAGTAGCGAAGCGTCCGCCGTCAAGCTGTACCATCGGGCGTAGTTCAGGCGGGATAACCGGTAATACATCTAGAATCATCCATGAAGGCTCATTTCCAGAGTTACGGAATGCCTCTAATACTTCCAAACGTTTAATCGCACGAGTACGACGTTGACCTTGAGCTGTTTTCAGCTCTTCTTTTAACGTATCAACTTCTTTTTCAAGGTCGATATCTTGAAGAAGCTTTTTAACAGCTTCAGCTCCCATAGAAGCTTGGAATGTTTGACCGTATTTCTCACGATATGCACGATATTCTTTTTCAGAAAGTAATTGTTTCTTTTCAAGCGGTGTATCACCTGTATCTGTCACTACATAGGAAGCAAAGTAGATAATCTCTTCCAGCGCGCGAGGGGACATGTCTAAGACAAGTCCCATGCGGCTAGGGATACCTTTGAAATACCAAATGTGAGAGACAGGTGCAGCTAATTCGATATGTCCCATACGCTCACGACGTACTTTAGCACGTGTAACCTCTACACCACAACGGTCACACACCACACCTTTATAACGTACACGTTTATATTTACCACAATGACATTCCCAATCTTTTTGCGGACCGAAAATACGCTCACAGAACAATCCGTCTTTTTCTGGTTTTAAAGTACGGTAGTTGATTGTTTCTGGCTTTTTAACCTCACCGTAAGACCAAGAACGGATTTTATCAGGTGAAGCAAGACCAATTTTCATATACTCAAAGTTATTTACATCTAGCAAGGGGCCTACCTCCCTTTTAGTCTCCAGGTTTTTCCCTTATATCGTAAAATCGCTTGGCGTAAATTACTCTTTTATGACAGGGGCTTTTTGCTCTTCTGCAACAGACTCCCTTTCAGAATCGATCATGATGCTGTCAGTTGACTGATCATGATCATCATCCATATCAGTAATTTCGATTTCTTCTTCATTGCTTGATAACATCTTAACATCCATACCCAAACTTTGAAGCTCTTTAATTAATACTTTGAATGACTCAGGTATACCTGGTTCAGGTACGTTTTCACCTTTGACAATCGCTTCGTATGTTTTCACACGCCCTACAACGTCATCGGATTTCACTGTTAAGATTTCTTGTAATGTATAAGCGGCACCGTATGCCTCAAGCGCCCAAACCTCCATCTCACCGAAACGCTGGCCGCCAAATTGAGCCTTACCTCCAAGTGGTTGTTGCGTTACAAGCGAGTAAGGGCCTGTTGAACGTGCATGGAGTTTATCGTCAACCATGTGCGCAAGTTTGATCATATACATGACACCTACAGATACACGGTTGTCGAACGGTTCACCAGTACGTCCATCATAAAGGACTGTCTTTGCATCACGAGACATGCCGGCTTCTTCAATCGTCGCCCATACATCTTCTTCACGGGCACCATCAAATACAGGAGTAGCTACATGAATTCCCAGCCTACGGGCAGCCATACCTAAGTGCAACTCTAATACCTGACCGATGTTCATACGTGAAGGTACCCCTAATGGGTTCAACATGATATCAACAGGAGTGCCGTCCGGCAGATAAGGCATGTCTTCTTCAGGTAAAATACGAGAGATAACACCTTTGTTACCATGGCGTCCCGCCATCTTGTCACCTTCATGGATTTTACGTTTCTGTACAATGTATACACGAACGAGTTGGTTTACACCAGGTGGCAGTTCATCGCCATCTTCACGATTGAAGACCTTGACATCAAGAACAATACCGCCACCACCGTGAGGTACACGAAGAGATGTATCACGAACTTCTCTTGCTTTCTCACCGAAGATCGCATGTAATAAACGTTCTTCAGCTGTTAGCTCTGTAACTCCTTTTGGCGTTACTTTCCCTACAAGAAGGTCGCCGTCTTTTACTTCAGCACCGACGCGAACAATTCCGCGCTCATCTAGATTACGCAGTGCATCTTCACCTACATTCGGGATATCACGCGTAATTTCTTCCGGTCCTAATTTTGTGTCACGAGATTCAGACTCGTATTCTTCAATATGAATTGAAGTATATACATCATCTTTTACAAGACGTTCACTCATAATGATCGCATCTTCGTAGTTATATCCGTCCCAAGTCATGAACGCTACAAGAACGTTTCGACCTAAAGCCAGTTCACCTAACTCCATAGATGGGCCATCAGCTAAGATTTCACCTTTTACTACTTCGTCTCCAACAGAAACGATTGGGCGTTGATTATAGCAAGTACCTTGGTTTGAACGAATAAATTTTAATAAGTTGTACTTATCTAAGTTACCTTTTACCTTCTGGCCGTCTACCTCTTCATAACGTCTTACCCAGACTTGTTTCGCTTCAACCCGTTCAACAATACCAGGATATTTACAAATAACGGCTGCACCAGAGTCTTTTGCTGATACATACTCCATACCTGTACCAACGACTGGTGCCTCAGGCTTTAATAAAGGTACTGCTTGACGCTGCATGTTCGCTCCCATTAATGCACGGTTGGAGTCATCGTTCTCTAAGAACGGAATACATGCTGTCGCAGCCGATACAACTTGTTTAGGAGATACATCCATATAGTCAACACGCTCACGTTTAACAACAGTATTTTCACCGCGGAAACGCGCTACGATGTCTTCATCTAAGAATGAGCCGTCTTCATCTAAACGGACATTCGCTTGTGCTACTACATAGTTATCTTCTTCATCAGCTGTTAAGTAATCAATTCGATCCGTAACTTTACCTGTCTCCGGGTCAACACGACGATAAGGCGTTTCGATGAATCCGAATTTATTTACTTTCGCAAACGAAGATAACGAGTTGATTAATCCAATGTTCGGACCCTCTGGAGTCTCAATCGGACACATGCGTCCATAGTGAGAATAGTGAACGTCACGCACTTCAAAGCCTGCGCGCTCACGTGTTAAACCACCAGGACCTAATGCAGATAAACGACGCTTATGCGTTAATTCTGCTAATGGATTTGTTTGATCCATGAATTGGGACAACTGAGAGCTTCCAAAGAACTCTTTAATTGCCGCAATAACCGGACGAATGTTAATGAGTTGTTGCGGTGTGATCGTGTTTGTGTCCTGAATTGACATTCTTTCACGCACTACACGCTCCATACGCGACAAGCCGATACGGAACTGATTTTGTAATAACTCACCAACTGAACGCAGACGACGGTTACCTAAATGGTCAATATCATCTGTGTCACCTACTTGATGTAAAAGGTTAAAGAAATAACTAATCGAAGCTAGAATATCAGCTGGTGTAATATTTTTAACTTCCTCTATTACATAGGCATTTCCTAAAACATTAATAACCTTTTCGCCATCTGGATCGTTTGGAGCGTAGATTTTGATGGACTGAAGTGTGATATCTTCTTCTACTACCCCGCTAGCCGGATTATAAGTTTTGAAGTTCACACCACTTTCAATCATCGGCAAGATACGATCTAATGTACGACGATCAATGATCGTACCTTTTTCTGCAATGATTTCACCTGTCTCTGGGTCTACTAGCGTTTCGGCTAGTCTTTGATTAAACAGACGGTGTTTAATGTGAAGTTTTTTATTGATTTTATAACGACCTACATTCGCTAAATCGTAGCGTTTTGGGTCAAAGAAACGTGAGATTAAAAGCGTTTTAGCATTTTCAACCGTCGGAGGCTCTCCCGGGCGTAAACGCTCATAAATTTCCAACAACGCTTTCTCTGTGCTTTCTGTATTATCTTTTTCAAGAGTGTTGCGTAAGTATTCATTATCACCAATTAAATCGATGATTTCCTGATCAGACCCAAAACCAAGAGCACGAAGCAACACGGTAACTGGAAGTTTACGAGTACGGTCGATACGAACATATACTACATCTTTCGCATCTGTTTCATACTCTAACCAAGCTCCACGATTCGGAATAACTGTAGCAGTATATCCCTTTTTACCGTTTTTATCAATTTTTCCACTGTAATACACACTTGGTGAGCGAACTAGCTGGGAAACAATAACACGTTCAGCACCATTGATGACAAACGTACCTGTTTCTGTCATAAGCGGGAAGTCGCCCATGAATACATCCTGGTCTTTTACTTCCCCTGTTTCCTTATTAATTAGGCGCACTTTTACACGAAGAGGCGCCGCATATGTTACATCTCGCTCTTTTGATTCTTCTACAGAGTATTTCGGTTCGCCTAAGCTGTAATCAATGAATTCAAGTGATAAATTTCCTGTAAAGTCTTCAATCGGAGAAATGTCTTGGAACATTTCTCTAAGACCCTCATCAAGAAACCATTGATATGAAGAGGTTTGAATTTCAATAAGGTTTGGTAATTCCAATACTTCGCTAATGCGAGCATAACTTCTTCGTTGGCGGTGGCGTCCATACTGAACTAGTTGACCTGTCAACTCATTCACCCCTCAAATAAAGCGTTATTGTTGAAAGACTTAAACATTCATAATAAACATAAGCATGTTTATTATTAAACAAAAGAAAAATGGCTTCTTTAAATAGAAAACCACGACTTTCCAAAAACGAACTATTGATTTTATTAGCATTTCCATACAAACCAAAATTATACATTTTATGTACAATAAAAGCCTATATAGAATAATGACATATTGGCATTTTATAATGCTACCACAACGAGATTAGGCAGTCAAGATTTTTTTGCACGGATTATGTAATATCCTTTCTTCTTCTCTACTACCTCAACTTCAGCAAACAATCCCTCTAATTTTTCCAAAGCAGAAGGAGCTCCCTGTTTTTTTTGAATGACAACCCATAGCTCTCCATTTGGCAATAGATGTTGAACCGCTCCCTCCAAAATCGCATGAACTACTTTCTTCCCGGCTCGAATCGGAGGATTTGTCAGGATGGCAGCATACTGGTTCTCCGGCTTTAAAGCACTGTAACAATCACTTTTAAAAATATGTACATTAGTGATTCCATTACGCTGTGCATTCAGCTTCGCCAGCTCAATCGCCCTTTCATTTACATCTATCATGTTTACCCATATAGAAGAGCGTTCTTTGGCCAACGATAAACCAATTGGACCGTAGCCGCACCCTACATCTAAAATTGGTCCTTCCACATCAGGAAAAACAAATTCCTCGATTAACACTCTCGATCCAAAATCCACTTCTCTTTTAGAGAACACTCCTTGATCAGTTGTAAACAGCAACTTATTCCCACGCAGCGTGAAATTCCATGTTTGACGATCACTTGCCACAGACGGCTGATGCGAATAGTAATGTTCCGTCAACGTCACCATCCTCCTTCTTTCCTATCTCATACTAGCCTGTTTATTTAGTATAAACCTCATTACCTACAGAAAGCAAAAAAGCCCGCTTATGATAAGCGGGCTTTTTAAGGATTAAAAAGAAATTACTTAACTTCTACAGAAGCGCCAACTTCTTCAAGTTTAGCTTTCATTTCTTCAGCTTCTTCTTTAGAAACGCCTTCTTTAAGAGCTTTTGGTGTGTTGTCAACTAATTCTTTAGCTTCTTTTAAGCCAAGACCAGTGATTTCGCGAACAACTTTGATAACTTTAATTTTTTGAGCACCAGCGCTAGCAAGTACTACATCAAATTCAGTTTTCTCAGCAGCAGCTTCGCCACCAGCAGCGCCACCCATAACAGCTACAGGAGCAGCTGCAGTTACACCAAACTCTTCTTCGATAGCTTTTACTAAGTCGTTAAGTTCTAAAACAGTCATATTTTTAACCGCTTCAATGATTTGTTCTTTAGTCATTTTAATATCCTCCTTATTTTTCCTTTGGTTATATTGAGATAGGTTTAAATTCTAAATTAAGCGCCTTGCTCTTCCTTTTGATCAGCAACAGCTTTTGCAGCAAGTGCAAGGTTGCGGATTGGAGCCTGAAGAACGCTAAGCAACATTGAAAGTAAGCCTTCGCGAGATGGAAGTTCAGCAAGAGCTTTAACCTCTTCCACAGTCGCAATGTTACCTTCGATAACACCAGCTTTGATTTCTAATGCTTCATTCTTTTTGGCAAAATCGTTTAATACTTTCGCAGGAGCGATTACATCTTCAGTACTGAATGCGATCGCATTCGGTCCTGTTAAGTGTTCATTTAAACCTGTTAATTCTGCTTCTTCAGCAGCACGACGAGTTAAAGTGTTTTTGTAAACTTTGAACTCAACGCCGGCTTCACGTAAAGATTTACGAAGTTCAGTTACTTGCGCAACCGTTAAACCACGGTAGTCAACAACAACTGTTGATTTGCTTTCACGTAATTTAGAAGCGATTTCAGATACTACTTGTTTTTTAGCTTCAACTGCTTTGCTCATTGTTACACCTCCTGTAGATTTCGTTCCGTACACTCGTATCAACAAGGTGTAATGCAAACAAAAACCTCCATGGTAGACATGGAGGTATTATAAGCATACAAAACACACAAATGCTTTCTATAATACACCTCGGTAGGAAATTAAGCCTTTAAGGCACCTACTGTCTACGGTACAAATAAATTCTATATTTAAACAACAAAATTTATTATAACCAACGACTCAATCAAAGTCAATTGGAAATTTCATCAAAAAAATTAAGCTTTTACAACAAAAGTAGCTGGATCAACTTTGATACCAGGGCCCATCGTAGAAGTGACTGCTACATTCTTCATATAAGTACCTTTAGCAGCCGATGGTTTTACTTTTACCATTGTTTCATAGATAGTTACGAAGTTTTCAACTAATTTTTCATTGTCGAAAGAAACCTTGCCGATTGGTACATGGATGTTACCAGCTTTATCAACGCGGTATTCAACTTTACCAGCTTTGATTTCGTTCACAGCTTTTGTCACATCGAAAGTAACTGTACCAGTTTTAGGGTTTGGCATTAAGCCTTTAGGACCTAATACACGACCTAGTTTACCAACTTCACCCATCATGTCAGGTGTAGCTACGATTACATCGAACTCGAACCAACCTTGTTGGATTTTGTTGATGTAGTCCGCATCACCAACATAGTCAGCTCCAGCAGCTTCAGCTTCTTTTGCTTTTTCACCTTTAGCGAATACTAATACACGTTGTACTTTACCAGTACCATGTGGTAATACAACTGCACCGCGGATTTGTTGGTCTGCTTTCTTAGGATCTACACCTAGACGGAAAGCAACTTCTACAGTCGCATCAAATTTTGCAGTATTTGTTTTCTTTACTAATTCAATAGCTTCTTCAACTGAATAAGCTTGAGTACGATCTACTAATTTAGTAGCTTCTACGTACTTTTTACCTCTTTTAGCCATTTTAAAATTCCTCCTTATGTGGTTTTAGCGGAATAACCTCCCACGAATAAAGGTTGCGAATTGGACATTCCCTACCCGCAACCTTCAACAACCTGTTCAATGCATGGGATTAGTCTTCGATTACGATACCCATGCTGCGCGCTGTACCTTCAACCATGCGCATAGCAGCTTCTACGCTAGCAGCATTTAGGTCAGGCATTTTTGTTTCAGCAATCTCACGTACTTTATCACGCTTGACTGTTGCAACTTTATTACGATTTGGCTCACCAGAACCAGACTCGATACCAGCTGCTTTCTTAAGTAATACAGCAGCAGGAGGAGTTTTCGTAATAAATGTAAATGAACGGTCTTCAAATACCGTAATTTCAACAGGGATAATTAAACCAGCTTGATCAGCTGTGCGAGCGTTAAATTCTTTACAGAATCCCATGATGTTCACACCTGCTTGACCCAACGCAGGACCAACTGGCGGTGCTGGATTCGCTTTACCAGCAGGGATTTGTAATTTAACCATTTTAATTACTTTTTTAGCCACGAGACACACCTCCTTAAGTCCGTGATGTGGTAATAGGGGTATACCCTCCCACTCGAATGTTCCTTTATATCAAATAAGGAATTTGTGTTATAAGTCTCTTTTCTTGAGACATACTGACTTATGAAATGTTATCACTAATCTGTAAGAAATGCAAGTTTTTTGGAATTATATTTTATCAATTTGATTAAAATCTAATTCCACCGGAGTTTCACGTCCGAACATGTTAACAAGTACCTTAACTTTACGCTTGTCTAGATCAATTTCCTCGATGGTACCTTCGAAATTCGCGAAAGGGCCTTCTTTGACCATTACGGTTTCGTTTAATTCAAAGTCAAAGTCGGCATGAGTATCTTCCACGCCCATACGTTTTAAAATCATCGCTACCTCATCCGGTAAAAGCGGAGTCGGCTTGGATCCAGAACCGCTCGAACCAACGAATCCTGTAACACCCGGTGTATTCCTTACTACATACCAAGAATCATCTGTCATAATTAATTCAACAAGTACATAGCCAGGGAATACTTTTTTCTTTGTAACTTTTGTTTTGTTGTTTTTTACCTCTTTTTCTTCCTCTTCAGGAACGACAACACGGAAAATCTTATCTTGCATGCCCATTGATTCTACGCGTTTTTCGAGGTTCGTTTTTACTTTATTTTCATATCCTGAGTAAGTATGAACAACATACCAATTTTTCTCCATTTATGAGGACTATCCGTCCGTCCCTCCCCGATCACTTTTAAATAGCATCCTACCTGACTTAATCCACCGTCTACAGCAAATTAAAAGGCAAATTAAAAAACCCGTTCCCGGGCTTTTCAAAAAAATTATTCTTTGATTATTATACCATCTTTTTGTACAGATTATTCAAGGATTAGACGAATTAAAGAAGAAATCCCTAAGTCCACTGCTGCAAAAAAGACAGACATGATAACAACAGTTGATAAAACTGTAATCGTATAGCGTGTTAACTCTTTGCGTTTCGGCCAACTTACTTTTTTCATTTCGCGCCCTACGTCGCGCAGGAATTTCCCAAGACGATTCATTAATAAGTTACCTCCAATTATAAAGGGGTGCTTAATCTATGTGCCTAAAAACAATCCACTATTTTGTTTCACGATGACCCGTATGTTTGTTACAAGCCTTGCAAAACTTCTTTATTTCCAATCGCTCTTGAGTGGTTTGGTCACTTTTCATTGTTGTATAGTTGCGACTTCCACATTCTTCACAAGCGAGTATCACTTTTTTACGCATGCTAAACCACCCATACATTAATGATGTCCATAAAAAGTTACCATACTGATTCTTTCCATGTCAACACAAGCTTTAAGAGAAAACTACAATGTAATTTCCCGGTACTCCAGATATCGTTCAAGTTTTCTTTTCACTCTTTGTAAGGCATTATCGATCGATTTAACATGTCGATTAAGCTCTTCCGATATCTCCTGATAGGAACGACCATCCAAATACAGAACTAAAACTTTTCTTTCTAAGTCGCTTAGTAACTCGGCCATCTTCACTTCAATATCGTCAAACTCTTCTTGATTAATAATGAGCTCCTCAGGATCCATCACTTTAGCTCCAGAAATAACGTCCATTAAAGTCCGATCAGACTCCTCATCATAAATGGGCTTGTCCAATGATACATATGAATTTAATGGAATATGCTTTTGTCTTGTAGCGGTTTTGATGGCTGTAATGATTTGACGTGTGATACATAGCTCTGCAAAAGCTTTAAAGGAAGTTAATTTATCTTCCTTAAAGTCACGGATCGCTTTGTAAAGTCCTATCATTCCTTCTTGAACGATATCTTCTCGATCAGCCCCGATAAGAAAATAGGATCTTGCTTTTGCACGCACAAAGTTTTTATATTTGTGAATCAAATATTCTAAAGCTTCACTATCGCCTTTGTGCACTAACTCTACAATCTCTCCATCCTCTTGTTGATCTAAATAAGCAATCGATTTTCTCCCCATTTTAGAGCCCACGCTAATCCCCCCGACCGCATGTAGATAGAAATATTATACAGTAGCCTTTTTTCAAGCGTCAACCGTCTCAACGCTCTCCTCTACGCCATTTTTCGAATATTTCCATAACATCGTCAGAAATCTGAATACGAGTCGTCGGTTTTTTCCCCTGAATGTGCTTTACATCTTGCTTGATGTTCCTCTCAATTTCCAGCATCTCGTTTCTGAGTTCACGCGCTGATTTCCTTAAGGCTCCTTGGCCAAAAATTGCCCATTGTTCTGTAAAATCAGAAGTAGCAACATGAATTTGTGTTTTAATATTATTTAAAGATTTGGCCAACTTTTCAATTCGCTCATCAGCGGTTTCGTTTTCTCTCGTAAAAATTACTTCTACCGTATGGTCTTTTGTCTTCTTCTCAATCCCCTGTACAAGATGGGCGTCAAACACAACAATGATATGATAACCGGTATACGCCTTGTATTCAGCCATTTTTTCGATCAATAAATCGCGGGCGGCCGGTAAATCCTTGTCCTTTAATTGCCTTAACTCCGGCCATGCCCCGATGATGTTATATCCATCAACAAGCAGGATATTCATTTCCTTACTCACCTAGTGGATGGCGCTTACGGAATACCTCATACATTAGTAGACTAGCCGCTACCGAAGCATTTAGAGATGTTACTTTTCCGACCATCGGTAAACGAACTAAAAAATCACACTTATCGCGAATGAGCCTGCTCATCCCTTTGCCTTCACTGCCGATAACCAGTACAAGAGACATCGTTCCGTCAAGTTGGCGATAATCCTCTTTTCCTTTCGCATCTGTTCCCGCAATCCATAAACCTTTCTCTTTTAATTCATCAATGGTTCTCGATAAATTTGTCACTCTCACTACGGGAATATGCTCAATAGCACCAGTAGAGGCTTTTGCTACTGTAGCGGTTAGGCCAACAGCGCGGCGCTTTGGAATAATAATTCCATGGGCGCCAACTGCATCCGCGGTTCTCATAATGGATCCTAAGTTATGAGGATCCTCTATTTCATCCAACAATAAAAAGAAAGGTGTTTCGTTGCGTTCCTCAGCTTTTTGAAACAAATCGTCTAATTCTGCATATTGATAAGCGGCTACTTGAGCGACAACTCCTTGATGATTTCCCTCTACCATTTGTTCGATTTTTTTCTTCGGTACAACTTGAACGAGCACTCCGTTTTGCTTCGCTAACTGGGTAATTTGGTTAACCGGTCCCTTTTGGGCTCCTTCAGCCAGCCATATTTTATTAATTTCTCTTCCCGATCTTAATGATTCTAATACAGGATTTCTCCCGATAATATATTCCTGATCCATATTATTTTCCTCCTTTCTGTTCTTCACTCAAACGAATCGCCGTGAAAATAATCGTTTCCATTCGTTCTTTATTTTCCAATAAATAATGATATCCAATTAATGCTTCAAAAGCAGTGCTGTATCGATATGTTTGAACATCTGTATTTTTAGGAACGGTTCCTGATTTGGCATTACGTCCTCGCTTTAATACAGCTATCTCCTCTTCCGAAAAAAACTCTTCCTCCATCAAAGTGAGAACGACTTTCGCTTGTGCCTTTGCTGAGACGAACCTCTTTGCTTGATTGTGCAATTGATTAGGACGAACAGCCCCCAATGCCAAAAGGTGATGGCGTATATAGACATCAAACACACTATCGCCCATGTAAGCAAGAGCGAGACTATTCAACTGTTTTGCATCAACTTGTTTAAAACTTTCCGTCATCAATCTTTATCCTCTTTTCCATCTTGTTCCTTGTGCCGTATCTTCTAAAACAATGTTTTTAGCTTTCAGTTCATCCCGAATCTGGTCAGCTAAAGCAAAATTGCGATTTTTTCTTGCTTCAATACGCTTTTGGATTAATACTTCAATTTCTTCATCCAATAATTCTTCCTTCGCAAAATCTAAACCTAATACACTTGTTAAAGCCTCAAATTCTTTAATAAATGCCTGAACAATTACTTCTGATGTGTTCTTTTCCAACAAGTAAAGGTTTGCCTGTTTCGATAAATCAAACAACACAGCAATAGCGTTAGCCGTATTAAAGTCATCATCCATCTCACGAACAAACGTTTTGTGAAGATCCTCGATTTTCTTCAGCCAGTCCTCATTATTACTCGTTAGGTTATTAGAGCTTTCGAGACGGTGCTTTAAGTTTTTGTAAGATGTTTGAAGGCGTTCTAATCCTTTTCTTGTATTTTCTAAAATTTCTTCACTGTAGTTAATCGGATGGCGATAATGAACAGATAGAATGAAAAAGCGCAACAACTGCGGGTCATACTTTTTGATAATGTCATGAACAAGTATGAAGTTGCCAAGTGATTTCGACATTTTTTCATTATCGATATTAATATACCCGTTATGCATCCAATACTTTGCAAATGCTTTTCCTGTAAGAGCTTCTGACTGGGCAATTTCATTTTCATGATGCGGGAACGCTAAATCCTGCCCCCCCGCATGGATATCGATTGTATCTCCAAGATATTGGCGGGCCATTGCTGAGCATTCAATATGCCACCCCGGTCTTCCTTTCCCCCACGGACTCTCCCAATAAATCTCACCCTCTTTAGCTGCTTTCCATAGAGCGAAATCTAAAGGATCTTCTTTCTTCTCTCCCACCTCAATACGAGCACCTGAACGTAATTCGTCAATAGGTTGATGAGAAAGCTTCCCATATTCCTCAAATTTTCTCGTGCGGTAATAGACATCTCCCTCAGCTTCATAAGCATAGCCTTTCTCTACAAGTGCTGAAATAAAGTCAATGATGATGTCCATATTTTCCGTAACGCGAGGGTGGACAGTCGCTTTTTTACATCCTAAAGCGGAAACATCTTCAAAATAAGCCTCGATAAAACGGTCGGCAATTGTTGGTACCTCTTCTCCTAGTTCATTAGCCGCTCTGATCAATTTATCATCTACATCCGTAAAGTTAGAGACATACTGTACCTCATATCCCCGAAACTCCAGATAACGACGCACCGTATCGAATACAATGGCAGGTCTTGCATTCCCAATATGAATGTAATTATAAACGGTTGGACCACACACATACATTTTCACTTTATTTTCTTCTAATGGCTGAAACTCTTCTTTTTGACGAGTTAATGTATTATAAAGCTTAATGGTCATGCTTAATCTTCCCTTCTTTTAGTTGTTGAAGTTCTCGTTTTAGAACCTGAAGTTCTTCTTCAAGCTCTTTAAAGCGATCTGCCACCGGATCGGGTAAATCGCGATGGTTCAAGTCTTTATCAATACGAACACCGTTTTGCACCCTGACTTTCCCCGGGATACCCACTACGGTGGAATTTGGTGGTACATTGTGCAACACAACAGAACCTGCTCCTATTTTAGAGTTTTCCCCAACCGTTATGGAACCGAGTACTTTAGCCCCTGTTGCAATCAATACATTATCTTGAATAGTTGGGTGTCGCTTCCCTTTTTCTTTCCCTGTTCCACCAAGTGTTACCCCTTGATAAATTGTTACATTATCGCCAATTTCACATGTTTCCCCAATCACAACGGCCATACCGTGGTCAATAAAAAGGCGCTTACCAATCTTAGCACCAGGATGAATTTCAATACCCGTAAAAAAACGGCTAATTTGCGAAATGGCTCGAGCTAAAAAGAACCACTTCCGCTTAAACAGCGCATGAGCTAATCGGTGTGCCCAAATTGCATGTAAACCGGAATAAGTCAAAATAACCTCTATATAACTTCTGGCTGCGGGATCTTGATCAAAAATAACTTCAATATCCTCTTTTAGTGATTTAAACATCTCTCCACCCCCTGCTTCTTCTCCTAACGCTTTTTATATCATAGTAACGCTGTTATTGCCCAAATAAAAAACGCCTCTGCGTCTAAGACACAGAGACGTAAAATTACGCGGTTCCACTCTGTTTGGGTTAATCGTAACCCCAACTTTGCTCTTATAACGGTAGAGATTCCGCTTCTGCTTACTAAAAAGTTCGTTCAGCAAAAGGCTCGAAGGTGCATTTCAAAAATGCGATTCATAAACCACTTTCACCGAAATGTGGTTCTCTCTGTGATGATCACATTTTTTACTTCTCCTTCTCAACACTTTGCGATAATTTAAATGTATATTTACTATATTACATAATTTCCTTTTTGTTAACCAATAACGCGATCTAAACGGGCTAAGACTGTCTCCTTGCCAAGAAGATGAATAGCTTGTGGCAAATCTGGTCCATGCGTTTGGCCTGTTGTAGCTACACGGATTGGCATAAATACTTTTTTCCCCTTGTGCCCCGTCGCTTTTTGCACGGCTTTTGTTGCAGCTTTAATTGCATCCGCTGAGAAATCGTCAGATGCTTTCAGTTCTTCTGCAAATGCTTTTAACACTTCTGGCACTTGCTCTTCTTCTAATACTTCACGTGCTTCACGGTTATATTCAATCTCTTGCTTAAAAAACATTTCTGTGAGTTCGACGATTTCCGCCCCGTAGCTCATTTTTTCCTGATGAAGAGAAATAAGATCACGTACCCACTGCATCTTCTCTTCATCCATATTCTCTTCTACTTTCCCGGCCTTAATTAGATGAGGAAGTGAAATTTCTACTAATCGATCTAACTCTAACTGCTTCATGTATTGATTATTCATCCAACGAAGCTTCTGAGTATCAAATAATGCCGGTGATTTTGAAAGACGGTCAGCATCAAAAATTTTAATGAATTCCTCTTTTGAAAAGATTTCTTCTTCTCCTATCGGAGACCATCCTAAAAGCGCAATGAAGTTAAATAACGCTTCTGGCAAGTATCCTAAATCCTCATACTGTTCAATGAATTGAATGATGGATTCATCACGTTTACTTAACTTTTTGCGGCTCTCATTTACAATCAATGTCATATGGCCGAACACAGGAGGCTCCCAACCAAATGCTTCATAGATCATTAATTGTTTAGGTGTGTTAGAAATATGGTCATCCCCACGTAAAACATGTGTCATTTTCATCAAATAATCATCGACCGCTACCGCATAGTTGTAAGTTGGTGTGCCGTCCTTTTTCACAATCACAAAATCGCCGATGCCATTCGCTTCAAATGAGAGCTCACCTTTTACCATATCATTAAACGTATAAACGCGATCGTTTTGCACAGCAAAACGAATGCTCGGCTGACGACCTTCTTTTTCTAATTCTACGCGCTGTTCTTCCGTTAAATGACGGCATTTACCTGAATAACGCGGCATTTGTCCTTGTGCAGATTGCTGCTCACGTTCCTGCTCAAGCTCTTCTTCTGTACAGTAACATTTATAAGCTAACCCTTTTTCAAGGAGTTCATTTGTATATTTTTGGTAAATATCCGTTCGCTCTGATTGGCGATAAGGGCCATATTCTCCACCTACATCAATGCTCTCATCCCAATCCATGCCAAGCCATTTTAAATATTTTAACTGACTTTCTTCTCCGCCTTTGATGTTTCGCTTTTTATCAGTATCTTCAATACGGATAATAAATTTTCCGTTTTGATTTCTAGCAAATAAGTAGTTGAACAATGCTGTTCTTGCATTTCCGATATGAAGATGTCCAGTTGGACTTGGTGCGTAACGGACACGTACTTCGTTTGACATGGTTCGAGTAACCTCCAATTTATCTATCGTATGTATAAAACTTAAAGTCCATGCTTATTTTAACACCAAACGATGTTCTTTCAAAGAATGTATAATTTATTTTTGATAAACGAGCGCAACGACTTGTGCCGCAATTCCTTCCTCCCGGCCTGTAAAGCCCAGCTTTTCCGTGGTGGTCGCTTTGACGTTAATTTGCGAGATAGACACATCTAATAAAGAAGCGATACGCTCTCTTATGGATTCCATGTAAGGAGCCATTTTAGGCTTTTGAGCAATAATGGTGCAATCGATATTGCTAAGCTCATATCCTTCTGCTCTTACCATATTCCATACATGCTGTAACAATTTGCCCGAGTCTGCATCTTTAAACTCTTCGTCTGTGTCGGGAAAGTGTTTGCCGATATCTCCTTGTGCAATTGTACCAAGAAACGCATCTGAAATCGCATGTAATAATACGTCTGCATCTGAATGGCCCAACAACCCTACATGATGAGGAATTTCAATGCCTCCAATGATCAGCGGCCTCCCTTCAGCAAATTGATGGACATCAAATCCCTGTCCGATTCGAATATTCATCTCATTCCCACCTTACTTTGTCTGTTCTCTTTTTTGTAGAATGGCTTCAGCATACCATAAATCTTCTGGTGTTGTTAATTTTATATTATCATAATTACTCTCTACGACTATAATAGGCTTTCCCATTCGCTCGACTAAGCTGGCATCATCTGTGCCCAAAAAGGATTGCTTTTGTGCATGTTCATGTGCCTCTTTAATAAGCGACACAAGAAAAGCTTGTGGTGTCTGAATAGCCCACAAGCTGGAGCGTTCAATGGTGTCTACAATATACCCGCCTTGAACTCTCTTCATTGTATCCTTTACCGGTACTCCTAACACAGCCGCTTCCTCTTCATGAGCAGCCATCACCAGCCGATGAATACTTTCTGCTGTCACAAACGGTCTTGCTCCATCATGAATCAACACGATTCCCGTATCTTTCAATGCCTGTAATCCGTTATAAACACTATGTTGACGTTCCGTCCCACCGATGACTAACGAACAAACTTTATGAATATGATAAGAATCCAGTATCTCTTGGAACTGCTCAATTTCATCCTTGTTGACTACTAAAATAATTCCTTCACACCAAGAATCTTGTTCAAAAACAAGAAGTGTATGAACAATAACAGGAATATCCCTCAATTGAATGAACTGTTTGTTTTTTCCGGCCTTCATCCGCTTTCCCTGACCTGCAGCAGGAATCACAACATGGTAATTCATAAAACTTTCTCCTCTATCTTTCTCTTTATCACATTTTAAAACGGTTAAGATCCCTTGTCCGTAAAAGCGAGCTTGGTTCGATTAACCTTTATCCTATAGTGCCTTTTCTAGCAATTTGGGCTTGGCAAAAATCATTCGCCCCGCTGAAGTTTGCAAGACACTCGTGACTAGTACATCAATACTTTTACCAATATAGTCTCTTCCGTCTTCTACTACAATCATCGTGCCGTCATCTAAATAAGCAACACCTTGATTATGCTCTTTTCCATCTTTAATGACAAGAACATTTAGTTCTTCTCCTGGGAGCACAACAGGTTTCACTGCATTTGCTAAATCATTAATGTTTAATACAGCAACGTTTTGCAATTCGCACACTTTATTTAAGTTGAAATCATTGGTTACTACTACACCTGAAGTTAATTTCGCTAGTTTTACAAGCTTACTGTCCACTTCTTGAATCTCTTCGAAATCGCCTTCATAAATTTCCACTTTAATAGCCAATTCTTTCTGGATACGGTTTAAAATATCCAATCCTCTTCTTCCTCTATTGCGTTTTAATACATCGGATGAATCTGCAATATGTTGAAGTTCTTCCAAGACAAATTGAGGAATGACGATGACTCCTTCCAAAAATCCTGTTTGGCAAATATCGGCGATACGGCCATCAATAATCACACTTGTGTCTAAAATCTTTAGCTTTTTGGCAGAAGTCTCTTGTTCTTCTTCCTGAGCTTTTTTCTTTCCAATTCTAGCTGGTATAGAGAATAAATTAACCAGCTCATCCCTCTTTTTAAATCCTACTTGAAATCCTAAATAACCTAATAAAAGGGTAAGGAATATCGGAAGTACGGTATTGACGACTTGAAGCTGAATACTTTTTAAAGGTAATACTACCAAATAAGCAACAACAAGACCGAGGATTAACCCTAAACTTCCAAACAATACATCTGTCACTGGAGCTTTCACCAGCGTTTCTTCAAACCAATGAATAAAGTCTACTACATAATCTACGACCCAAAATGTCAGAATGTAAAAAAGCACGGCCCCCAATAAAGCATGGATATATGATTTTTCTAAAAAAGCAACACCTTGCATATCTAATAAATCTATAAGTTCTGGTATGAAAAAGATACCCAGTGTTCCACCCGTGATGATAAAAAATAATTGTACAATACGTTTTAACACGTACTCACCTCCCTTTTATTCATTATAAACAGTTTACAATGATTGAAACCTCTTATTTGCTCGAAAGTACAATTTGTAAACAAAATGTTATGTTTTTTGACACTTCCCTTCCATTTCCTTTAAAGTTGCCGGTTAAGAAAATATTGTTGTTTTAGTCGTTTCAATCCTTCTTTAATCTTTTTAGCTCGGATCTCCCCTATTCCCTCTACTTCGTCTAGCTCTTCCACAGACGCATCGAAAACGCCCTTTAAATGGCCGAACTGCTCAATCAAGTTTTCGACGATAATGATAGGGAGACGAGGAATTTTATGAAGCATACGATAGCCCCTTGGCTGAACAGCATCTTCAAAGCTTGTGTAAACCGGGTATCCCATTAAGCGAAACAACGATTGATCATCAAGTAACACCGCATTGGAAAGTTCTTGCAGCTTGGCAATAATTTTGTATGGATCCTGATCTTCGTCGAATGTGTAATCTTTTATGAGCAACACAGCTTCCCGCTCCATATCTGCTAACAATTCATTCATTTGTAATCGTATTAAGCGCCCTTCTATCCCCAGTTCTCCAATATAGCTTAAAATCTCATTCTTAATTCTTAAAACCATTTCAATACGATGAAGGGACTGAATAACCTCAACATGTGTAACTTGTTCTTCAAACTCTAATGCCGTTAAATTAGCAATCGATTCGTCCAATACGGATTTATATTTCTCCAACGTTTCTAGCGCTTGATTAGCCTTCGCTAAGATGACTCCAATATCTTTTAATACATACTGAAGCGACCCCTTATATAAGGTAATGACGTTTCTTCTTTGGGAAATGGCGATAACCAGTGCTCCTGTTTGTTTTGCAACCCGTTCAGCTGTTCGATGACGCATTCCCGTTTCCAAAGAAGGAATGGAAGGATTAGGAATGAGTTGGGCATTGGCAAATAATATTTTATTTCCCCCTTCGTTCAAGATAATAGCTCCATCCATTTTGGCCAGCTCATATAAATGAGCCGGAGTAAAGGTACAATTAATAGAGAACCCGCCATCTACAATTTGCCTGACCTGATCATTATAGCCTAAAACGATTAATCCCCCCGTTTTTGCCCTCAATACATTATCAATTCCTTCCCGAATCGGCGTGCCAGGCGCAACAAGCCTTAAAATTTCAGAAATTTGTTGATCATTAATTTTTTCTCTTTCCATCCCTATCCCCCTAGTGTGTACTGCAATGCTTCAGCTACAGTCGATACGCCTACGACTTCCACACCTTTTGGAATATTCCATCCCCCTAAATTTCGTTCAGGCAGAATCACACGTTTAAACCCTAGCTTGACAGCCTCTTGGACACGCTGCTCAATACGGGAAACACGGCGGACCTCCCCCGTTAATCCAATCTCACCAATTACCACATCGGCTGGGTTAGATGGAATGTCCCTAAAGCTGGAAGCAATACTCACAGCAATAGCCAAGTCGATGGCAGGCTCATCTAACTTTACACCGCCTGCTACTTTTAAATAGGCATCCTGATTTTGCAACAACAAGCCCACCCGCTTTTCTAATACCGCCATAAGAAGAGAAACGCGGTTATGATCAATTCCCGTAGCCATTCTCCTTGGATTTCCAAAACTTGTCGGGCTAATTAATGCTTGTAATTCTACTAAAACAGGTCTTGTTCCTTCCATTGATGCCACAACAATAGAACCTGCTGCTCCTTGAGAGCGTTCTTCCAAGAAGATTTCAGAAGGATTTAACACTTCCTCCAAGCCGCTTTCTTTCATTTCGAAAATCCCCATTTCGTTAGTAGATCCAAAACGATTTTTCACGGCTCTTAAAATTCGATATGTATGGTGTCTCTCCCCCTCAAAATACAAAACCGTATCAACCATATGCTCTAATAAGCGAGGGCCTGCGATAGCCCCTTCTTTTGTAACATGCCCGACAATAAAGATTGCAATTCCTTCCGTTTTCGCAATTCTCATTAGATCTGCCGTACATTCCCTCACTTGCGAAACACTTCCTGGGGCAGATGTAATGTCTGGATGGTAAATAGTTTGAATTGAATCGATGACTACAAAATCCGGATTCATCTCTGAAATAATATGGGAGATAAGCTCTAAATTCGTTTCGGAGTGAACATACAACTGAGGTGCGTTAATATTTAAACGATCTGCTCGGAGCTTCGTTTGTTTTGTTGACTCCTCACCTGAAATGTAGAGAACTTTATAATTACTATCTGCTAATTGTGCAGAAGTTTGCAAAAGGAGTGTAGATTTCCCAATCCCGGGATCACCCCCTATTAACACGAGGGACCCTTTAACGATTCCTCCGCCTAATACTCTATTTAATTCAGAGAGCTTCGTGAAAATTCTTGGTTCACTTGTTGATTCAATAGAACTAATGGATTGGGGCTTTAAGGAGGTCGAAGTGGTCGCTCCTGTAAAGGCGCCTCTACGATTAGCTGCCACTTGCTCTACCTCTTCTACCATCGTATTCCAGTTTCCGCATCCCGGGCATTTTCCCATCCACTTGGGTGACTCATATCCACAATCCTGACATATAAACTTTGTTTTTTTCTTTGCCATACCTCTAACCTCGTTGTTTGTATTTTAGGAAAAAAGAAGGCATACGAATCATAAACGTATGCCTTTTGTTGATGATCTATTTGTTTGCCCTTAACTAATCCCGCTTGTTTCTATGGCACGGACCTTAAACCCGCCATCCACCACATCGAGCTCTATTTTTTGCCCTTTTTGAATGGTGCCTTTTAAAAGCTCTTCCGATAAGCGGTCTTCAATATGTTTTTGAATAGCGCGGCGAAGCGGACGAGCACCGTATTCCGGATCGAATCCTTCTTCTGCGATTTTCTCAATTGCTTTTTCCGTTAAGTGCAATTCGATGTCTTGTTCTTTTAAGCGTGTTGTTAATTGTTTCGCCATGAGCGTAACAATATTTTGTAGATGAGGCTTCTCAAGTGAATGGAAAACAATGATTTCATCAATACGGTTTAAAAACTCTGGACGGAATGCGCGTTTTAGCTCACCCATCACTTTGCCCTTCATATCTTTATAATCCTGACCCTCATCTTGTACATTAAAGCCTACATATTTGTTCCGTTTTAATGTGTCTGCTCCAACGTTAGAAGTCATGATTAAAATCGTATTTCGGAAATCGACTGTACGCCCTTTTGAATCCGTTAAACGTCCATCTTCTAACACTTGCAATAGAATATTGAACACATCTGGATGCGCTTTTTCAATCTCATCTAATAAGACAACAGAATAAGGTTTTCTTCTCACTTTTTCCGTTAATTGACCGCCTTCATCATAGCCTACATAACCTGGAGGCGATCCAACAAGACGCGATGTGGAGTGTTTCTCCATGTATTCCGACATATCTATGCGAATCATCGCATCTTCATCGCCAAACATTGATTCTGCTAATGCACGAGCCAGCTCCGTTTTCCCTACACCCGTTGGCCCTAAGAAGATAAAGGAACCAATTGGGCGTTTTGGATCTTTTAATCCTGCACGAGCACGACGTACCGCTTTTGCCACAGCTTTAACGGCTTCTTCTTGACCGATGACACGTGAATGTAAGATCTCTTCCATATTTAATAGACGCTCAGTTTCCTCTTGAGCCAATTTAGAAACAGGAATTCCGGTCCAGCTTGACACTACCATGGCAATATCTTCAACGGTTACTTGAGAATTTTCTTGACCTTGTTTTTCTTTCCATACTTTCTTTGTTTCTTCCAATTCTTCACGCAGTCTTTGTTCTGTATCGCGTAGAGATGCTGCTTTTTCAAACTCTTGGCTTTGGACAGCTGCATCTTTCTCTTTGCGTACCGTCTCTAATTTTTGCTCTAACTCTTTCAAGTTAGGAGGTGTTGTAAATGAGCGTAAACGTACTTTTGAACCAGCTTCATCAATTAAGTCGATAGCCTTATCAGGAAGGAAACGATCCGATATATAACGATCTGAGAGTTTAACCGCCTGTTCAATCGCTTCATCTGTAATGGAAACACGATGATGTGCTTCATAACGGTCTCTTAATCCTTGTAGAATTTGAATGGATTCTTCTATTGTTGGTTCATCTACTTGAATAGGCTGGAAGCGGCGTTCAAGTGCTGCATCTTTTTCAATGTATTTACGATATTCATCCAATGTAGTGGCCCCAATACATTGAAGCTCACCACGTGCTAAAGACGGTTTTAAAATATTGGATGCATCAATAGCACCTTCTGCACCACCAGCTCCAATCAGCGTATGAAGCTCATCAATGAATAAAATAATATTTCCAGCCTGACGGATTTCATCCATCACTTTCTTCAAACGGTCTTCAAATTCACCGCGATACTTCGTACCAGCTACTACTGTTCCCATATCAAGTGTCATGACACGCTTATCCCGTAAGGTTTCAGGAACCTCGTTATTGACAATTTGTTGTGCTAGGCCTTCGGCAATGGCCGTTTTACCTACACCCGGTTCACCAATTAATACGGGGTTATTCTTCGTACGACGGCTTAATACTTCAATAACGCGCTGGATTTCCTTACTGCGGCCAATAACTGGATCCAATCTTCCTTCACGGGCAATGGCCGTTAAATCACGGGCAAGGCTATCAAGAGTTGGAGTATTGGCACTTGCAGCCGCTCCTCCTTGATGGCTGGAGGTTGCCTCGTTGCTTCCCAGCAATTGCAATACTTGTTGCCTTGCTTTATTCAAGCTCACCCCTACATTGTTTAAAACACGGGCAGCTACACCTTCTCCTTCACGAATAAGACCCAATAGAATATGTTCTGTTCCTACATAGGAATGTCCCAGCTTACGCGCCTCATCCATTGAAAGTTCAATGACCTTTTTGGCTCTTGGAGTGTAATGAATGGTTTGTGTCATTTCTTGGCCGCGGCCAATCAATGATTCTACTTCTTTTTGAATTTTATCGGCTCCTAAACCAAGAGCTAATAATGCTTTAGCGGCAATGCCTTCTCCTTCACGAACAATTCCTAATAAAATATGCTCTGTGCCAATATTATTGTGACCTAATCGTAATGCTTCTTCTTGTGCTAAAGCCAAGACCTTTTGTGCACGCTCTGTAAATCTGCCAAACATCATTTATTCATCACCCTCCACATTTGTATGATTCGATTTTCTTAAGGTTAGGCATTCACGAATAAGGGATGCTCTTCTAACATCTCGTTCGTCAGGCCTTAGTGCCCCTCCTGCGTATTGTTGTAAAAAGCCAGGTTGTGTTATGACCATAAGCTCATTTAAGATACTTCTTGGAACATCTTTTATATATCCAAGATCTATTCCTAAACGAACATCTGATAAACATTGAGAAGCTTCTTTTGATTCGATGATTCGGCTATAAAGAAGTGTCCCGTAAGAACGGAAAACACGATCTTCTAATTCAAGGTTGGATGTTTTGATTAAAGCATCCCTTGCAGAACGCTCTTGGGTGATGATTTGCTGAACAACACTGTTTAAATCATCCACAATGTCCTCTTCCGATTTGCCTAATGTTATTTGATTAGACACTTGAAAGATATTCCCCAAGGCTTCACTTCCCTCTCCATAAGTTCCTCGGACGACTAAACCAAGCTGGTTAATAGCAGGGATAATGCGATTGATTTGCCTTGTCATCACTAAGGCAGGCAAATGCATCATGACAGATGCTCTCAATCCTGTTCCCACATTTGTAGGACAACTGGTTAAATAGCCAATTTGCTCATCAAAAGCATAATCGACATACTGCTCGATCCAATCATCTAACTCATTCGCCTCTTGCAGCGCCGATGAAAGTTGGAGTCCCGGAAATAAACATTGTATACGCAAATGATCTTCCTCATTTACCATGATGCTTATTTCTTCATTTTCAGACAGCAGACAAGCTCCAAAATTAGATTCTTCGGCTAGTTGCGGACTAATTAGATGTTTTTCAACTAATACCCTTTTTTCCAATGGCTTTAAATTTCCCATCTCTAAAAGCTGAAGATTCCTATTAGGGTGAGAAGCGGTCGTAAACTTATCTTTAAACAGCCCCACAACTTCTAAAGCTTGCTCATTAGTTGAAAGAGTAGGGAAAAGGTAGTGTTCTAAGTTTCGGGCCAAGCGAACTCGGCTGCTTAATACGATGTCAGAATCTGGACCGTTTTGGTTCATCCAGGAACTGATGGCTTGATTAAAGAATGATTCATTTGCCATTTTTACGCTTCCCCCTCCCTTTTCTCCCGCAATGTTTTTTCTAATGCTCTTATCTCATCTCTTAATGTTGCAGCTTTTTCAAATTCTTCTTGTGCAATATATTCTTTTAATTTCAATTTTTGCTTCTCTAATTCCTTTTTTAAATGTAGATTGCTTCCAATTCTCTTTGGAATTTTACCTTTATGAAGGTGATTTCCTGCATGCAACCTTTTCAAAAAGGGTGTAAGTGAACTGCGAAAAGTCTCATAGCAATGTGCACAACCAAACCTTCCAAATTTGGCAAATTGCCGGTAGGTCAGCTTACAATTTGGACATTGTACAACTTGATTATGGGTAAAAGTATGCGCAGAAGATTCCTTCGGCGCAGAATCGACATTTAATAAACCAGCCAGTAAGTTATTTATAGAAAAGCCTGTATTCCCTGGTATGCTAAACATCTCTCCACTTTCTTTTGCACAATGTTCACATAAGTGGATTTCTGACTTCTCTCCATTAATAACTTTTGTAAAATGCAGAGTAGCCGCTCTTATATTGCATTGTTGACAAACCATTTTGTCACCTCTCCCAACTTTAGAAATACCTTGGAGATCTATTATCTGTACCTTAAAGCATTCAACATAGCTTTTAATAATTTAGCCCTCAATTCATCACGATAAGGTAAATCTACTCCTATCACTGAGCGATCCATAACGCTTAACATCATTTTTGCTTCACGTTCAGTAATCACCTCTTCTTCAACTAAACGTACAATAAGATTTTCTGAATTATTTTGGGATATTTTTTCGGGAATAATGTTAAGAACTTGCTCAAACAAGTGAGAGGTATTATGAGATTTCACCTTTATAATTCGAATAAAACCTCCCCCTCCTCGTTTACTTTCTACCATATATCCTCTTTCCAGCGTGAAGCGAGTATTGATAACATAATTGATTTGTGAAGGGACACATTGAAATTTATCAGCAATTTCGCTTCTTTTAATTTCCACAACATCTTTCTCGCTTAAATCAAGGACTTGTTTTAAATATTGCTCGATAATATCAGATATATTTCGCATTACGCCCCTCCCTCTGACTTTGACTATATTTGACTTTATTTATAATATAAAATTTATAGGGGAATTTTTCAAGCATTAACACAGTATTTCTACTTTTATCGTTACCAAATTTCCGGGGTTTCAAAACATACTTCCCTAAAAACACTTAAATAAAACTAAAATATGTAGTAGTTGTATTATATTGTTTATTTTTCCTAATTGTGTATAAAAAACAAAAAAGACTAGTCAAATGACTAGTCTTTTTTGTTGCCTGGCGACGTCCTACTCTCACAGGGGGAGACCCCCAACTACCATCGGCGCTGAAGAGCTTAACTTCCGTGTTCGGCATGGGAACGGGTGTGACCTCTTCGCCATCATCACCAGACTATATGAAGGTTGTTCCTTCAAAACTAGATAACACATTACTGAGGAAAGCACGTAGTGCTTTTCATTGTCCAGTTGCGCAAGCTATATCCTACGGTCATTTCGCGTCTTCCGACGAAACCAAAGAGCGGTTTCGTCGGAAGAAGCTCCAATGCCCTATGGATATGAGCGAGCTTGCTCCACTTTTCTTTTGGTTAAGTCCTCGATCGATTAGTATCAGTCAACTCCACGTGTCACCACG
>NZ_JBHRZT010000068.1:226298-241354 GCF_042649685.1 Bacillus songklensis | reverse complement strand
TGTGGCGGTATGACCAGGCGGATTCACAAAGGACACGGCGAATCTGGGCATTTCCAATCTTCGTGATGGAACCCTGCCAACGGCTGGATTCACTGGAATACTCTTTCGGAACAAGACCCTCAAATGTTAAGTGAAGATTATTGTTTTCAACTTTGACTTTTTCTATATAGACGGATTGCCAATTGATATTCTGAAAACAATTTTCTGATATGTATTTTGGCATGTCTTTCAATCCTTTTTATTTTCTATAATATCACCTTGTTACACTAACCTACCCCGTTAGCCACTCATGCGGCGCAAAATCGACGCCGCACCACAGAGAATGAAAATGGTTAAAAATCGCCCATACTGATTCTATGGCTGGGTGAGGAAGGTCGATGAACTATGGTGCCACTAGAGCCCATCCGTTAGTCTGACTCCAACGACCAAGGTGCATCACATTGACTTTCTAACCGAACAAATTGAACTAGTCGATCAAGAGGTTTCCGAGAGAGTCAACTCTTATCAAGAAGACATCGAACGATTAGATTCTATACCCGGCGTTGCCACTCGAATGGCTCAACAAATTCTAGCTGAAATTGGAACATACGTGGAGAAACAGTTTAAAAGTGCAGCTCGATTGTGTTCATGGGCAGCATGGTGCCGAGACATAATGAAAGTCCGGGTAAACGAAAGTCTTCCAAAGGAAAGAAATGTATGTAGACTTAGGCGAAGACTATTTTGATAAACAAAAAGAAGCAGCTATTGTACGAAACTCAGTTCGAAGACTTGAAAAATTGGGTTATGAGATAACCATTTCAGAAGTCTCCTAATCAATACCTCGCTAGATTCCTATTGTTTATCAGGCGCTACACCTTTTAAAAAATTGAATAAGCTGCGTCTTCTTTAGTGTTGCCTTTTTTTCCTAGATTATAGAAGTTTATTTTCATAGTAGTCGAATGAGAAAAGAGATTGCCTCATCCATCCTCGATCTTCAACACAAGCCCCCGTTTAAGAAGAAATTAGTCCGAACAATCTTAAAAGTGAATACAAAATAAATCCCATACCAATAAATATAATTAAAAATCTCATTATCCAAGGTAAGTTAGGAGGAGAGTAAAACGCAATAATACCAATCGTTAATAATAGAACCTCCAGAACAAAACTATATAAAATTCCAACTAACCAAGCATGTCCCAATTGCATAGTATAAGGAGAAACCAATTATAAAAAGGAGTATGATACACATGCTGTTTCCATATACAAAACTCCGCTACATCAATGACAAGATAGGTTTTGGAGTCTTTGCAACTAAATTTATTCCTAAGGGGACTATAACGTGGGCTTTGGATGAGCTCGACCATATACTGGAACCAGAGTTTGTGGCTAAATTGGATAAACAAAGACGCAAATTTCTCAATAAATACTCCTATCGTAATAAAAACGGTCAATATATTCTTTGCTGGGATCTTGGCAGATACCTAAACCACAGTTTTCATGCGAATTGCATAGGAACTGCATATGATTTCGAAATTGCTGTTCGGGATATTCTTCCAGGTGAGCAATTAACAAATGATTATGGAACATTAAATATTGGTACATCTTTTGAATGTATTCCAGAAGAAGGTACTAACCGGAAGAGGGTTAACCCTGATGATCTTTTACATTTTTACAAAGACTGGGATGGACAGGTGATTGAGGCTTTAAAACATTTTAATGATGTCGAACAACCGCTGATTCACCTCATTCGGCCTGAATTCAAGGAAAAAGTGATGATTGCCGCTAAGGAGCATATTCTTCTCGATTCAATCAAAAGTAACTATTATGATCATTCTTCTAAAAGCAAAAAATAGGGTGTTACATTAAAACTTTGTTCTTCATCTTCAACTGCCCCGTTAGCCAACCATGCCTCGATTTGAGGCGCCACAGATTATGGAAGGTTTATCGTTCTTCCATGGTAGTTTAGATACCAGCAAGTGATTTAGCAGCTCTAACCGGCTCTTCTCCAAAAAAGGTCCAAAGCAAAAATGAATCACCGTCTACTGATTTCAGGTGTTTTCAACAAACAATTAGAACGAAGCATTAATAATCATTTCTTACAACTAAAGGTTCTTTAGGTGGATTCATATAAGATAGAGAGAGCCTGTTATCTATATTACTTGTTTTACAGATCGATGCTTTTATTCTTTTGCAGCCTCCTAATCCTTCAAAACCCATTTTAATTTGTTTCAACATGCTGGCATCCGTTCCTGAGCACCCGTTTCAAATTTACTATAGGTGGAACGGGGGATGCCCACCTAAACTTGGTACCATCATTTGATTGCCGGTGTGTCATAAAATGTGGCGCAGCTCATGGCTGAAATCTTCCCATTGAAGCTGTGGAGGAAGGCAGTGTTTAATAATCAGGCTACTTTTTTACTCTGTTCTATGATTGATTTAGGTTTGCAATTGACCAAATAGATGCTAACAGCAATTAAGAGGAGTCCTATTACAAGATTAATGGTAAAAGATTCGCTTAAGAATAGTGTTCCAGTAAAGACGGAGATAAGTGGAACAAGAAATGTATAAATTTGTATAGGTTTGCCCACGCAATTAAATCAGGGAAATTAAATGCAGAACATGAAAAAACGCGGACAAACCTTGACATATAAGGCTTGCCCGCGTTTTTAGAAACGAGAGTTCCCTACGAGGTCGTAGCGGTTCTTTCATTCCCAAATATATGGAGTTTCTTGATATACATAGTAATTTAGCCAGTTCATAAATAATAGGTACGCATGTGAACGCCACGTTTTCACAGGTTTGTTGTCAGGATTATCCCCTGGAAAATAATACGCGGGCATATGGATATCTAATCCTTTGCTCAGGTCGCGCATATATTCTTGCTGCAATGTTTCTGCATCATACTCGGGGTGACCCGTAATGAAGATGAAGCGTTCATCTTTGGACATGACAAGATATACACCGGCTTCGTCTGAGTGAGACAACAGCAATAAATCCGGGTGCTGCTCAATTGCCTCTTTGTGTACATCTGTATGGCGCGAATGAGGAGAGCAAAATTGGTCATCCAATCCGCGCAATAACTTAATCGGTTCATCCACTAAGTGATGGCGAAATACGCCTGAGCATTTTTGGGGCAAGTTATATTTTTCAATTCCGAAGTGGTGATACAATCCTGCCTGTGCTCCCCAGCAAATATGTAGAGTGGATGTTACGTTTGTTTTAGCCCAGTCCATGATTGCGACAAGTTCAGGCCAATAGTCGACTTCTTCAAACGGCAAATGCTCGATAGGTGCCCCTGTTATGATCATTCCGTCATATTTACGATGTTTGATTTCCCCAAATGTTTTATAAAATTGATCCAGATGAATTTGGCTCGTTGTTTTTGTTTCATGTGTTGCCGGGTACAAAAGGGTAATATTGACTTGAAGAGGCGAATTTCCTAATAACCTTAATAATTGTGTCTCCGTTTTTTCTTTTTCCGGCATCAGGTTTAAAATCACAATATTTAACGGACGGATATCTTGAGTAACGGCACGAAGATCATCCATCACGAAGATTCGTTCTTTTTCTAAAATCGTTTTTGCGGGTAATTCCCGCGGAATGTTAATGGGCAATAAAAAGACCTCCTTTATTAAAACAATATATACATTATAAGAATAGACAGAATATTTGACAATCATGTTTATTTCAAAAATTGATTCTTTTTTGTCCAAGGGCAGAAAAGAACATGATAAAATAAGAGCATATTTATGCAACATAAGAGGGTACTGGAGGTTTGCAGATGAGTATGACATCAACCTATAAAAGTGATTTGCAAATTGCACAAGAAGTGGAAATGAAAAAGATCATGGACATCGCGGGTCAATTGGATCTATTGGAAGAGGAAATTGAACCGTACGGCCACTATAAAGCGAAATTATCACTTAATGTATTGAATCGATTACATACAAAAGAAGATGGAAAAGTCATTTTAGTTACAGCGATCAATCCGACTCCTGCCGGTGAAGGGAAATCAACGGTTACAGTGGGATTGGGCCAGGCTTTCAATCGTTTAGGGAAAAAGGCGATTATTGCGATGCGCGAACCATCCCTTGGTCCTGTCATGGGTATTAAAGGGGGAGCGGCTGGAGGCGGCTACTCGCAGGTCATTCCAATGGAGGACATCAATCTTCACTTTACAGGTGATCTCCATGCCATCACAGCCGCCAACAATGCATTGGCGGCATTTATTGACAACCACATTCATCAAGGAAATGAACTTCGTATTGACACAAGAAAAATTTCATGGAAACGTGTCGTAGATATTAATGATCGTGCGTTAAGACAAGTCGTAGTCGGGCTTGGGGGCCCCATACAAGGAGTTCCGCGTGAAGACGGCTTTGATATTACGGTCGCCTCTGAAATAATGGCGATCTTTTGTTTAGCTGCGGATTTACAAGATTTAAAACGGCGCCTCGGCCGCATTGTCGTTGCTTACAACATAGACGATCAGCCGGTAACGGTGGCCGATCTTGGAGTAGAAGGAGCATTAACGTTATTATTAAAAGATGCGTTAAAGCCAAACCTTGTCCAAACACTTGAACATACGCCGGCTATTATTCACGGCGGCCCATTTGCGAATATCGCTCATGGATGCAATAGCGTCATCGCAACGAAAATGGCAGCGAAGCTTGGGGAGTATGTGGTGACAGAAGCGGGGTTTGGCGCTGATTTAGGAGCCGAGAAGTTTCTGGATATTAAAGCTCGTATGAGTGATATAAAACCGGAAGCAGTTGTGATCGTGGCAACGATTCGAGCGTTAAAAATGCATGGGGGCGTGCCTAAAGACCAGTTAGCCGTTGAAAATGTAGAAGCGCTCAAAGCGGGTATGAAAAACCTGGAGAAACATATTGAGACGATTCAAGCGTTCGGCCTTCCATTTGTCGTAGCCATCAATAAATTTATCACGGATACCGAGCAGGAAATTCATACACTGTTATCATGGTGCAACGAACAGGAAGTGCCTGTCGCGTTGACAGAAGTATGGGAAAAAGGCGGCGAGGGAGGCATTGAGCTTGCGGGAAAAGTGATGGCAGTCATCGAAAACGGCAAGAATGGGTTCGCTCCAATTTATGATGTGGCCGATCCGATCGAGAAGAAGGTGGAAACGATCGCAAAAGTTGTCTACGGGGCAGATGGAGCCGAATTCTCAGTTAAAGCGAAAAAACAAATCACCCAATTCGAGAAATTTGGGTGGGACAACTTGCCGATTTGTATGGCAAAGACGCAATACTCATTAAGCGATGACCAAACAAAGCCAGGTCGTCCATCAGGTTTTACAATCACCATTCGTGAGTTCCGCCCTTCCATCGGCGCAGGATTTTTAGTGGCACTGACAGGGGAAATCATGACAATGCCGGGATTGCCGAAAAAGCCATCCGCTTTAAATATGGACGTGAATGAAAACGGTCAGGCAGTCGGGATTTTCTAATACCGAAGAGGAACTGCCCCATAAGTTTAAGATGGATAACCAGAAGCATTTTTATTGAAAGGGCCCGGGAGAAAAATGTTTGATTTTATGGGATTTCACGTGTCGGGTCCTTTCAGGGGGATGACTCCGAAGGTATGGTTTTTTACCTTTTGGGTCATCTTTTTTTTACTGGAACGAAAGAGGAATTTGCAAACAGTAAATCATTTGATTATGCTTCTTACATAGATGAAATGGAAAAGGGACGATGAATATGTTTGATCCGATTGTATTCGATAACTTAAAGGTCGTAGTCGAAGGAGAAGTGTACGATCTCGATTTGGAAGGCCATGTGTCTGTTGTCAACCGTGAAGATTATGTAGATTTGGCTCGCTTTTCACGCATGTATCGCATTTCGTTTCAACAAACGGGTTCCGTCGTTGCTTCTTTATTATTAACGACCCATATCGACGATATTCATGCGGAACTGTCCGGGAATAAACAAGTGAAACCGGGGTGTTTAATCGAGATCGATTTTACCTTATCGCAAATGAGTCCTTTCACACCTGAACAGTGTGCGAATTATGAGGAAGATTTACGGGCCATTTGGGGGGAAGAGCGGACGGTTGAGCAAAGAGTGACCCATCTCGTCGGGACGAACGAATATAAAAATGAAATGAAAATCAAATTTAATCGTTACATATATGAAGACCAAGTGGATGATATCGTTGAGATGATCGATTATATGCTTGAGACCATTCAACTCCTAAAGGACGACCAGCATCCTATTATGTAAGCCAAAAGAGCATTCAGTTTTGCTTTTGGGGGAAATGGTTTTACAATGAAAAGTAAGGAGGAGAGTTATATGAGTGTATATTCTTATTCAGCCAAAACGATAAAAGGGGAAGAAGTGTCACTAGAGCAATACAAAGGGAAGGTGCTTCTGATCGTGAATACAGCAAGCAAGTGCGGATTCACACCTCAATATAAAGGCTTACAGGCGCTGTATGAAAAATATAAAGACCAGGGTGTCGTTGTATTAGGTTTCCCCTGCAACCAATTTGGGGGGCAAGAACCTGGATCCGAACAAGAGATTGAATCGTTTTGCGAACTGAACTATGGAGTGACATTCCCGATGTTTGCAAAGGTTGATGTAAATGGTGAAAATGCCCATCCGCTGTTTGTTTATTTGTCTGAACAGGCTCCGGGAGTGTTTGGTTCAAAGATGATCAAATGGAACTTTACAAAATTCCTTGTTAATGGGGAAGGGGAAGTCATCGACCGTTTTGCTCCGAAAACCTTACCGGCAGACATTGAAAAGGAAATCGAAGCATTAATATAAAAAGGGCAGGGAAACCTGCCCTTTTTATATTAATCCACATCAATGACGTTTTCATGATACAATAACGTTACACTTTGAAAACGAAAACGAGGGTTTATGATGAATGAAGAAATGATCATCCGAACGGAACAATGGGTAAAAGAAAAGTTGGCTCATGACCGTAGTGGCCATGATTGGGAACATATACGAAGAGTCCGGGATAACGCCCTTTACATAGCGAGGATAGAAGGAGGAAATTGCTTTGTCATCGAGCTGGCGGCGCTGCTGCATGATGTCGTGGACGATAAACTCGTCGATGATGTCGATAAAGCATATCGGGAATTGCGCGAATGGCTCGCTTTACAAGGAATGGATGCGATCGCAATGGAAGAAATCATCCATATTATTTCTACGATGTCATTTAAAGGAGGCGGTCGTCCTTCGATGAGTACGTTGGAAGGAAAAATTGTACAAGATGCGGACCGCCTTGATGCCATTGGAGCGATCGGAATTGCCCGTACATTCATGTATGCTGGTGCAAAAGGGCATGCCATGTATGATGAAGAAGTTAAAGTACGGGAGACGCTGACGGAAAAGGAATACAGACAGGGGAAAAGTACGGCTGTTCATCATTTTTATGAAAAACTGCTAAAGCTGAAAGATTTGATGAATACGTCTGCAGCGAAACAGCTGGCGGAAGAACGCCATGAACATATGGAAAGATTTTTACAACAATTTATGAAAGAATGGAATGGTTTGCAGTGAAAATGTTAACGGTGGAAAACATTACAAAAACGTATGGTGAAAAGGAACTTTTTCAAAACATTACGTTTACGATTTCCGACCAGGAGCGTGCGGGCTTGATTGGGGTGAATGGTACAGGGAAATCAACGCTTTTGAAAATCATTGCAGGGCTTGAGTTTGCGGATTCGGGTGATATGACTCATTCGAAAGATTACCATATCAGCTACCTGGCACAGCAGCCGGATTTTGACGAAAGCTTAACGGTTATCGAGCAAGTGTTCAGCGGTGATACGCCCTTATTGAGCTTGTTAAAGGAATATGAGCTTGCTTTATATGACCTTGAGCAAGATTCCGGTAACGAGAAACACCAGGAAACCTTATATAAACTCCAGCAAAAAATGGACGCGATGAATGCATGGGAAACGAATTCGAGTGCCCAGGCGATTTTAACAAAGCTGGGGATTACGAATATGCGCCAGAAAATGGGGGAGTTATCAGGGGGACAAAAAAAACGCGTAGCACTCGCCCGGGTATTGATTGAAACCCCGGATTTGCTCATTTTGGATGAACCGACGAACCATCTTGATTATGAAACAGTGAAATGGCTCGAAGAGTATCTGGCCCGTTATCAGGGTGCACTGTTGCTTGTTACACATGACCGATACTTTTTGGATGCGGTAACCAACCGCATTTTTGAGTTGGATAAAGGAACACTATACAGCTATACGGGGAATTATGCGGCATTCCTGGAAGCAAAGGCCATTCGCGAAGAGCAGGAACAGGCGTCACAGGCGAAACTGCACAATTTATACCGAAACGAGCTTGCCTGGATTCGCCGTGGAGCCAAAGCGCGAACAACGAAGCAAAAAGCAAGAATTCAACGATTTGAGCAGTTGGACTCTAAGCTTGATCGATCGCAATCTGAGAAACTCGATATGAGCCTGGCTGGAAGCCGCCTAGGGAAAAAAGTATTTGAGTTCAAAGATGTGTCTAAGTCATACGAAGAGAAAACCATTTTCCGCAATTTCACCCATATCGTGAAAAAGAGCGATCGCATCGGGGTGGTGGGATCAAATGGCAGCGGCAAGTCTACGCTTTTAAACATGATTGCTGGACGCATTCAGCCTGACAGTGGTGAAATCGATACCGGCCAAACAGTCAAAATCGCTTACTATACACAAGAAAGCGACGATATGAACCTAAACCAGAGAATGATTGACTACATTAAAGAATCGGCGGAAGTCATTCATACAACAGATGGGAAAGTGCTATCCGCTTCACAAATGCTTGAGCGGTTCCTATTCCCTTCACATACGCACGGCACGCTTCTTCGAAAGCTGTCAGGAGGCGAACGCAGACGCCTTTATTTATTAAAACTATTAATGACGGCCCCCAATGTCCTTTTATTGGATGAACCAACGAACGATTTGGATACGCAGACGTTAACGGTGCTGGAAGATTACCTCGAAGAGTTTCCAGGAGTCGTTTTAACTGTTTCACATGATCGCTATTTCCTGGATAAGGTAGTTGATTACTTATTAGTATTTGAAGGAAATGGTACAATTTCTACTTATTACGGAGCCTATACGGATTATTTGGAAGAAAAGCTTCAGAACCAGGCGAAAATCGAAGCGATGCCGAAAATCAAAGAGGAAAAACCGCAGCAAGCTGAAAAAACGAAAAAACGAAAATTATCGTATAATGAACAGCGCGAATGGGACGAAATCGAAGACAAAATTGCCGCTTTAGAAGAAAAGCTGGAACAAATCGCTTCCGACATTGAAGCATCCGGCAGTGACTTTGAAAAAGCGCACCGCTTAACACAGGAGCAGGAAGAAGTGAACGATGAACTGAACCGGCTTCTTGACCGTTGGGCTGAGCTGTCGGAAATCGTGGAAGAAATGCAAAGCTCATGAGACAGCCCCTTCCGATCTCCTGATTAGACTTAAAAATTCGGTATATGCTACAATCGAGAAAAGTGAACAAAGGAGGCGTCAACATGAAAATTAAATCAATCGAGCCGACTCCGAGTCCAAATACGATGAAAATTAATTTAGATCAAGAGCTTCCAGCCGGCAAAAGCAATAATTATAATGATAAAAATGCAGAGGGAGCTCCTCCTGTGATTCAAGATATTTTAAAAATAGAAGGGGTTAAGGGTGTTTATCATGTGGCTGACTTTTTAGCGGTGGAACGTCATGCTAAATACGATTGGAAACACATTTTACCCCAAGTGCGTGCATCATTCGGTGAAGAAGTGGCAGAAGGAAGCGGCGGACAAAACGCGCTAAATGACCATTTCGGTGAAGTCAAAGTGTTTGTACAAATGTTTAAAAGTATTCCAATGCAGGTCAAATTAACAGACGACATGCATGAAGAGAGGTTTGGCCTGCCTGACCGTTTTAAAGGGGCGATTGTCAAACTGCAAAGCCTATCAGACAATGTGGTGCTTGAGCGAAAATGGAAAGAACAAGGTGTTCGTTACGGTGAGTTGAAAGATATCGGCCAAGATGTGGTAGATGAATTGGACGCTGCTTATCCACAAGAACGCCTTGACCGTCTTGTGAATGCAGTGAAACAGGAAAAAGAAGGAGGAAAACAGGTTCAGCCTCGCCAAACGTACAAAGTCACACTCGATATGTTAGAGGAAGAAGATTGGTCCAAGCGCTATGCTCATTTGGAACAAATGAATCCAACAGTGGAAGATCTGCCAGTACTTGAACAGGCGCTTCATGATGAAAAAGCATCTATCCGCCGTTTAGCAACTGTTTATTTAGGGATGCTGGAAACAAAAGAGGTACTGCCATATTTATATGAGGCGTTAAAAGACAAATCTGTCACCGTTCGCCGGACGGCAGGAGACTGTTTATCCGATCTGGGATATGAAGAAGCCATTCCAGCAATGTGTGCCGCATTGAAGGATAAAAATAAACTTGTTCGCTGGCGTGCAGCCATGTTTTTATATGAAGTAGGGAATGAGAGCGCATTAGAAGCATTAAAAGAAGCAGAAAATGATCCGGAGTTTGAGGTAAGCCTGCAAGTGAAAATGGCCATTGAACGAATTGAGGGTGGAGAAGAAGCAAAAGGATCTGTGTGGAAGCAGATGACAGAATCAAGAAAATTGTAAAGAAGGGCATCGTGAAAGTACTGAAAAAGGTACTTTCACGATGCCCTTATGTGCTGAATCGTCATTTTAAGTCAGACTCTTTATAAGAACTAACGTATGCGAAATTGCAGCGGCTGCATCGTTTCTGAGATCGAAATGGGCTGGAACCCCGAGTTTTGAGTGAAGGTAATGACTTTATCCAATGAGTGGGCGGTCACTGCCTTATCATGAAACAACATAACCGGTGTTTTCTCCATATGTTCTAGACGAGTGAGTTGCGGTGTTAGATTTTGCACAATTTGTCCAGGGGTTTTTGCGTCCCAGTCTGAACTGTCTACATTCCAGTCCCACAGTTGAAAATGGGCCCGTTTTAACTGTGAACGATGAGGCTCTTTTAAATAAGGAAAGCTTCCAAAAGGAACACGGATAAGAGAACTATCTACGTTTGTAATGTTCTTCAATGTTTCGCTGCATTGTTCCATCTCTTGTAAAGCAGAACCATCATGAGCATAGATTTTGTGAATATCATGTGAAACACCGTGACAGCCAACCGCGTGCCCCTCAGCTACAACGCGTTTTGCGATTTCGGGATATTTTTTAATCTGACCGTCGAGCATAAAAAAAGTAGCTTTTACATGAAACTTTTTTAAAACATCTAAAATATAGGGTGTATCTTTTGTAGGTCCATCATCAAATGTAAAGTAAATAGGCTTCTCAATTCTTTGGTGGTTAATGTCTAAAGTGGCTGACAAAATATTATGCTGATGCAAACTATTAATCTCTTTTTTCAATTGTTCTGCATCTGCCGTCTGCTTCATAGGTAAGGAAGTCGGATGTATTTGCCTGGATTCCTTTGCCTTTCCATTTGTAATGTTAGAAGGTAAAATAAGGAAAAATGCGAATAAAATGGTCCCTACTAATATATAAAACGGTTTTTTCGGTCTTAATACCCGTTTCATCAAAAAAATCCTCTCTAATGATGGATATGTTATATATAAGTCCCACTTAATTTTTTAACCTCTGTCACCGGTCCTTCTTCTATTTGCGTCTTTCTGTTTTTTCATCTTGAACAAGCTTACAAAGGTTCTCGTATAAGCGGTTGACAAGAACCCGTAAGGGAGATTGTCAGCCGCTTATGCGTAAATAATTGGACATAAATGTTTTTTATTTATGTCCAATTATTTATGTGGATTTATATAGATAATAATAGTACAATTTCCACTTTAATCCTAGTAAAATTCGACAATCCCTACTAAAGTTCGGTATTTATTACTATTTTACCGATTTATTTCCATATATTTTTCGTGGTGTTAATCGATTTGAATACAGAATCCTTTTTTAACAGATAAAAAACGACGTTTGGGAAAGAATCCTATATCGTTGATTTTCTCGCTGAGTTTGTAGTATGCTTTTACCGTCAAAGCAATCATAGGAGGAATGCGAATTATGTCTATGGCATATGAAGAATACATGCGTCAGTTAGTGAAACCGATGCGCGAAGAGTTAACGCGTGCCGGTTTTCAGGAATTAACAACAGCCGAAGAAGTGGAACAATTTATGGAAAAGGTAGAAGGTACAACGTTTGTTGTTGTCAATTCTGTTTGCGGCTGTGCAGCAGGCTTGGCCCGTCCGGCAGCAACACATGCCGTTCTCCACACCGAGAAAAAACCAGACAATATAGTGACGGTTTTTGCAGGCCAGGATAAAGAAGCGACCGCTAAAATGCGTGAATATTTTAAAGGAATTGAGCCGTCTTCTCCATCCATGGCTTTATTGAAAGGGAAAGAAGTAATCCATTTTATTCCGCGTCATGATATTGAAGGACAACCGATTGAAATGATTTTCGAAAACATTATGACTGCATTTGATCAACATTGTTAATAAAAGGGCGCACAAGTTATATGGAATATTAACTTGATGATGGTTTGAACGATAAATAGATAAATGATATGTAATAGATCAACTTTTATCATTAACTCGAGACTTATGGGACAGCCTCTTTTTATTTGTCAGATCATATTCATAGACTTTTTTGCATGGAGACAGTATACTTTAGTACTAGAAAATGAAATGAACTTTCCCTCAGCACATATTTATCGGCGGTTAGAATCGGATAAAATATATAGGCATTTTTCACATATATGTGATAATAGATGCCGCACTTTATGTGTCTGAAAGAAGATTTCAAACAAACTCAGCACCAAGCTGAGTTTTTCTATGCGGCGGAAAGTCTGATTCCTTACGTTTTCGAACTTCCTCTCCACCGCATGCATCTTGGAGAGTCAAGGTTCAAAGAAAAGGAGGAAAATGAACGTGATTGTTACAACAGCTGGGCGGACAAATGAAGAGATGGTTGAAAAAGCACAGTATATCGCCAGGGATTTAAACATTCCTTTTATAGAGCGAAAAAAAGAAGCCATTAAAGAAATTCAAGAACGCGAAGAAGCAGATGTATTAGTAGTAGGGAAAAACCGTCTGGAAATTCATGCGAAGGAGGGAGCTGATCCAATTTTCTTTCATCCAAACTCCGCGATGTTTCGGGCAAAGCGTATACTAAATGGAGAAAGTGAACCTTTTTTAGAGGCCACAAAATTAAGGCGCGGCATGAGTTTTTTAGATTGTACGTTAGGATTGGCTTCTGACAGCATTATTGCGAGTCTCGCTGCAGGAGAAGAAGGACGTACCATCGGGCTGGAAGGGAATCGATTTTTGGCCTACCTCGTTAAACGGGGGCTGCAGGAATGGCAGACGGATATTCCAAAAATAAATGAAGCGATGGAACGCATCCAAGTCGTTCATAAAAATTTTGAAGCATATTTACATTGTTGTCCGGATAACTGCTTTGACGTTGTCTATTTTGACCCGATGTTTCCGGAAACGATTGAAGAGTCAGACGGCATTAAAGGATTAAGGCAAGTAGCCCTTTATTCGACCTTAACGGAAGATGTAGTAAACGAGGCAAAGCGTGTCGCTAAGCAGCGGATCGTATTAAAAGATCATTGGCAAAGTCCGCGTTTTGAGCGATATGGATTTAATGTTTACCGCCGCAAAACGGCCAAGTTTCATTTCGGGGTGATCGAGCTTGTTTAATTCCTCTGCTGATTCTTTTCATAGTTTTAAGAAAAGAAGGGAAGGATAAAGTAGAACTTTCATCAATGTCAGGATTGCCCATTGATGGTTAGTTGAACTAATCAGGCTCCTAGGGCGGTTCCCTCCTTATGAAGATGCCGGGATTTTACCGCCTGTTAGAGCGGAATAACTGCGGAGGTGACAACATGGCTGGACAGAAAAAAGATCACTCAAAATCAAAATTAAATGCGCCAAATGTTCAGGGACAAGGAACGACAATGTCTGAAACGGGTGCCGTAATGAAAGATTCGTCACGTATGAAACAGAAGCAACCAAGACAATGACCAACGAAAAAGCACTGCCTGATGGCAGTGCTTTTTTAATCCGTAATAGATAAGAAAATGAAATAAACAAGGCAAACTAAGCTAGAAACGATATAAACCGTATTCATCGGTCCACTTCCTTCCATACCGTCTTCCTTGTATTAAAATGTATACCAAATCTTACGCATTTATTCTAAAATGTTAAAAAAAGTTGAAACTTTTTATCTGGGGGCCCGTCTATATAATTAAGAAAGTTGCGAACGTTTATGAACATTTCAGTAAAGACGAGTTAAAAAGTTTGTAAGCGTGTTAATATAGGATTACATAATAGAAGAGAAAACGATAGAGTCTGAGATAGAGAAAGAAGAAAGGATGAAGTTCGATGCCGAAATGGGTACGGAAAACGCTGATTGTCTTAATTACCGTTTGTACTTTCGGGTTGGTCACGCCGCCTGATTATTTATACATTGATGATGTAAAAGCGGATAAAGCGACGAAAGAAGGGTATGTGAGGCCCCAGGACCCTCAGCCGATTATTGTACAATCATGGGAACCCGAACAAGAATCGCCGTTTTATGATTCCGATACCTTCATTGACTTTGCGATGGAAGAGGCAGAGCGCCAATCCATCGAAAAGTTCGGTCCGAAAATTACTCCGGTGATTGAAGATGAATTTAAAGAAGCCATCCTTCCGCAAATCGAGATGGTTCTTTCCGAGTTGGCTTCACAATGGCCGGAAGAGGAATTTCAGAATCTGCAAATCAGTGAAAAACCAGCAGGAGGGTACGGAGAAAAGATCTTCCATGTTTATAATCGGGAAACCGGAAAAGATTTAATTCGATTCCATGTTCGCCGTGACCATCCGCCGCAAGAGGGGTACTGGTTTAACTTCCACTATCATACATGGAAAGATCAATTTCAAAAACACCACGATTTGGGGAGTATTTACTGGGACGTAAACACGCCGCCAAAATGGCTCAACTAACATCATGTTAGAAAGGACAGTTTCTGAAAAAGAGACTGTTCTTTTTATATGAATCCACGGTAATTTTTTTGTCCACTTTTTGT
>NZ_JBHRZT010000068.1:149860-226156 GCF_042649685.1 Bacillus songklensis | reverse complement strand
CCGCTTATGCGTAAATAATGGAACATGGATGTTTTTTATCCATGTTCCATTATTTATGTGGATTTATATATGAAAATATTACAATCTCTTACTTTTTAGTTGTTATGGTACAATAATAAAATCATAGAGTAAGAGAGGAAGTATTAAATGAAAAAGCGATATACCTTTTTTTCATTGCTGCTTCTATTATTAATACCGACTGTTACGTATTCTTCTTATGAACAAGATGCAATCCCTTTAAAAGACACCGCGATGTTCCGTGACATTATGTTTCAACGGAGTGAAAACGCTTCTTTCCTAGGAAAGATTGTTTATGTACCAAAGGGTCCATTCCAACAATCGGAAGCGGAGCAAATCATTATAAGGCTTTCGGCTATAAATCCAGATATCCTAAAAAAGATGGAACAAGAGAAGCTTCGCATTAAATTATTTACCGGAAAGCTTACAGAGGAAGCCGCTTTTTCCCGCTTAAAGGGAATCCAGCCGCGCGGATACAGTGAAAACGGTCCGACGTGGGATGATGTACCTGGAGCCGGAGGATCAGATACGGTGTATGTGAAAATCGGGAGCAGCAATAAAGGGAGCGGACACGGTTCGGTCAATTTGGAACTGCATGAAACGGCCCATACGATTGACAAATATGTTTTAAACGAAATCCGGTACCACCCGGATTTCGTAAAAGCCTGGCAAAATGAGAGGGAGCGATTGTTTCCTGGACGCGGCTATTTTTTGATGTATCCAGAAGAATATTTTGCAGAAACATTTGCGATGTTTTATTACAACCAATTAACGCGCGGCCAACTAAGAGAAACAGCTCCCCAAACGTATCGCTTTCTTCAAAACGTGCTGGAGAAGCCGAGAAAGTTTTCATTTTAGGGTTTCGGCCTGCTGTGTGACCGAGTTGAAGGAAACGAAACGGCCAGTTTGTACGATGAATAGCAACATAATAAAAATCATGCCATTTTTTGGCTGGAATGAAAGAATCGCTTAGAAGAGAATGAAGGGGCTGTCCAATCAATTTAAGATAGACAGCCAGAAATATTTTTACTAAAAGGACCCGGCAGAAAAATCCTTGATTATATTGGATTTTACATGCCGGGTCCTTTGTTCTTTTTTATACAAAAAGGGAGGTTTTTTCTTTATTTCTGTCATGTAGACAAGCAATACGTGAATATGGTTAATAAAAATTCCCTTTTTAAAAGAGGTGTATCAAGTGTCAGATCAACAGAGAATATCGTTTACACGCATGAAGGCATATCGGCCCTTTCATAGTCAATATGATCCATGCAATCCTATAGGGGAAAAATATTATTCTACTCCTCCTAATCTTTATATAGGATTTCAGCCGCCCAATTTTCAGCAATATCCAGCCAAGGAAGCATTAATGAAAGGAACGCTATGGCCCGCATTTTGGGATTATTACGAAAACCCTTATGAATCGAAAGGGAAAGGTAGGTAGACGGTGTGAAACAACTGCCCCAAGAATATTATGATCGTTTGGAAGAAATTCAAGCTGCGGATTTCGTTCTGGTAGAACTGACCCTTTATTTGGATACCCATCCTGATGATTACCAGGCCATGCAGCAATTTAATCAATATGCCCAATATAGCCAACAGTTGAAGCAAGCATTTGAACAAAAGTTTGGTCCGCTGCAGCAATATGGAAACAGCTACACGGATGCCAATTGGAGCTGGGGAACAAGTCCATGGCCATGGCAAGTATAAATGCTTAAAGGGGGAGTCCATCATGTGGATATACGAAAAAAAATTACAATACCCTGTCAAAGTAAGTACCTGTAACCCGACACTCGCCAAGTACTTAATTGAACAATACGGTGGAGCCGACGGGGAGTTAGCTGCAGCCCTGCGTTATTTAAATCAGCGCTATACCATTCCGGATAAAGTGGTGGGGTTGCTCACGGATATAGGAACAGAGGAGTTTGCCCACCTTGAAATGATTGCGACGATGGTTTATAAGCTTACCAAAGATGCGACACCGGAACAATTAAAGGATGCGGGGCTGGGGGATCATTATGTCAATCATGATTCTGCTTTGTTTTACCAAAATGCAGCCGGCAACCCTTTTACGGCTACATATATCCAGGCAAAAGGGGACCCAATTGCAGACCTTTATGAAGATATAGCGGCAGAGGAAAAGGCAAGGGCAACATATCAGTGGATCATTAACATGTCAGACGATCCAGATTTAAATGATGGATTAAGATTTTTACGAGAGCGGGAGATCATCCATTCGCAGCGGTTCCGTGAAGCGGTGGAAATATTGAAAGAAGAAAGAGACCAGAAGAAGGTTTTCTAAAAAGTGATGGAATGCTTCGGCCTATTTCGGGAAGATGAACAGAGGGCATGTTTGTAGTGCCCTTTGTTCATCTTTTTTCTATATAAATCCACATAAATCATTTGACTTAAATAAAAAGCATTTAGGTCAAATGATTTATGCATAAGCGGCTGACCCATAAGTTCAAACAAATGATGGGTTTTATGTTTTATGCAAAATGGATCGTCAATTAAAACCCTTGGTATTACTGGATTTATATAACGGTCCATTTTGCGGGGGGTGACTCAAAAGGGGCGATTTTTCCCCTTTTGGGTCACCCCATCTAATTTTTTAACATCATCTATCGCTTGTTATCCTGTTTATGTTCCTTTGTGTGAGCATCCTGGATAGGTTTATAGGTGAATTCTTTGTAAGGAGGGTTGAAAATAAGAAGGAATCGATTATAATGTTTTAATAATCAGAAAACTAAATAGAAAAAGAGAGGCTTTTTTCATGAAAACATTCATAAAAGACAATATTCAGGCATTTCAAGAACAGTACCAGGATCGGGGAAGATTGTTAATTAGCTGTCCAGACCAGCCAGGCATTGTTGCGGCTGTTTCTCAATTTTTGTTCGAGCATGGAGCGAATATTGTGGAATCAAGCCAATATTCCACTAACCACGAAGGCGGGAGGTTTTTTATTCGGGTTGAGTTTGAGTGTGAACAGCTAAAGAAGAAAGAAGGGCAATTAGAAGCTGATTTTCAAGAAATCGCTCAAAAATTCGATATGCGATGGAACTTTACATACGGCTATCATATAAAGCGTACGGCTGTTTTCGTTTCAAAAGAGCCGCATTGTTTGCTCGAGTTGTTGTGGGAGTGGCAAAGCGGTGATTTGATGACGGATATTGCACTTGTCATCAGCAATCATGAAGATTCACGCGAAGTCGTCGAGTCACTTGGCATCCCATTTTATTATATACCGGCAAGTAAAGAAAACCGCCGGGAAGTAGAACAGCAGCAGCTGCAATTATTGAAGGAATACAAAATTGATTTAATCGTGTTGGCCCGTTATATGCAAATTTTAACGCCCGACTTTGTAGCTGCACATCCAAGCCGCATCATTAATATCCATCATTCGTTCTTACCGGCATTCGTAGGAGCGAAGCCTTATGAGCGTGCGTATGAACGTGGTGTGAAGTTGATTGGGGCTACGTCTCACTATGTAACAGATGACCTCGATCAAGGTCCTATCATTGAACAGGACATCGAACGAGTCAATCACCGCGATAATGTGGAGTCTTTAAAGAAAATCGGTCGCTCCATCGAACGAAGAGTATTGGCAAGAGCGGTAAAATGGCATTTGGAAGATCGCATTATTGTGCACCAAAACAAAACGATTGTGTTTAATTAAAATAAGTTGGGGGTGACTCAAAAGGAGGAAAATCGCCCCTTTTGAGTCACCCCACGCAAAATGGACCGTTATATAAATCCATTAATACCAAGGGTTTTGATTGACGGTCCATTTTGCATAAAACATAAAACCCATCATTTTTTTGAACTTATGGGTCAGCCTCTATAAAGAAGTGGACATGGGTAAAAACCACCCATGTCCAATTCATTACGCATAAGCGGCTGCCATCCGTCATATTTTTCATTCTTTAGCTTCTATTCCGGGAGAAAAGAGGCCCGGGGAAGCAAAGAATAGGAATGATGAAAGGATAATAGAAACAAAATAGAAATCTTAAGTAAAATCACGTAAAATAGAAAAGAACGTTAATTAAAGGATGTGTTTTTGTTGAAGCAGTACTTAGACTTATGCAGGCACGTATTAGAGAACGGAACGAAAAAAGAAGACCGAACAGGGACTGGTACAATTAGTACGTTTGGATATCAAATGAGATTTAATCTACAGGAGGGCTTTCCTGTCGTTACGACGAAAAAGCTTCATTTAAAGAGCATTATTCATGAACTGCTTTGGTTCTTAAAAGGCGATACGAACGTTAAATATTTGCAGGAAAACGGTGTCCGCATTTGGAATGAGTGGGCAGATGAGAACGGGAATCTTGGTCCTGTGTACGGATACCAATGGCGCTCATGGCCGACAGCAAGCGGAGAACATATTGACCAAATTTCTAATCTCATTCATCAGATCAAAAACAATCCCGATTCCCGCCGCCTGATCGTCAGCGCGTGGAATGTAGCGGATGTAGACAACATGGCATTGCCGCCTTGTCATTGCTTGTTCCAATTTTATGTGGCCGATGGGAAACTTTCATGTCAGCTTTATCAGCGTTAACATTCTGGAGCGCCTTTACAGAGCAATCTGTATCGAAAAACCTTGCTAAACAGGGAAACTCTTAAACTGTTAAGACAATCCTGTGCTAAATTTTATTTCTTCTTAAAAGGAATAAATAAATGCCGAACGACTATCCCATAACGGGAGTAGAATCCAAGCGATAGGGATTCGAAACGCAAGGCTACCGAATCAGGTAGGTGATATAGTCTCATCCCTATGGTGACATAGGGCAGCCGAAAACGGCGGGTTGAGTGTAGCGAACTCAACTGAAGATCGTGTCAGCTGACGTTTTCCTGGGAGTGCCCTTTAACATTGCATCATATGCGTTGTTAACGATGATGATTGCACAAGTGTGCGGTTTGGAACCGGGAGAGTTTATTCATACATTTGGTGATGTGCATATTTACTCCAATCACTTAGAACAAGTGAAACTTCAATTAACACGTGAACCGAAGTCATTGCCTCAAATGAAAATCAATCCTGAAGTGAAATCCATCTTTGATTTCAAATTTGAAGATTTTGAGCTTGTGAATTATGATGCGCATCCTCACATTAAAGGAGAAGTGAGCGTATGATTTCATTGATTGCCGCAATGGACGAGAATCGTTTAATCGGAAAAAACAACGATTTACCGTGGCGCTTGCCGGCAGATCTTGCTTATTTTAAAAAAGTGACGATGGGCCGTACCGTTGTGATGGGGCGAAAGACATTCGAGTCCATCGGCAAGCCTCTCCCGGGTCGTGAGAATGTCATTGTAACAAGCCGGCAAGATTATAAGGCAGAGGGGGCGGCTGTTGTTCATTCGCTCGATGAACTATTAGCCTTTGATAACCATTCAAAAGAATTGTTTATCATCGGCGGTGCTCGTTTATATGAACAAACACTTCCGCATGCAAATCGCCTTTACTTAACAGAAATTCAAGAGCAATTTGAGGGAGATACGTATTTTCCTGTTTTCAATCAAAGTGAATGGAACGTTATCTTTAAAGAACAAGGTGTCAAAGACGAAAAAAATTCTTATACGTACTTCTTTACGATATATGAGCGTTAAATTTGAAAATGAAATAGACTTTCCATATAAATCCACAGAAAGAATTGGACATGAGCAAAAAACGCCCATGTCCATTCTTTACGCATAAGCATTTGCCCATTTACATATTAAGGCCCCTTGTCAAATGCTTATACGTAAACCCTTGTAAGTCCATTCAAGGCGGATATAAGAATGATGTTCATCCCATTTACGCTACTGATTTATTTCATCCCGCTTGAACTTTGGGCATATCATCAATTGTTCAAAAAGTTAGAAAAAACAATTAATTAAATCGAATTATGTGATATAATGTACAAATCATAAGGGATAAATCAGGAAGGAAGTTGAATATGGGACAACAAGTAGAAAACAAAGAAAAAGCCGTTCATTTAGAGGACATTTTGATTGCAAATCAAATGATTAAAGATGTCGTTATTCATACTCCTTTACAGCGAAACCATCTGCTATCAGAAAGATATGAGTGTAATATTTATTTGAAAAGGGAGGATTTGCAGGCTGTTCGCTCGTTTAAATTGCGCGGTGCTTACAATCGAATCAAAAAATTAAGCGAAGATGAACTGAAAAACGGAATTGCCTGTGCAAGTGCCGGGAACCATGCGCAAGGAGTTGCCTATGCTTGCCGACATTTGAATATTCAAGGAAAAATCTTTATGCCGAGTACTACTCCGAGACAAAAAGTTAATCAAGTGCAATTTCTCGGAAAAGATAATGTTGAAATAGTTTTGATCGGAGATACATTTGACGATTCATACGATAAGGCCATCGCATGCAGCATGCAGGAAAATCGAACATTTATTCATCCATTTGATGATGTGGATGTGATTGCCGGGCAGGGAACAATAGCGGTGGAAATGTTAAACGATTGCGAAGAAGAAATTGATTATGTATTCGCCAGCATTGGCGGGGGAGGACTCATCTCAGGGGTCGGTACATACATTAAAAGCGTTTCTCCCCAAACGAAACTGATTGGTGTAGAGCCGCAAGGGGCCCCTAGTATGAAGGAATCGATTTTAAAAGAAGAAGTTGTTCCATTACAAAAGATTGATCCGTTTGTTGACGGGGCAGCTGTTAAAAAGGTAGGCACTCTTACGTACGAGATCTGCAAGGAAATCGTCGATGATATTGTCGTGGTGCCGGAAGGAAAAGTGTGTACGACGATATTATCTCTCTATAATGAAAATGCTATTGTTGTGGAACCAGCCGGAGCTCTGCCAATTGCAGCGCTTGATGCGTACGCAAATGAAATCAAAGGAAAAACCGTTGTTTGCATCGTCAGCGGAGGAAACAATGATATCGGGCGTATGCAGGAAATCAAAGAGCGCTCCATGATTTACGAAGGATTACAACATTACTTTATCGTAAACTTTCCTCAAAGGGCCGGTGCTTTAAGAGAGTTCCTGGATGAAGTGTTAGGTCCTACTGACGATATCAGCCGATTTGAATATACAAAGAAAAATAACAAAGAAAGCGGACCGGCACTTGTCGGAATCGAGCTGAAATATAAAGAAGATTATGCCCCTCTAATAGAACGGATGGAGAAAAAAGGGTTTCCGTTCATGGAGGTCAACAAAGAAAGCAATCTCTTTAACCTACTTATTTAAATAAATGGGTCTTCTGACTCGAGTTCAGATTTACTGGACTCGAGTCATTTTATATGATTTTTTCAGTTAAAATAAATTGAAAAAATCATATAAAATTAACACAAAAAGACAACATTCGAGCCCAGAATAGAGTTATAATATAGGAAACGGGTGAAAAAGAGGATTGATATCTTGTTATTCAAAAGCCTAGAATTCAAACATGTAAATGGGCAAAAGGTAAAAGTGATTGAAATTCCTGTATTGGAGGACGATAGCACTTATCGATTCATGATTTCTCTTCGGCTTGAAGCGTTTATGAACCAAGTTTTTAACAACAAAAACCCGAAAAAAGTCTATTCATTCAAAGAATACTTAAAAAGAGTATTAAAATGGAAACAATACGAACTAATTTTTAAAGAAGATATACTAAAACACAATGCATAGTTCACGTGAGGTCGTCTTGCAAGAACTAAAAGGATGGCCATCATATTTTTAGACTGGAATGAATCATCAAGAACCTTCATTTTTCATGATGGTTCATTTTCAGGAGGTTGACTCAACAGCATGTTTTTGGACTGCTGAGTCAACCTCTTTTTATTTTCAGCTGAAAATAAAAAGAGAAAAGCGGAACAATATATTCGAACATTTATTATCTTTTTAGGATTTTACCTTTGAGCTATTGTCGAAAAATGATATAATTAGGCTCAAGGTTTTGGTAGGGGTGAACTCATGGCAAAAATTAAGATTGTAACCGATTCAACGGTTGATTTATCAAAAGAGGAGCTTGAACAATATGGTATAGAGGTTGTACCTTTATCCATTACGATAGATAATGATACATTTTTAGATGGAATTGACATCACGGCGAAAGAGTTTATTGAAAGAATGAGGCAATCAAAAGAGCTTCCGAAAAGCTCGCAGCCGGCTGCAGGCCAATTTGTTGAGGTTTATGAGAAATATACAAGTGAAGGCTATGATATTGTTTCCATTCATATGACAGGCGGTATGAGCGGAACGGTTCGATCGGCTGAAAGCGCAGCTAATATGGTAGATGGAAACGTCAAAGTTATTGATTCCATGTATATATCAAAAGCGTTAAGTTTCCAGGTCATTGAAGCCGCAAAAATGGCACAGGAAGGTAAGACGGTCGAGGACATCGCAAAAAGAGTGGATGAGATCCGTCGAAACACTACCTTATACGTTGTTGTTGATACACTGGAGAATTTGATAAAGGGCGGCCGGATTGGACGCGGAAAAGCGTTGATTGGATCACTATTAAACATTAAACCTATTGCTTCACTTGAGGACGGAGTGTATACACCTGAAGCGAAAGTGCGCAGTCACTCGCAGGTAATTAAGTATTTAACGAAGAAATTGGAAGAGGATACAGCTGGAAAAACAATCAAAGGTATCGGTCTTGTACACGCAGAGGGGTTGGAACTTGCAGAAAAGCTTAAACAATCCATTATTAATGTAAGCGGTTATACAGATTTTTCAATTCAATATACAACACCCGTAATTTCTACTCATACAGGAGCGGGAGCTATTGGTTTTATGTATTTTGCAGAATAAAAAATGTCTCCTCCTTATATAGGGGGGGACATTTTTTTATTTGTTAAATATTTCCGATTTCAGGAAGTGTGATATGATTTTTTCTATAAAAGAATAGGGGAAGGAACAACGGTTGTGATCTCTCTGCCCCGATACATAAAGATAGAAACGTCCATTCAAGGTGCGATTGCGTGAAAAGGACTTAAAAACGCTTTCCGCTATTTTCATAGTTTGTTAAAATGAATGAAGATATAACGAATTTAATAGACAGGAGTTTGAACATGTTTATGAAGAGAAAAATGAGGGTATTGATAACGATAACCATGCTAATGCTCGCGTTGGCGGCGTGCGGTTCGAAAATTCCTGACCCGTTAAATTGGAAACTGGACAACTTTTCTTACACAAATCAAGAAAATGAACCTTTCGGGTTGTCTGATTTAAAAGGAAAAGTATGGATTGCTGATTTTATCTTCACAAACTGTGAAACGGTCTGCCCGCCGATGACAGCCAATATGGCAAAGCTGCAAAAGAAAATGAAAGAAGAAGGCTTAGATGTGGAATTTGTTTCATTTAGTGTGGATCCAGAGCATGATACTCCAGAGGCCCTGAAAGAATACGCGGCAAAGTTTGATGGAGATTTAACAAATTGGCATTTTTTAACAGGGTATAAGCAAGAAGAGATTGAACAATTTGCACTAAAGCAGTTCAAAACCATTGCACAAATGCCAAAGGAAAGCAATCAAGTCATTCATGGAACGGATTTTTATTTAGTTGATCAAGAAGGAAAAGTCGTCAAATCTTACAGCGGCGTCTCTAATACGCCGTATGATGAGATAATTGAACATGTAAAGGCATTACAGTAAGGAAATAGAGGGTTAGCGAAGAGGATGATTCAGAAGCTTTTTTGCGTTTTCCCTCCCAAAATCACTATTCGTGCCGCGAAGTTGGTTAAACAACAATGCGCGTGAATGGTGTTTTCTTTTTTTACTTTAACTTATCATTTATTCAGGAAAATCTTCCTTTCATCTTCTCATTCTTTACAAGTGCAGCGTGCAAAAAATAGGAACTTTTTGCATACGATAGTAATGATTCCTTTCATTTCTAAGCATGAAATGTGTAGGTGCTTGACATGGTATGATAACATAAAAATAACACTTCCCAGCTTATACAAAACAGTAGGTGTTTTTGATGAATAAAAAATGGCTTTTTCTGTTATTATGTGTTTGTTTCATGACTGCCTGCTCATCACCCGCCTTTTTGATGAAACAATCGGATGAACTCGAAACAAGGCAGACAGACCTTCAAGTAAAAGCTCATATTCCAAAAGGATTTTTCCCGGTTGATTTAAATATTGTAGCAATTGGTGACTCGTTAACAGAAGGTGTTGGTGATTCAAGTAAACAAGGCGGATATGTGCCCGGTGTCGTCAAATTTATTTCCAGGCAAAAATCGGTGGATGACGTACGGGTCACCAACCTAGGAAAGCGAGGCAATCGGACAGATCAATTGCTTCAACGGTTGAACCAGGAAGATATTGTGGCTCAAGTGGCCCGTGCCGATATTATATTCATGACCATTGGCGGAAACGATATGATGAAGGTCGTTCGTGACTTCTTCTATAATATCTCTCTTCAGACATTTGATAAAGAGCAGGTCAAGTATGAAAAGAGATTATCCAAGGTTCTGCAACGCATTCGTCAAATTAATCCTGATGCCCATATTTATTTAATCGGTTTTTATAATCCATTTTTACATTCGTTAAGCTCGGTAAATGAGATTAACGTCGTGGTCAAGCAATGGAATGAGTCAAGCGAGAAAGTGGCTTCTAAATTTAAAGGTGTAACGTATGTGAAAGTAGAGGATCTATTTGAAGTGAAAGAACCTTTATTAGCAAAAGATCAATTTCACCCGAACAAAAAAGGATATGAATTAATTGCCCAAAGAATCAATGAATATGTGTTGGATCAGCAGCCGGAAACGAATCAACGTGTGTTGGCGAAACCCGAAAGCAAGTAAGGAGTTTTTAGATGAACAAATGGAAATGGTTATTTATTGGCCTTTTAGCAATTAATCTTCTTTTCCTTTTGGTTATCGGCAGTTTAGCTTTACAACCATCAAAAGGAAATGAACCTTCCATTTATGCTAAAGGTCTCAAAGAAGATGTTTCATTAGGCGTTATTGCAAAGAAAAAGGATTTAAACGTTTTAATTAATGAATATTTACAAAAGGAGTTTAATAATCAGCCTTTAAATTATGTAGTCCGATTGACTGATCAAGTTGAGGTGTACGGAACTGTTGAGGCTTTTGGAAATGACCTTGATATTAGTATGGATTTTGAGCCTGAGGTTCAGAAAAACGGGGATCTCTTGCTCAACCAGAAATCACTGGCAGTGGGGAGATTGCAGCTACCTGTTCGCACCGTATTAGGATATGTGAACAATAATTTTTCGTTACCTGAATGGGTGCGGATTAATCCAAGAGAAGAATCCGTTTATGTCGCACTGCAAGAGATGGAAATGAAGAGCGACTTTCGGGTAAAAGTGAAGAAGTTTGATTTAGAAAAAGATGATATTCAATTTACATTGATCTCGACTAAATGAAAAAGCTCGCTATGCGAGTTTTTTCTGTTCTTTCTGCCTGCATAGACTTACAAAGGTTCACATATAAGCGGTTGGCAAGGACCCTTAATGTCGCTTGCGAAGCCTTATGCGTAAAGAATGTAGCATGGACCGCTTTTGTCCATGTTACATTCTTTATGTGGATTCATATATTAGGAAGACGAAGTCCTTTTGGGTAAAAGTTTTTAATGGTTCCTTTTGTTTCTTTGCCCCATCCAAGGGAAAAACCATCGAGAGCTAGAAGCAGCCAACCCCGGTCTTCTCCGCTTTGAATCGTTTCTCCGCGTATGTATTTTTTCCATGCTTCATCCGTTTGCCCAAAAGTGAAAAAGTGTTTGGCTTCTTCTGGACGAAGTGCCATAGCGAGTGCATGGTTAGGCTCAAAGCGGTTTTTCTTAAACTCACCAAGATGTAATCCAGGGCGAATTACTTTCAATCCATCTAAAGAAGGACATCTTTCTGGAAGGGAGTATAGGTGAGTTTTTGTCACATAAAGAATCCCGCTAATCGAAGTATTCAACACTTCTTGTTCAAACAAACGGTATAGTTGGGTCTGGGCTTTTGTGAGATTGCTGGATACCGACTTGCGTTTAGAAGAGACCGTTTCCCCTGTTTTTCGCAGTTTAGCCACGAAATGTCCCTCCCCTTTTAAATGGTGAGGCCATAACCGTGCCGTCCTTCTTATTTGTTCTTGCTGATTCTTTGTCCACTCAGGACGGCCATCTTTAACTCCATTGTGTTTATCGATTGGCAGCAATTCCATGTCCGGATATTTTTGTAAAAATGCTTCTATTACTTGTTCATTCTCTTCCGGTGAGAAGGTACAAGTGGAATAGACGAGAATGCCGCCCTGTTTCAACATGGTATAGGCTTCGTCTAAAATTCGTTTTTGTTGAGCTGAACAATGTTTGACGTGATCTTCACTCCAAAATTCAATCGCTTCTTCATCTTTACGAAACATTCCTTCTCCTGAGCAAGGGGCATCCACTAAAATTTTATCGAAGAATCCCGGAAAGGCTTGGGCAAGTTTTTCCGGGATTTCGTTTGTGACAATGGAGTTCGATATACCTAAACGTTCGATATTTTCGGACAATGCTTTTACGCGCTTAGGATGGATTTCGTTTGAAATAAGGAGTCCTTTGTTTTTCATCAAAGCGGCCAGCTGTGTTGATTTACCGCCCGGCGCTGCACATAGATCCAATACACGCTCATGCGGCTTTGGGTCAAGCGTTTGAGCGACATACATGGCGCTTGGCTCCTGGATGTAAAATAATCCGCTAAGATGATACGGATGTTTTCCAAGCTGCAAGTCAGATGGATAATAAAATCCTATTGGACAAAAAGGGATACGTTCAACTGGTAGATTTATGCGCTGCTGCAAATCCTCCGGTGAAAGTTTTAGCGTATTTACGCGCATCCCTGATGCCTTTTCGTGATGATATGTATGAATAAAGGAGTCATACTCCTTGCCAAGTAATTGGCTCATTTTTTCTTCAAATGCTGACGGTAAATTCACTTTCCTATCTCCTTTCTATCTTCACTATTATAGCGAAATATAAAGGAAAGTGAAAAGAGGGGAGCCCCCATCAAATGAAGCGACATGGAAAATCCAGCAAAATCAAGGATTTTTTTGACGCCTCATTTGATTAATAAGCAGTTTATCCTTTTAGGCGAAGGTTTTTGAAGCGGCTCCCTGGAGATGAACCGTCATGGGAACTCCCGGAAAACCGAGCATCTTGTTGACGGTTCATTTCGTGTGGTCGTTTACCGTTTATTCTGTTGTTTTTTGTTAGTGTTGCGCCACCAATGCTTCCAAACCTGGCTTTCCGTTCATTAGGCCGACTATATAAACCGTATACGTTCGGTTTGGACGAAGACGGATCGGCGGCAATTCAAGCACCACTTTATTTGTACCTGCAATTCGGACTTCCAGATTAACCGTCATGGGACTTAACGGTAAATAGTCAGTTACTTCTTTAAATGTTATATCAGAGACGAGAACATCTCCATTCTTTACGGCTATATCAACAGCGGGGGTATTAGGTGATAAATGGATAAAGCGGATTTTCGTTTCTCCAGACGGAACTTCGTTATTATCCTTAATGAATAACAAGTCTAGAGTATTCAAAGTTCCAGCCGCCACTACCGTATACTTTTGTCCCTCATTAAAGGTGAATGTTTCTGATACGATAGGTTTATCCGTTTTCCCGGCAGGATAAATGTCAATACGGTATCGGCCTGCTTCTAGAAGTGGGAGATAATCTGTTTCTTGCTTGTAAGTAAGATTCCGGATGGTCCGTTTACCGTTTAAGTAGACATCGACTGAGGGAGTGTCTGGTGAAGCGTGAAATATACGGACCATGGGATTTCTGGTTTGTGGTTCTCGTGCGGCTTCATAGTTAGCCATGATTAGTTGGTTCATATACTTTAAATGTTTTTGGTAATAAAATACATGAAGGTTTGGATTCGAGTATTTATAATAATTTGCCAATAAGTCATACATAGCGGCCTTATAAAAATAATTATCGTACATAGACTCAACTCCTTTTTCCGTCTAACTTTATCTCTTATGTGAAAATAAAGAACTGTACGTATTTGTGACATCTACGTAACAAACATATGCTTCACCAGCGAAAATATGCTGATTTCAATAAGCTCCCATCCATATAGGCTTCGTTTAGAGAGTGGCTTTTGACCATTCATCTTCAAAAGGTAGACGAATAACCAATTTGGGAAATGGAACATATGATAAGGGTAACTGACGAAGAAAAAGGAGTGGGGATATGCGCGCCTTTTACTTAACGATGATTCGTTTAATGGTGATTGGAATCATTTTTATATTAATATTAACTCACTTTACAACGTATACAACGACCCTTAAGCATATGGAACCATCTTTATTTGTTTTTGGCGGAAAGGAAGAGGTGTTCATAAAAGAGGAGGGAGAAAAACATGATGAGCAGCAAAAAGAATGATCGAGTATTCTCTTTTTTTCGTTATATCCTTGTTCTGTACGTTGTTGTGTTTACAATGCTGTTTGCCGCACTCATTCCTGTTGCCTTTGGTTTTCAGGTAAGCATTTTTCAGGCGAAATACGAAAACGGAAAGGTTCCAAACGGATCGATTGTTGTCTCACGACATTTGGAAGAGGGAACGGATCACCCCCAAGACTTGATTGTCATGAACAAAGATGCTAAATACTCTCTGCAAACCACTAAAGAATGGAAGGAAACTATAGTCGAAACAAACAAAGAGGCGAACGTTGCTGACAGTGGAGTGGTAAAGGGGAAATATTTATACCATATTCCGTATGTGGGGTATGTTGTACAACCGTTAAAGAAAGCTATGACTCCTATTTTTATGTGCTGCATTTTGCTGTATGTGTTCACATACACCATTCATCATTCAAAAACAACGAAGTGTACGGAAGAGAAATCGAAATAAAGAAATTGTCTCATATACTAAAAAAAGAACCGTCAAAGGATCTCCATGACCTGGAGATCCTTTGACGGTTCCTTTCAGTGGATCAAAGGTAGCTCTATCTACTTTTTGCGGAGCTCTTTTTTAGTTGGATTTTGAGGTCGTGACTCCTCCGGATAACACAAATTTCATTGCCTCTTCCGGTTTAACATCTAGAAACTCAACGTCTTCTTTTGGAATTAAAAAGGTAAAGCCAGCCACTTGGAAGGTTTGGGGAATGTATACAGCAATATGGCCTTTGAGTGGATTGGCGAACGCCTCCACCTCTTCAGATGTCACAAATCCAATAACCTTCATGGAAGAATGGGGTAATGTTACAAGTGCCACTTGTGAAAAAGACTTTTTCTCCCCAAGGAAAGATTGAAATGTATCCTTAATGACAGAATACAAAGTTTTGACAAGCGGAATCCGTTCCAATATACGATCAATTAATTGAATGATTTTTCCGGTGAAGAATTGGGTGGATAACCAGCCTAATATTGTAATAAGAACCACAGTCAATAAAATGCCGATGCCGGGAATGTAGTCTTCTTGTAAATATGGCTTTAATACATTGCCGAGAATACTGTCCAAAAAGGTGAAGACCCGCAAGATAACGTAAATCACAAGAATAATGGGAACGATGGTTAATAATCCGTTAATGAAGTTCTTTAAGAAAAATTTCATGTGAAGATTCCTCTTTCTGATTAAAAATGGTCATACACATAAGTATATGTGGGGGAAATGATGAAATCAACGGAAAGATCGAAAGTATCGGATTCGAAGGTGAAAAATCTTTTCGATTTCCCAGCCCTTGAATAGAAATAGGTTTTTTACTCAAAAAAAAGAGAGAAAACTAGGCGAATGCACATACCGTACAAACTAACGCCTACATACTGTATGACTGTAGCAATTGAAATTAACAAGTAAGGAGCGGATATGGTCATGTATTATGGACATTACGATCACTGTGGGCCTGGTTATGTTAATCCTTATGCAGGGTATCCTTATACAGGATATCCTTATGCAGGGTATCATCACTGTGGGTATGGCCACAACTTTGCGTTAATCGTAGTATTATTCATCTTATTAATTATTATCGGTGCTTGCTATGTATGTTAATATGCGGGATAGAGGCAGCTTTTAACGGGCTGCCTTCCGATTGTACATCTAGATCAACGAAAATGAGAGTTGATGAATGTGATTAAATGCAAGAAATGCTAATTTTTTATTGGAAATTTGCTGAAAATAATACAAAAGGAGGGTTTTCCATATTATACTATTAACTAGGAACTCATAAATGAAGGTGGATATATGGGAAAATTCTTATTTCGACAGTTATTTGACCTATCAATTGTACCGGCACTTGTGATGAAACAAAATGGAGAAATTTTATTCGTAAATGATGCTTTTTTAACACTTCATCGATTGGAGAACAGAGAAATCATTGGTAAAAATTTTAATGAAGTTCTTCATTTGTTATCTATAAAAGAGGAAGAATTTGCCCAGATGATGGAGAGCAATGAGAAGTTTACTCTGATAAATACAAACATTCATAAACATTTTCTACATATTTATATTCATCGCTTAGAGTCTCCGGAATACGAGGAGCGGTTGTTAGTATTGCAGTGGAAAGAGTTCTCACAGAACGTCCAGAAACAAGAAGAGATTATTCGGAAGATGAAACAGTATAAACAGTTCATTAAGCAAAGTCAGGATGCTTTTATTGTCACGGTTGACGGTGTTATTCAATATATGAACCCCGCTGGTGTACGCCTTTTGGGTGGCAAGAAAAAAGAGGACTATATAGGAAAGTCCTTTTTCGAATTTATTCATCCAGATCACCTGCCTTTTGTGCAAGAACGAATGCATGATTTACTGCTTGGTTTGCCGATTGAGCCAAGAGCCGAGGTGAACCTCCTAACAGGCAGAGGAATCGTTTCGATTGAATCCTCAGCAACAAAAGTTAACTTTAAAGGCCAAAATGCCATTCAGTACTTTATCCGTGATGTGACCGATCGAAAGCATTACGATGAGATGGTTAATCAATCTGAAAAGCTGACTATTGTAAGCAAACTGGCAGCGGGAGTTGCCCATGAAATTCGCAATCCCATGACGGCCATCAAAGGATTTATTCAATTATTGAAGGCTTCTAAACAATATAACGAAGAATACAGTGATATTATGCTTGAAGAACTAAATCGGGTAGAGTCAATCATTCATGAATTTTTGACATTGGCGAAGCCAAAAAAGGAAAGCAATTATACCCAAAAAAGCTTGCAGCACATTTTGCGTCATGTCACGTTATAGTTGGCAACACATGCCAACTATAAAGATTGTCAAATTAAAAGTTATTTCCCCCAAGAACCGGTCATCATTAATTGTGAAGAAAATGCATTAAAACAAGTATTTATTAATATTATTCAAAACGGATTGGAATCGATGACAAAAGGAACGGTTACAGTTGCGTTAGAAAAGCGGGAAAAGGATGCGAAAATCATCATCCAGGATGAGGGGTGTGGAATCGAGGAGGCTTCTATTCCACGCTTAGGAGAACCGTTTTATTCAACGAAGTCTTCGGGAACAGGCCTCGGCTTGATGATCAGCTATCGTATTATTGAACAGCATAACGGTCAAATTGCTTTCTCAAGCCGAGTGGGAGTGGGGACAAAAGTTGAAGTGATATTACCATTAGTACAAGAAAACGTCCAGGTCTAAATGAAGATAACGCTTTCTTTCTTTTTATTTCGGTTAAAAACGAACGTTGGAGCTATTTTAAGATAAAATGTTCGTTTTTGATATTGACGGTCTTTGCTCCATCTGATATATTTACACATGGTTAAGAGATATAAGAAATCCATTGCCATCGGGGGAATGTTCAATGAAACCTAATTATGATGTCATCGTAGTCGGAGCAGGTCCAGCAGGGATCTTTACTTGTTACGAATTAACGCTAAAAATGCCTGAAGCAAAGGTTTTATTAATAGATAAAGGTCATGATATTTATCGGAGGAATTGTCCGATTCTTCAAAAAAAAATTGAGAAGTGTCCACCTGCGGCAGGAAAGAAAGAATTTGCCGGCTGTTTGCCCGCTTGCTCAATCACCAACGGTTTTGGTGGGGCCGGAGCTTATTCAGATGGGAAATTCAACATTACAAGCGAATTTGGCGGTTGGATGACAGACTATTTACCGGAATCACAAGTGATTGATTTGATTAAATACGTAGATGAAATTAACCTGTCGCATGGAGCAACAGAGAGTATTACAGATCCAATGACAGAGAAGGTGCGCGAAATTGAAAAACGCGGCTATGCTGCAGGTTTGAAACTATTGCGAGCGCAAGTTCGTCACTTAGGAACGGAACAAAACTTAGAAATCTTAAAGAGCATTTTTGAGTATTTAAAAGAGCGCATTGATATGGTATTTAAAACAGAAGTAGAAGACCTTGTAACAGAAAAGGTGGAAAATCGGCATAAAGTAGTTGGAATCGAACTGAAAAACGGTGAAATCATCAAAGCTGAGAAAATAGTCGTTTCACCAGGACGTGACGGTTCTGTGTGGTTAGCAAACATGCTCAAAAAGCGCCGTTTACGCATGATCAATAATCAGGTGGATATCGGGGTTCGCGTTGAAACATCCGATGTGGTCATGGAAGAAATTAATACACATCTGTATGAGGGCAAGTTCATTTTTAATACTTCAGTTGGAACGCGCGTGCGTACATTCTGCAGCAATCCATCCGGGCACGTAGTCGTAGAAAACCATTCCGGTATTATGCTGGCAAACGGCCATGCTTATAAAGATCCGAAGCTCGGAAGCAGCAATACGAACTTTGCGCTTCTTGTCTCTCATAAATTTGCGGATCCATTTGATAAGCCAAACGAATACGCACATGAAGTATCTCGTCTAGCGAACGCCTTATCAAACGGCGGTATCATCGTACAAAAATACGGAGATATCTTAAAAGGCCGCCGCTCAACAGAAAAACGCATCAAGGAGGGCTTCTTGGAACCAACGTTAAAAGAGGCGGTACCTGGTGATTTAGGTCTAGTTCTTCCATACAACACGATGAAAAGCTTGATTGAAATGACAGAAGCATTAAATCATGTAACACCTGGTCTTGCATCAGAGCATACCTTATTCTATGGGGTAGAAGCCAAGTTTTATTCAGCACGGCCGCAGCTAAATAATCAATTCGAAACCGAAATTTCTGGTCTTTATGTTGGTGGAGACGGCGCCGGTGTGACACGCGGTCTTGCTCAAGCGAGCGCGTGCGGTGTCTGGATTGCCCGTGACATTATCAACCAGTTGAAAAATGGGACAAAAAGAGAAACATTCGAGCCCGTTTTAGTATAAAAACGAACCCGCTGTTTTGTATCCACAACAGCGGGTTTGTTTTTTATGGCAAATTCTTTGTTAATGGGTTCGCTGTGTCTGAAAATGGAGCAATCCCCGCAGAATAAGGTTTCACTACATAAGCGAATCTTTTTATTTAGGCGGTTGTTTAACTGAATGGGCGCCTTTTGAATTTTGTTAAAATATTTTTTGGTGCATATTGACATTAATTGGGAAAGATACATATAATATTATCAAAAGTGATAATAAAATATAATTTGATAATAAAAGGGGAGGAAGACATGAAAGTAAAAGCATTGAAGCTGGCTGTGATTTTTGCTGTTTTTTCGGTATTGGCGTTTGCGATTACGATTCCTTATTTACTTGAAGTAACAGGTCCCGGTCTAAAAGCGAAAGGACTCTCGATACCTGAAGTAATAATAGCATCCTTTGTTAATATGATTCTTAATACATTTATCTTTAGCTTGATTGGGGCAAAATTGGCTCCAAAGGTGAATTTGAAATATGATTGGATTCGTTCCGTTATTTATGGGAAAGAAAAGCCTTTTTGGAGCAAATCGGCAGTGAAATGGGCGATAACGTGGGGCATAGTGGGAACTTTATTGATGGTGATGATTGATCGATTCATCTTTTTGCCCTTTACGAAACACTTGATGGTTAATGCAACGGAGATGGAGATTGAGTGGTGGATGGGACTATCAACGATATTGCAAGGCGGGATAATGGAAGAAATTTGGCTGCGCTTTGGAGTGATGACGATTATTGTATGGGTGCTGTCGAAGCTGTTCGCCCGGCATCAATCACTGATACCCGCCTGGATTTACTGGGCAGGAATTGTGGCTGCTGCTATTCTGTTTGGCGTTGGGCACTTAAGTGCGGCAGTCGGCGTCTATACGGTACTTGCGCCGCTTGTGATTGCCCGTATCATTGTCATCAATAGTTTACTGGGAATCGGATTTGGTTATTTATATTGGAAAAAAGGGCTTGAGTATGCAATGGTCGCTCATATGACAGCCGATTTAATGCTGCATCTTATACTGAATCAAATCGCTTATATGCTTTCATAAAAAACAGCCTTTTGGGCTGTTTTTTATGAAAAGATATCTTTTTTACGTGTGGGAACAACACGTTATGCTTAATTTAAAAGCAAGAAATCCATCGTGTTATCATATCTATTTAATAAGGAATTGACCATTTTATTTCCGGGAGCAGTATCAAAACGGTCGTGGGACCATTACGGAAAAATGTCTAAAGAGATGTCGTGCATGCGGCATTCTTTTTATTTTTTTTCGCCATTGCTTTAATAAATTCTAGGAGGTATAAAGATTGGAGCAATATAAGGAGCGCATCCATCAATGGTTATTTGAAAACAGGCTGAGAGGAACCCGGCTATTGAAGCGTCTCGTTCAAGAGGCAAGCGTTCAAGGATCGGAAAAATACGCACAAGCACTTGTCATCGAAAAGCTCCGACAGCTTGGATTGAAAATTGATATTTGGACACCGGATATTCGGCAGCTTCAGAAGCACGGAGCATTTGTATCGACGAGAACGTCGTTTGAAGACAGTCCGAATGTTGTGGGGATATTGAAAGGAAAAGGCGGGGGACGTTCCATTATTTTAAATGGTCATATCGATGTCGTCCCGGAGGGGGATGAAACGCGATGGACTTATGAACCATACAGTGCGTATGTAAAAGACGGAAAATTGTATGGCCGCGGCTCCACCGACATGAAGGGGGGGAACGTCGCTTTATTATTTGCTCTGGAAGCCATCATTTCATTGAACATTTCCTTGAAAGGGGATGTGATTTTTCAAAGTGTTATTGAAAAAGAAAGCGGGGGGGCAGGAACCCTTGCTTGTGTGTTGAGGGGGTATAAAGCGGATGCGGCCATTATACCAGAGCCGACAAATATGAAAATTCTTCCGGAACAACAAGGTTCAATGTGGTTTCGCATCAAAGTTAAAGGGAGATCGGCACATGGTGGCATGCGATATGAAGGAGTGAATGCGATTGAAAAAGCGAATGTAGTGATCAACCATTTACTAGAGTTAGGGGCTGAACGCAACGGACGCATTCAAGATTCTATGTATGAACAAATCCCGCTCCCTCTGCCAATTAACATCGGGAAAATATCAGGGGGTACATGGCCGTCTTCTGTTCCGGATACGGTAATTCTCGAAGGCAGAATGGGCGTCGCTCCGAATGAGATGATGAGCGATGCACGTAATGAAATGAAAGAGTGGTTAGCAAGATTAAAAGAGAAAGATGGTTGGTTTACAGAACATCCTGTCGGATTGGAATGGTTTGGAGCACGCTGGCTTCCCGGGCAGATTGATCCGGATCATGAATTAGTAAAGATTCTCACTTCTCAATATAGGTTTGTAAAGGCCGAGGATCCGAAAATCGAGGCCTCTCCATGGGAAACAGATGGAGGAATTTTAACGAACATAGGAGATATCCCCACCATTGTATTCGGACCGGGCATAGCGGAAGCCGCCCATTTCCCAAATGAATACATTGAGCTGAATGCGGTATTTGAAGCAGCGGAGATTATCGCACTAACAGTCATCCAATGGTGCGGGATAGCCAATGAGTAAAACGAACGGGGAGCCTATCCCCGATAAGGCTCCTTAGATATAAATCCACATTGAAAATCTGACATGGTCAAAAGCAGCACGACTTATGCGTAAATGATTTCACATGGGCATTGTTAGCTCATGTGAAATCATTTATGCGGATTCATATAGAAGGTTTTATGAAAGATCAACCGTAAACTATTTAAGGATAGCTATATAGAAAAATTAAGAATGGTCTCTTTCACCATGTGTTTGCTGCCTTAATAAGTCGCGAATTTCTGCCAACAATTCCTGGTCTTTTGTAAGTGTTGGAGAAGTAGGCTTTTCTTCATCTTTATGACGGAGTTTATGGTAAAAACGGACAAAAAGAAAGACTGAAAACGAAATAATGAAAAAGTCGACTACTGTTTGCAAAAAGGCACCATATTTTAACTCTGCGTCTCTTACTTGCAGGCTCAAGTCGGAGAAATCAATGCCACCCATCAGCAAGCCGATAAGAGGCATAATCATATCATTAACAAGCGATGTCACGATTTTTCCGAATGCAGCCCCGATGATGACCCCGACGGCCAAATCAATAACATTTCCCTTTACAGCAAATTTTTTAAATTCGTTCCACATAGTAAAGCGTCCTCCAAATTCCGTAAAGTGAATAGATGTACATGTTTTATATTATATAGAAACAAATCATCTCTTCAACCTTTTGCCTTGTTATTGCCACCCTGCTATTTTTATATTCAGGAGGCATGGGCACCTGTTATAAACCGCTTTTCTTTCTATATACATATATCAGTGAAGGAAATGAATCAAAAGGAGGGGGAGACTATTTTTGTTTGGTTAAGCTGCCGCTGTGAAGAAAAGAATAACCAATTATTCGATTCTGACATATAAAGTAATAAGCGCCCTGGGGCTTCAATATTTCCACGGCTTTAAGGAGGCGGTTTGCTTGCTGAATGATGTATATAAGCCAGAGCGTCACTGGAAGGAAGTTGAACTTTGGAAAGATGTAACGGAAGATCAATGGAATGATTGGATTTGGCAATTGACCAATACGATTAGGACCCTCGATGAGCTGAAAAAAGTGATCAATTTGACACCTGAGGAAGAAGAGGGGGTCAAAATCTCAACGAAAACCATACCGCTGAATATCACCCCGTATTACGCTTCATTAATGAACCCGGATGACCCGCGTTGTCCGATTCGGATGCAGTCGGTTCCGATTGGAAAAGAAATCTACAAAACAAAGTATGACTTAGAAGATCCGCTTCATGAAGATGAAGATTCTCCTGTTCCGGGATTGACACACCGTTATCCCGATCGTGTTTTGTTTTTGGTTACGAATCAGTGTTCCATGTATTGCCGTTATTGTACACGCCGGCGTTTTTCCGGACAAATCGGCATGGGGGTGCCGAAAAAGCAGCTGGATGAAGCCATTTCCTATATCCGGCAAACACCGGAAGTTCGTGATGTACTCATTTCCGGCGGTGATGGCCTGTTAATCAATGATAATATTTTAGAATATATTCTGAAAAATCTTCGGTCGATTCCCCATGTTGAGATTATTCGAATCGGTACAAGAGCACCTGTCGTGTTTCCTCAGCGTATCACTGCAAATCTATGCGAAATTTTCAAAAAATATCATCCCGTATGGCTGAACACGCATTTTAATACATCCATTGAGATTACCGAAGAATCGAAACTTGCATGCGAAAGATTAGTGAATGCGGGTGTCCCGGTAGGCAATCAAGCAGTCATCCTGGCAGGAATCAATGATAGCGTTGCCATCATGAAAAAGCTGATGCACGATTTAGTGAAAATTCGTGTGCGGCCATATTATATTTATCAGTGTGATTTATCAGAAGGCATTAGTCATTTTCGGGCACCAGTTGCAAAAGGACTGGAAATTATTGAGGGGCTAAGAGGACATACATCCGGCTATGCCGTTCCGACATTTGTGGTCGATGCACCAGGAGGGGGAGGGAAAATTTCGCTTCAGCCTAACTATTTGATCTCCCAAAGTGCCAATAAAGTCGTTCTTCGTAATTTCGAAGGGGTTATTACCAGTTATCCTGAGCCGGAACAGTATGTACCCGGGAGAGCGGATGACTATTTTCAAACGATTTATCCAGACATGAAAGAGAAACAATCTCGTATTGGCATTGCCGGTTTAATGACAGACGAGACTTTCAATCTGGTTCCAGACGGCTTGCAGAGACTGCACCGACGCAAGGCTTATGAAAGCGATCCGGATCATGCTTCATTAAAACAAAAGCGGGAGAAGCGCGATGAATTAAAAGAGAAAAAATTTAAGGCGCAGTTAAAGAAGATGGAAGGAAAAGAAGAGGATAATGGACCTGCATCGTCTTAAGAGGGGGCGGCGAGATGGAATGTTTATGGTGTGAATCAGAAGGGGCGGAACCCTCTGTCAACACAGTGTATTGGGAGCTTCCTGATGGTTCGCGCAGTATCGAATTGACAAATATACCTTGTATAAAATGTACAATATGCGGCGTAGAGTATCAAGAAGAAGATATCATCGAAAAAATTGAAACACAGCTGCTTTTAATCAATACGAAACAGATTGGGCAATTTATGGATTATAGTGAATTTATAAAGCTGCCGAGGGTATTGAAACGAAACTATCTAAAGTAGAAAAGAGATTGGCCTAAAACCATGAAAACACGTGATTTTGAGCCAATCCATCAGCCGAATCGTCATGGGGAATCCAATAAGATTAAGGGTTCTCGTGACGATTCTTTTGTTTAGACATGGATAAAGAGCATCCATGTCAAATTATTTACGCATAAGCCTTATTACTGAGCTACAGCTTGGTAAAGAGCTTGATATGCTTTATGAAGCTTGTTTGTGATAGGGCGATCTGCCGGCAGCACTTTCTCATCAACTTTGGCAATCGGCATGATTTCAACCGACGTACTTGTGAAAAAGGCCTCATCCGCTGATGTGAAAAAGTCTACGTCCATCTCTTTTTCCACTACTGGAATCCCTAATTTTTCAGCACATGCTATAACCGCTGATCTTGTAATACCGTGGAGAATTCGTTTTGTGGCAGGCGTTGTATATAAAATGCCGTCTTTGATGGCAAATACGTTGCTGCTGGAACCTTCAGTAACGAACCCTTGGCGAACAAGAACCGCTTCTTCATGTCCGTTTGTAACCGCTTTTTGTTTTGCTATAACGTTTGGAAGTAAATTTAATGATTTAATGAAACAGTTTGCCCAACGCTCATCTTCAAGTAGTGTGACTGAGACACCGTGCTGGCGCTTCTCAGGAGAAAACTGCTTTGCCTGGCGAATTGTCATGGCAAATTGTGCTGGTACGTCAGGGAATAGATGATTACGGGCGGCAATCCCCCGTGTGACCTGGATATAAATTTCCGCTTCTTTAATGCCTGCCCTTTGCAGCCCTTCCGCAGCAATTTCCTTTATTTCCGTACGGGTTAAAGGCATCTTCAATAAGATTTCATTGGCGCTCATTTCCAGGCGATCAAGGTGTTCCTCCATCATAAAGGGATGTCCGTCGTAAACACGAATGACTTCGTAAACTCCATCACCGAACTGATGTCCGCGTTCCTGGATTGGAATGACTTTTTCATGAATGTCAATAAATGCTCCTCCATAGTAAGCAACTTCCATATTTACTCTCCTCTTTTCTATAAAAAGTGAAACTACTGTCGCTGAGCTTTTACCACGCATTAAGGCGGGGCAAAAATACAAAACAAACTTATCATAAATTTCGAAAAAATGAAATGTTTTATTTTTTTAGGAAGAAGAGAATGAAAGAGGCTGTAATGAAGCAGAAAAGGGAGGGTGAAAGTCACCCCCCTTTTCATCAAGACAATGTTCGTTTTAAAACAATGGATAATTTCGAAATGCTGTTTTTCGGAATCACAAACTTCATGAACAATTTAAAGGAAATTAATGCATATTCGATGAGCTTGCTTCCTGTTAGCAGCGTGACTAAAATCGCAATGACTGTGAGCGAGAAGAAGTCCCATGATGAATGCAAATTTTTTGCATATTCGGTCGTGAAAAACCATTTTAAGATAAAGCCGTGAAGTAAATACACATACAAAGATCGTTGTCCGATACTTGTAAACATCAGCGGCTTAGACGGGATTAAAGCCATAAAAGCGAAAGTGGCCATCACTGAAATCATATATTGGCCTGCACGAATAAAAAATTCACCGAGATTTTCATACGTGTTCGTTCCGTACAACATGTCGGTATATACAGTATCTTGCAGGAAGTAATAAGAACCGACAAGCGTAAGTAAAAGAACGGAAGCCGAAGCGATGCGGCCCCTTAGATTTAACAGCTTTTTGAACGGGTCCTCCTTTTGCGACAAGTAGTATCCCATTAAGAAAAACGGGAAAAAGACAAGCATACGGCTAATGCTCAGCACTTTCTCAAAGCCTTCTAAGTCGACATAACCGATTCCAAGTCCTAACCCTAACGAAATGGTCAAGCCCAGCCACATCGGCAATCGTGCAAAAAATGGCAGCATTAATTTCCAGAACATTAAGCTTAGTAAGAACCACATCGCCCATCTAGGAACGAAGTATTGAAGAGTAAAGCTTTGGTCATCGTAAATCGCATTGTAATAAAACGTATAAATGGTCTGGAAAATCAAATACGGCACTAGTACTTTTGTAACGATTTTTTTGTAGTATCCTTTTTTCCTGAAGTTTTTTGAGAAATAGCCGCTCAGTAAGATAAAGACCGGCATATGGAAAATAAAGATAAAATGGTACAATGACAAGACTTGATCGTTACTTGTACGGTAAGGCGAAATTGTATGTCCAAAAACAACAAGAAAAATCAAAATGAATTTAGCGTTATCAAAATATGCGTTTCGTTTATTCATAGCATTTTTTTATTACCCCAAAGGTTAAAAAGGTAAACCTCCTTTTTAAACTTTTTTCAAAGTTGCATAAGAAAATAAGTATAGCCATAACGATTATATAATATAACGCGAATCGGGGCTTTTGTCCAATGCATCTTTCAATAAAACTGGAGATAGGAAACATAAGTAGGCCCTTAGCTAACAAGGGCCCAAGGAATTTCTAGAACCTGGTCCACCATTATAATTTTTTATCTAATTTTAACATCTTTGTAAAGATTGAAAAGAAGGAATCTCCTTCAAAATCAAACAATCTTTGAAATCGTTTCCATTTTTTGGCCGAAACTAAATAATTTTTCTTTTTTTCAGCTGACGGTATATGTTATGGTAAAAGAAAATTTTAAAAAACATGAATCAAAAACAAAGAGTTGTTAATAGATTAAATACTAACATAGCAGAAAACTAGGGGGGCTACACATGAAGTCGTTTTACCATTACATGATGAAATTTCGTCATAATCAAGGAGGGGATCCGTTAGGGGAGCTTGCACGTTTTGCTTATAATGATCACAGTTTTCCGAAATCATCTACCGATTATCATGAAATTAGCTTGTATTTGGAGATGAATGGACACTTTTTAGAAAGTATGTCTATTTTTGACCAGGCATGGGACCTTTATGAAAATGAAAGGTGATAGGGCTTAAAGTATTCCAAGAAGGGAAAGGAGGCATCAAAAGATGCCTCCTTTTTGCTATATAAGAAAGCATAAATTGCACGTTGATTTTGTTTACCTTTCTATAGCGCTTTTTTGTTTACTGCATATACTATTGTAACTTCTAAGTACACGTTATTGGCCGCGAAGGAGGTGCACCGATGTCAGAAGGGAAAAAGCCAAAATTTAAAATAGGCGATACAGTTGTCATCACAATTCACGGAACAGTCGGCACCATTACGGATATTAAAATAATGGATGGGAAATTCGTTTATGAAGTGAACGATAGTGAGGGTCTTTTTTTAGAAGAGACCATTCAGCTTTTAGAAGATTACAAGGGGAAAATCTTAATACAGGAAAGAGTAGATATTGAATACCAGTTTTTTTTCGGCGATGTCGTGCAAGTGTCCAACTACGGAAAAGATCTATTTAAAATTATCGGTATTCGAACTGAGATATGGCGCTATTATGAGGATGCGTGGGAAGATGTCGTGTATGAGCTTTCTAGAATCAGCGACGGTGAATGGCTAGAAGCGAGCGAGGAAGAACTAATTTTGGTTTCATCCCATGATAAGGCGGAAAAATATCTTCAAAGCATCGGTATTTTGTATTTAGGAAAAGAAATTGACAAAACGGAGTTGCTGCCAACCATGAAAAAGTCAAATGAACAGCAAAAGGACCAAGAGCGCATCCGAAAAGAGCGAAGTGAAATCATAAACGGATTGTTGGATGTCTATAACGATTACCATACATTATATAGAATGTTCAGTGACGACGAGTATTTAGAAGTCATGAATCTTGTGTTAAAACACTTAAAAAAAATGACAGAGCAACAAAAAAATGATAGTTGAGCATCAAGAAAAAAATTGAAACAATAAATAGATTGTAAACGGGCATGCAACCCCATATAGAAGGAGATGCAAACTTCTTTCCAACCATTCATCAATCGTCTCATGATCTAAAAGATAAGCAATGACAGATATGATGGACTGGTTTTCTTTTTTGTGCTCTTCGTTCACCATTTCTGGAATATAAGAATTACTTTCTACTAATCTCACTATAGATTCCCCCCGCATTTACTTGTTTTACTAGAATGTATGATCAACTGCCGGGAGTTTAGAACAAAAAATGGACAAGCCTTAGAAAAAAGTTAGACATACATTGTAAGCCTCTAACATACATCTTAACAAAGGGGTGATATTGTGAAAGAAATCGAAGTGGTGATTGACACAGAAGAAATCGCAGAGTTCTTTTACAATGAACTAGTTAAGCGAGGATTTGTACCAACAGAATTTGAATTGGAGGAGCTTGCAGATATTACATTTGATTACTTACTTGAAAAATGCATTATTGATGAAGAAGTGGATGCCGACAATGATTAATGGTGAAGAAAGTAACGACGGGGCAACTCGTCGTTTTGCTATCTTATGATGGTAAAAAAGGTAATAGTCCATCTTTAATCATAAAAAGAGATTGAAGGGCGTTAAAGTAATCACTTGTTATATCGGATTTTGCGAGAACAGGCAGAGTAAACCATTCCTTACATATGCCGGTATCCAAAAACCAATCCGAGCGATCGGGAAAGGTGTGGGGCGCATCGTCCCAAGCCAAGTGGAGCGGCGGGCTGTATAGTTTACGAGCCCGCTCTTTTTTGCGTTAAAAAAGGCAGGCGCATAGTCGGCCCTTGATGCTGTATGAGGGTGAAGATGAGCGAATTTCCATGCTCCCTCCAGCACATTGGGGTGAAAAAAGAGAAGACTATAAATTTAAGGCGAATTGTCACTTTGTTCCAGTCGCACATATGATGAAAAAAGGACAGGTTCACCAACAACAGGTGAAGTCTGTCCAAAATAAAGTCAAGTTCATACATGAGTTGTTTGGATTAGCCTTTTAACTCCAAATTCGAAAGAAATGAATGGCTCTATGTTTCTAGTGAATGTTTTGGCAACAGAACCGGAAAAACTTCCAAACAATGATTAAAAATAGCATATACCCAAAAAAAGAATAAGCATGATTCCATTCCTTATGATGTATAAACCATCCTAGTTGTTCAGTAAATTGTTCCATAAAACATATGACAACACTAATAATAAGTATCATGATAAAACATGCAAATGCCCGGATCCGTTTGGCAACAAACAAAAAGAGGATTGTAGAGAGAGGAAGGATAACTAAAGTAAACACAATATTGATTGTAAATATTTCGGGGAAAAGCCTAACAGGAAAATGGTACATCCCCTTTCCAACAAAAATTAAATCTAAATAAGTCCCAACTAATGAAGAGAAAAGAGCTGATGCTATATATGCATAAAGATTTTTACTCCCGTCTGAGAAAGATTGCCTTTTTTGCAATAATGGCAAGTTCGATTTTCTCAATCGTTTTACAGTAATCTTCATAAATTTCCCCACCTGTGTATTTTTCTTCTTCTATTAAGTAATCGACAATTCTCCAATCATCAAACCAGTCCCCTTTTTCAGCTTCTGGATGATTAATATTTTTCCAGGCAAATTGCAATGGGGGACTGTATATACGCAGTGCTCCTTTTTTTAGCTGACACTTTTTTGTCCTGCGCCGGTAAACCGAACCCGGCAGCGACTCGTTCACATGATGAAAGAGATGAACCCAGTAATCTGTTCTCGAACCTGTGTGCGTATGTTTCTTTGCCCAAAGCATAACATCTTGTAAGATGTTTTCTTTATGAAAAAGCAATGAATATAATCGCTTTCCCAAAAGGATTCGTTCATGAAGTGAAGTGAAGTGTTGAAGGGTACACCCTATTAATTCTGGCTTTTCACCTTTTCCGTTTTTATAAAAAGGAAAAATAATATGATTAAAACGTAAAAAATCATAAAGCTTAAATCCAACTGTCTTTAAAACCGTTTTTTGAAAATGCTCATTTTGAACAACCCTTCTTTCTAAATAGCTTTGTTCATTAATCACTGTTGCAATCGCTAAAAGATATCGGTTCCCATATTCCCAAAAATGATTCCACATGGTTTCCATAAACGTTGAAACGTTTAAATAGGGAAGAAGATAAAATAAGTTTTTTTTAGTTTTTAAACTTTGTCGATACAGTAAGAATTGCGGGAAAACATCTTGGAATATTAGCCAGTTTCCGCGTTCTAAAAATAAAAAAAAATTTCTTTGTTCTTTTTCGGACAGTAACCTTGTTAGGAGATCACCTTTTAAATCTGTCATATGCCAGCCGCCGTTTCGTGATACCATATGGCCTAATAGGGCCCAGTGGATTTCAGGATGCTGAAGAAAAAAATTAAAGTAAGCTTGTGTTCTGGTGACATTATTTACATTAAACTCATTGGTGATTTCTTTAATATAATGAATGAGGTTTCTTTCGTCTTTTGTCAATTTTAACTCTGTAAAAGAGCTTGACTTATTTTTACTTTTTCTTTTCAATTCTTCTTTTATTTCAAGAAGAGACTTTATCATTATTTGCTTTTTTTCGTAATGGCTGATAACCATTCTTTTCCCTCCTGTCCTACGAATGTACTTGCGTAGAAAGGAATATGTATATGAAAAATTGCTTTTATCAAAGAGAAGGTTGACAATTGTATGAAACAAATGGTTGAAGCCGAAATAAACACGTTGATTACCATTCTTATAAAGGAACAGAATCTTGACGGATCATCCGTCCTGCCCGTTTGAAACGGGTATTTCAACCGATTGTTATATGATCATCTTATTATGCATATTAGAAATAAATGATGGGGATTTAATACAATAAATATTCTCTTATCATTAAGGTAGTCGTGTTTATCTTGCTTTCTCACATCAGTTTCTAAAAGGTTGAAAAAATTTTGAAGCAAAAGATATATAAAAGTGAAACTTTCTAAAAACATATGCGTATATTTACGTACAGAATATAAATGAATGGTTCCTTCTCAAAGGAAAAGGTCATTTCAATGAAATGAGGGAAAATACATGATTAAAAAATTTTTAAAATCTATTCTTGGCAGCAGTCACCACCATTACAGCAGCAGTGACTACAAGAACTATCATTCATATAAGAAACCGCATCACTACAGCAGCAGTGATTACAAAAAGCATCATTCATATAAAAAGCCCTATCCGCCAAACCATGGAAGCTATGGTCACCACCATTACAAGAGAAAACACAAAAGCGGCAGTTTCTTTTCAAGCTTTTTCAGCAGCTAATAACATATGATTCGTCAAGTTGTTGAACGCATATATACCTTAGTGATGGATCGTCCTCTTAAAAAGGGGACGGTTGTTGCTGCGCGATATATGATCAAACGGGTATTAGGAATGGGCAGTTATGGAATTTCCTATGTTGCCTGGGATTTAGTAAATAACGTTGATGTTGTATTAAAACAGGCGAGAAAAACAAAAATTAAAATGGCAAAAGGAAAAAAAGCTTTCGAGTACGAAGCGAAATTGCTGCAAATACTTTCTCATCCAAACATTCCATCGCTGCATGAAGTGATTCAAAATAAGCAAGGTCATTTTCTTGTGATGGATTATATTCAGGGAGATACTTTCGAGGATTTGATTTTTCGGGAAGGAAAATCATTCTCCGAGAGAGAAATGCTGAATATTGTATGGAGTATTTTGGATATTACAGTTTATTTTCATAGTCAGGGAATCGTTCATCGCGATTTGCGAATTCCGAATATCTTGTGTGTAGACGGCCAAATCTTTATCATCGATTTTGGACTGGCCCGCTTCTTGCATGATATGCCGGAAGAAATTGATGACGGGTTTATCGAAAAGAAACTAATGAGGGAAATCAGCGTCCAAAGCGATATATATGCACTCGGGCATTTTATGCTGTTTTTGCTTTATTCGGGTTATGAACCGACTTCCTTACTGGAGAAAAGCTGGGAAGAAGAATTAAATTTATCCGGTGATTTAACAAGGATCATCCGAAAAATGCTGCAGTTGGACCCCCCTTATGAGACAGTAGAATCACTTAGGGAAGATATGATTCATTATTTAGATGGCAATGAGATTGGGAGGAAAGAAGATGGCATTATTTAATAAAGTATTAGCCCAAATCGGGATTGGAGCGGCAACCGTAGATGCGAAGCTGTTCAAAGCCCAATTGACTGCAGGAGAAAAAGTCGAGGGAATCGTAGAAGTGTACGGAGGCAATACAGACCAAAAGATTGATTGTATTTATTTGCGTTTGTATACGACATATGTTCGTGAAGTGGACGATAAGAAAGTAAAAGAAAATTTTGTGTTAAACAATTTTAAAATAAACGATCCGTTCACGATTCAGCCGGGCGAAAAGAAAGAAATTCCTTTTTCTTTTAATTTACCGGTCGACACACCTGTCACGATGGGCAATACCCGCGTCTGGGTAACGACAGGTCTTGATATCAAAAATGCGATTGATCCAAGAGATGTAGACTATGTGGAGGTATTGCCAAATCCCATTATTCATGAAGCCATTAATGCGATGGTTGATATTGGCTTTCGCTTGCGTCAAGTAGAATGTGAAGAAGCACCACATCGTCTTCGCCGTCGTTTGCCGTTTATGCAGGAATTTGAGTTTGTCCCAACGACAGGTCCTTTCTACGGTAAATTAGATGAAGTTGAATTGACATTTTTGCCAGACGGCCAAGATCGCTTTGAAGTGTTCATGGAAGTAGACCGCCGTGCCCGCGGGTTATCCGGCTTGTTTGCTGAAGCGCTTGAGATGGATGAATCTATGGTTCGCTTTTACGTGACAGATCAAGATATTCCGAAGTTACAACAGATGTTCAGGGATGCCATCCAACGCTATAGCTAAGGCTCTTCGCATAATTCTCCTCCTTTCACGCATATTAAAAATACGAGAAAGGAGGAGAAGGAATGGCACATAAACATAGCAATCAAGTACAACAAAAAGCGATTATTAAATCAGGTAGAACCCAGCCTGAGTTTTCAAATGAATTTGTGGCGAATCAGGCTCCAAAAAGTGAACACTATAAAAAATCAAACAAAGAATAAAGCGCCAAAGATGGATGTGCCGATATCTCTTAAAAGAGATTTTCGGCCGGTTTTACATAGTGGACCTTGACGTTTAGTTGTTGAAAGCAACAATTTAGCGACAAGGTCCATTTCTATTGTATATTTTAAAAACCTTTCATTGAAAGAGAGAAAGAGTGTTATATATGAAACAACGACATCTACCATTCATAATTTTACCTATTTTATTCTTTTTACTGCTGGCCTTCATTTATAAAACAAGTGTGATTAAAGGATTGGATTTAGTGATTACGCTTTCCGCGATTGACATAAGGACGGATAGGTTGACGTCATTCTTCATTACCGTCACAGAGATTGGTTCCTGGCATGTGATGGCACCGATTTGGTTTATCCTTCTTATTCTTTTAATGGTACTGAAGAAAGCGGGAACAGCCATATTTTTGACTGTAGTATTTTGGGGCTCAAGGACTCTTAATTGGCTGTTGAAGGAAACATTTGACCGCCCGCGACCTGAGATCGATCAGCTTGTTCATGAGGCCCATTATAGCTTTCCAAGCGGGCATGCGATGAACTCGATGGCTTTTTATGGCTGCTTGGCGCTTCTTCTGGTCATTTATTGCAGAGAAAAAAAAACTTTGCGTCTAACCATCCACATATTGCTGCTTATCTTGATTTTACTCATTGGAACAAGCCGCATTTATTTAGGTGTGCATTATTTTACCGATATCTTAGCGGGCTACAGCATGGGTTTTGCATGGTTGTATGTCACGTACCAATTATTTCGACAAAAAATCCAATAAAGGAAACTTCCATCAGTGGGGGTCTTATTGCCCGTTAATGCGGGATAAAAACAGGATTAAAAAATGGAGGAGCGGGATATATAACATAGGAGCGCAAAGAGGAGGAAAACACCATGATTCAACCATTTCGTGAACTGTTTATGAACCGGTTACATACGCAGATGAGCAAATCACAGTCGCCAGAGGTTGTACAGTTCGGTCAAGAGATCAAGACAAAACCGTTTCATGAACAAATTCGAATGTTATTTTCTCAAATCCCGAGATTTTACGGGCATGTTCACATGGAACTGTTAACGGCTTTAAGTGGAACGCTGGGGTATGCGGCAAAAACATTTGTTTTACAGTCGTTACAGCAGCTGGGATGTGTACCCACAGGGCAAGCGTCTATGTTGTGCGGCCCGAGGTTTTATCAGTTAAACGCAGACGGAGAACTAGAGCTATTTGCAGATTTGTCCGTTACGTGCAGGAAAGGCAATGTATTATTCATATCTGTTAAGTGCACAAAATATGATCTTATTTGTGATTCCGCCTTACGTTTGATCTGTGAACGAATTCAACAGCAACTGATCAAACAGTTAAATAACCATCATCAAGTTGAAAACCCAGAGGCTGTTTAACCATTGCCTTTGGATTTTTCTTTTGACCTTCATGGGATAGGGGACAACTTCTCCTGCTTTATAAGGAGAAAGACATAGAGAATAGTTGTCATTAAAAATGCAGCTCATTTAAAAATACTGTAAAAAACAGGTTCAGAGAAAGCTTTGAACCTGTTTTTATTCGACAAAAACTTTCATGATTAGATAAAGGAATCGACAAAGACGGGTACGAATTATTTTAATTAGGGTGCAGTCAATAAAATGAAACTTCCATCAGTAAGAGTGTATCATCGTTAGTATGGGAGAAAAACATGTAGTTGGAGGGGGAAGAGAGATGTTAAACAGGCTATTGGATGTAAAAAGAATCGTAAAGAGAAACGCAGAATATGATGTGACGATTATGCAAACGCCAAATAAGGGAGAAGACAAAGGATATCGCCAGGTTTATCGATTGTCAGTAGCAGCTTCATGTCATGCAGAAATTGTACATAAAATATTTCAAATGTTTAATGTTGCAGACACTCTTCCAAGGGATTTCAAAGCAAGATATATTAGTACAGGAGATATTGTATTGATCGATGAAGGAACAAAAGGCCAATTTTACTATAAACTGATACCTGGCGGATGGAAATTGATCAATCGCGTGCAAGTTCGTTAAAAGAAGCTGACTCAATCGGGTGCTTTGTTCCTTTTGAGTCAGCTTCATCCATGTTATGGTTTAATAATCCTTTCCGTTATGGCCAGGACCATTTTTGCGCTTCATAGCGCTATTTTCCTTGCCGTGAGCTTCTTGTTCAGCAATGATAGCTTCTGGAGGGATATGGTTATTTTTCTTTGGCGCATTAATGCGGTTTCGATGTTTTTTACCCATATATATCACCTTTGTATTATAATTTTCTATCCGCTTTTGATGTCGCAGGTTTATTTCTAGATCTTGATTTCGGGTTGGTCTCATTAGCGTGTTGAACGGCTTGAGCCAGCTTTTTGCTCATTTGTTGTTGTGCCATGGTTCATCACCTCTTTCGTTAAATAGCATCACCTTTTTTCCTTGAATTAGACAAGCCAGATTCTGCAAATATAGGAGTGACGTGATTGGAAGAGTTTACCCCGCAATATTTTACAAAACACGAAAATACGGCTGCTTTGATCAGTATCATGATTAACCATGCTGTCAGTATAAATGAAAAATAGCGGATTAGGTAAAGCTATATTTGTTGTAGCGGCTGTTTTCTCGCTGGTTCATTTCTTTAAAAAAAGAGCATCGCAGTAGACCGATGTGCTTCTAAATTAACGGTTTTTTGTTTTTATGGTATAGTGAAATAGCAACAAATATTAGCTTAGGAGGAAAAAGATGAGCGTACATATTGGAGCAAAAGTAGGCGACATTGCGGAAACGATTTTACTGCCGGGAGATCCGCTTCGCGCGAAATATATTGCGGAAACGTTTTTGGAAAACCCGACTTGCTATAACGAAGTTCGCGGCATGCTTGGTTTTACAGGTACATATAAAGGAAAACGCGTTTCTGTACAAGGTACAGGGATGGGGGTTCCTTCCATTTCTATCTACGTGAATGAATTGATTCAAAGTTATAATGTCCAAAACCTGATTCGTGTCGGTACTTGCGGAGCCATCCAAAAAGATGTGAACGTGCGCGATGTCATTTTGGCGATGACGTCTTCTACGGATTCGCAAATGAACCGTGTAGCGTTCGGGGCCATTGATTACGCACCGACCGCAAGCTTTGATTTGTTAAAGAAAGCATACGATGCTGGAGCGGAAAAAGGATTAAATTTAAAAGTGGGTAGTGTTTTCACGGCCGACCAATTTTACAATGAAGATGCACAGTTTGAGAAATTGGCGCGCTATGGTGTGTTGGCGGTTGAGATGGAAACAACAGCTCTTTACACGCTTGCTTCTAAGTTTGGCCGCCATGCATTATCTGTCTTAACGGTAAGCGACCATATCTTAACAGGCGAGGAAACAACGGCAGAAGAAAGACAAACAACCTTCAATGAAATGATTGAAGTGGCATTGGAAGCAGCAACTAAATAGGATGAAAAAAGCTATTGGGATGGTTTCCTCAATAGCTTTTTTGGGTACATATTTATATGATTTCAAAGTAAAACAGTGAAAATAGTACATCTTTCTTTATTCGTACATACTAATTTTATATTCAATTTAGGAGGTGCAAGCCGTACAGCTGCTGTTGTATGGTAGTAAATTTGGAAGCATTTAGTTTATTAATGATAGCGGTACTGATTGCCATTTCTGGATTCTTTGTTGCAGCGGAGTTCGCAATAATAAGGGTAAGATCATCGCGGGTTGATCAGCTTATAGCCGAAGGAAGCAAACGGGCAGTTGCCGCTAAGAAAGTCATTGATCATTTAGATGAATACTTATCTGCATGCCAGCTCGGAATTACCTTAACATCACTGGGCCTCGGGTGGCTCGGTGAACCGACTGTAGAGCACTTATTGCATCCTTTATTTGAGAAGCTGGCACTGCATGAGTCTTTAGCCAACCTTTTATCTTTTATTATCGCGTTCGGTTCCATTACGTTTTTACATGTAGTGGTAGGGGAACTTGCTCCTAAAACGTTTGCTATTCAAAAATCAGAATCCATCAGTTTATGGACGGCAAAGCCGTTAATTTGGTTTTATAAAATTATGTTTCCATTCATTTGGGCGTTAAACGGATCGGCTCGGTTAGTAACGAAAATGTTTGGACTAGAGCCGGCAAGTGAACATGATCTCGCGCACACCGAAGAAGAACTCCGCCTGATTCTGTCTGAAAGTTATAAAAGCGGGGAAATCAATCAATCAGAATTTGATTATGTGGAAAATATTTTTGAGTTCGATGATCGGGTCGCAAAGGAAATCATGGTTCCGCGCAAAGAAGTCGCTGTTCTTGATAAAACAAAATCAATAGCGGAGAACCTGGAGATTATGAAAGAAGAAAAATATACCCGTTATCCTGTTATTGAAGGGGATAAAGACCATATTATCGGAATGATTAACATGAAAGAGATATTTACAGATGTGGTCGTACATGGAGTGGATAAAAGAAAAACGATTGAAGAGTACGTCCGTCCCATTATTCAAGTGATTGAATCGATCGCAATCCACGATTTGCTCTTAAAAATGCAAAAAGAGCGAATTCACATGGCTGTCCTTGTAGATGAATATGGCGGAACGGCAGGGCTTGTCACAGTTGAAGATATTTTAGAAGAGATCGTCGGAGAGATTCGTGATGAGTTTGATGCCGATGAACTGCCGATGATTCAAAGAGTAAACGAAAAACAAACTCTACTCGACGGAAAAGTGTTAATATCGGAAGTTAATGATATGTTTGGATTGGACATCAACGATGAAGACGTCGACACAATCGGAGGCTGGGTGTTAACGGAAAAATATGACCTCGAACAAGGTGATACGTTCACATTGAATGAATACCGATTCCGCGTTAAAGAGTTGGACGGACACCATGTACGATGGATTGAGGTGACCCATGATCCATCGTTAAAACGAACAGATGAAGAGATAACGGTAGAAGCGGATTAAATGGAAACAGGTCAGCCATACTACGAGAAGGAAAGGAGTTGACCCAATGGATAGACCAATTGAGATCATTGAAATTGTTCGAAGAAATCGGGAGGGAGATATTTTAAACGTTCATACATCTGGTGAAAGAGAAATCGGGCATCAAGAGGCAATATTCGAATTGAAAAAAGGAACAATCAGCGACCCTGAACATAAATTAGGAGACTTGCCTCAATAAAAGAAAAAGGGCTCAAAAAATGAGCCCTTTTTCTTTTATTTTATGGCAAAAATATAAATTGCACGTTGAAATTGTCCAGCTGCACGAGCCAGCTCCTACGGTCATTTTCGAAGAACAGGAAGTTCAAGCGTCGATGTTGGTCACAGGACGTGACCGTTCTTAGTCGACGTTCCTTTAAACGAAGCAAAAAGCGCTTCTTTGTCAGGAGTTCCAATGCCCTATGGAGCTAAGCGGGCTCGTTCCGCTTTTCTTCTATTCAGAACTAAACATAAAGCGTTTATAATGATAGGATACGCTGAACATTAACCCCATGGCGAGCATATTCCCCATTAACGAGCTTCCCCCGTAGGAGATGAAGGGAAGGGGGATACCGGTAATGGGCACCACCCCAATGGTCATGCCGATATTTTGAAAGACGTGGAAGGTGATCATCGAAATGACACCGACGCATAAATACGAATTAAAATCGTTTTTTGTTTCAAGGCCAAGCTTGATCAAATAATAAATGAGCACGAAAAATAGGCTAATGACAACACTGCAGCCAATAAACCCGAATTCTTCGCCAATCACGGCAAAAATGAAGTCCGTATGACTCTCAGGGAAATATACCTCTCCATTTGCAAATCCTTTTCCGTTTACCATACCCGATCCAATGGCAAGAAGAGATTTTTGCAAGTGGTAACCTTCCCCGCCGCTGTAACTATATGGATCAAGCCAGGAGTAAATGCGTCCGAGCTGATATTGTTTAACACCCAAATATTTCTCCAAAGCTTCCGGGAAGTAAATAACCAGCGACAAAATAGCTCCACCAATCGTAGCTGCACCTAAAAAGACAGGAGTGATGATTTTCCATGAAACCCCTGATACGAACACAAGACCTGAAAAGATAGAGATCAATACAAGAGAAGTTCCCAAATCGGGCTGCTGCATGATCAGCATGAGCGGCAGTAAAAGAGTTAAGCCCATTTTAAATAGTAGGAGGAAGTCTTCGCGTATTGTTCGAATGCGATGCTTCTCGTTATGTCGTGTAATAACGTTGCTTAAAGCAATAATAAGGAACACCTTTACAAATTCCGATGGCTGCAAAGAACCTATGCCGGGAAATTTGAACCAGCTTTTCGCCCCGTTGATGACAGGTGCAATCGATGGAGGTGCCACAATTAATAACACAAGTAAAAAATTTCCGAATCCATATAAATACCATGATAGCTTTTGGAACTGTTCGGAATCTAAAAACATAACAGAGGAAATGATGATGGATCCAACTACATACCAAACAATTTGCTTGACTAAAAAGTTTTCACCATACTGACCAAGGGTTTGCGCACTGTAAATAGCGATACAGCTGACGCAAAAAAATAAAAATAGAATGAATGCTAAATTCAGATCAAATCTACTAACATTTTGTTGGTTATTACTCATCTTATCCACCTAACAACTTGGAATGTTTACAGCAAATTATTATACCTCAAATATTCTACAACATAAATAGGCTGAAGGCGAACAATTTTATATGACAAGGGGGGAATTAAGACGAAAGGCATGAAAAGAATCGGACTAAATCTATCAATCTCTGCATATAGTAGAACTATAGAATAAGAGAGAATGGGAGAGAGCCAGATGAATGTTTTATCGGGTGCGGTCACTTTGTTGTTTTTGTGGATCTGTCTATATATGTACCGTTATCGCTGTTTTATAACAAAGTATACAGGAATGATGATTGCTTTAGCATCCGGAATGATGATTGGATTTATAAGTGCTGTCTCTTTTGGTGTAGCAGAAACAGTGAATCATGATGATACAAGTACGATTTTAAGTCTTATCATTAGTATGCTTGCGGGGATGATCATCGGAATACCGAACTCTTTTGCTGCATGGGTGTTGGGAGCGTGCGGGGGACTCATCAGCGTTCCTTTAGGAACGACAGTTGTTTCGCTTTTAACTGCCTCCAAGGCAGAGAGTTTTATGACCGCATTATTGTTTTTATGTATAGGGTTTACTCTTTTTTTACTCGGAATGATGACAGCAGAGGTTCCCTCTTACTATGACGTAATGTTTCGTAAAATTGTTCAAAATGCGCTTACAATCGGCCTTCCACTCATTTTGATTTTTTATATATATGAAATGCTAGACAAAAGACGTTCTCTTAGAAAAACTCGTGCCCATTCTGAAATAATAGAAGGAATAACACTGGATAGAAGAACAAAATGATGGATAAAAAGTCCTTGCAAGGGAGTTTTTCGCCCATTTGAGGACTTTTCTTATTGGATAAGAAAATATGGAAGATGTAAAGAAGGGGGATAAATAAAAATTTTAATTAAAAGTAGTTGACGAGCATTAAAAATTAGGGCTATAATAAATCTCGAAGTTGAGATAAATGGAATGGATCTTTAAGTTCTGCTAAATTTTTTAGGGGATTTATCTCGATATCGTGATAATTCCAAATTTATATCTCGAATTAAGAATAAAATAATTGGAGGAAGACTCAAATGGCAAAAGTATTATATGTAAAAGCAAATCCTAAACAAGATGATATGTCTTACTCAGCACGATTAGCAAATGTTTTTTTGGACGCTTACAAAACGGAAAATCCAGCTGATGAAGTTGAAGTGTTAGACCTTTACAATACTAATCTTCCGTTAATTGATGCAGATGTGTTAAGTGCATGGGGAAAATTAGCGGCCGGTACTGAGTTAACAGCAGAAGAGTCAGCAAAAGTAACACGCTTAGGAGAATTAGTCGATCAATTTTTAGCAGCGGACAAAGTTGTTTTTTCAGCTCCAATGTGGAACTTTGGTTTCCCGCCATTAATGAAAGCATACATTGATGCTGTAGCTGTAGCGGGCAAAACATTCAAATACACAGAAAATGGTCCTGTCGGTTTAGCAGGAGACAAAAAGGTTGTTTTATTAGAAGCACGCGGGGGTGTATACTCTGAAGGACCTGCAGTATCTATGGAACACACTCAAAGCTACTTAAAAGCAGTACTTAGCTTTTTGGGAATCACTGATTTGACATTAGTTGTGTCAGAAGGAATGGCAGCTGCACCAGCAGAAGCGGAAGTCATTTTTGCAGCAGCTGCAGAAAAAGCGAAAGAAGTTGCAAAAGGATTTTAATACAATCATTCATTTTGGCAAAACCCGTAAGGATAAGATCTATACGGGTTTTGTTCTTATATAAGTATAGAGTGCGCTTTGCAATTGTCTAGTTCCGCAAGCCAGGCTCTACGGTCAGTTCACCGCCTCCCGCGAAGTCAAAAAGCGGTTCCTTGTCAGGAGTTCCAACGCACGTCAGAGCTAAACAGTCGGCTTCGCTTTTCTTTGTTGTCCAGCTGCGCCTCCTAGCTCTTCCTACGTTTCACTCCTTCCTGCGGAACCAAAAAGCGGTTCCTTGTCAGGAGTTCCAACGCACGTCAGAGCTAAACAGTCGGCTTCGCTTTTCTTTGAATCTATGGAAACATTAGCAGCTATATAAGTCCCATTTGATTTTTAACCTCTGCCGTCGAGCCTTCTTCTATTTGCGCCTTACTGTTTTTTCATCTTGAATGAGCTGACAAAGTTTATGTGGATTTATATATTAGTTTACAACTAAAGAGAAGTTATGCTTTAATAAATACTATTAAAACGAAAGGTGTGAGGGGAATTTCCTTCTTCATGCTTTTGTTTTTTTAACGGGGCGGATGGGTATTATATGTGTACATACCATAGTTAAAGAAAGGTGAAAAACATGTTTAAAAAATTGTTCGGCGGCAAAGCAAAACAAAAAGATGTAACGATTGTAGCTCCTTTAACAGGACAAGTTACGCCACTTGAAAATGTTCCAGATCCAGTGTTTTCACAAAAGATGATGGGAAATGGTTTCGCAATTGAACCGACAGAAGGACAAGTTGTATCGCCTGTTGAAGGTGAAGTTATTCAGCTTTTCCATACAAAGCATGCCATCGGTTTAAAAACAGATGCAGGAGTAGAGGTATTGATTCATATCGGCCTTGAAACAGTGGCGATGAACGGAGAAGGATTTGAGGCGCATGTAAACCAAGGAGACAAGGTGCAAGTTGGTACGCCTCTTGTTACATTCGACTTAAATCTTGTGAAAGAAAAAGCGAAAAGCACGGTTACACCAGTGGTCATTACCAATAGTGATAACATGGAAAGCTTTGAAATGCTGACAAACGGGTCAGTACAAAAGGGTTCTACACCTTGTTTGAAAGTAGTCGCAAAATAATAGAAAAATAAAATGTTGACGAAATGTGTCGAAACGCATATAATGTAACTAACACATTTTTTGTCACATTGTGTAGGGTATAGCAGACCAAGGCCTAAGATGCGCAAACAGTGCGTATTTTAGGTCTTTTACTTTATATGATTGTCTATGAGAAAATGAAATGAAACTTTTTCAGGCGCACGATCGTAGAAAAAACAGAAACTCTGCTTTTATTGCGCAAAGGGAGCCGAATTGTGCTAAAATAGAAAGCGTTGGATAAAAATCATGAGTTGAAAGAGAGCGTTTACTGTATGGAAATATACGGCGATTTAATACTGATGTATGCAACGTATGCAAGCCCGATTGTCCTGATCATGCTGGTTATGTTTCTTTGTCGCCGCATTGCTGTGGTACGGCCTTCAGCAGGTTATCGTTATCAAGACCGGGAAACAAACGTACGTGAGCAAAGTAAATGGGTATCGCTTCGCCGGCTATGGCGCTTTACTTACTTGTTTATGAAAAAGCCAACAAAAGAAATGGACAAACAAGATTGTGATGAAGAACGACCTTTCCTTCAGGCAGTATCTTGTTGTTAGCTGATAAAGTAAACGTTGCATCAGTGGGGGACTTACCTCACACTGAAACGAGATAAAACATGTTGGAGGAAAGAGAATAAAATGAAAAGTAAACTGCTCATCCTTGCTTCGTTCTTGTTAGTAGTATTATCAGGCTGTAATTTAAAAGAACCGATTACAGCAGAAAGCCCCGGTATTTGGAATCATTTCTTCGTCTATCCGATGTCCATGTTATTAACAAAAGTAGCAGAAACGGTAGGCGGAAGCTATGGATTATCCATTATCATTGTTACCATTATTATTCGATTAGTGTTATTGCCGCTCATTTTAAAACAGCAAAAAAGCACAATGGCCATGCAGGTTTTGCGTCCGGAGATGGAGAATTTACGAAAAAAATATCCATCCAAGGATATGGAATCACAGCAAAAAATGCAAAAAGAAATGATGGAGCTGTATCAAAAGCATAATATCAATCCACTTGGGGGTTGCTTACCGCTTTTAGTGCAATTTCCAATCATTATGGCGTTCTATTATGCGATCGGCCGTACAGAAGCCATTGCTGAACATTCCTTTCTATGGGTTAGCTTAGGCCAACCGGATTCGTTGCATATTTTACCGATTGTAGCGGCTATTACGACATTCATCCAGATCAAAGTTGGTATGACAGATGAAGTGCCGCCGCAAATGAAAATCACGATGTATATTATGCCGTTGTTCGTTTTAATGGCTGGTTTTTCTTTACCTGCTGCTCTTGCTCTCTACTGGGTAATCGGTAACCTTTTCGGTATTGCTCAAGGGATTTACTTGAAAAAACGAATGAAGATTTTGCAAAAAAGCGCCTAAGAAAAGAAGCAGGTCCCGTTGAAGGGGACCTGCTTCTTTTCAGATTGTCGAGAAACCCTTTAGGTTTCTCGACAATCTGAAGGTTCAAAAGCTTTCAGCTTTTGAACCTTTTAGTATGCGTGTATTTCTAATCTTTATTTTTTTCATTGACTATAACCTAACGATCCACTAAAGTGACAAGGATTTCAAAATGTCAAATGGACTTGGTTTCCTACATCGTTTCGATTTTTTCCCATTCTTTCGAATGAGTTCGTATAATCCATCTAAAAAAGACACCATGTTAAATCCTTTTTTGGCTTAGATAGACATCATGGAGTTCCAGGGTTTCCCCGGGCTGTAGGTCTTTCATAAAGTCTTCCGCGCGCTTCGGTAGTTCTGATTTTTTTTTTTTGTAAAATAGATGGTCACGTTATGTTTGACCGTAGAAATATAAAAACCTCCCCGTTCATGGATTAAGTGTAACGCATCCAACGAGAAAAATCCTAAGTCCCGAAGGAGTAAGTCTCCAGGGTTCACGGTGTTCGTTAATTCCTTCGCATACGAACAGTCGTCCATTCCTGACAGGGATTCTGACCATTGTCTTTGAAAAAGTGAGTGGAAAATATCTTTAAGAAAATGGACAGCAGTACAATAAACGGACTTTGGGACATCCTCGAGAAAAATTGAATGTGAAGTAATAGTACAGGTTGTATAATAATGGTAGTAAAGAAAGGCGGGAATGAAGAAATGGAAATTAAAGTAGCGTCAATTAATGTCGGCAAACCGCAAGAAGTATTATTCCAGCGTAAGAGTATCGAAACAGGAATTTATAAACAACCAATCGATGGACGTGTATTTGTTTCCAGTCTGAATATAGAAGGGGACGGCCAAGCAGATTTGGCCGTACACGGCGGAGCAGATAAAGCGGTTTGCTTATATTCTATGGATCATTACGCATATTGGGAGGAATTATTGAATCGCAAACTTGATTATGGTGCGTTTGGAGAGAATTTGACGATTTCCGGTGTGACAGAAGAAGATATCATGATTGGGGATATCTATCGGATGGGAGAGGTTGTATTTCAAGTCAGCTTGCCGAGACAACCGTGTTTTAAGATCTCGGTAAAGTGGAATGAACCCTCTTTACCTATGCTTGTACAGGAAACAGGGTTTTCAGGCTTTTATTTCCGGGTGCTGCAAGAAGGATATATAGAGACGGGGCAACCTCTTCAATTAGTAGAACGTCATCCAAGCCATATTTCGGTGGCCTTTGCAAACACTATAAAATATAAAGACAAACAGAATAAAGAAGCATTGCAAAAGCTCATCCAACTAGCTCCTCTTGCCGCCGAATGGAAAAGCAGTTTTCGTAAACGATTACAATAATCTTTCTTAGATATATAAGTCCTACTTAATTTTTTAACCTCTGTCATCGAGCCTTCTCCTATTTGTGCTTTTTTGTTTTTTTCATCTTGAACGAGCTTACAAAGGTCTTCGTATCAGCGGCTGACAAGAACCCGTAAGGGAGATTGGCAGCCGCTTATGCGTAAAGAATTGAATATGAGAGCGTTTTTTCTCATGTTCAATTCTTTATGTGGATTCAGATATTTTCAAAATACCGCTTGACATGAAACCCATTTCATACCATAAACTATAAATAACCCCATATAATCCCATATTTGCTGGCGTTACTTGCACTTGTATGCAAGGCGTGACGGCACCCCGATGAAACAGGCAGGAGGAGTGTTATGAAGAATCCTTCCACTTTGTTTCAGTGGTTAAAAGAAATAAATTTCCAATTAATTAACATGGATTCGATCAAATTGACGGTTACGTTGGTGTTCGCAGGAATCTCTCACTTCAAACAACTCGTAAGGGTGTTAAGTGGGAGTAGTTCAAGAAAAATAAAGTATTATACTATGATAGATTCTAAAAAGGGAATTAGACGGGACTTAATCCGGAAAGGGAGCAGGTCTCTTTTTTTTTGCTGTATAGGAAAGTATGGATTGTCCCTGGCAAAATGATGGCAGGAGAGAGAAGGGTACAGCAATAAAAATAATAAAGAGAAATTATGGTGATACAGATGAGAATACTTTATATCGAAGATGACATGGATATAGGAAGCTGGGTGAAAGAGGATCTGGAGGAAAGAGGCTACAAGGTAGAATGGCTAAAGTCCGGTGAAGGGGCGACAAGCCTTGTGAAGGATGCAGACCTGGTGATTCTAGATGTAATGCTGCCAGGCTTAGATGGATTTACGGTTGGCCAGCGTTTAAAAAAGGAGTCACCCGAAACACCTATCTTGATGCTTTCTGCCCGCACTTCTGTAGATGATAAGCTGCAGGGATTGCAATTTGCGGATGATTATGTTGTAAAACCGTTTCATCCTGATGAATTGGCTGCCAGAGTGGAAGTTTTATTAAGAAGATACGCTAAGTCTTTTGACCAAGAGATAAGGATCGGTCATTTAAAGGTGAATATAAATGAAAATAGAATTATAGACGCCCGGCAAGGTGAAGAAATTATATTAACGGGAAAGCAGTATCAAATATTCATGTATTTTTTACGGCATCCCAATCAAATTTTAACAAAAGAACAAATATTTGAGGCGGTATGGAAAGAGACATTTATAGAGGGAGATAAAACTCTTATGGTACATATACGCCATCTTCGTGAAAAGATCGAATTGAATCCGAGTAAGCCGGCCATCATTGAAACGATAAGAGGAATCGGCTACAGGGTAAGACAATGAAGTTGAAAAACTCCTTATTATCAAAATACTTACTGATTATATTGATAGCCACTATGATCATGCCCATGTCTTTTCCGATTATATCCATTCTGTTTTATATGCCGCTGGGCGGATTGGATAACGATACACCCGATATCTATCAAAATGGGACACATCTAGAAAAAAGGTGGCATGAAGAAGCCGCAAAATTGGGGAAAGCCAGTGACGAGGAAATTAACCAGAAGTTAAACGAACTAAAAAAAGAATACAGCAAAGCCAGTATGTTTTGGGTAGATGAGACAGGAAAAACTCAAAAAAAATTACCCGAAGATTTAACGATCCCTCAAAATTGGACGGTATCATACAGCATAGACTTCATCAAAAAAAATCGCGGCTATGATGCGGATCCGTTCACAGTGGTTGCCTTTATCGGTGAACAAAAAAATGAAGGATTTATGGTGATTCAAGTTCCTCGTTCTCTAATGGCTAGCAAAACGGAGATGATTCGGGAACAATATGATTATGTGATGGCTTTGGCTGTCCTTTTCATCCTCGTCTTATTTGTTTTTGTTTCATGGGTCTTTTTTTATAAAGTCAGAAAGCGTTTGTTACGCTTGCAGGAAGCTATGTCAAAACCAGGTGCTAATGGCATCCCTATTCCTCTTGAAGTTGAAAAGGAAGATGAGATTGGGCAATTGGTGAAGTCATTTAACCAGATGGTTCATCAACTGGAAATGAGTCGAAAGAGGGAGAAAGAAGAAGAGGACTTAAGAAGACATTTAATCGCTAATTTATCACATGATTTAAGAACCCCACTTACAACCATAAGGGGGCATGCCTACCTGCTAAACAAGGAGCCGTTAAGTGAGAAAGGCAAACAATCCCTTGAACTGATCGATCAAAAAATCAATTATTTAGGTCAATTAATTGAAAACCTATTGTCTTACACATTGTTGTCTGCCGGAAAGTATCCTTTTCACCCGAAAAAAGCCGATATTGTCCAATTGGTGAAAAAGTCTTTTGCTGCGTGGTATCCGGTTTTTGAAAATGAAGGGTTTGACATTGTACTTGGGATTCCAGATAAAGGAATGTATTGGCAAGTTGATACCGAGTGGTTTGACCGAATATTAGATAATTTTTTTCAAAATATTCTTCGCCACGCGAAATCGGGGAAATATGTATCGATTCGAATGGAGCAATCCGATGGCCAGTCCACGATCGTAATAGAAGACAGAGGTCCGGGGATGGGCGGGAAGTCAAATGAAAAGGGGGCCGGAATAGGTCTTTCCATTGTCTCGCTTATGTTAAAAGAGATGAAGATAAAGTGGGAGATAAACAGTATGAATGATGGCACGCGAATTAGTTTGTTTTTCATGAATAGCTGAGAGAACCGAAATGTTGCATCGGTTCTCTTTTTTGAGCGATAACAGGAGAATTTAAACGAAACTATATTAAGAACCTTTATACGGATATTGCCCAAGATAATGTTGCATACTGTAACTAAACAGGATTGATATAATGTTCATGGTTCGAATTGAGGAAGATAGAATGAATGAAATGTTGGAGAGCGTTATCCGAACGACCGTTGCTTTCTTCATGCTGATGGCCGTTGTGAACATTATGGGGAAAACGACAAGTGCGCAACTTTCCTACTATAATTTTGCTCTTTCAATCACCTTAGGATCGATTGCTGCTAACGTTGGGTTTGATATAAAAATTGATTTTATACCCATGATTGCTTCTTTTATATCCCTTAGTATAATAGCTTATACTTTCGCTGTTTTATCAAAAAAGAGCCGTTATCTGCGGAAATGGATATCAGGAAAGCCGACTGTTGTAATTGAAAACGGCAAAATATTAGAGAAAAATATGAATAAGCTCAACTATACGTTAGATATGCTAAGCCAATCTTTGCGTGAGAAAGATATTTTTAATATAGGCGAGGTGGAATATGCTGTTTTGGAGAATAACGGGAAGCTGTCGGTGCTGAAAAAAGCCTTGTATCGAAATCCTACCAAAGAAGATCTTGGAATGTTCGATTTCAGCAAGTCCATAATCCCTTTAGAGATTATTATGGACAGGCAGCTGGTCGAAAAAAATCTTACCTCCCAGTACAGCAAAGAGTGGATTTTGAATCAATTAAAGAATCGAAATTTAAAAATGGAAGAGGTAAACTACGCGGTAGTGGGGACGAATGGCCAACTTTACATTGATTGTTATAAGGACTATATTTCATCACCGGTTGATGTAGAATGAGAGAATGGGGGTGACCCAAACATGTTTTGGTGGTTTTGGGTTACCCCTATCAAATGAATCGTTCTTGGGAATCTGGCTTATCTTCTTAAACAGGTTCTTTCTTATAAGGAAAGTCTTAGTAGAAAGAGAGGATATGAATTAATGGTTTTTCATCTCATTCACAACACGCGACAACCGGTCGGGATAATCCGTAAACATTCCGGTGACACCCCATCTGATCAGTTTTTTCATTTGCTTAGGGTCGTTGACTGTGTAGGGGTGAATATTCAGTCCTGCAGATTTGACCGTTTGAACGTATTGACGTGTGAGCAGGTGGGCATTCGGTCCTACCCCGACTGCATATTCATTAATTGCTTTCAATTGCTTTCTAGTGATAAATCCAGAAAGGTGTGACGGAAGAAGTTGAATAAGACGCAAAGAAGGGTTTAGTTGTTTAAGCTTTTGTAAGCTTTCTTTACTAAAAGATTGAACATAAACGTGATCGGTTTTAATGTGATAGCGTCCCATTAATTCAACGAGCTTCTCTTCCATTCCTTTATATTCCGGGTCTGCTTTCGTTTCGATGTAATAGTGGTGGCTATTGCCGAACGTTTTGAAAATTTCTTCTAGTGTCGGTACTTGAAGTCCTTCGTATTCCTTCTTGGCCCGATCGGGATTCAGTTTGTTAAAAGATGAACCGGCATCGAGTTTTTTGATTTGTTTTAAAGTCAACTGTTTCACAAATCCTTTTCCATTTGTCGTGCGGTTCACCGTCTCATCATGCATCGCAATAAGCTGCCCGTCTTTTGTCATTTGTAAATCAATTTCTGTATATGTTCCGCCTTGCCGGATTCCAAGATCGTATGCTTTCAGTGTATGCTCCGGTGCGTAAGCGGAAGCCCCTCGATGGGCTATAACGATGACCCCATTTTGGTGGGCAGAAGAGGGAAGCATGGAGAGGGCGAAGGCAAAGTACACGGCGGCAGCCGAGACGACTAGTTTACGTCGGATCATCATGTCATGTCCCTCCCAGTAATCCATCATTTTCTTATCATATTTCAAATAGCTTTCGCATTCAATGGATATTCCATTCATGGAGGGGGCGAAATATAATCTGAAACATCAGCTAAAGTGAACTTTCATCAATAGTAGTTTTAACACTTGTTAAAGTGCGATAAAGCAGCTATTTTTTGAGGAAATAAAAAACACAATTTAATAAGTAAGAAACGGACCGTCATCAAAGTCCTTAATGACAGTCCGTTTCGGGAAGAGGGGTTGACTCAAAAGCCTTCAGGGAATGACAATAATCTATTTTTCTCATTTTTTAGTTCTTCGTTGTGGTTCCAAGCAAAGTGGTATACACAACAAGTCTTTTTTCGTGGGTACCTTGCTTTCGATTGAATGATCCTGTACATGTAATCAAGTTAAGATGTTTTGCACCAGACGATCCAAAAATCAATGCAATCGGAGCATTATGCCGATCGTATGCTATTTTTTTCGTCACGACGAATGTCAATTTCACTCCATTCTTATCTTGAATGTGAATGAAATCTCCAATTGTTAGCCGATTGAGATAATAAAAGACAGCAGGCCCTTTTTTGTCATCGACGTGACCGGCCATAACTGCGTTTCCTTTTTGACCGGGAATCGCCCCAGGGGCGTACCAGGCGACTGTATCCCGATCATCAGGAACGGCCATTTGCCCGTTTTTTAACAACCCTTTCGCTTCAATGGAAGCGGTTAAAGCCAGTTTTGGGATTTCCAAATAAACTGGCTTGGAAATCGATGTTTCGGTCTTGGTTAAAATCGCGTTTGGATGATTGGTTTCAATGGGTGATTTCGCTTCACAGCTTGTTGTCAGGCATAATAAAAGCAGCCAGCCCACCCATGTTCCTTTTGCTTTAAGCATGCTTCCGGCGAAAGACAAATGCTGCTATGGTAATAAGAGCTGCACCGGCCGCCATATATTTGACCGCATCAAGCGGGGAATTTGCAGCCGTTCCTCCCATACCTGTTTTCGGCATTTCAGAAGGCATCATAGACTGATCCTCGAGAATAAGAGCTTCTAACTGATCCCCTGTACTGATGGCCAGTACCGTATAAACTGTATTTTCTGCCAGCCTTGTACCGGAAAGATCCAATTCAAGTTGATTTCCGTCCGCCGTAGTAACTGTCAAATCATATGTGTTCGGTTTAAGCTCTTTATACTCGGTTGTTTGTTTGAAAGCTAAGTTATTGAACAAAACATCTCCGTTTTTTACTCCAACATTCACAGCAGGGGCATCAGGGGCGAAATGGGAAACGCGGATTTTTGCTTTACCGCGTGTTATGCCCATATCATCTTCCAATACTTCCAGTTCTAAATTTTGCAGTGTATTGGCTGCCGCCAGCGTGTAAGTCATGCCGCCTTTTACATTTACGGAAGCTGATAAAACAGGGTCTTTTTGTCCTTTTGTGCCTGATGCATAGATGTCAACGGTATTGGTACCCTCGGGAACGCTTAAATAGTCGGATACATCAGAGAAAGAAGCTTCAGAGACTACCTGTTCGTCGTTTAAGTATATATCAACGGAGGGGGTGTCCGGGGAAGCATGAACAATCCGAACCATGGATTCCATCGGTGTTTCTGCACTTGTATGGACAGTGGTGACGGGAAGGATGGTCAACAACAGCGTCATGAACAAAAACAAGAATCTTTTCATAATCATTCTCTCCTTTTCGTATATAATGGGTGGAAAAAGATGGATGACTGAAATACACGTTTTTTATCATGTACGCCATTGGAAAAATATATACATTAAAACAAAATTTTCCTCCGTACGATATCAAAAGAGCGCTGATAATTGATTTGTGGGATTTTGACTGTTTTCTTTGATAAAAGGGGAATCATAACAGACGTTAAGCCTGCGGGAGAAAAAATGACCGGTTTTCCAGCCGAAGAAGTCATTGGGAAACCCATTGATATAACAAGAAGTTCATCTATTAAAAAGAATTTGTTTGTTTGGTTGCTATGAAGGAACTGATAAGGTAAGCAATACCGGCATATACCGCTCCTAAAATAAACCATAATCCAATCCGCTGCAATCCAGTGAAGTGGTAAGGAATGAACCAAAAAGGCAAGAAGAATGACACAAGAGCCCCTAACCATGTTTTTTTGAAGAGCAATTGATAAAACACTCCAGAAATAATCGATAAAATAGGGAGTCCAATACAGAGATGAAAGTAAGGGAGCAATGAGGACACCTCGTTTTTCGTTAGTATGCGAAAGGTTATCACGATTTTTACCTGTTAAAGATTTCATCGGTTTCCATCCATGGAAGAAGCGGGGGATAAGCCCCGCTTCTTCTTATTTTATAGGGAGTTAGCAGCATTTTTTCAATAGAGGAAATGGCGATAGATATTCTTTCATTGATCTGTATTTATCGCTTGATTTGTTCGTTGGTCATGTCGCCACTTTTTCTCGCATGCGCTTAAAAAACGGTGAAATGATTTGAATTGGAAAAGGGGTTGGAAGTCGGGTTCATAAACAAATGTATTCGGATGCCACCAAATATTCTGTGAAAGGGCGCTTTGAAGCTCTGTGATGGCTTGTTCCGGGTGATTTAATTTACACAGAATTCTCGCTTTCCACAGGGTGGTTTTTATTCTTTTATCAGGGTGTTCCATATGTGTTTTCTCAGCAATCACAAAAGCTTCGTAAAATAAACCGTCATTGTAGAAATGCAATAGCTGATTTTTATTTTTCAAAAAAGCAGCTTGAGGCATATATCGCGTTTTCCTCCTTTTTTATTTTATATACTATAAATGAATATTTTCAATATTATCATTCTTTTAACATTTTTTATCAATTATTATAACCCTAATAGAACTTGATGGACAATACATTTTTTCTCAACGTCTTTTTTTCGGTAACTTTCGGATGATTAAACAACCATGATCTGGAAGTTTTTTGTGAATGGATATAGGTAAAAGCAGGGTATATATACCTGTTTATTTAAGATTGTGGCTATTAAACCTGATTTTTTCACTGGTGTCATATTTTACATGTTTAAGGAAAAAAACAGTCTTTTCAAGGATTTTCTGCTTATATTGCATGTTTTCTTCTATGTGGTATATTTTACAAGTTGAGATTTTGCTAGAATTCTAGGATGATAGCTGTGGGGGTCGTAAACCAACAAGGTAAAACCAAGGAGGAAAACGACATGAAAAAAACAGGTACAATTTTAGCAGCAGCAGCATTAGCAACAACAATCTTTGCTGGAGGAGCAAATGCAAACGCGGCAGCACCTACTCCAACTAACTGTCAAACTTATGTGTATTCAGTTAATGGACAAGCTGTAAACAGCGCATTTCTTCAACAATTATTAAATAAATATGGCATTCAATTTACAGTGAACAAAGCGGCGGTTCCGACAGTTCAACAGCCAGCACAAAAACCAGCACCAACCGTTCAACAACCAGCACAAAAAGCTAAACCAACAACATCTGCTCAACAACCGGCAACAAAGACACAGAAGCCGGCAACAACAACTTCTTCTAGCGTAAGCGAGTTTGAGAAACAAGTAGCGAATCTTGTTAACCAAGAGAGACAAAAAGCAGGTTTAAAACCGCTCCAATTAGATACAAAATTAAGTGATGTAGCGCGTGAAAAATCAAGAGACATGATGAACAAAGGTTACTTCGATCACCAATCTCCAACATACGGTTCACCGTTCGATATGATGAAGCAATTCGGTATCACATACCGTGCTGCAGGTGAAAACATCGCAAAAGGTCAACAAACACCTCAAGAAGTAATGAATGCTTGGATGAATAGTGAAGGCCACCGTGCTAACATCTTAAACGGCAGCTTTACTCACATCGGAGTTGGCTTTGTAAAAGACAGCCAAGGTACAACTTACTGGACACAAATGTTCATCGGTAAATAATAAAAAGAATATCCCTTTATATCATTTAAACGAGAGCTGTGTATAATCGCAGCTCTTTTTGCATTCCCCGGTAATGGCTCGTGATGGCTTTAAACTAAACATATTAAGCTAAACGCGTTTCAGCGGCCAGAAAAAGACTTTCTGTGAGAAGAAATAGTGAAGAACGGGTGCTTGATTAAAATGTGAACGCGGCAGAAAGAAAGCCAGGCTGTTTCGATGAACATGTGCTTGTGCCTTGTATAATTCCCACTTCGTATGGTGAATGTCTCCGCGATCTTAAAAGGAAGAATACTAATCCAGGCATTCCCGTCAAACGTATCGAGTTCCAGTTCGGAAGGAATATGCTTCTTTATTAAATCCGGCGGCAATGGCCAATGCATAAATAATAAATCTTTCCACTCCTGCGTCATCACCCATTTGGAGGATGGAAGAGGGTACGGCCGATGGTTTGTTTCTAATAATTCTTTATACAATGAAAATCCCCCTTCAAGCACCTTATGAGTACATGCTGTCTCTTTCTATTTTCTTTACTCTTTATTTTAAACCCGGATGTTGGAAAATCATCCTCTCTATATGGCACAAGGATTCGTTACCGCACAGGATCGCTTGTTCCCCATGGACTTGGGGCATCGGGTCGGGCAAGTGAAGGGATTGGAAAATAGATTATTGTCATTCCCTGAAAGCTTTTGAGTCAGTCCCGTTTTGGCGCCTAATTGCTGAATCTTCGCATTTGGATAGGGGTCATCCCGTATTTTTGCTTAAAGGAGCGTTCAAAGCTGCTTACACTATTAAAGCCGGTTTCATAGGCAATAGAGGTGATCGGTGTCTGTGTCTTGACCACGAGCTCCCTGGCTTGCTGCAGGCGTATGAGTGTCACATATTGCATAGGAGTGACACCGACCATTTCTTTAAAGGAACGAATGAAATGGAACTTGCTCATCTTCGCTTCTGCCACTAAGTCTTCCAGTGTCAACCCTTCCTGAAAATGATGACGGATAAATGTAAGGATGCGATTAATGGAAGGATGGGGGGTGTTTCGGTGTTCGGTTCTCCATAATTCGGAATAATTGCTTCTTTGTTTAGACAGCAATAAATGAACGAGCTCGCGTTCATTTTCCTGCAATCGTTCCCGGTCCGGTTCTTCAAAAGCGCTCATGGATATAAGAGAGCGGGCAAGCTGGATAAAGGAATCGGATTTATCGACTGTAATCGATTCGAATTCAACAGGGGTTCGTAAAGTCCCGAACCTCTCTTCAATCACTTCCTCAATAAAAGGACGGGGAATATTAAACAACAATATTTTCGCGTGTTCATCGTTTGTGAAATGGCGATGAAATTGAGAAGGTGCAGTCATAAGCCTGGTTTGCCCTTCTAAACAGAGAGTGCGGCCCTCTTGTTCAAGAAACGGTCGCCCGTTTAATGAAATGCTCATTTGATAATCGTCCCCGTGTGTGTGAAAACAAGGGTCGGAAGATTGTTCTAGAAACTCGAGAATCATCAATTTGCAAACGTGCAGCGGCATTTCCAATCGTTTCATAAGCATCCCTCGCTCGGAATGGTTTCTTGATTCCATTATATTCCTGTATTGAATCCTTGTATAGGAACTTGCTATTTTTGTTCAGCAATATTTGCTGAGTGGCAATCAAGAGAAAAATGTATAATCAAATCATGAAGAGAAAGAGAGAGTGAGAATGATGAATCGATTAAAATTCATGTATCATCTGTTTCATCCGATTGCGCTATGGATGATTATTGGAACGTTTGTGACGAGAACGGGCTTTTTTATGACCATTCCATTTTTGGGGATTTATCTAGGAGAAAAAATAGGACTTTCCCCGACGGAAATCGGCTTTATTTTAGCAGTCAATTATCTCGTCGGAACATTAAGCAGTGTGCTGGGGGGAGTATGGTCAGACCGTTATGGGCGCTTACCGGTCATGTTAGCGTCTTTGTTTGTTTGGATTTTTGTTTTTATTGGTTTTGCTTTGGCCAAAACCGTTGCAGCCTTTTTGGTGCTGAGCGCCTTAAACGGATTGTGCCGCAGTGCCTTTGAACCCGCTTCACGAGCATTATTGGCAGATATGACAAAGGATGAAAACAGAAAGCTTGTGTTCCAGGTTCGCTACTTTGCCATTAATATCGGAGGAGCGATCGGGCCATTGATCGGGTTGACGCTTGGCAGCTCGCAATCATCAACGCCGTTTATTTTCACTGCCTGTATCTTCGCTTCGTATAGTGTACTTATTCTCTTTCTTATGAAGCGATATACGTTAGAAAAAGCAGCCAAGACTGAAATCATTACCTTTATGTCGATGGTCCATGTGATGAAAAAAGATGTTGTTTTTTTAATGTTCCTGTTAGGTAATTTCTTTATTGTGACTGGATATTCCCATCTTGATACGACCTTGTCGCAGTTTTTGGGAAATGAACGTGTTTCGCTCTACTCATTGCTATTTACGGTAAATGCCGTAACGGTGCTTGTTTGCCAATTTCCGATTCTGGCATTGACTAAAAAGATATCCTCCTTTACAGCCGTAAAAGCCGGGGCCATTTTCTTTTCGCTCGGTCTATTGGGATTCGGTCTTTCTCCGAACACCGGATGGTTTATTTGCGCGATGGTTATATTTACGATTGGCGAAATTTTATGTTTTGTCTTAATGGATGTTATCACAGCCGAAATGGCACCCGATCATTTAAGAGGGGCGTATTTCGGCGCAAGCGGACTTGTCACCTTGGGCCAAAGTGCGGGAGCTTCTGCAGGAGGTGTATTAATCAGTATGCTTGGAACCCAAAACGGAGGGGTGATTTTTAGTTTGTTAGCCGTCTTGACATTATTCGCATTGCCGTTTTTGTTTTTAACCGCTTCATTAAGTCGCAAAAAACATTCCAGTCGTGTACTGCCCGTTCAACATGCGGGAATGTAGTGAAATGAGTTGACTTTCTTGTTCAAATCGCGATTAAATAGAGATAATGATTGGTTTCAAGAAAGGAATTGTTATGGAAGAACAAAAAAAGCCGAAACAGCAGCCGAATGTATTATTCGATTTAATTTTTTACATTGCATTGCCATATTTGATCTGGAACCAGGGAAGACATCTCATCGGGGATTATTATGCAATTTTGCTATCGACAGCTCCGGCCTTCTTTTATACGATTTATAAGTTTATAAAAGAGAGACAATTTAACATAACGGGAATCTTTATCGTCGTTTCGCTGCTCGCTCGTACGATTATTGATTTAGTGTCGGGAAAAGCCCAAACGATGTTGTATAATCAAGTTTATTTCATGTTTGGGCTGGCCTTATTCTTTTTCGTGACCGTCATAGTCAACCGTCCGATGGGCATGTATTTTTTTGGAGATACAGCGCAGTTGATGGGGTATGAACGAAAAGACATCATGAGGTATTTGAAAGAAAAGGATATGTTTAAAATGCTTCGCATTTTGACGATACTATTCAGTATTCGTTATGCGGCAGTAGCTGTTGTAAAGCTTTGGCTAATTAATCAGTATGGAGTGGACGGTTACGGCAAGATGATTGTTATCATGCAAGTAATCAACTGGATTTTTACCATCTTGCTTGGTATTTACTCATACATGATCATTCGCAAACTTCAAGGCAAAACAGGCGATGCCGAAAATCCAAATATTCATGCATAAAGAAAGTGCAAGTGACAATTCTGTCAAGATGGTTGATGGATAGACGGGTTCGGTTTACAATTCACTTAGACGAAAAAGAGGGAAGGATCGAATCATGAAACTAAAACCAGCATTTACATCGATGTTTGTATTTTCGGCCGTTATACTAGGAGCGTGCGGCAATACGCAAGAAACAAGTGAAGAGGCTGAAAGTACCCATGAAGAACATGTATCAGGAGATTTACGGGAAGAAACAGCAAGTGCAGACAGCTTGCCGAAATTTTTGGCAGACAAGCCGGATGATATGAAAATACTATATCAAGCAGCAGCACAGCATCAAGAACTGCTGGAGAACATTCCATGCTACTGTGGCTGTGGCGAATCCGCCGGTCATACAAGCAATTACGATTGTTTCGTTCATGATAACAAAGAGAACGGCGCTGTTGTATGGGATGACCATGGTACACGGTGCGGTGTTTGTTTAGAAATTGCCGCTGAGTCCATTACGGATTATAGTAAGGGGAAATCAATCAAGGAAATCCGTCAAAACATTGATGAGAAATATAAAGAAGGTTATGCAAAACCTACTCTCACTCCAGGGGTATAAAAATCCACATAAATCATGTGACATCAGCAAAAACCGCCCATGTCACATGATGAACCTTTGTAAGCCTGCTCAAGGTGCGAGAACCGAAAAGCGCAAATAGAAGAAGGCTCGATGACAGAGGTTAAAAACTTAAGTGGGGTTATATAAGGACTATAAAGAAAGACGGCAGCAAAAAATTCGTTTGCAGCCGTCTTTTTTTTTTACCTTTTTTCTGAAATTTCATATACTATATTCAAATGAATATTTGAATAAGAAGGTGAAAGAAAATGGATCGGCAAGAGGATGTATGTGAAATTGCCTGTACGGATGAAGAAAAGGTAGCGCGTGTGAAGCAAGGCATGAATGCGCACAATACAATGGAAGTGGCGAAAATCTTTAAGGCGCTGGCAGACGATACAAGAATTAAAATCGCTTATTCTCTGACGGTCCAAGACGAACTATGCGTTTGTGATGTAGCCAATATTGTGGAGTGCACAACAGCCACGGCATCCCATCACTTAAGATTGTTGCGCAATCTAGGGTTGGTGAAATATCGAAAAGAAGGAAAGTTTGTGTACTATTCGTTGGATGATCATCATGTAAAACAACTTATTCAATTGGCATTTGAATATCAAAGCGAGGTGAGCGGATAATGGAACAAGAATTAGAAAAACATGTGTATCGGATACAAGGATTTACATGTGCCAATTGTGCCAAAAAGTTTGAAACGAATGTGAGGGAGCTCGATGGCGTAAGGGATGCGGCCGTTAACTTTGGCGCCTCTAAACTCACTGTTTATGGTCATACAACCATTGAAGAGTTGGAAAAAGCGGGAGCATTTGAACAATTAAAATTAGTTCCAGACGGGCAAAAAGCAGAAGAAGTCAAAATACCTTCTTGGAAAAAACACGGAAATGTTATCATATCTGCTTTGTTTGTTGCATTAGGATGGGCGTTCCTATCCGTGTTTGGGGAAGAACATTTTTTTACGGTTGGAGCTTTTGCATTGGCCATTATCATCGGAGGATACCGTGTCTTCACGGCAGGATTAAAGAATTTGGTTCGTTTTCAATTTGATATGCGAACGCTTATGACGGTTGCCATTATTGGCGCTGCTGCCATCGGAGAGTGGAGCGAAGGGGCAACGGTTGTCATTTTGTTTGCGATTAGTGAAGTATTGGAGTCGTATTCAATGGATAAAGCGCGCCAGTCAATACGATCACTAATGGAAATTGCTCCAAAACAAGCTCTCATACGCAGAAACGGAGAAGAGTTTTCCATTCCGGTAGAAGACATTGCCATCGATGATGTGATGATTGTTAAACCGGGGCAAAAAATTGCGATGGATGGTGTTGTCATAAAAGGAATTTCTACGGTCAACCAGGCAGCCATTACAGGTGAGTCTGTACCTGTAGAGAAAGCATCAGATGACGAAGTGTTTGCAGGAACGCTAAATGAAGAAGGATTGTTGGAAGTACGCGTTACAAAACGAGTAGAAGATACAACCATTTCGAAAATTATTCATCTTGTAGAAGAAGCCCAGGGCGAGCGTGCCCCGTCTCAAGCGTTTGTGGATCGTTTTGCTAAATACTATACACCGGTGATCATTTTCATCGCTCTGGTTGTTGCTATTGTTCCACCCTTGCTGTTTGGAGCGGATTGGGGAAAATGGATCTATCAAGGGTTGGCTATTTTAGTTGTCGGTTGTCCATGTGCCCTTGTTATTTCAACACCTGTAGCAATCGTCACGGCTATCGGGAATGCCGCGCGTCACGGTGTCCTCATTAAAGGCGGCATCCATCTGGAAGAAACCGGTGCGATTGAGGCGATTGCTTTTGACAAAACAGGCACGCTGACAAAAGGAACACCAGAAGTGACAGATTTAATTGTTTACACAAATGAAGAACAGGCACTGCGTATTGCCGCAGTTTTAGAGAATAATTCGCAGCACCCGCTTGCATCTGCCATCATGAAAAAAGCGGAAGAAAGTAACGTTTTCATTGGGAACGTTACAGTGAAGGAGTTCCACTCTGTAACAGGAAAAGGAATTAAAGGACAGATTGATGGAAAAGAGTATGCGGTGGGGAGTCCGGGTATGTTCAGGCAATGGAATGAAAACTTGATGACTGGAGAAATCAATCAAACGATTGAAAGGCTGCAACATGAAGGAAAAACGGTCATGGTTGTAGGGACAGAAGAAAGAATTGAGTCACTCATTGCCGTGGCAGATACAATAAGAGAAAACAGTCCATCTGTACTAGAGAAATTACGTAAATTAAATATTCGCCGCATTATTATGTTGACGGGTGATAATGAGCAAACTGCCCGGGGAATCGGTAAACAAATAGGAGTTCAGGAAGTGAAGGCCGAGCTTTTACCTGGAGATAAACTTCGTTATATTAAACAGCTCCGAAGGCAACACAAGCATGTTGCCATGGTTGGTGACGGGGTGAATGATGCTCCCGCATTGGCAGCTGCCACGGTTGGGGTCGCGATGGGTGGTGCCGGAACGGATACAGCACTGGAAACGGCGGATGTTGTATTGATGGGAGATGATTTGCGCAAGCTTCCATTCACCATTTCATTAAGCAGGAAAGCATTGGCCATCATCAAGCAAAATATATCATTTTCCTTGATGATTAAACTAATTGCGCTATTGCTCGTCATTCCGGGATGGCTGACATTATGGATAGCCATTTTTGCGGATATGGGAGCCACTCTCATTGTCACGTTAAATGGCTTGCGTTTACTGAAAGTTAAAGGCTGATCAATAAACCCTAAAAATCATGTTTTTAAACCGAAATGAACCGTTCAGGAAACTTTTCATTTTATTGCGTTTTCCATGATGGTTCATTTCCGGGCGGGTGAATAAAAAGCATTTTTTTAATGCTTTTTATTCACCCTTTTTTATTTTTGTAAAATTCAAAATTGTTATGAAACAAAATGAATTATCCATCATATGTTATATAACAGACAATGGTTAACGAAAAGGAGAGGATATGTGATGCAGCAGCAGGAAGAGAAACAAGAACAGAAACAAGAACAGAAACAAGAACAGGTACAGCAACAGTTTGAATGGCTGGACGAATATCCAAGTATTTTAGACATGATCAATGAGTATTACGGTACATGTAAATAATGAGAAGAAGGCTGATTCGAGAGCGTGTTATTTATGCTCTCGAATCAGCCTTTTAACATATTGCCTCTTTTCCGTCGTGATGTTTAAGAAATGAACAAATGGGTATATATCAATAAAATAATCCGTTACTATAAATAAACAACTTCCGCTTTTTGGGAGTTGTTTTTTATTTTGAAAAAAAGAGCAGAAACTTTTTATTTTCAATTTCTTCTCATCTTTATTAACGGGTACATATGGTAAAATAAAAGGCAGAAATGGAAGGATGTGAAAGTCGTGGAGCCAGCTGTTGCTCAACTTCAACAATTAATCGATCAATCAAACCGCATCACGTTTTTTACGGGAGCTGGTATTAGCACTGAGTCGGGAATTCCGGATTTTCGTTCGCAAAATGGTTTATATAAACAAAACATGAATTTTGCTGACGTCGTATCCCGTCCTTTCTTTGAACGGCGTCCCAAAGAATTTTGGCCGTTGTTTAAAGACATTTTTCGCATCAAAATGCTGCATGAATACAAACCGAATCGCGGACATGAGTTTATTGCACGTTTAGAAGAGACAGGAAAACAAATAAATGTGATCACACAAAACATCGATGGACTCCACCAAGATGCGGGAAGTTCAAATGTATATGAAATTCATGGAACCATCAAATCCGCTCATTGTCCGAAATGTTATGCTGCATACGACCTTTTTTATTTAAATGAACATGATTTGCCGCGCTGTCAAGGTATTACCAGAAGCGGGAAGGATTGTAATATGATCTTAAAACCGGATGTGGTGCTGTTCGGTGACAGCATTCACCATTTTGAAGAGGCGATCGCTGCTGCTTTGATGAGTGATTTATTTATTGTTATGGGTTCCTCCCTTGACGTTACACCGATTAATCAAATTCCGCTGTATGTAAATGATAAGGGAAACATTCGGACGGTAATCATCAATCGTGATGCCACAAGGTTTGACCATCTTTTCGATTTAGTCATTCATGACTCGATTGGAAGCGTTGTTTCACAGTTGAAAATTTCATGAGAAGTCTTCTGGGAATAAAGCTTTTCTTATGTCTGAAAAAGCTTTATTTTTCAAGTAATTTCTTAGAAAATAAGATATAATAGATTCTTATAAAGTAATACTTCCATCAGTGGTTTTTCGACGTATAGGATCATGCGTTTTTCTCCATATGATGATTAGTTGAACTAAATGCCCGTTAGAGCGGGATCAAACATCTTTGAATTTTTCGGTAAGAAGGGGAAGTGCTTGTGTGGTTTCAAAAATATAAAAAGTGGATTTTTCTTGTTGTAGTTTTAGCATTGCTTGCCTGGTTTTTACCGTACAGCATGCCGTTGGTATTAGGATTGTTTACGGCACTGCTGCTGGATGGGGCAGTAAGGTTTTTCGAAGGCCGCTTTAGCTTGAAAAGGATATATGCGGTCACCATTACGTTTTGCTTGTTCCTGGCTGGGATTGGGTTGCTTTTCTATTTTGTCATTGTCATGCTGATTGATCAAATCGTTATTTTCTCAAAGCGTGTTCCAGAATGGGTGAGAAACTTCAATGTCGAACCGATCAAAGAGTATATTTTCCAATGGCAAAAAGTATCAGATAATTTGCCGCCGGAGATTGTGACATCGATTGAATCATCCATCGATTCATCCAAACAAGCACTCATTCAATTTGCGTCAAATGTTGCAGAATCAACGATAAACTTGTTGGCGACGGTTCCTACCTTCATGATTGAGTTAATTATTTACTTTATTGCTTTGTTTTTATTCAGTCTTGAACTCCCGTCATTAAAACGCAAGGTGACAAGTTTTCTTACCGATAAAACAAAGTCAAAAGTAGAATTGATCATGCGCCAGCTAAGCCGTGCCGGCGTCGGTTTTCTAAAGGCTCAGTTTTTATTGAGCTTTATCACATTCATCATTTCATTTGTCGGCTTATCGATCCTGGGTGTGAAGTACGTTGCCATTATTTCACTCATTATCGTCCTGGTTGATTTGCTTCCAATCTTGGGGACAGGCTCAGCTTTGGTGCCGTGGGCAATTTTCCTGATTATGAGCGGAGACAGCAAAACAGGAATCGGTCTCATTATTTTGTTTGTGGTTATTACTGTTGTCAGACGGGTGATTGAGCCAAAAGTGTTTTCCCAAAGTCTTGGCATTTCACCGCTTGCTTCCCTCATCAGTATTTATTTAGGCTTTAAAATGCTGGGATTCATCGGCTTGCTTGTTGGACCGGCGCTTGTTATTGTGATCGAGACAATTATTCGTGCGAACATTTTGAAGCTTAACTTTAAAATATAAACGATCATTCGAAAACCTGCTTTTTTTCTCAATGAGGAGAGAAAGCGGGTTTTTTCTTTTCGATTATTGGGCAGTAATGAACAGCTTACAAAGCTAAACGTATAACGTCACAGTTCTGTGCATATTTTTTATCAACAGGAATAGCATTTTCCTTTTAATGAATTGGCTAAATGAAATGGGACCCCTTAAAAACATGAAAAGAAAGGACAATTATGATGTAAGAAAGGAATGCCTCGATGCGGTCTTTTATGATTCGTCTCAGTTTGTTTGTCGTTGGGATATTATTCCAGTCTGTGGCAGCATTGGATTTCATGTTTGAATTGAACTTATTGCCTATCCAAACGAGAAAGATGGAGCATTATGCAGAAGTATTTACCGTTAGAATGCCGTTTATTTTATTTGCGATTGGATTTGCCTTTATTATCTTGAGTTTTTATTTTCCGGTGTTTTCAAGACGGAGAGATCGTTTTTTAAAATAGGTACAACCAAAACGATTGACTGTATGCTTTGAACCATTTTAAAATAGAGATAAGAACTGAACATGAGGTGATACAATGGGGCAGAGTACAAAATTGGTGAATTAGCTTCATTGGCCAATGTTTCAAAGCGCACCATCGATTACTATACACAGTTAGGCTTGCTGCAAGCAAAACGTTCCCCGTCCAATTATCGGTATTACTCCGAAGAGGCACTGGAGGACTTAAAATTCATTGAAACTTGCAAGAAACTGCACATGCCGTTAGATGAGATTCGAAAAAAGCTGGAATTGATGAAGAGTCAGCATATTGAGGAAGAAGAAGTGTTGGACCAAGCCAAAGTCATTGCTAAGCATTTAGAGCATTTGAATCAAGAACTTTCCGGATTCATGCCGATTGTTGAAAAGCTTGATGATGACCAAAAGCGCTTGTTGTCTACACAGTTATCGAATCAAAGCATGTCGCTCATTCAATCATTGCTTGTACTCTTAATTTGACAAAATGAAAAATAATGGGTAAGCCTTTGTCACATGGCCGTGGAAAAATGAAGCTGTTAATCATACATTAAAACTATTAACTAATTTTTTAGGAGGTGACTCCTTACTCGTTTTGTGCGAGCTAAGGAACTTTTTTGGACATATTTAACTTGGTTTTAGTGGCGATTTTAATCGCCTTAACCGCCTTTTTCGTGGCGTCAGAATTTGCGATTATAAGGGTTCGCAGTTCACGCATTGATCAGTTGATTGCAGAAGGAAGCAAAAATGCACGTGCTGCTAGAATGGTCATCACCAACTTGGATGAGTATTTATCAGCATGTCAGCTTGGAATTACAATCACTGCATTAGGATTAGGTTGGTTAGGGGAGCCGACAGTGGAACGATTGCTTCATCCGCTTTTCGAGAAACTCTCCCTTTCTGACTCGGTCGCATCTCTTCTTTCATTTGGGATCGCTTTTGCCTCCATCACGTTCGTCCATGTAGTTATCGGGGAATTGGCACCGAAAACATTGGCGATTCAAAAAGCGGAGCGAGTGAGCTTGTTGTTTGCGCCGCCGCTCATTATCTTTTATAAAATCATGTATCCATTCATTTGGGCGCTTAACGGATCCGCTCGATTGGTGACGGGAATGTTTGGGCTTAAGCCGGCTTCAGAGCATGATTTGGCCCATTCGGAAGAAGAATTGCGTATCATTTTATCAGAAAGCTATAAAAGCGGGGAAATCAATCAGTCCGAGTTTAAATATGTAAACAAGATCTTTGAATTTGACGATCGCCTTGCAAAAGAAATCATGGTTCCGCGTACGGAAGTGGTCACTTTCTCCAGGGAAGATACGCTTCAAGAGGTGTTGGACATTGTGAGAGAGGAAAAATATACACGTTACCCGATTGTAGATGGTGACAAAGACCATATTATTGGTATGGTCAATATGAAGGAAATATTTACGGACTATGTATTTGATGGGCAGCAGGAGGAGTTGAGACTTGAAACATACATCCGTCCTGTTATTCAAGTCATTGAATCCATTCCCATCCATGATTTGTTGTTAAAAATGCAAAAAGAACGAATCCATATGGCGATTTTAGTCGATGAATATGGCGGTACAGCAGGGTTAGTGACCGTTGAAGATATTTTGGAAGAAATCGTTGGGGAGATACGTGACGAATTTGATGCAGATGAACGTCCGCTTGTTCAGAAAATCAAAGATGATCACTATGTGATTGATGCAAAAGTGTTGGTCAGTGAAGTGAACGATTTATTAGGCACGGAAATTGATGATACGGACGTTGATACGATCGGCGGCTGGGTTTTAACGGAAAACTACGATATTAAGCAAGGCCAAACACTTACCTTCGATTCGTATCAATTTAAAGTAACAGAAATGGAAGGCCATCATATTCAGTACGTTGAGGTCACAAAAAAAAGAGAGACAGTAGAAGGCCATGAATCAGTTGTAAAAGTGAAACTGAAGCAATCAGAAGTATCTGCATAGCAAAAGAGCTTCCTTTATGGAAGCTCTTTTTTCATGTGAAGAAAATATAAATAAGAAAATATTACCATTCAGCATATAATGTAGGAAGAAATATCAAAAGGGGGATGGAAAAATGAGTTCAAAGGCGTATGCCATGTTTCATCCATATGGAGAGAAAACGTTCCGTACAAACGCATATCTTCAATTTGGAAAATCATCAGCATCCATCGGTTCTTTTTTAATGCTGAGTCCGGAGAGTGCGGAACTTGTAAAGCCACAAGTATTAGCTGGTGCTGTTATGGGGGAGATCCGTTTAGATCGAACAATGAACCAAATCGTCAAAATCGTGAAAAAGCATGAGCCTGGACCGATCGAAGGGCGTGTTTATATGTATAACTTACTTCCGATTAAAAATACAAAATCCAATGAAGTACTGCAGGAAGAGATTACAAAAGAATATATTCAGTTTTTGTATGACAGCATCGACCATTTTCAAAAAAAGAATCACCCGTGGGTCGTCATTGGATGGGGTGTTAATCAACCGACACGTTTCAAGGAATTAAAAGAAAAATGGCTTGATTTCTTTGAGACAAATCAAGTAAGAACATACGGTGTTCGTGGGGAAGGTCCATTGGATTACTATCATCCAAGCCCTGAGTTAGCTTCAGACCAAGCGGTATACTTAGAGCGAATTACTGCCCAATTTCAGGCCGCTCCAACGCTCAAGGACATAGCAAGACAAGTTCAACCACAAGCGGACATCCATCAACTTGTTATTGATTGTGCAAACTGCTCTCACAAAAGCATACTGCTTACTCAGGAGGTGCTCTTATCTTTTTATTGTCCTTCGTGCGGGGGAGAGATATAAAGCGAGATAGTTCAAACATTCCGTTCATCAAATAAATGACCGCTCACATCCATTGTTTGGCACTAACATGGACGGTGATTTATAGATTTATAAGGCTGATGAAAAAGGACGTCAATACGCCCTTTTTCATTAGCCTCGTGCTTTCTCAAATAACTCTTCTTCTTTTACTGCCTCACCTTGTTTATCAATCACAAGTGTGCGGGTAGGGAAGGCAAACTCAACGCCTTCTTCTTCGAAAATCTCCATAATTTTAAAATTGACAGTTTCTTTTACTTTCAAGTAATCGTTGAAAGCAATTGTATTGGTAAAGAAGTATAAATAAATATCCAGGCTGGACTCATTAAAACGATCAAAGCTCACTAAAATGGTTTCGTTATGAATCTCTTCGTCATCCATCAACATTTGTCTTATGCGATTCACAACCGTTTCCAACTTTTCACGGGAAGTATTGTAGGTAACTCCCAGGTGGAACGCTACCTGCCGTTTCCCCATTTTTGACCAGTTAATGATCGGTTCATTGGAGAGGGTGGCATTTGGAACGGTTACAAGCGCCTGTGCAAATGTACGCACTTTTGTACTGCGGAACGTAATGTCTTCGACAATACCTTCTACACTCGGAGTTTTAATCCAATCTCCAATTGTAAAAGGCTTTTCTGTCACAATAACAATTCCGCCAAATAAGTTTCCGATTGTATCTTTCGCCGCCAACGCAAAGGCGAGTCCCCCGAGGCCCAGACCCGCAATAAAACCGTTAACATTAAAGCCCCATTCTTCCGCGATGATGGAAGCGGCCAGCACAACGACAATGGTGCGCAGCATCTTTTCTATAAATGGGATGACAATACGGTCAATTTGAAAATCGAATCGCTTCACGAAATGGGCGAAAATCAAAGAAGTAGAGGATGTCAAGTCATAAATTCCCCATGCCGCAAGCCAAATGAAAAGAGAGCGGAAAATTTTTCTCTCTGTGTCGTGGGCGATCAGCTCAAACGGCAAATATGGCAAAGCAAGCTGAATCCCGATAATGACGAACAACCAACGAAGCGGCTTTTCAAATGACTCTAAAATTTTAGCGACAAAGTCAATTTTTTTGTTTTGCATGAATCCGAGAACAAGCTTAAATACATAGGTCGTAAATAGTTTGCGCAATACTAAGAAAATCAGAAAAATCCCAACTGCAATCCCAAGATTCTTCCATTCTCCCAATGAAAGGATCATCTCCATAACGTTACAAAAACCCTCCCTAAACAGTCGATGTTAATAAAATAGCACATTCGTATCTTCAGTTCTACTAAAAAATGAAACTCTAAATCTCATGACAAAGCATATTGTATGAAAGAGGCGGTGAAATAACAAGTGGAGAATAGACCTATAATATGTTATAACCTATAGTTATAGACTTCATGAATATGTTCTATTTTATCTATAGAGGAAATTATTATAAAGTATTTATGAAACACCTTGCAGGTTATAGACTTATTTTCTCGAAGAATAAAATGGGATTGTTTCATATATTGAAAAAGGGGGAAGAAAGAATGAGTGGTTTATTAACAGGAAAAGTAGCGCTTGTAACAGGCGCCGCGAGCGGTATCGGGTTAGAAGTGGCACGTGAAATGGCGAGAGAAGGCGCAAAAGTAGTGATTTCCGATTTAAATGAACAGGCAGCAAAAGTAGAAGCAGAGCGGCTTGTTAATGAGGGCTATGAAGCTACTGCAGTGGCTTGTGACGTAACAAATGAAGGACAAATGGAAGCATCCATCAAGCATGCAATGGACACATTCGGCGGATTGCATATTTTAGTGAATAATGCCGGTTTACAATATGTATCTAATATAGAAGACTTTCCAACAGAAAAATTTGAATTTATGGTCAAAGTCATGCTAACGGCTCCGTTCATCGCTATTAAGAAAGCGTTTCCAATCATGAAAGAACAAGGATATGGCCGTATTATTAATATGGCGTCTATCAATGGCTTGATTGGTTTCGCGGGTAAAGCAGCCTACAACAGCGCTAAGCATGGTGTGATTGGTTTAACAAAAGTAGCAGCTTTAGAAGGTGCTGCACACGGTATCACGGTGAACGCGCTTTGCCCGGGGTATGTAGATACTCCTCTTGTACAAAACCAATTAGCCGAAATCGCAGAAACTCGCAAAATCCCGATAGAAAAAGTATTTGAAGAGGTCATTTTCCCATTAGTACCGCAAAAACGTTTAATCAATGTAAAAGAAATCGCGGACTATGCGGTATTCTTAGCAAGTGAAAAAGCCAAAGGCATCACGGGGCAGGCTGCTGTCCTTGACGCTGGTTACACGGCCCAGTAATCAAGATTTGAAACCATTGCCCCTTGCACGAAACGAATGGAAGCTGATACAAAAAGGCTTTCCTGAATAATCAGGGAAGTCTTTTTATATGGTATTTCAGGCATAATCATATGACTTGGAAGTGATTGACTTTTGTTATTGGTAAATATAGCGTATGATGGGAGAGGATAGAGAAACATACTATGTTTGTTCACGTTAGTGAGAGGGGTTGTACATATGACATCAAAACGTCTGGAACAATTAATGAGTTGGTTAAAAGAACAAAATTACGATATGGCATTTCTTCACTCAACGGAAAATGTGTTTTATGTCACCAACTTTTATACAGACCCGCATGAACGTTTAATGGGTGTATTTGCCTTCCCGGAAGCTGAGCCATTTTTCGTCTGTCCATTCATGGAAGTGGGCCAAGCGAAAGCGGCAGGCTGGGAGTATGACATTCTTGGTTATCATGACCATGAAAATCCGTGGGACATGATTCAGCAAACTTTACATAAGCGTGATATTACAAAAGCATCAGCCATTGCCGTTGAAAAAGAGACGCTGGCATATGCGCGTGCGGAAGCGATTCTTCAATTGTTTCCGGAGGCATCCCTTTATGCAGCGGAAGACAAGATGAACGAATTGCGTGCTGTGAAAGAGCCGCTTGAAGTTGAGATTTTAAAACAAGCAGCAGAACTTGCCGATTTTGGTGTTCAAGTCGGAGTAGAAGCATTAAAAGCCGGTGTGACAGAAATGGATGTCCTTGCTGCGGTCGAATACGAATTGAAACGAAAAGGCATTCGTGAAATGTCTTTCTCTACAATGGTCTTGTTCGGTGAAAAATCAGCTGATCCCCATGGAAATCCAGGCTTGCGTCAGCTGAAAGAGGGAGACTTCGTGTTATTTGATCTGGGGGTTATACTCGATGGGTATTGCTCAGACATTACACGTACAGTCGCATTTGGGGATATAAATGAGAAGCAGCGTGAAATTTATGATACGGTACTAAAAGCACAGCTTGCTTCTCTTGAAGCGAGTAAGCCGGGTACCCGCATAGGGGATATCGACATTGCGGCACGAGACATCATTACAAAAGCCGGCTATGGTGATTACTTCCCGCACCGCATCGGACATGGGCTCGGCATCAGCGTCCATGAATTCCCGTCCATGAGCAAAGCAAACGATGGTGTATTAAAAGAAGGCATGGTATACACGATCGAACCAGGCATTTACGTACCGGAAGTCGGCGGCGTGCGTATTGAAGACGATGTCGTCATTACGAAAGATGGATATGAAACATTGACGAAATATCCGAAAGAACTGCAGATGATTAAGTAATAAAAAGCGATGAACCGTCATTGAAAATCCAGGAAGATCAAGGATTTTAGTGGCGGTTCATCGCAGAAAAACAGATTATGGTCATCCTCTGGAGGCTTTTGAGTCGGCGCCTGTTTTTATTGCTTTTATTCTGTTACTTCCACACTGAATACATAGACAAAATCATTTTTCAGTGTTTCTGGTGAAAGTTCCCCTTCTTCCGTTAAGGAAAAATCGCTTTGAACATTGCCGCTCCGGCCGCCGAGCAGAGCGCCCAATACATATTTTTTCCCGCTCTGGATTTCATAATCCCGTTCCACTTTTTGAAGGGACCAGCCTGTCATTTCACGGCTTGTATTATAGTTAGAAGTAAAGGAGCTTCCAGGTTGATATGAAACAATCCATTCCGTTTCCCGAGCTGAATTGGAATTGTCATGCTTGGCAAATGTCAACAAATGCTCCTGGTCCGGATCATCCGTTGTGAGAACAGCATCTTCAAAAATGGCTTGTTTGAACTGGCCGTTTTCGTATACATCAATCCTTGCTTTTAAAGGTTTTGGCTCTTGTCCGTTCCAATCGACTACAAATGCGAGGAAGTCATTTGTATCTACTCCTGCCCCCCGCAGCAAATGAAGTTCACGGTCCTTTAACTGATACGGGGAAATCACCGCAACGTCAGCCCGCTCTTTTTGTTCTGCCGGAGGTTCGGGCTGATTCACTTCTTTCTCTTCATCCTTATATACACATGCGGCAAACATGGAGATAACGACTAAACATATGATGAACGCTTTTATGAGAAATGGTATCTTCAATCTATTAATCAACTCCTAAAGAAGTATGTACCAGTATTATCATTATAATCTTTTTTGCAGTCGTTGTTAAATATCCGTTTACTTTTTGTGAAGAATTCATAAATATTTCGAAATTTTTAAACCCGCTTATGCAAGTGAAGAGTTAGTTTTCCAGGAAGAATAATCTTTCTTATTTTTTTCATAATTAGGATGGATCCATGTAATGTATGTTACAATAAATAGCCTATTAACCGAACGGATACACAAAGGGGAATGACGGCATGACACGCTCAGTTAAAAGCTACATCTGGACTTTTAACCGCCTATTTTGACTTAAGTCCTGCTGGGATAGAAGAGGAGAAAAAAGAGGAATTTTTTAAAACAAATAAACCAAATTATCCATTGTCCGAGTATTTGGATGTTTGGGAGCGGTGTCCGAATTGCAATAGCCGTAGAGAAGCCGAAGTGACGCCAAAAGACAAGGTGCGCCTTCTTTGTCACTACTGCGGAAATACAGGCGGCGTAACCCGCTTTATATTGGAAAGGTACATTCAGAATGTAGACTTAGAGTGCAGGACATGTGGAAAAGTGTTAGAAGCGGCCTCCCAAGATGGGCAGGTGTATGCTGAATGTCCGGGATGCCGAAAGAAAACGAAGACCGGACAGCTTTTTTATGGTTAAAGGGTAGAAAAGGGGGTGATCGAACGCATCTCTTTCCGTGCTTTCGATCACCCTCTTTAATTTTTTTATGTTTACTATTTTACGCATTCACCACTTGAATCCCCTATTTTTCTTAAAGTATTAAAACCATTATCTTGGTGTATCACAGTCACATTGTCGTTCCTTTTACATCGCCTTTTAAGTTTTGTTCTTTCTTCATCGGTTGGAAATATCCATACGTAAATGAACGCCATAGCCATTCCGTTGGCCCGAATTTGTATCGCTTCAGCCATATATAACTAAAGGTGATTTGCAGAACATAAATGAGAAGGCAAATAAGGGTTCCTGCTGCCAGGCTGATTTTTCCGTAAAAACCGAAACCGACAAAAAGAATGATACAAATGATTGTTTGTGACAGATAATTAGTCAGAGCCATTTGACCAGCATATCCTAATGGGCGAAGCATCTTATGCCATCGTTCATTCCTTACTAACAGGGTCAAAGAGGAAATATAGAAAAAGCACAATGTCATTCCGCTTAAACTTGTAAAGAGTTGAACAGCCGCTTGCCTATAGATTCCCGGATCAACGATATGAAGTTTGAGCAAAGCCAAAAAGATGACAAGCGGAACACTAAGAAGGAACGTGATCATTTGTGTTTTCTTAATAAAATGCAAATGAGGAGTATCTGGCTGGAAAAAGCCCATCCGTCCTGCATATAGACCGAATAAAAACATGGCCAGTACCATTGTCATCGTTACAGGCAAGTTCATTAAAATAGGAATGATCTCTGTATCAAATCGATAGGATACCCATTCTGCGTAGTTCGCATTCCCGTATACTTGCATATATTCTGTCAGCTTACCTGAATGATCTTGTTGGCTCGCTTCTTTCATTTCCTCTAATGTGGACGCTGGAATGAAAAACTGGATGCTCATAAGGGCGTGAATCACAAATAACAAACTAAAGGCCCAAGCAAGCAGTGTCTTGTTTTCACGTTTATAAAAGAAAAGCAATAAAAGGCCGGTGATCGCATAGACATGGAGAATATCCCCAAACCACAATAAAATAAGATGGGCTGCTCCAAAAAGGAAAAGGGCAAAAATGCGTCTTGTAAACAGTCGCCCCGTTGCTAATCCTTTTTGTTCAGCGCGACTCATAAAAATATAAAATCCCAGGCCAAATAAAAAAGAAAAGATGGTGTAAAACTTCATTTGAATAAATAGCTGAAGGAATAGATCAACCCAGTAATCGATTCCCTTCTGCTCTTTATGTATACCGTACAGCTGCATCAGAAAATCCGGTGAATGGTATGCAGGCATGTTGACCAAAAAAATCCCCAAAAGGGCAAATCCTCGAATAATATCGATGGTCACAATTCTTTCTTTTGTTGAAATGGGTAATGATTTCATTTTCTTATTCTCCTCCCGCCATCTTTTTTCTTTTCTCGGTGATGACATTTCCGGCCAGCGGATTTTTAAAATTCATCATACGATATCTTGTTCTTTGTTAGGAAACCATCACAGGATCCCTGTTCAGTTTGTCACAAAATCCATATTTTGTAAATGGGTCGTATTCAAAATAGAGGAATGAGTGAAGGTGAAAACGCTAGAAATATATTGAAAATACGGGTAATTGTTGAGATAATGGAATAAATTGGTGTTGGAAGCCGTTTCAATTTTACTCCATGCGTCCATTTTCACCTTTATCCATAACATTATGTGTCCTCATTCCATTAACTATAAGGTTTTGTCAAATTTTCCGAATGGATTATTCGGAATAATCAGAATAAAATAGCGAATAATATGCATTCATTGCAGTTTAAGGATTGATGTGTTAATGAGTAAGAGAAAAAACAGGCAAAAGAAGCGAAAGAAACAATTGGTATTTCGGCTGAATCTTTTTTTCTTATTGGTCTTCCTGCTCTTCTCCACTTTAATCATTCGGTTGGGACTAGTCCAGATAGTCCAGGGTGAGGAATATAAAAGGGAAGCATCAAAAACTGAAAATGTAATCGTCAATACCCCCGTACCAAGAGGCAACATATACGATAGGAATGGAACGATGATTGTTGGAAACGCCCCTTTAAATACAATTACTTATACAAAGGCACAAAATACGAGCCAGGAAGAAAAATTGCGCATTGCTAAAAAGCTTGCGGTTCTTATTCAAAAAGAACCTGATTCTGTGACGGAACGTGACTTAAAGGATTATTGGATTTTAACCCGCTCTAAAGAAGCTGAAAAGAAAGTGTCAAAGAGCGAAGTGAAAAAATTATCTGATAAAAAAATTTATCAATTAACTCTCGACAGAATCACAAAAGAGGATTTGAAAGAAATAAAGCCTGAAGAAATGGAAATAGTCGCCATTAAGAGGGAGTTGGACAGCGGGTATGCCTTAACTCCGCAAATCGTAAAGAATGAAAACGTGACAGATGACGAGTTCGCAAGTGTCAGCGCACGATTAAGCGAGCTGCCGGGCGTAGACGTTACGACAGGATGGGAACGTCAATATTTATTTCCGAATACGTTTCGTTCCGTTTTAGGTAACGTGACAACGGCTAAGGAAGGACTTCCAAAAGAACAGCTGGATTACTTTTTAGCAAGGGGTTACAGCCGAAACGATCGCGTGGGCAAAAGTCAGTTGGAGGTTAAATATGAAAACGTTCTCCGCGGCGACAAGGCGCAAATCAAAAATATAGTGGACCGATCGGGAAAGGTATTAGGAACAGAAAACATCATGGATGGTCAACGGGGAAAAGACCTTATTTTATCCATTGATATCAACTTACAAGAGCAGGTGGAAAAGATTCTTGAAGAAGAGTTGAGAAAGGCTAAGAGTATGGGAGGAACGACATACCTTGACAGAGCCTTTGTCGTTATGTTGAATCCCAAAACAGGTGAAGTTCTTGCCATGGCAGGGAAACAGATGGACAGGGAGAAAGGGGAATTAGCCTTTAGTGATTTTGCTTTAGGAACCGTTACGACCTCCTATGCTATGGGATCGACGGTTAAGGGGGCTACCGTTCTAACAGGATTTGAAAAAGGAGTTATTAAACCGGGTACATACATCCGAGATGAACCTCTTCAAATAAAAGGTACTCCAATCAAAGGTTCGTACTCGTCGCTCGGAACGATCAATGATTTGGATGCCTTAAAAAAGTCTTCCAACGTATACATGTTTAAAACGGCAATGAAAATCATGGGGAGAGATTACTATCCAAATATGAAGCTGCCCTACAGTCCAGAAGCGTTTCAAACGTTTCGATATTATTTTAGCCAATTCGGACTTGGTGTAGAAACAGGGATCGATTTACCAATGGAAGCAATCGGGTTTCAAGGGAAAGATATTAGACCAGGTTTCTTATTGGACCTTGCTATTGGGCAGTATGATACATACACCCCTATGCAGTTAGCTCAATATGTGTCAACGATCGCTAATAACGGGTATCGAATGAAAGTGCGACTCGTGAATGAAATTAGAAACCCTTTTCGTGATCCGAATGAAGTTGGTTCTGTTTTAAAACGATTCGAGCCGGAAGTGTTGAATCGAATTTCCATGGGGGAATCAGAGATAAAAAGAGTTCAGGAAGGATTCCGAAGGGTTATGCAAGAACCAGGGGGGACGGCAACGAAATACTTTGGCGGCAAACCGTATAAGCCTGCCGGGAAAACAGGTACTGCCCAATCGTTTTACTATCACCCTGAAAAGAAAAGGTCTTTTGAGACCTATAATCTAACCCTCGTTGGTTATGCTCCATATAATGATCCGCAAGTAGCCTTTTCAATTGTCGTTCCATATTTAGATAGTGACAAGAATCCCATCAACAAATATATTGGGCAACGCATACTAGATGCTTATTTTGGGTTAAACAAAATTCAAAATAATTAGGAGTTATGTTATTCGTGATGAAAAACCTGCCGCTGGCAGGTTTTTCTCATATAGTCAAATAGAAAAGATAACTGCTAAGCATTGTTTTTTTATATTATTTGACTTTGTTTTCAAATAGTATTATTGTAATAAATGTCATTTCAATGCGACAATAACGACTTTAAAAAAATTATTGACTGATAACGATTTTGTTGTTATTATAATAAAGTCGCTCGTGGGCGATGGTGAAATGACCGTAGAGCATTGCTTGCGCAACTAGACACCACTAATCCTCAGTACATGTTATCTAGTTTTGAAGGAATAACCTTTGATTTTCTGTCCGAACTTGCGTCTACCGGCATATTCGAGAAGGAAAGATTTTTTAGCGCAAGCCTGCAGATATCCAACTTTACAGTTTTAAATG
>NZ_JBHRZT010000068.1:92131-149850 GCF_042649685.1 Bacillus songklensis | reverse complement strand
CGTCTGACTACGGATCAGAAGGTTATGGGTTCGACTCCTGTCGGGCGCGCCATAATGTAGAAAAGCGAAGGCGACTGTTCAATCTTGAGAGGCGTTGGAGCTTCTGACAGGGAAACCGCTCTTTGGTTTCATGGGCAGAAGTGAAACGACCGAAAGATTAGTAGCCGCAGCTGGACAATACAAAAAGCGAAGGCGACTGTTCAATCTTGAGAGGCGTTGGAGCTTCTGACAGGGAAACCGCTCTTTGGTTTCATGGGCAGAAGTGAAACGACCGAAAGATTAGTAGCCGCAGCTGGACAATCAAGAAAAGCGAAGAAATGTTATAAAAATGCGGGTGTAGTTTAATGGTAAAACCTCAGCCTTCCAAGCTGATGTCGTGAGTTCGATTCTCATCACCCGCTTCTCTATATTTTGAATATTTCAAGTACTAGGTTCGTGCAATAAAAAAAGAGCATCGATATCGATGCTCTTTTTTTATTGCATAAAGATGAAAAGCATGCCAACCAAAGCCGGATCAATATGAAAAAATTCATTCATGCGCTGTTTATGGAAACGAGGCAGTTGGTGGAGTAACAGACAAATGAATAAAAATCCTTTTAGACTATACACATCGTAAAAATAGGTGACTTGTGTGAGTTAAACCATCTCTTCTTCCGGCAGATTAAATGACTACTCCTTAGAGTAGTCATTTAATCTGCCGTTATTTCTTTTTCTCGTTCACGTGCAATCTCGGTTTGCCGATCCGGGCTGGTGAACTCCTCCGGGAATGCATTGCTTCGCTTTTTTTCCACGTTTTGAATCAATCTGGATAAATCTTCTCCATGATTTTTTTTCATGTCAAATCCCCTTTCTATTTATACCTGTATTTTGTGCTGTGTTCTTACTTTCATTCAAATCATTCGAATTTGCCCGTTATCAGTGGGGTTGGATTGTATGAAAGGATTATATTCGAGATCTATTTATCCAATTTTTAGTATGTAAACATACAAAGTCAAGCAATCAAGAGAAACAATAAATTACGATAATTAAATGATGTAAACAAAAAGGCGGGATATAGTAATTAAGCAGGATGCAGAATTAAATGGAAAGAAGAAAGCCATCCTGGCCATGTAACGGATCAACAGGGCGGTTTCCTTCTTTGTTCGGATTTGTGTTGTGTTTACCCTTCTGTCAACTCGCCGATTTCCACCATAGTGCGCTCTTCTAACGGACCTCTTAAATGGACAGTGGCCGTTCTTCCGTCTTCATTCAATTTGTCGATCCAAACAGGTGTCCCATTATACTTGACTTCAATATCGGCAGGTGATGAGAGGATTTGCTTTACTCTTCTTGCATCCATGTTTATTCACTCCCTAAACGTAGTCATTTTAGTTTTTGAAGAATGAAGATTTTTATGCTTGTTAATTACAGAGAGAGCCATGGGAGTGAAATAATGAATGGATCAGAGAATGAGGAAGGGCATTGTTGAAGAACATAAATATAGGTGATTCAATGATGGGACATATTGTTCACATTTATAAAAATGATTTGCGGAACATTTTCACGAACTGGGCTGCAGCCGCTCTTATCATCGGCCTTATGATTTTGCCGTCCTTGTATGCATGGTTCAATATTAAAGCTTCCTGGGATCCATATGGCAATACAAAGGGGATAGCTGTAGCCGTGTCCAACCAGGATATAGGCGCAACACTTCAAGGACAATCGATTAACATCGGTAAGGAAGTTGTACAATCGTTAAAGAAAAACAAGGCTCTCGGCTGGACGTTTGTCAGTGAAAAGGAAGCGATCAGGGGAGTCAAGCATGGCGACTATTATGCCAGCATTGTCATTCCTCAAGATTTTTCCGAAAAAATCACAACCATTTTAACAGATGAGCCGCAAAAACCGGTACTCTATTACTATGTAAATGAAAAAATCAACGCGGTTGCTCCGAAAATAACAGGAAAGGGAGCAACAGGCATTGTCGAGACCATCTCGAAAAATTTTATAAAAACATCAACACGAACGATTTTTACGATCTTTAATGAGCTTGGGATTGAGCTTGAGCGGAATTTGCCGAGCATTGAACGAGTGAAGGGACTCATTTTTAGATCGGTACACAAGTATCAACGGCTTTGAGCAGAGGACAACAACCGGCTGCGACTATCCTTGACAGACTTAATCAATTATCAAGCAACACGGCTTCCTTGCTTGAAGATGTTTTAAGCAGGTACGATACACAAATTACCCCTAACATTAAGCAAGCAGTTGAAAAAGCCAAAACAACAGCCAGGGAGTCAAGCCTTTTATTGACTTTTTGAAAAATGATACAGAAAGGCAAAGTGATTTCTTTAAGGAGCCTGTTGTGTTAAAAGAAACGTCACTCTATCATATTCCAAACTATGGTTCGGCCATTTCACCGTTTTTTACAACTTTATCTTTATGGGTAGGGGCGCTGCTTCTTTCTTCTCTTTTATCAGCGGACGTAGTAGACAAAGAAAAAATGTACAGAAATTATCAAATCTATTTCGGCCGCTTTCTAATCTTCGCGACGATTGGTTTAGGACAGGCCTTGATTCTGACGCTCGGCGATTTATTTTTGTTAAAAACATACGTCGTGGATAAAGAATGGTTTGTGTTGTTTGCATTGTTGAACAGTCTTGTTTTCATGCTTATTGTGTATACATTTGTATCGGTTTTCGGTAATATCCCTGGTTCATAAAAAGCAGGGCTGGTTTCTAGGCTGCAAAATATATAAATCCACATAAACCAAATCATTCGACATAAATAAAAAGCATTTATGTCGAATGATTTGAGCTTTGTAAGCCTTCTTAAGGTGAGAGAACAGAAAAGTGCAAATAGAAGAAGGCTTGATGCCAGAGGTTAAAAAATTAAATGGGATTTATATCATTTATTTTTCTCACCACTTTGGGATGCTTATCCGCATTTCACGGCAACAAATAAACCTCATGGTTCGGAGATTCCGTTATTTTTGATTTACGCAACCGGCCTTCATCAATTAGCTCCTGTAATCCTTTCTCGATTTCAGATGGTTTAACACCAAATATGTCAGCCACTTTTACCGTAGACACAGACATATACTTTGGATTTTTTGACGAGGAAATAATCATGGATTGTATACGCTGGAATAGTTTTTCTTTTTCCATTATACGAACACCTTCTTTCTTCATTTCTTTCTCTAATAGTATCTCCAAAATAGAGGAGCTTTCATAAAAATTTATAACAAAACTTCATCGTTCCCATGCCTTAAGGCGGTCCAATATCCTCATCTGAAGAATTTATATGGACTCCCATTTATTAAATTCTTAAAAAGGTAAATATTAATAATGGAATGAGATAGGAGGGAAAATATATGGCATTTCACAGCCCACAGCGTATTGCACAATTAGCGGTGGAAGCTGGTACTCGAAAAGCAACCCTGCCGCTTGGCAGTATGCTCATTTTAGGGTTTCTAGCAGGAGCATTTATTTCACTGGGCTATCTCTTAGATATTAGAGTTGTAGCTGATTTACCGGAAGAATGGGGAACATTTGGCACATTTTTAGGTGCGGCAGTTTTTCCGGTGGGTCTTATTTTAATCATTATTGCAGGAGGGGAATTGTTGACGGGAAATATGATGGCTGTGTCGATAGCATGCTTATCAAGACAAGTGACTATTAGACAACTCTTGATAAATTGGTTTTGGATCACGATTAGCAACTTTATTGGAGCTCTGTTTGTGGCGTATTGTTTTGGGCATGTCGCCGGATTGATAGAAGCAGGTCCATATTTAACGAAAACTGTCGCGATTGCCCAAGCAAAATTGGGAGAAGATTTTTGGGAGAGTTTATTCTCTGCCATTGGGTGCAACTGGTTGGTTGGTTTAGCTGTTTGGTTGGCATATGGTGCAGAAGATATCGGCGGGAAAATTCTTGCTATATTGTTTCCGATTATGGGATTTGTTGCCATCGGTTTTCAGCACGTAGTTGCAAACATGTTTGTGATTCCTGCCGCCATTTTTGCCGGTCATTTCAGCTGGGCAGACTATATTTCTAATTTTATTCCAGTATTTATTGGAAATGCTATAGGAGGGAGCATGTTTGTGGCGATGGCATATTGGATAGCCTATTTAGGGTATACAACGCCAGCTGCATCGAGTGAGAACAAGCTTCATCAGATGAAAAATCGGAAAATAAGGAGGTAAGAATATGAACGAATCATCATTTCAGATACAGATTAATGGAAAAGAATATACAGCTAAATCTGGACAAACCATTTTAGATGTCACCCAGTCCCAGGATTTTTTTGTTCCAAGCATTTGTTATCACCCGAATCTTGGAACGATTCAAACATGTGATACATGCTTTGTAAATGCAGAAGGGGAACTGGTCCGTGCCTGTACGACAAAGGTGGAGCCGGGGATGAAAATCGATACATTGTCCAAACCGGTTAAGGATGCCCAGTATGAAGCAATGTTCCGCATCTTAAAAAATCATGAGCTGTACTGTACGGTTTGCGATAATAACAATGGGAATTGCACTCTTCACAATACAGTGGAACATATGGAGATTGAACATCAGGCATATAAATTCGAAGCCAAACCATATCCTCCCGATAATTCGCATCCTTTTTATCGCTACGAACCGGATCAGTGCATTTTGTGCGGCAGATGTGTCGAAGCCTGCCAGGATCTGCAGGTAAATGAAACGTTAACGATCGACTGGAATCGCGAGGTTCCAAGGGTTATTTGGGACAATGATGTTCCGATTGATGAATCCTCCTGTGTGTCGTGCGGACATTGCGTGAATGTCTGCCCTTGTAATGCCCTGATGGAAAAATCGATGCTGGGGGAAGCAGGCTATTTAACGGCAATTCCTCCCAAAGTTTTAGAGCCGATGATCGACTTAACAAAAGAAGTAGAGCCCGGCTATAGAGAGATTTTTGCGATTTCAGAAATGGAAGCGGCAATGAGGCAAGCGCGTATTAAACGTACGAAAACGGTTTGTACCTATTGCGGTGTCGGCTGCAGCTTTGAGATGTGGACAAAGGATCGTCAAATTCTAAGAATCCAGCCTACAGTCGATGCACCGGTCAATGGAATTTCCACTTGTGTAAAAGGAAAATGGGGATGGGATTTTGTCAACAGCGAGGAACGCTTAACAAAACCTCTGATTCGTAAAGGGGATGAATTTGTTGAAGCAACATGGAGTGAGGCGCTTAATTTAATTGCTACAAAGCTTACGGAAATCAAGGAACAACACGGCCCCGAATCAATCGGATATATTGCTTCATCAAAATGTTCAAACGAGGAAAACTACCTGTTCCAAAAGTTTGCACGCGCTGTCATGGGTTCGAATAATGTGGATAACTGCTCCAGATACTGTCAGTCTCCGGCAACGGCAGGGCTCATGCGTACAGTCGGGCTCGGGGGAGACTCCGGAACAATGAGGGATATCCAGCAATCAGATTTGGTCATCGTGATAGGCGCCAACCCGGCCGAGTCCCATCCTGTGTTGGCGACAAGGGTTAAACGAGCTCATAAGCTGCACGGGCAAAAATTACTTGTCGTAGATTTAAGGGAACATGAATTGGCCCAACGAGCCGATCTCTTTCTTCGCCCTAAACCTAGTACTGACCTGATATGGCTCTCTGCCGTGACGAAATATATTTTGGATCAGGGCTGGGAAGATAAAGAATTCTTGAAAAATAGAGTCAATGGCCTTGATGAATATATTCAATCATTGGAGAAATTTACACTAAGCTATGCAGAAGAAACAACCGGTTTGAGTCAAGATGAATTAATTAAGATTGCAACAATGATTCATGAAGCGAAATCAGCTTGCGTGTTATGGGCGATGGGGATTACCCAGCATATGGGGGCAACAGACGCGAGTACTGCCATCTGTAATTTATTGTTAATTACAGGGAACTTTGGTCGCCCCGGGACTGGGGCCTATCCATTAAGAGGACATAATAATGTTCAAGGAGCCTGTGATTTTGGGACAATGCCGGCATGGTTCCCGGGTTATGAGCCTATTCAAGATCAAAAGGTTCGGGAGCGGTATGAAAAAGCGTGGGGTGTTTCCCTTCCTGCAGAACCCGGATTGAATAACCACCAAATGATCGAAGGGGTCCAAAATGGAAAAATAAAAGCAATGTACTTGTTTGGGGAGGAGATGGCCCTTGTTGATTCTAATTCGAATCATGTAGAGGAGGAGTTTGAAAAACTCGAATTTTTTGTCGTACAGGATATATTCTTCAGCAGAACGGCCCAATATGCCGATGTCGTGTTGCCTGCGGCTCCAAGCCCTGAAAAAGATGGAACGTTTACCAATACGGAACGCCGGATTCAACGGTTTTATAAAGTATTTGAGCCGCTTGGAGATTCAAAGCCGGATTGGATGATTTTCCAGGAGCTGGCGAACCGGCTTGGGGCAAATTGGAATTACCAGCACCCGGGTGAAATTATGGCCGAAGCCGCCAGCCTTGCTCCTATCTTTGCCGGTGTAAGCTATGAGCGGTTGGAAAAGTGGGGAAGTTTAGTGTGGCCGGTTGCTGCAGACGGTACAGACACTCCGCTTTTATATACCGAACGGTTTGCTTTACCAGATGGCAAGGCAAGGCTTCATCCTGTTGACTGGACACCGCCTTTTGAAGCGGGTGCAGAATATGATTTACATTTGAATAATGGCCGATTGCTTGAACATTTCCACGAAGGAAACATGACATACCGATCTGAAGGGCTTACACATAAAGTACCTCAACCATGGCTGGAGGTTTCCCATGAGCTGGCAAAAGAACGCGGTATTGAAGATGGTGCTTTAGTGCGCCTAACCTCACCGTACGGCCATGTTGAGGTAAGAGCGATCGTCACAGATCGAGTAGCAGGAAACGAACTGTATTTAACGATGAATACACGGGAGGAGCGTGAAGCTGTTAACCGCCTAACAAGCAGCTATCACGACAAGGTTACACATACACCGAACTATAAGGAAATGGGTGTGAAAATGGAAATCCTGGAAGCTCAGGGAGAGCCGCCGCTGCCAAGGGAAAACCACCGCTTCGGGAACCGTATGCCGCAAATCAGCGTCAAGGTCGAGGAGAAGTGGAAACGTTCGGATTTCACGCCAATTCCAGAATTGTTTGAAGTAAGGGGGGATGAATATGGCGAAGGCTATCAGGCAAATTAACAAAAAAGCTCCAAACAAGGAAGAAGAACAGGCACAGGCGATTACGGATATCGTAAAAGCGCTTGCCGATAACCGTGAAGCAATCATGGTCACACTGGACATCTTGAAAAATCTCCATGAAATGGGAGCTCTAAATGCCGTAGATGGACTATTGAAGGCACGCAGTGATGTGGCGTATATTGCCATTCAACAGTTAAATCAGCCGTCGATGCATAACACGATTAAAAATGCCATGGGCGCATTCAAATTTTTAGGTTCAGTAAATCCCGATCAATTACAAACCATTTTCCAAGGACTCAGCCATGGCCTTGAACGATCAGCGGAAAATATTAAGAAAGGCGAGGATGCTAGTCTATGGCAGCTTGGAAAAAGCATACGCAATCCCGACGTAAGGGCATCATTGTCCACAATGGTTGAATTTTTGCAAGGAATGGGTGAAGTGTTTCACCATGAGCAGAGGGAGGTTCATTAAGGAATGGATGAATCAAAATTGCAAACAGGGGTTATTAAAGTAGGTGGAATGGTCACCCAGCATGATGCTGATAAGGTTCTCCGTGCCCTTCATGAAGTGTGGGGAGTACGGGGAGCGCACATAAGTTTAAACGATAGTGAAGCCATCTTCAGTTATGATGAAAAAGCGGCATCTTACCACGATTTTCAACAGGCCATTGCCGATATCGGTTTCAAAATCGACCAGAAGGAAGGTTCAAGGGATATAAAAAGTTAAAACCATTTTTATCTTTGATAGAAAGAAGGTGAATGGATGAGAGTTTGTGAAGTTTGCGGACGTGAGGAAGAAATGGAAAACCAAGAGAATGAATCAATGATGACAAGCTCGCTTCATCTATGTGAAAACTGTCAACATGATCGTCAATTCCATTCCATGGGTAACGATTCGTCAGAGCTGTAATAATGTGAATGTTCCTAAATGCAAGAGGGTGCCATAGCTTGGGACACCCTCTTGCATTTGTTCTCTTTTCATCACAGGCTTTATCCAAATATCGATTTCGTAATGAGGAATAACACGGATGGCGCTAAAAGACAGCCCGGACCTGTATAAAATGTAGCTGTCATGGCACCGTAAGGCACGAGTTTAGGATCCGTTGCTGCCAATCCACCGGCCACACCGCTTATTGTTCCCAGCAGTCCACCGTAAACAATGGCTGTTTGAGGGTTGTTAAGCCCTATGTATTTGGCGACAAAAAAATCGGAAAGTCAGCTGTTTAGCTGGCTTTCCGATTTTTAGGATATTCTTTCGTTATAATGGGTGTTCCTTATATTGATCCATGGCCAGCTTATCTTTTACAAAGAGAAAAAGCATATATGTAAATTCTTTTTAAGGGGATATATGTTGAAACTTTCGGAATGGAAAAAGGAAATACTTAGTATGTACATATGTGAGAGAAAGGGATGACAAATTAATGTATAATAGGGTATATGTCGAGTACAGTATCTATATTTATTGACTTTACATAATAAAAAAGAATTAAGGTGATTTGTGTTATGGCTAGTGAATTTATATTAAATCTTCTAGAAATTCTTCTCATTAACATCGTTCTAAGCGGTGATAACGCCGTTGTGATTGCGTTGGCTTGTCGAAACCTAGAAGAGAAACATCAAAAGAAAGCGGTCTTTTTCGGTACATTAGGGGCCGTTGTGCTAAGGGTTGGTTTAACATTTGTAGCTGTATTTTTATTAACGATTCCATTCTTGAATTTCATAGGAGGACTCTTGCTTCTATGGATTGCCATTAAATTATTAAAGGACGAAGAGGGAGAGAATGTTAGAGCAGGCTCAAGTCTTGCTTCCGCTATTAAAACCATTATTATGGCTGATTTAGTTATGAGCCTTGATAATATCGTCGCTGTCGCTGGCGCAGCTAATGGAAATATTGTTCTCATTATTGCCGGATTGATTATCAGTATTCCGCTAATCATTTGGGGAAGCCAGCTTTTAATGAAGATTATGGAGAGGTTCCCTATTATCGTCATCATCGGAGCTGGATTATTGGGTTATACCGCTGGGGAAATGATGTTAAAAGACAAGGCAATCGGGCATATCATTGAGGGAATCAACCCTAACCTTCATCTTGCTTTGCCGATCGTCTTTGCTGTTTTAGTGATTGTTATTGGCAAATTTAGCGGCCATTCAGGAAAAGAAGTTCATAATTAAGATGTAAAAAGGTTCTTTTAAGGGCTGAGAAATCATCAAGGTTTCTCAGCCCCTTAACGTTGCACTGCAAGGGACAGGAAATAGAATCTATCCAATGTCCGAAATTTGATGTAAAATTGTGACATCTATTATTTCGGGATGTTCCGCTTTTTTGTAGTTGGAATGAGCTGGCGGGAGTGTGAGAACAATGTTGAAAAAAATGAATCATCTACTGGAAAGGGCCATGCCAGTTATTACACCGGCAAGTCTGGTGATCGGCGTTTTGCTTGCCGATGGGTTTGAAGCGTATGCTTTTTTAGTTCCATGGATTTTTGCCTTTATGACCTTTACAGGAAGTTTAAGTTCCAATTTCCAAGCGCTGACACGGGTTATTTCTCATCCTTTTTCGATGTTCGTCGCTTTGTTTATTTTACATATCTTTATGCCTCTTTGGGCATGGGTGCTGGGTCATGTCATGTTCAGCGGCGATATGTTCACGATCACGGGATTGTTTTTGGCTGCTGTGATCCCGACAGGAATTACAAGCTTCATTTGGGTATCCATTCATAAGGGAAATATTCCGCTGGCCTTGACCATTATTTTAATTGATACCTTTCTTTCCCCTTTCATTGTGCCGTACAGCTTGTCATTAGTGGCAGGAGAGAAAGTCCATATGGATGTTTGGGGGATGATGCAAGGCTTGTTCTTTATGGTCGTGCTGCCTTCGATTTTGGGCATGGTGTTAAACCAAGTTACCGATGGAGAGGTGAAAGATAGGCTCGGAGTTCGATTGTCTCCCTTCTCTAAAATCGGGCTTGCGGCTGTTGTGATGTTGAATAGTGCAGTCGTTGCACCATATTTAAGCCATATAGATAAAAAAATTGTCTCCATTGCTTGTGTTGTATTCATGCTTTCTTTTTCAGGTTATTTGTTTTCTTGGCTGGTCGGTACGTGGCTGAAAAGGGGGAGAGAGGAAATTGTCGTTTTAACATTTACGGGCGGAATGAGAAACATTAGTGCAGGGGCTGTCCTGGCTGTATCTTATTTTCCTGCCGCGGTAGCTGTTCCTGTTGTGCTTGGAATTCTCTTTCAACAGGTGCTGGCCTCATTTTACGGTCATATGCTGCACCGGTACTACCACAAATCCATACAAAACAATGCAATCCATGGGGGAATGTGATGATTTCCAATGGAACAGAGGGGCTGTTTAACGAACATTTCTGATAAATGATTGTATAATAGGGGCGGAGATGCAAATATTAGGCAAAGCATGAGGAAATTCAAAAAGGGTTGAACAGGCTTATCAATGTTGCAGCGATGGGAGGGTCGTATGATATGACAAGAATAATAAAAGTAGTCGGGTCCGTTTCGATAAACGATCAAGGGGAAGTGTTGTGTGCATTACGTTCGCCGCAAATGTCCCTCCCCAACTTATGGGAATTTCCAGGCGGAAAAATCGAAGACGGAGAAACACCTGAAGAGTCTCTTGTTCGAGAAATTCAAGAAGAACTAGAATGTACAGTCGAAGTGCACGGACTACTTGAAGATGTGGTCCACGAATATCCCGGAGTTATTGTGAATTTGCTTACATATCAAACAAAAATTGCAAAGGGGATTCCCAAAGCGAAAGAACACGCACGATTGAAATGGGTACCTCTTGAGGAGTTAAAAACATTAGAGTGGGCACCTGCGGATGTGCCGACAGTGGAGGCGCTGTTATCGGGCGGAGTTGATATGTAGCCTTCCATCATATAAAGACGAATGGAGATGACTCAAAAGATAGAAAACGATGCCTTTGAGTCATCTCTTCCAAGAGAACCGGCGTGAGAAATCTAAAATCAAGGATTTTTATGCCGGTTTTTTTCAGTAAAAATGTTTCTTACTGGATTCACTAGTACATCCCTTTCTTTTAGTGAACGTATGATCGATTAATGATATTCCATATGGAGGATGGAGGGCAAAGAAGAGAATCCTTCACATAGGAAACATCATGTCCGGGAAGTAAGTGACATTCGTTCCGTAAGCATAGCTTCCGTGGCCAGGGTAAATGACGGTTCCGTAATCAGACTGGGTAAAAGGGTATCCCTGTTGATATATATAAGGATATGTTTGAACCGCGCTGAAAGGAAGACCGGGGATTGGAGCGGCAGCTTTCGGAACGGGAGGTACAATGACCGGACTTACAGGAACTGAAGGTACAACTACAGGAGGCACGATCACCGGGGCTACGATTACAGGGGCAGAAACAGAGACAACAGGAACCGGCAAGCGCATATTTTCACCTTCTTTTCTTTTCGAAGTACCTGGCTCTTATAAGGTATGTGTGGGAAAAAGCAAGGAAGCTAGGCTATATAAAGATAGGCATTTGTCTCATTTAAGTTAATTCCCCGATTCAAAAAGCTACATATTCAGGAAAAACAATACCCTTTTTGATCTGGAAATATTGACATATATTGATGTGCGGCAAATAGGAGTATTAAAAAGTTGTTTTTACTTTGGGATTCCGGCTGTTTTTCTATATGGAGCTACACAGGTTGCCATACCGGTTTTACATGATGTGATAGCGCTTCCGCTTGTGGTTTGTTGGTTTCTTTTGTCCTCGTTCAGTCAGTGATCAAATGAGGATTTGCTGATTTTATATTGAACTTGTTAATGAAAATATGTTACATTTACTTTAAAATATGTATATAATTACCATTTTTGCGAATTATTCAAAAAGGGGGTCGGATAAAATGATGACACAAAAAGTTGATGTCTTATTCACAAGTTTATATGCCCCTATATTCGACCGCCGTGGAGATGAATAAGTAACTGCATTGTTATCCTTATACATTTTATGCCGCAGGGAGAATAGTGTCTCTGCGCTTTTTTTATGCTTTTTTGCGGTTACATATAAGGAGGTGGGAATCATGAATCGTTAAATGACGAATGATTGTTCCATGTAAAGTTATAACTATTTCAGAAAGGCGGTTTTAGGAATGAAGAACGATAAGTATGTAATGCGTGCATTCGGCAATATGGGGAATAACTCGACGTAGCTTTGATTAATAAGAGGGTGACATACTATTATTCTAGTGAAAATTTTAGATTTATTCTCTGTAGGAAGGGAGAAAAATGATGAAAATAGGTTTAGTGCGGCATTTTAAAGTGAAAAGGGGATACCCGGAAAAAAGATTTGTCACACAAAAGGAATTGTTTCAATGGCTTGATGAATATGAAGCATCAGATATAGAAGTTGGCGAAACGAGTTTGGGCAGCATCGAGTGGAAAAGATGTTTTGCAAGCGATTTGCCAAGAGCGGCAAAAACGGCTGAAACCATCTATGACGGCAACATTATTAAAATGAAAGAATTAAGGGAGGTTCAGATATATCCCCTCTTTAAGAGAGATATCAAATTACCTTTTTTATTGTATCCAATCTTAATAAGAATGGCATGGCTGCTAAAGCACAAGTCACAATTAGAAAGGAAAGCAGACGTTGAAAAACGGGTAAAGGCTATTTTAGACGATATCCTGTCACAAAGCGACGAAAATATCCTTATTGTGAGCCATGGCGCTTTGATGATGTTCATGAGGAAGGAACTTTTAAAAAGGGGATTTAAAGGCCCTAAGATGAAAACGCCAGAGAACGGAAAGCTTTATGTATTTGAAAAATAAGTGAAAATGATCTTATTAGCTCCCATGGAAGAACAGAATTTCTTCTATAATTTGTGGTGCCGCAAAGCGCGGCATGTTTGGATGATGGGCAAAATCGGAAAAAGGATGGGTTATCCTTTACCTGCAGGACTTAATAGCATGACCACAACAAGTGGTAATGCTTTTTTATTCTAAATAAATCCAGCTTAAGCTTTTAATCTCTGTCACCGGTCCTTCTTCTATTTGTACCTTTCTGTTTTTTTCATCTTGAACGAGCTTATACGTAAAGAATTGAATGTTTCAGTTTAATGGGACATACACTCTAACAAAACGATTTTGGGAGGAATCCAGGTGAATAAAGGTACCATTATGCTGATATGGGGATTGCTTACCTGCATCATTATAGCCATATTTATCTTTCTTAATCATCAAGCGAATGAACCTACATCAATGAAAAGTGGTCCTATCGAGCAGGGGGAGCATACTGCTGCAAAGATAAGTAAGATGATGGCTCAAAAGGTATAAAAGGCATACCATTTGAGCCATCCTCCTAAAAGGACCCGTCATGAAAATCCGAAAAAATCAAGGGATTTGGTGACGGGTCCTTTCAATAAACGTCATTTTTGCGGTCTATTCAGAAATGGTGGGACAGACTTTTTTATCTTACTTTTCGGCTAACGAATGGCGATGTATAAAATCCTCCATCCTATACAAGACATAAATTATGTCTATGGTTATAATTGGCATAAATTATGTCAAAAGGAGATGGATGATGAGTGATAAGGTACTATAACTGAACAACGACTTCCATTCCGTCTTGAATTTTTGCTTCTACTAGAGTCAGGCCTTTATGGTGCTGTAACGCAACGATTAATTGCTTGATTGCTTTTCTTTCAATATCAGGCAGTGAAATGGGCTTTCCCTCTGTACCCTGTTTGATCCATTTATTTACCTGTTTCTGAAACGTCCGTGAAGATAAAAGGGAACTTTTTGTTTATTTTTTGTTTAAAATTATTGATTTGCATAAAATCCAAAAACACGCGTTCATTATCTGCAGAAAGCATTTTTATTGTAATTTTCACAACTAGGTTTAAAATTAGGCATGGATAAAGTGCGAAAATATTTCTGTGGGGGTTTTTTTATGCCTTTTGGATCCAAAAAAGATGTGTTTTTTGAGTTGCTTTCTTCTATTGCAAAAAATGTAGAAGAATCGGCTTACTACTTAAATAATTTGGAAATTGATCATATCACCAAACTAAAAGAAGTTTCTTCTGTTATGAAGGAATACGAGAACAGAGGGGATACCTATATTCATGAATTAATTGTATTGTTAAACAAAACGTTCATTACGCCAATTGAACGTGAAGATATTCTTCAGCTTGCCATGAAAATGGATGACATCGTTGATGGTCTTGAAGAATGTACAGCTTATTATGAAATGTTTTCGTTTAGGAATATTGATGAATATATCGAGAAGTTTATTGATTTTATATACCAAAGCACAGTTGAAATCTCTAAGGCTCTCCAACTCTTACAAAAGAAAAAGTTACTGGAGATGAGAACGCATGCCATCCAAATTAAAGATTATGAATCAAAATGTGATGAATTACTAAGAACCTCAATTAAACAGCTGTTTGTGACAGAGAAAGATCCAATCAAAATTATTCAGCATAAAGAAATTTATGAAATGCTTGAGGGGATTGCGGATAGCTGCCAAGATGTAGCGAATACGATTGAGACGATTATCATGCGCAATGCATAAAGCAACATTTGCTCAGGGGACTTATAGGCTGCCTATATTAAGCAGGCAAGGGATTCGTTTCCCCTTTCAGAAGCCGATAAGACGGCCTGCAAATTCAATCTTTTATTGTTTAATGTGATGTATAAGGAAGGCAAAAAGGAGCGGACTCAATAGTCTAACTGGACTGTTGGTCTGCTCCTTTTGTTTCTGAATGTTGGATGTAATCATTTCTATCTTAATGTTGCAACCGTTTCCTTTTCTTTCCATTCCATCGGTAAACCTACATAATTCTCCGCAAGGCTGGTCGATCCTGCTCTTGAGGAAGTCACATAATCCAGCTCAGCCAGCTGGATTTGATGCTCAAACGGAGTGTAATCATGGTGACGGTGCAGCATGGACGTCATGTACCAGGAGAATCGCTCTGCCTTCCAAACGCGGCGTAAACAGGTCTCCGAATATCGCATAAGCGGTTCTGCATCTCCGGATGTGTAGAAGGCATCAAGGGCACGTGCCAATACTTGAACATCCGCCATCGCCAGGTTGAGTCCTTTTGCGCCGGTAGGAGGAACGATGTGAGCGGCATCCCCCGCAAGGAAAAGTCTGCCGTATTGCATTGGGTCACACACAAAGCTGCGCATCGCGACAATGTTCTTTTGGATGATTGGACCATCAATCAGCTTCCACCCATCGCGGGTTGCAAGCCTTGCATGAAGCTCTTCCCAGATTCGGTCATCGGACCAGTTGGAAATATGATCGTTAGGATCAACTTGGATGTAGAGACGTTGGATTTCCGGTGAACGCGTGCTGAGCAAGGCGAAACCACGCTCGTGGTATGCATAAATCAGTTCTGGCGCTGAAGGCGGTGCTTCGGTAAGGATACCAAGCCAACCGAAAGGATAAATCTTTTGATATTCCTTACGAATAGAGCTTGGGATGGAAGGCCTGCTTGGGCCATGAAAGCCATCACAGCCTGCAATATAGTCACAGGTAATTTCCTGAAGCTCTCCGTCCTTGTCTTTACGAAAGCGGATTTTGGGCGCCGAAGTATCAAGATCATGGAGGCTTACATCGCCAACATTGAAGATCATTTCCCCACCGGCATTAAGACGAGCAGCGATCAAATCTTTGATGACCTCGTGCTGCGCGTATACCGTAACTTTCTTCCCGCCGGTAAGCTCATACAGATTGATTCGGTGACCCTTGCCATTATACCGCAGTTCGATTCCTTCGTGGAAATGTCCCTCCCGCATCATTCGATCGGCAACACCTGTCGCTTTCATTAAATCTACCGTACCTTGTTCGAGCAGCCCCGCGCGGATTGTTCCCTCAATGTCTTCACGGCTGCGGCACTCGATAATAATTGACTCAATCCCTTGAAGATGCAGAAGGTGTGAGAGCATCAGCCCTGCTGGACCAGCTCCAATAATTCCAACTTGTGTTCTCATGTTTATTTCCTCCTTTTTTGATCGAGCTTGATTGAAAAACGCAAGAAAACGCTTCCATAAATCCCGATTTTATTTCAATCTCTACTGGGGAGTGAACATAGTACTGATTATCCTTGTATATATTCATGAAAATTTTGAATAATTTTAAAAATGGAAGCGTTTTAATATTTCTGTTAATTATGCTATAATATGATTGTGCCGAATAGAAGACAAAAATTCTTATATGCGGAACAAAAAGAAATTTTTTGTAGGGAGTGGCCATATGAGGCAAAATCGAGATTATCTTCTTCAATCTGTCAAAAATGCCATGCAAATCCTTCACTTGTTTTCAATGGATGAACCTGAACTGGGGGTAACTCAAATTGCTTCTAGAATTGGATTGAGTAAAAGTTCTGCTCACCGTTTAATTTCGACTTTAGTAAAACAGGGGTATCTAGAGAAAAATAAAAAGAATAATAGGTACCGTCTGGGGCTGTCTTTATTGGGACTCACGGGAGTGATTATGAATCATATGGAGATTCACAGGGAGTCTCTGCCTTTCCTTCAAGACTTGGTCGCACAACTAGGGGAAACGGTCCATATTAACGTATTAGAAGGAAATGATGTAGTTTATCTGCATAAAGTAGAATGCAAACAGCCTGTTAGGCTCCTTTCTGACATTGGGAAAAGAAATCCGGCTTACTGTTCAAGTGCCGGAAAGGTGATTCTTGCTTATCAGAGCAAAGAATTAATCGATTCTTTTTTGCAATCCGAATTATTGCCTCATGGTCCAAACACCATCACCGATCCGGAAAAACTTCATGAAAATTTGATGGATATTAAACGTAAAGGCTACTCGATCGCTATTGATGAACTGCATGAAGGGGTCGTTAGCATCGCCGTTCCGGTAAGGGACTACACGGAAGAGGTCATTGCTGCTATTAGTGTTGTCGGCCCTAAACAAAGAATGCCCGCTCATAAGTTTCCGAATTACATTCAAATTCTCCATACCGCTGGACAGAAGCTTTCCAGGCAGCTGGGGTTTATCGAGCCTGTTAAGCTGAAAAATAACCCATGAATATAAGGGGAGCTTTATATGATCAAGGATAAAAAGAGTGAAAAGCGTTTTACGACTTTAGAAAATGCATTACGTGTACTAGATTTATTTTCTTTGGACGAGCCTGAGCTTGGGATTAGTGAAATAGCGGATAAGCTGGGGATTGCCAACAGCACCGTTCATCGTTTAGTCACAACCTTGATGAGCGAAGGGTTTATTACGAAAGATATACATACCAAATTATACCGTTTGGGAACACCCATCCTGGCTCTTGGAAATATTGTAACAAGACAATCCAAGCTTCATATGGTTTCCCAATCCGTATTAAAAGCCCTTGTCGATCAATCTAATGAAACCGCTCACATCGGTGTGCTAAGAGGATTTGAAATGATTTATCTTAATAAAATTGAATGTTTCCACCCTGTTCGTTTACTTTCCTATCTAGGGAAGCGAAATCCCATTCATTGCACGAGTACCGGGAAGGTATTACTCGCCTACCAATCACCAAACTTCATAGAGGAGTTTTTGCAAAAAAAGCTGGAACGCTATACATCAAAAACGATTACCGATCCAACCGCATTACTCGCCTGTTTGAATCAAATTAAGAAGCTGGGTTATTCTGTGAGTGTTGAGGAATTGCATGTAGGAGTCGCCTCCATCTCGGCACCCGTTCGAAATCCCAAAGGCGAAGTGATTGCAGCTGTCACGATTGCCGGTCCTACACAACGTATGAACGGTCGTGCTTTTCCAAAGCATATTGAACTTGTCACACAATCTGCTAATGCTATCTCCCATGTTTTAAACTCTGTTTAACTATGGTTTTTTGCAAATATCCAACAAAAGAGGAGCTACAACCGGTAATGACCGAATTTGTAACTCCTTTATTTCTGTATAGAAAAGTATAGATTGCTCGTTGAAATTGTCCAGCTCCAGCGCTTTTCTTATTAATAATGCTTATAGTTGGCTGGTTGCATTGATGCCCAGAAGGGAGTGAACGCCCCGTTCATTATATGCGACGGGAGGCCAAGAGCAAAGGTCAAAAGGGAAATCGGATCCCGGTACAACTTTGTCTTCTCCGACTACTTCGATTAGATACTTCAAGCTTGAATCATTCCAGAGGACGGAATCGAACCAGAAGCGACGCAAATAGTCCTCTGGAGGAGCCTGTAAGGAAGCGGAAACACCAGTCCATTTCTCATACCCCTTGTTCATTCGGCCGATTTGATAAGGAAGGAATCCGCCGCCATGGGCCAATAAGATTTTCACATCCGGATATTTATCTAGTAAACCACTTAACAATAAATCTGTTGCACAGACGGTCGTTTCCCATGGAACCCCAATAAGATTAGGCATCATTCTTTTCTTTAATCGGGAATCTTCACAAAGCAGCGGATGAATAAAAACAATTGCTTTTTGAGCATTAGCTTCCTCCCAAAAAGGAGTGAAAAATTCGTCTGTTAACATAACATTTGATAGTCCGGGTCCAATAATCGCTCCTTTTAAGCCAAGGTTCATTGCTTGTCTTAATTCATTTGCTGCAAAAACAGGATTGTTCAATGGAATAGTGGCTAATGCTGATAATCGTTTGCTATTGTCATGAATCCAATTTGCCAATGAACGATTATAAACAGCTGAGAGCTCACTTGTAAGGTCCTCATGAAAATCATACATAAATAGTTGAGGGATAGGTGAGACAAGGGAGTGAGAAACGCCGGCTTTCTCTTGTTCATGCAAATATAATTCGGAATGGGTAAATGATTCCTTCAGTTCAAACCCCCACTTATTGTTTACAGTGAGAAATTCGGCTTGATGCGGTGCTTTCTTTTCCCATTTGGCATGAACTAAATGCTGGTTATCCTTAAGCCAAAGCAATACATCTGATGGAATGAAGTGAGTGTGCATATCAAACACACTAATCACGCTCCTTTATTTTTTTATTTTTTAATGTTTCCAGTAGCCTAATCTCTCAGAAATTTCATTGGCAGCCCGTTTAACTTTATTAATAATAGAAGGTTCATAGGGATCCATTCGGTGAACCGGGCCGACCACACTAACTGCATAAATGACTTTTCCGGTATAATCGCGTATCGGGGCTGCAATTGAGGCGACACCTTCACGAAGCTCCTCAGTACTAATGGCATATCCCTGTTCCTGTACAGTCTTTAGAGTAGAACGAAAATCAACAGGATCCACTATCGTGTTGGAGGTGTACTTATGCAGTCCTTTTTCAATGAAACGTTCGATCATTTCTTCTTCTTGATAAGCTAAGATGGTTTTTCCTGAACTTGTACAGTGAAGGGGATTCCGCCGTCCAACATGAGACAAAATCTGTACGGGATGTTTGCATTCAACCCGATTTAAGTAAACGACATCCATCTCTTCTAAAACAGCAATATGTGTTGTTTCGCCAATTTCATTAACTAATTGTTGCAGCACAGGTTGTGATTCGCGATTAATTTCAAGTGTTGACGTCACAATCGTATTCAGATTAAGGATGGAGAGCCCTAAACGGTATTTTTGTGTCTCAGGATCTTTGATAACGAACCCTTCACTTGCAAGAGTGGCCAATAAGCGACTGACCGTGCTTTTTCCCAGTCCTAATGAAGCGGCCAGGTCTGTTACTTTTTTTTCTGGTTCATCCATGGAAAAACTGCGCAACAGACGAAGAGCATTTTTTACGGAGGAGAGCAAATAATCTTGATTTGTACTCGTTCCCATAAAAGCAAGTACCTCCTTTTTAAAGTTGCTTATAACAGAACGCTGTTCTTCTATAAAATATATTTCTCATTGTAGCATGGAAACCAAAATAAACAAAATACTTTAAAAATTAATTTTTTTAAAAAAATTCATATTGTTCCACATAGAAGAACTATGATGTTGTATAAACAACGAATGTCATTTACCATAAATAACAAGAAAAGAATTAAAATTCAGTCAATTATAACTTTTGACATTTTAAGGAGGATTTGCAAATGAGTGGTCAAACAACATTGGAGAAAAGTGTAAAAGCGTTTGATTGTAAACATTTTATTAATGGTCAATATCTTACTTCAAAAAGCGGAAAAACATTTGACAACATTAACCCGGCAACACAGGAAGTTTTAGGTAAAGTATCAGAGGGAGGAAAGGAAGAAATTGATCTTGCAGTGGCAGCAGCAAGAAGAGCTTTAAACGGACCGTGGAAAAAGATGACTTCACACGATCGAATTTCTGTTATCAGACGTATCGGGGATATCATTTTAGAAAGAAAAGATGAACTGGCAAGATTAGAATCGTTAGATACCGGGAAGCCTTACTGGCTTTCAAGTACAATCGATATCCCAAGGGCAGCGTATAACTTTCATTTCTTTGCAGACTACTTAAGAAGTTTAGGAACAGAGGCGTATCAAACGGATGATGTGGCCATCAATTATTCGGTTCGCCGCCCTGTAGGTGTTGTAGGATTGATTAATCCTTGGAACCTTCCTCTTCTATTATTAACCTGGAAATTAGCGCCATGCCTGGCAGCTGGAAATACAGCTGTAATCAAACCGGCTGAATTGACGCCAATGACGGCTACTTTACTTGGTGAAATATGCCGCGATGCTGGTGTGCCGGATGGAGTAGTGAATATTGTTCACGGATTCGGCCCTGATTCTGCTGGTTCGGCATTAACAGAACATCCTGATGTAGACGCGATTTCCTTTACTGGAGAAACGACAACCGGAAAAGTAATTATGAAGGCAGCCGCACAGTCATTAAAGAAACTTTCATATGAATTAGGCGGTAAAAATCCAAATATCATTTTTGCCGATTCCGATTTAGATGAGGTCATTGAAACGACTCTAAAATCCAGTTTTATCAACCAAGGTGAAGTATGTCTTTGCGGTTCGCGCATCTATGTTGAACGTCCTGTATATGAAGAGTTTTTACAAAAGTTTGCGGCGAAGGCAAAAGAACTCGTTGTCGGGGATCCTTTTGATCCAAAAACCAAGGTAGGGGCACTTATCGGAGAAGAACATTACGAACGTGTCACAAGCTATATTCAATTGGCCCTAGAGGAAGGCGGGCAAATTTTAATTGGCGGTAAACGTCCGGAAGGGTTAGAGAAAGGATATTATCTTGAGCCAACCATTATTACAGGACTAAATCGCAACTGCCGTGTTGTTCGTGAAGAGATTTTCGGACCTGTAGTGACAGTTATTCCTTTTGACGAAGAAGAAGAAGTCATTGCGCAGGCAAACGATACACATTATGGATTAAGCGCTTCCATTTGGACGAATGATTTACGACGTGCTCATCGTGTCGCAGGGCAAATCGAAGCGGGAATCATTTGGGTAAACACTTGGTTTTTACGCGACTTGCGCACACCGTTCGGCGGCATGAAGCAGAGCGGAATCGGCCGTGAAGGCGGTATGCATAGTTTCGAATTCTACAGTGAATTATCAAATATTTGTATCAAGTTATAGGAGGGAGTAACGTTGAATTTAACGGATATTAAGGAAACAGAAAAATTTTCTGAGCATCTGGCTCAGGCAGAAATTCACGGTCGAGGGGTATCCCCCCTCACCGAGTTGAATCCGGATATAACCATCGAGGAAGCGTATCAAGTCCAACTGCTGACCATTCAAAAGAAAATAGAAGCCGGACAGCGGGTGGTAGGCAAGAAAATAGGACTGACCTCTGCTGCGATGCAAAATTTATTGGGGGTAAACCAACCTGATTATGGCCATCTGTTGGATGGGATGGTCATTGAAAATGGGGGAGAAATATCAGCAGATAAAGTTCTCCAGCCAAAAGTAGAAGCAGAGATCGCTTTTGTATTAAAGAAAGATTTAGCAGGACCGCGCGTGACGGAAATGGATGTCTTGCAAGCCACAGATTATGTACTTCCGGCTTTAGAGATTGTAGACAGCCGGATAGCAGACTGGAACATCAAATTACAGGATACGATTGCCGATAATGCTTCTTCCGGACTTTATGTCTTAGGTGGCAAACCTCTTTCCGTTGATCAACTGGATCTTGCTCAAGTCGGGATGGTCCTTTACAAAAATGGCGAGATCATGAATACGGGAGTCGGCGCAGCCGCTTTAGGACACCCCGCTACTTGTGTAGCCTGGTTAGCCAATAAACTGTTCGAATACGGCATTACGCTCAAGGCAGGAGAAGTGATTCTTTCAGGTGCTCTTTCCGCTGCTATTAACGGCGAACCGGGGGATCATTTCCAAGCGCGCTTTGCCCATTTAGGCGAAGTGAACGTTCGATTTGTTGATAAACGCTAAATAAATAGGATGATAGGAGAGGAGTGAAAATCCATGTCCAAAGTAAAAGTGGCCATTCTTGGATCAGGTAATATCGGCACGGATTTAATGATGAAGTTGGAGCGTTCTACTATCTTGCAATTAACCACGATGATTGGGATTGATCCTGAATCAGACGGTTTGCGTCGTGCAAAAGAAAAAGGATATGAGGTCATTGATACAGGAATTAAAGGCTTTTTAGAAAGAGCGGAATTGGCTGATATTGTGTTTGACGCGACATCTGCCAAAGCCCATATTCGCCATGCAAAGCTATTAAAGGAAGCGGGGAAAACGGTGCTTGATTTAACACCGGCCGCAGTCGGGGCTTTAGTTGTACCCCCGGTAAATTTGGGTGAACACATAGAAGAAGGAAATGTCAACCTCATTACGTGCGGCGGGCAGGCAACGATTCCGATTGTGCATGCGATTAACCGGGTAAGCCCGGTAGACTACGCTGAAATCGTCGCGACGATTTCCAGTAAGAGTGCAGGACCGGGAACACGTGCAAACATTGATGAATTTACCCAGACGACCTCACGCGGAATCGAAGTGATCGGCGGAGCGAAAAAGGGGAAAGCCATCATCATTTTAAATCCGGCAGAGCCGCCTATTTTAATGAGAGATACGGTCTATGCATTGGTAGAAGAAGGAAGCATGGATGAGGAAGCCGTCATCCAATCCATTCAGGACATGGTGGAGACGGTCCAATCGTATGTGCCGGGTTACCGTTTGCGGACAGAACCGATGATTGACGGAAATAAGGTCACAGTCTTCCTTGAAGTGGAAGGAGCGGGCGATTATTTACCGAAATATTCAGGAAACCTTGATATTATGACGGCCGCTGCTGTAAAGGTTGCGGAAGAGTTTGCCAAACATAAGTTAGCTGCACAAACGGTGTAGAGGAGGGACCATTGATGACAAAAGAACGTAGCATTTTGATTACTGAAGTGGCCTTGCGTGACGGCAGTCACGCTGTGGCCCATCAATATACAGTGGATGAAGTCGTAAAAGTGGCCAAAGCGTTGGATGAAGCCCGTGTACCATATATCGAGGTATCGCATGGAGATGGTCTAGCTGGTTCTTCTTTGCAGTATGGATTATCCCGTACAAATGAATTCGAATTGATTGAAGCGGCCGTATCGGTTTGTGAACAATCCAAAATCGCCGTCTTGCTTCTTCCGGGAATCGGGACGATGAAAGATTTAAAACAGGCCGCCAACCTTGGAGCCAAAATGGCCCGAATTGCCACACATGTGACAGAGGCGGATGTTTCAGCCCAGCATATTGGCTTAGCGAAGGAATTGGGAATGGAAACGGTCGGATTTCTCATGATGTCCCATATGGCACCTGTTGAGAAATTGGTGGAACAAGCAAAATTAATGGAAAGCTACGGAGCAGACATCGTCTATGTGGTAGACTCCGCGGGTGCCCTTTTACCTCATCAAGTAAGAGAAAGAATTCGTGCCCTAAAGCAGCATATAGGAGTGGAGATCGGCTTCCACGGCCATAACAATCTATCATTGGCCATGGCCAATACATTAGCTGCCATTGAAGAAGGAGCGAATCGGATTGATGGAAGTGTCCGTTGTTTAGGAGCCGGAGCAGGAAATACTCAAACCGAAGTGCTCGTTGCCGTGCTGGAGCGACTGGGAATTGAAACAGGAGTAGATCTTTACAAGATGATGGATTTGGCAGAGGACATTGTGGCACCTATTCTTCCAGTGCCGCAAGAGATTACAAGGGACAGCCTTGTGTTAGGGTATGCCGGCGTCTATTCGAGCTTCCAGCTTCATGCTCAGCGGGCGGCCAAGAAATTGGGAATCGATTCTCGCGATATCTTAATTGAACTTGGCAAGCGTAAAGTAGTCGGCGGTCAGGAAGATATGATTGTGGACGTAGCAGCGGAAATTGCCAAGAAAAAACTTGAACCAGCTGCCAGGTAAGGGGAGGAAAAATAGATGAACGCGGTTAATTATAAATCGACAGCTGAATTTTTACATCGAGCTGAAATAGAAAAACGTGAAGTGATTCGAATTACAGCCGATTACCCGGAAATGACGGTTGAAGACGCCTATAAAGTTCAAGAAGAACTAGTCGGGATTAAGCTGAAACAAGGGCATCGAATCATCGGTCCAAAAATGGGTTTAACGAGTCAAGCTAAAATGAAGCAAATGAACGTTGAAGAACCCATCTATGGGTATATATTCGATTATATGGTCATACCCGAAGGCGGATCCATATCGATTCAAGAGTTAATCCATCCTAAAGTGGAAGCGGAGATCGCCTTCGTTTTAGGAAAGGATATCGAGGGACCTGGTATTACAGGAGCTCAAGTGCTTGCGGCTACGGAATATGTGGTGCCTGCACTTGAAATCATTGATAGTCGCTATGAAAACTTTAAATTTACGTTGCCTGATGTTATCGCCGATAATGCCTCCTCATCAAGGGTGGTGATCGGCAACCGCTTAACAAATCCTGCTCAATTAGAGCTGGATTTGGTCGGGGTCACACTTTCTATTAATGGGGAGATCAAAGATTTAGGAGCAGGAGCTGCCGTAGTCGGCCACCCGGCCAATTCAGTGGCGATGTTAGCCAATATGCTGGCAAGAAAGGGAGAAAAATTAAGAGCAGGAGATGTTATTTTAACCGGAGGCGTAACAGGTGCGGTCATGTTGTCCGCCGGGGATACGGTTTCGGCTAAACTCGACGGTTTAGGAGAAGTCTCCTTTAAGGTGACAGAGTAAAAAATGCTTAATTAATGGAGGTTATTATGCCGATTGTAAATATTCAGATCATGCAGGGAAGACCTGAAGAGAAGGTCAAGGAAGTAATTCAGAATGTGACGGAGACTGTATCCGTCACACTGGATGTTCCGAAAGAAAGAGTTCGCGTCATTGTGTCAGAGGTTCCAAAAACGCATTGGGGAATCGGAGGCACGCCTGTATCAGACATACCAAATCGATAATCGTAAGTGGAAGGGAGAGAAGTGGAAATGACCCTTGAACTGGGAATGCTTGTACCGCACACGCCAAGAATGTGTTTTGAGGATCAAGCTCCGGAATTTCAAAAAGAGCTGGTAGAAGGTATGCATAAAACGGCGAAAGTAATTGAGAGCATCCAACCAGATGCGATTGTTCTTATTTCTTGTCATTGGATGTCCAGTTTTCATCATTTTGTGGATGCGACACCTGAACATAAAGGAGTTTTAACAGCTTTCGAGTGTCCGGAACTGATTTCGGACGTTCCTTACCACTATCCTGGAGATGAACAATTGGCCACCGAGCTGGTTGAAGCCGGAAAAGCGGCAGGTCTTCCGATTGTGAAGGTTAACGACCCGACATACGTGTGGGACTACGGTACGGTTGTGCCTCTTCGCTATCTTGTTCCTAATGGAGATATACCGATCATTGATCTTTCAGTAACTTGGGCAGCCAATTTGGAAGAAACTTATTTTTGGGGCAAGCAGGTAGGGAAGGTATTAAGGGAAAGCAATAAGCGAGTGATTTTTGGCAGCAGCGGTGCACTTGCTCATAATCTCGTAAGGGGACCGGAAGCGATGCCGACTTTGGCTGAACAGGCTCTCGATCGTCAATTTATAGAATATGTGAGCAATAACGACCTCCAGTCCGCTTGGAACATGCTTTCGCAGTATGCGAAAACCGCTGGGGTTGAATCAGGCGGCCGCCACCTGGCCATGCTTCTAGGTGTATTAGAAGGAGACCATTACAAGATCCAGAACTACGGCTATGGACAATCCTCAGGAAGCGGTAATGTGATCATGACTTTTGATCCTCAATATTCAAAGCTTAATAGTAGCAATCCATCTCAAACCGTAGAGGCAAAATAAAAACAGAAGTCATATGAATAGCTGAAGTCCCTTTTTTCTGCTAGTCATGATAAGTGGTTGTCAGAGTTGCCGAGGTTTACTATGTTTCTATTTTGTAAACGAATACATTTATGGATAGATTAATAGAGAGCATGAGCATGAATCCAAGTACACGCCGGACACACTTCACCATTTGGTGAGTGTGTCCTTTTTCGTCATATGCACGCAAAATCTGAGCGGTCATGTAAAATGTCTTTAATCCAAACCGGTTCCTGAAAAGTTGTTATTTTCAAAATAGGTTGAATTATTTTTGGCGAGTACTATAAAATAATTTTAAAAGTATATGACTTCACATAAATCATTTGACGTGGATAAAAAACATCCACGCAAATGATTTACGCATAAGCGGCTGCCAATCGACGTTACGGGTTCTTGTCAGCCGCTTATACGAGAACCATTGCAAGCTCGTTCAAGATGAAAAAACAGAAAGGCGCAAATAGAAGAAGGACCGGTGACAGGGGTTAAAAAATTAAGTTGGAGTTCTATTTTTAAAGGCTATCGACTATTTTACTTGATAAGATATGAATGAATTGAGGGTTAAAGATGAGGGAATTAAATATAGAACCGATCAGAGCAGTGGAACGTGCCATTCAAATATTGAATTGTTTTAGTTTTGAGCGGCCGGATTTATCTATTGAAGAAATTATCGAAAAAACAAAATTAGCTAAAGCAACCGTCTATCGCCTTCTTTGGACAATGGAGCGGAATGGTCTTATTCAATATGACCAGAAAGAAAACAGATACCGTCTCGGATATAAATCTTTGGAGTATGGCGGAATCGTGTTGGAAAACTTGGATATTCGCAGGGAAGCGGACCCTTACTTGCACGAGTTACATGAGTTAACAGGTCATTCTGTTATTTTAGCTGTTCGTCAAGGTGACACAGTTCAGTATCTCTTAAGGTATGATAGTGATGAAGGCTTTCAACCTCGTAATTTTATCGGGCGAAGGCGCATTTTACATAATGGCGCACTTGGAATCCTGTTGTTGGCCTATATGCAAGCAGATTTTATAGAGGAGTTATTGAATCGCTATCCGCTTGAACCCCATACACCTAACACGGTAGTTGATAAGGAGCAGTTTTTACACCGACTTCGAGAAATACGGAAAGAAGGTATTTTTGTTGATGTAGATGAAACGTTTATTGGTTTTACAGCCATTGCTGTCCCGATATATGGCGGAAAAGATAACGTGATTGCGGTACTCGGCATTTCAGGGCCAAGCTTTAAAATGGAAGGAGAGTCAAGAGAGCGGTTAATAAAACAGATTAAAGAAGCGGCAATGAAGGTATCCCAGCGTATGGGACACATTATTTAATGATCCATATCTAGTCACTCCAATCAAATAGGAGTGACTTTTTTATTATACTAAAAATATTTTGACAATTTTAAAAAATTAATCTATATTTGAATTAATAAATCATTTAGTGATTTATTAATTCACTAGATGAATCAAAGAGGGGTTACATAATAGGAGTTTATGTAGAACAACAAGAATAGAATTGACCTCACAAGGGGGGATATCAGCAAAACGTTTTATCACCGATATATATGCTTATGGGTGAATTTCTCGATTTCGGGAAGAGATGGTTTACACATAAATGGAAGCGTTACCAAATAGTCCCGGCAGTAAATCTGGCCGCTGATGGCACGTTCTTTTTCTCTGTTATCTTTGAAGTTGTTTTTGGTCAGATAGGAGGCTGGGGGAAGGTCTTATAGGTGAAGAGTCGATGACAATCATTTATCCGTTTTACACCACAAGTCGATTCATGAATGGATTTATGTTCATAGTGAAGCTGCAAGGGCAACAAATATGGTGAAAATGAAGATGAATGTTTTAAAGTATAAGGAGGTTAGGAAGAATTCATGAGAAAAAATAGCTTAAATGAAGAGACATTTCAAATGCTAAAGGAAAAAATGGAGGAAGGACTACTCCCTCAATGGGTGATAACGGATCCTGATATCTATGAATTAGAAGTGGAAAAGATATTCGGACGCACCTGGCAATTTCTAGCGCACGAGTCTGAATTAAAGGAGCCGGGAAGCTATGTGACACGCTGGATGGTGAACGATCCGGTATTGCTTGTTAAAAACAAGGAAGGGGAGTTCAAGGCTTACCTCAATTCCTGTACTCACCGTGGTACACAATTATGTACCGCAGATCGCGGAAATAAGAAAGCGTTTACATGCCCTTATCATGGATGGAGCTATAACCTTGATGGGGATCTGATCGGAATCGTTGCAGGGAATAAGGTGTATGGTGAGGAGATGTGTAAAGCTGAGTGGGGTCTTCGACCAATTCCGCAGATTGGAATCTATCAAGGGATGATTTTTGGAAACTTAGATCCGGATGCCATGCCTTTGGAAGATTATTTGGGGGACATGAAATGGTATTTTGATATTTTATTAGGCAGAGGCGATGGGGGAATGGAAGTGAGAGGTGTTCCCCAGCGTTGGGTAGCGAAAGCAAATTGGAAAGCGACAGCCGAAAATTTCGCCGCAGATCCTTATCATGTACAAACGACCCATCGATCCACCGTAGAAATGGGAATCAGTCCAGAAGACCCGCTTTATGCTGGATATGGACATCAAGTCGTTTTAGGAAATGGACACGGAATTAATGTGATCACGTCAGCTACAGGCCGATCTAAAAATCCATTTCAAGGAACGCCTGAATCGATGTGGCCGATGTTTGAAAGAAATCTAAGTCCAGAGCAACTTGAAATCTTATCGAAAACGACTGTTTTTGTGGGAGGGGCTTATCCTAATCTTTCCTTTGTAAGTCCTATTCATGGAACGGAGGGACATTTACATAACTATTTGAATTTTAGACTTTGGAGACCTTTAGGACCCGATAAAGTGGAAGTTTGGTGCTGGTTTATGATTGATAAGGCGGCCCCTGAAGAGTACAAAGAGGCAGCATACAAAGGCTATCTTGGGTCTTTTGGGCCTTCCGGAACATTGGAACAAGATGACACGGAAACGTGGGCGCGTATAGTTGAGGTTAGTAAGGGTTTGATGGCCCGAGATAAAGAGTTGAGCTATAACAGTGTTTCTAATTACTTAATGGGATTCAATCGAGTCGAGCCCGATCAGTCTTTCCCGGGACCTGGGGCTGCTTACCCAACAACCTACATTGATGCCTTATCAAGGAGTATGCATGAATACTGGTTAGAATTAATTTCCAAAGACCTTCTTGTAAAGGAGGAAGTGTAATGAGCACTGAATTGCAATATCAAATAACACCTGAATTACAATACCAAATAAGTAAGCTTCTTTACCAGGAAGCTTATTTATTGGATAACCGGAAGTTTAAGGAATGGCTGGAACTGCTAACGGATGACCTCATATACAGAATGCCTTTACGCGAGACTGTTGAGGGGGGGATAGAGGCCAAGAATATTGTCGAAGAGATGGCTTATTTCGAAGAAACGAAAAAGTCCCTCACAACAAGGGTGAATAGACTTTATACTAAATCTGCATGGGTCGAAAACCCCGCTACCCGACAACGGCACTTCATTACGAACATTATGATTGACGGAACTTCTAACCCTGATGAATACAAAGTAAGAAGTTATTTCCTATTTCAGCGCAGCAGAGGCTCAACCCATGATATTGAACAAATGTTTGGAGAACGGAACGATATTATCCGAAAAGAAAATGGTGAATGGAAAATTGCTTCACGAACCATTTATCCGGATCAGACTGTGATCACGACTATGAATATGAGTATGTTTTTGTGAAGCGAGGGCGAATCAAAAGTGGAAATCACCCGTTTTGATTCCCCTTAAAAGGAACCCGCCGTTTAAAACCAAGCACAAAATATTTTTAAAGTTTTCATAATTTTTAATATATTATTCCACATAGAAGAATGCTGATATTGCATAAGGAACACTGTGACCGTATGATTAATTTAAAGTAGAATTGAAAGGGTTTTCGAACCAGAAGAGAGAAGGACCGCAAATATGGGAGGTGAAAATGCGGTGGTCGATTCCTTCTTACGTAAAAGGAAGTTTCATCAATACCGGGTTGAGAGAAAGAGGGGTTATTAGAACCACCCTGGATTTTCAAGATAGTAAAATGAATACGCTTACAAATATTGAATGATAGGCAGAAAAGATACAGATTGAATGAAGAGTGTAGGTAAATACTTGTGACATTTAAATGGGGGGAATCATATTGCGTACAATTAATGCCTCGGAAGTAGTGGCTGCCAGCAAATTTAATCGTTTTCATTTAATGGTATATCTCTGGTGTTTTTTTGCGATCGCTTTCGATGGATATGATATTGCCATGTATGGAGTAGGCTTACCTTGGATGATGGAGGACTGGAATTTATCGGCCGTTCAGGCAGGAGCGATCGGAAGTTATTCTTTAGTAGGAATGATGGTAGGGGCTTTGGTGTTAGCGCCTCTTGCAGATAAAATTGGCAGGAAAAAAGTTTTAGCTGTTTGTATGTTTTTGTTTAGTGTCTTTACTTTACTTGCAGGTTTTGCTCCAAATGCTACTTTTTTTACAGTCATGCGCTTCATCGCCGCTTTGGGAATGGGAGGTTTAATGCCTAATGTTATCTCATTAATGACAGAGTATTCACCGAAAAAAAATAGGGCAATCATTGTTGCTACCATGTATTGCGGGTATTCGGTAGGCGGCATTTTAGCTTCTTTAATCGGCATGTATATTATCCCTTTATTTGGTTGGAGAGTTTTGTATTGGATCGGAGTTATTCCGCTGTTGACATTGCCGTTTTTTATAAAACAATTTCCTGAGTCCCTTTCATTTTATATCGTTCGAAATCAAGCTAAAAAATTAGCCGACATTCTCAATCAAATCAATCCTTTTGGAAATTATAAGGAAACAGATGATTATCAATTTGCCAGTGCTAAAGAAAGCGCAAAAGGCTCCCCGATTAAGAAATTATTTGAAAACAAACGTGCAGCTAGTACATTTGCGTTTTGGCTCTCAGTTTTCAGCTGTTTTCTTATGGTTTACGGTCTTAATACGTGGCTGCCGAAAATTATGCAACAAGCTGGATTTGGTCTTACTTCAAGCCTGTCGTTTAATCTCGTTTTATGTGTAGGGCAAGTGGGAGGCGCTCTGATTGGCGGCTATTTTGCTGATAAAATTGGCCATAAGAAAGTCCTGGCGTCTTTGTACATCTTAGGAGCCTTGTGTTTTGTCGCATTAGGTTTGACTTCTAATCCATTTGTTCTATACATACTCATTGCTTTAGGAGGAGCTTGTACAGTTGGAGCGCAAAATATCGCGAACCCTTACATTTCCGAATATTATCCGAAAGAAATAAGAGCAACAGGGGTTGGCTATGCGATAGGAATGGGCAGGATCGGGTCGATTATGGCTCCTACATTAATAGGTTTGTTTTTAGCAACAAGTTTTGATCCACAAAAAGTCTTTATCACATTTGCCGTTCCAAGCATTGTAGCCGCTACCGCTATCTTATTTATACAAGAAAAATTCGGAAGCTTTGATAAGGTATCTGTACAGGATGAACCTAAAGGACAACTGGAAAAACCAGTGAATATATGAATTATGAATAAGCCTTCGCCCGTTTCCCTTACGTGCCCTGGTCGAAGGCTTACACGAGAACCTTTTCATTCTATTCAGGATGTCAGAACAGAGGAATATAAACAGGATAAAAAGCGATTGGTTTTGTTCCAATCGCTTTTGTTTGTTTTAAGTCGACTAAGTATTTGTTTTCACTAGTTCCCCAATCTATCTTTTAATTTTTAATGTTAGGGCTTCTGACGCATCTATGGACTGCATGTTATGTTATGTAACATAATCTAACCAAGAAGGTAAAGAGAAGACCCTCCAAAGATGCGGGATGAAGGGAAAACAGAAACAATCGCATTTGATATGAGAAGCTATGATGATTTGTCATGGGGACAGGGGGCAGGATGTAATGGCGTTATTCATGTATTGTTGGAACCGGTCGATGTTCGGATGCGTCGCCATTTGTATACACTCAAGTCATACCTCGAAGCCGGAAAACCGGTCATGATGGTAAAAAAGTTTACGGACAACTTCACTGTTTCAGATTATTTGTTTTTTGTAGATGGAAAGCGGCCATTCGGGGAATGGCAGGGGAAGGTGCCGAATGAAGTGAAGGATTTTAGACGAAAAAGCGGCATCACCTTTGTTCCAGAGTTAGATGCTTCTTTCTATATTCATTGCTTTCAGCCAAAGCCGCGTTTAATCGTATTTGGAGCGGAAGGGCCGGAAGAAATCGCCGTCAGCATTGTGGCGCAATTGATCCAGCTTTATAGAAAACAGGATATCGCTAAGGCGGTTTCAGTGTGAGGCGAAAACGATTGGTCGGGATTTACCTGGCAGGGGGCGGAGATAACAGCCCGCAGCGGTTGAAGGCGTGTGAACAGTTGCTTGTGGGCTCTGTTCCTGACAAGGAGCTCTGGCAGAGACTTTATGGGGGAATCGCCGAGGAGTTTCAGCCTGTTTCCGATGCGTTTGCTTCCGCCGAATATCGAAAGTGGGCAGCAGCGAATATCATCATGGCTGAGCTTATGAGGCTAGTAGACTAGAAGAGTTTGAAAGGCGGGGGTCATGTGCGTTTAACAGAAAGAAAAAAACAGGTTCGGCCGGATGGCCTTGGGAAAGTTACAGGGGAGTTGAAATATTTAACGGACTTGTCATTTCCTCATATGCTGTATGGGAAAATATTAAGAAGCTCTTATCCTCATGCGAAAATTCTCTCGATTTGTACAGAACGCGCCAGAAAGCTGTCCGGGATAAGGGCAGTTGTGACACATGAGGATATACCAGGCATGAATCGATTCGGAATCGTCATTCCGGACCAGCCGGTGCTTTGTGAAGAAAGAGTTCGCTATACAGGGGACGCGATTGCTGCTATAGCGGCCGAAACAGAGGAAATTGCCGAGCAGCCTTAAAGTTAATTGAAGTCGTTTACGAGCCGCTTCCCGCAGTCGATGATCCGAAAAAAGCCCTTTTCCCTGATGCTCCGAAGCTTCATCCCGGGGGCAATGTGCTGCATCGTTCCGGTTATCAAAGAGGAAATGTGGAAGAAGGATTCGGCCAATGTGCGGTTGTGGTGGAAGAAACATATGAGCTGCCCCGCCAAATGCATGCTTATATGGAAACAGAGGGAGGTGTCATCGTACCGGAAGAAGACGGCCGTCTTACCGTATATGCCGGAACGCAGCACGGCTATAAAGACCGCTTTCAATTAGCGCGTATTCTTGCAGTACCAGAGGCAGATATACGGGTGGTATCCAGTCCGATGGGGGGTTCCTTCGGAGGGAAAGATGAATTAAACATTCAGCCTTATGGGGCGCTGCTGGTCATTGCGACAGGATGTCCCGTCAAAATCCATCAAAACAGGCGGGAATCAGTGAGATCCGGTTTAAAGCGGCATTCGGGTTTGAAGAATGCGGTCAGGGCCTGTTGTCTGTGATTGAACGGATTATGACAGAGGAACTCGGATGTTCTTCCGAAGACATCAACATCGTGATTGGCGACACGGCGTTAGTGCCGCCGTCCGGTTCTTCCACCGCATCAAGGGGAACAAGCATGGTGTGGCAGGCGGTTCAGCGCATGAAGAGCTCATTCCGTCAGCAGCTTCTGGAAAAGGCTTCGCAGCTTACCGGCATTTCTTCCAGGCAATTACGGGTTGGAACGGGGGGAGTGTGGAATCAAGAAGACCCGACAGCAAGTGGGCCGTGCATTACGTACAAACAACTAGCGAAAGAACATCCAATTGTGGTCAATACAAACTTCCATTTCCCGACAACCCCGGATGCCGTCAACGGCGGGCATTTCCTTTATTCGTTCGGTGCCGTGGCCGTGGCTCCTGCTATCGCCAAAGCCATTCGCGATGCAGCGGGATGCTGGGTTTGTCGTTTGCCTGTGTCAGCTGAAGAGATCGTAAAGACAGTCGGTTTGAAGGAGATGAGCGTATGGATGTGAAAAAAATAGTGAAAATGCAAGACTCCCCGCCTTCACCGATTGAAATGAACATTCGTCTGAACGTCAATGATCAACTTGTCCAAGTAAAAAGGAGATTACCAAACCAGTGAAAAATACATGAAACGGTCTCAATTTTTTTAAAAAGAAAATAAGTATAAGGATTGGTTTGACGTAATGGAGTTGACATGGCCTTTAATTTTATGGTCAAATGCTCAAATACCGAAAGAACATCCAATGATGAACCTCTATCTTGTTGAACTTGCTTCTAGAAGAAACGAAGACGGAATCTGGACAAGCATTTATCCAAATTGTAATGCCCAATACACGATAGAAGCTATAGCTCTGTTGCAGCGACATGGAGTTTGAGGCTCAGACAATCGACTGTCTGAACTTTTACTTCCAATAAACGAATGTTATGTCAACAAAAAGAGGCTGGGTATCCAAAAGGTACCCGGCCTCTTCAATTGCCGATAAAGAACATTGTGTTAACTAGATTTGTATATAGTATACAAACAATTTTGTGCAGTCTTTAAACTCGAACGAAATGAATGGCTATTTGTACGATTGGCAGCACATGAGAACTACTCTTGAGATTGTTAACCATCTAAACTATGAATATCACAGTATGAAAAATTTCCCGGAAGTGTTTTCGCATTTGTAGGACACAGCTGGCAATCTTCAGATTTTCTCTTTAGAACAAGAGTATATCTTTGATTGTAATCAACGCAAATTTTAACAAGGGGACAAGGTATCTGACATGGAAGACAGACTAAATCTCCTATTTGAAATTGGCCTCCATATCCCCCGGACGATCCACATACGGATTTAACTTCGTAAATGCAGAAATTTTTAATACCCATGGTTTATATTCACTCCTTTCATAAAAGGTACAGTATACTATGTTTGTCCAATCTAATTTGTAACGGTTAAATACCCAGCTAAGTAGCACATTTTCTATTAATCTAGTTAGTTGTCCATACCGAACATAAAATGTCATTTTCCTTACTTTATTAAGTTCCAACTGTTCTAGTAATCAAACAGATTCTATATAATAGTTTGATCTTACTGAATTAATTACTGTACAATTATTTAATGCCCGCTATGGAGGCACCCCCGTTATAAAAAGACCTTATCCTCTTAATCATGTAGTCTTATACTTTAATTGAGTATTGATTTCATTTTCTGTATTATTGGCCGATTATAGATAAGAGAAAAGGAAAGATAATTTGTAAATGATAGCATTAAGAGGAGAATGAACTTTATGACATTTCGAGAATTAATTACACAAATTAACAAAAGTGTTGAGGACTTGGATTTTGCTACTGCAAGGAAATATATTGAAGAGAATCTAACGATCCTAAATGAGAATAAACATATTTTAACGGGTAATGCGAGAGAATTACTCGATTTCTTAACTCATAGATTAAACTCTGGTTATGAACCATTTACAAGACAAGAAATGGCAACCATTAGCGCTATAAATTCCTATGCTTCAAAATTTGAATTGAGGCAGATAAAGATGATCATCAAAGAGAAAGCGCCATTATTTTTAAGAAAAGACGTCGTAGAATATTTAAATAAGGATGCGAAAGCAATATTAGAAGGTATGGGAGTTATTTCAAATCACTAGAATGGGATAGCTTCTTAAATGTGATCGTATATAACAAATATAAAAAATTTAATGCAACCCATATATATATATGAATCCACATAAAGAATTTGACATAAATAAAAAACATTTATGTCAAATTCTTTACGCATAAGCGGCTGCCAATCTCCCTTACGGGTTCTTGTCAGCCGCTTATACGAGAACCTTTGTAAGCTTGTTCAAGGTGAAAAAACAGAAAGACGCAAATAGAAGCAGGCCCGGTGACAGAGGTTAAAAAATTAAGTAGGACTTGTATATATAAATCCACATAAAGAATTTAACATGGGCAAAACCCCTCATTTTAAATTCTTTACGCATAAGCGGCCGCCAATCTGCCTTGCGGGTTCTTGTCAGCCGCTTATACGAGAACCTTTGTAAGCTTGTTCAAGGTGAAAAAACAGAAAGACGCAAATAGAAGCAGGCCTGGTGACAGAGGTTAAAAAATTAAGTGGGACTTATATACATTATATGAAATCTGTGAATACATCTTTTCTTGGTAAAGATCGCCCCCCTTAATGATTAAGGGGGCCTCATTTGATTGGGGTTGTCCAATCCATATTTTGTTGTATTTGTACGTTTAAACATTCGGCTAATGGCAATGGGAGCCCTTTAATACATTGATGAGAGGAATCCTTATATGACTTTTCTTTAATAGATATATGAAAAATTGATTCTTTAGGGAAAGGTACATGTCCCTAAAAACACATAATGATTATTCCTATACAAAAAAAGCAATCATACATAAATGATTGCTCCAGGCTGTAAACCATTTTTTACAGGCATTTTTTGATGTAGAAGTAGAGGAACGTGATCAAAAGTTGCTGCACGCTGTGCATGAAATCCAGGAATCATGAAAAGAGGCGGTAGCAACCATTTATGCATTTCCGTCTCTACATTTTTTATGTCTGGTTCATAACAAAATCCACTATATCCAAATCTGATAAATTTTTCACATCAGAATCAACCCCTTATATGTGTAAATTTCAGTCCTTTACACCATTCGATAAAAGCTGGATAATAATACCAGAAAATTCTAATTAATTATAAAAGGAGGGAAAATTATGTCCTGTGCCGATTTCGACGATATTAAAACAATTTGTTTAGAATTGTGTGAAGAAACAGAAGAACATGGTGTGAATACGCCTTCTGATGAATGGATGATCTTGCTCTACGGTATTGCTTAAATATCGAATTTATCTAATTTGCATGCTCTCAGGCATGCTTTTTCTTTCTTTAACTTTTTAATCACTCCAGGGTAAGCCAGGTCTTATGGATTGCAAAGCCATGAAGTCTAGGACAAAGTTTTTTTCACGAAGTGCCTTACAGCTTTTTTCTCTTGTTTTGCTTAAGGAAAAATCAATGGTACCTCTCTCAGAGTCCACTGCGTAGTACAGGTACATCCATTCTGCATTCGCCTTAATGCTAGATTCATCGATTCTCCACGAATCGTTTATCTTCTCATGGGCGGCTAACGCGGGCATTTAATATAACCAAAAGGAATATTACACTGGGAAACTATCAGATTAACATGGAATCTGATAGCTCTTTTTTGACTTCCTCTAACAGATGTTATGGTAACTAAATTTGAATAATTTATACAAAGCTAAAATCAATGATCCCTTATCTCTACTCCTTTGAAAAATTGGCAATAACTAGGAATAAGTTGTATACTAAAAGAGAAGGAATCGATTTCTTTGGTCTTCTGGTGTGTATACTCACCGGCAGAAGGCGTGAGACCAACACGGAAAGGATGACCAATATGACAGTAAAAGTATATCAAGCCAAAGCAGGCGATGGAATCAAAAAAGCGGGAATGAAGAGGGCTAATTCTTTCTTTAGCACACCACAAGAGGCTGTGTCGGAGGCACTGGCCTTAAAGGAAAGACTAGACGCAAAATATCAAAACGAAATCGAATGGAATTATGATGGATTGATTACAGGTTCGACCAAAAAGCTGAAGATTTTGAAAGGATATTTAGCTGGGAACCGTGCTTCTAATCCTTTCTATCTTGAAATTTTATCACACGAACCATTAAATCTTATTCAAATCGCTTCTCCAATGAAGCCTAAGAGGCTGACGTCGGAGGATCGTAAAGTCTTAGACAGAGTGGAACAGTTCTTCGACTAAAGGCAGTATAATAATCGCTATGTAACATAATGGAAGGAAAGACCTTATTCGGAAAAAAGAGTGCATAACAGTAAGTGACTTTATTTAGTTAGTTTGGATTAAAGGTGAACACAAAAAGACTCCACATGGGAGTCTTTTTTTATAATCACTTTTAATTATGCTTTACGAACGTTAGCAGCTTGTGCTCCACGTTGACCTTGTTCAATATCAAAAGTAACTTTTTGCCCTTCGTCTAATGATTTGAAACCTTCATCTTGGATAGCGCTGAAGTGTACGAATACATCGTCTTGGCCTTCTACTTCGATGAATCCAAACCCTTTTTCTGCATTAAACCATTTTACTGTACCTTGTGTCATAATATTGCCTCCTGTTGTGGAATATTCCACAATTGTATTACTACCCTTGCCCAAACATAATTTTTCAAGACGAAACCTTCTTTTTAAGACAGTTCTGCTATCCAACCTATACCGAACAAAAATAATTACTTTTATTATAACAGATGGAGGAAACAATAGCAATTAACTGAAAAGGCCAACTTTAATTAATTTAGATAAAGGTAAAAAGCTAATTTCTCTTTTTAATTATGAAAGAAGGTTGCTGATGAATTTGGAATGGGCGATAGTGAGGATCAAAAAAGTGAATGCTTAGTAGCTAAGCGAGCATGAGTCTGCAAATAAAAGAGAAGGCTTCTAATTCTTTTTTATGAATAATCGAATAAAACATGATGATTATTATGTTGCATTGTCTTTTATGCCTCTACTCTTCCTTAAACCCGTTATATAAGGGCTCTTTTGTTGGTTAGATCCTCTAAAAATCATGATGTTAATTAGTTTTGTATAGCGTATACATAGTCACTCTCTTATCAAATTAATCAGTTTATAGAGTAATGTGGAAATATAAGTAGGGTTCTATATTGGTTTTTGAGATAGAATAATATATAAGAGGAGTAGTGATGACATCATGTATTATAGTAGAAAGAATCAAGAACCATTACCTAAAGAACAAATAGAGGTTTGGGAATGTGAATCAGAAGACTGTATTGGTTGGATGAGAAAAGATTTCTCTTATGAGAATCATCAAAATTGTCCTTTATGTGGTCATAAAATGAGAGCTGGAGAACGTCTTTTAGAAAAGTTACCTCCTAATCCCCATCGAAGCTGATTGATATCTATGGCTTGTACAACGATCCAATCTTTATATTATGATTGACGATTACAAAAACAGATTAAATTTGCTCCTTGATGAAGAAGGAGTTTTGTTTAGTAAAACATAAATAATTAGTATAAAAGCTGACGATCGACTAAACATACTTTAAAAAGAATCGATCATGTCCATATTTCGATAACTTAACTGGAGTTTATGTATGTGAAAACGATTGATGTGATTTCCAAGTTGTCCCAAAATTTGTCGGAAATGATCTTATTTTTCGACTCTAATAGATTTATTAGGAATAGTAGAAACAGAGGAGGAAGACATTTGCTAACGAACCATTTAGACTTTAGGCTTGAACCAAAGTTGAAGGAACTTTATGATGAACACAAGAAAAGAGTGGAAAAAATAGATTGGGGATACCACGACTTTTTGCCTTGGGACAAGGCACAGGATTTCCGAAGAGTACCATGGGATCCAAGCCAAGTGACACTTCCCCAGGGAGTGATTACCGCAGTAGAGACCGCTCTTTTGACCGAAGTCAATCTGCCTTGGTTCACATCCCATCTAGACCAAACCTTTAAAGGATCGCTCTCTGTCATCCAGGATTTTGTCCATACATGGACAGCGGAAGAAGACCAGCATTCAAACCTTTTGGAGACCTACCTTTTGATCACGAGAAACGTAGACCCTAAACGCCTTCGCCAATTGCATAAGCAAACGGTAGAAGGAGGGTGGCAGCCGGATTTTCATACTCCGTTTGAAACGATGGTGTATACTTCACTTCAAGAATTGGCAACAATGGTTTTTTATAATAATGTGGCGAAAGTGGCGGGAGAACATGATAAAGATTTGGCCACCCTCCTTAGAAGGCTGGCCAAAGACGAAATTCTTCATTACGCTTTTTATCGAGATGTCATAAAACTCCACCTGCGATTGGAACCGAATTATTGTTATTATCTTGGTCATGTTATTAAGAACTTCCAAATGCCGGGTACTGTTATGCCTGATTTCGAAGATCGAATGTCCATCATCGCAAAAGAAGCCAATTATGGGCCGTTGGAATATTTCGACCAAGTATTAGATGTGATTGTTGAGTATTGGGAATTGGAGAAGCTAAGGCCAATCGCTCCTGAAGCTGAGAAAGCACGGCAGGATATACTCAAGTACCATGCAAGGCTTAAACGTGTGAGAGATCGTTTTTAGCAGATTAAAGTTGCTCCATGATGAAGAGGGGACTTTGTTTAGTGAAACATAAATAATTAGTATAAAAGCTGATGATGGACTAAACATACTATTCATGGCTGCCCATTCTCTCCCTTTTGAGTCAATCCAGATTCGTGGTAAATAATAATCTTTAACAATGTGTTGACCATGATTACCTCTTTTTACAAGTGCAATGAAGTGGACATTATATTATGTTACAGCGACCTCAGATTCAATGAAAATCCGGGGTCGTGTATTTCTGATAAAATTGATTATGTTAACTAGGCTTGTATATGGTATTCATTTCAGAAAAGGATTGAGACGTCATACTTTCTCTAATTAGATAAGAAAAATATAGAAAAGGGGAGACTAAGGATGATACAAATTCGAGAAGCGACTTTAGAAGATGCACAAGGGCTTATAGGACATGCAAGAACTGTTTTAGAAAACAGCTATTTTACCCTGACCACATTAGAGGAGTATAAAGCTACTAAAGAATCTCAAGAAAAATGGATTGCAGACATCTATCAACAACGGAATCTTATTATAGTAGCTGAAGACCAAGGCGAAATTATTGGAGATTTACTATTTGTACGTGGGGGAAAGATAAGAAATTCACATACGGGAGAATTTGCTGTAGGAGTCCAAGACAAATACCGTGGTCGAGGAATTGGAAAACGGATGATTCGGGCTTTAATCACTTGGGCTAAGAGCACAAAAGAAATTGAGAAGATTTGTTTACAAGTTATTTCAGGAAATGATGCAGCTATTGCTTTATATCAAAAGATGGGATTTCAAGAGGAAGGAAGGTTAAAGAAACAAATCAAATTTAGTAAGGGCGAATACGCTGATCTGATTAATATGTCTTTATTTTTAGATTGATACGTCAACTTCCTTTAACGATTGCTATGTTAACCAGGGTGAATATGACACGCAATCAGAAACACTCTTGACACACATATATTTGGTAATCGTTTAATCAAAGATACTATTCTTTTTTTAAAAGGGAAAAAGAATGAAATTTTTGCATACATATTTCGCCGGTATAGCTATAATGAATGTAATATTCCGAATTTTTAGAATGAAAAGGAGGGAAACGATATGTTGGAAACAAGAGAATTTCAGCAATTTGTTAAAGCTCCTGCTAAAATCCGTTATGAATACTTTATTCAACGAGTTTCTAAGTCTCAGGAGGTTTGGATAGTATTAGATCAAAGCAATCATATTAAGATGGCTGGAGATGAAGAAGATAAAATCTTGGTTCCTGTTTGGCCTTTTAAAGAGTATGCTCAGTGCTGCTTGGAAGAAGATATGGATGATTGTAAGATTATAGCTATCCCTTTAGATCAATTCATGAATGAGTTTCTAATAGCCATGAAAAAAGAGGGAATCTTATCATCTGTTTTTTGGAATGGATTTGACACCACTATAATAGAGGTGGATCAATTATTATTTGATTTAAAGTGGCAACTCTCAAAATATGGAATGATCCATTAAATAGTTCTTTTATCAATGCAACATAATGCTTTTTATTATGTTGCATTCACCAGAACCATATAGAATAAGAGAAACTCCTTGATTATCAAGGAGTTTTTGATTTTTGTATAGAAAAGTTGTGAATGAAACATATTGGATGTAATTGTTTTGTTGAATAAAATATATTGGATGGTAAAAAAAGAAGTTGGCTAAATTAACTGCTTTTTAATCCAGGTCCCTATTCTGTTGTTCTGACGTTTTAAGGTTAGATGCAGGTTCTTTACCAAGTTTAGGTTTCCAATTTTTCAACTTGTTTTTCAAGTAATCCTTTAAAAAGTCACGTTTCTTTTTTCGCCTTTTATCACGATTTTTCATAGAAAGTCACCACCCTTATGTTACTGAATAGAGCCGGTTTACCTTTATTATAACTCTATCAGCAGTTTCAATTTACTCCTTCGGAACGGGGAAAAAGTCGTTAACAGGCTATGTTGGTCTTTACTGCTGATACTTACTTGTATGGTTTTCTTGATAAACTGGATATACTAAAGACAACTATTATCATCAACAATAGCCATTAAAAGAGTCTTACTATAAAATTGGAACTTATAACCTGTTCGCAAAAGTACACCTTTTCAAACAAAGAAGCCCATATCCAAATTGAGGATTGGGCTTCCTTATTTCCTATAACTTCAATGTGTTAAGTTTGTTTCTTTTTATCTCAAAGTCGTTCCCATATACAGCAGTTTTAAGAAATATTCTTTAATTCCTCTGTTAATCGTAAGAATTCTTCTTTGTTTCGATCCCGTAATGACTGGTCGATCTCTTTTCCGATTTGCTCTTTTCGGAAATCACGAAGGGCTTTGTTTAACACCATTTCAGCAAATATAGAATCCAGGACTTTTCTTTCAGGTTGTTGTGGTGCAGGAAGCAAATATTTTTCCAACAAAAACCAACTCCTTGTCCTTTTTTCTATTATATCAAAGAGTTTTTGAATTATTCAAATATTCACTTCAGCAAAATAATACGATCCTGTAAGAACCGTGAATAGATATCATAAGCTCGTTCGCCTGTTCTTGTTTGTTCAAATACATATGGGACAAAGTTCATTCTATTCTCTCCATCTTCTGGAATCCAGTTGTTTTTATATCAAAGTTGGTTTACGACGGTAGCCACTTCATGATCAACCATGACGACTAATATATGCTTACCTTGCCATCCCGTAGAAGTATAAATAAAGCCAACACTTCTGCTAGTCTAAAACGAAGTTCCTTTAGTAATATTCTGCCGTCTTTACGGGCAACTTACAAAAGAGGTGATATCTCATGGAAAAAGAAGACATAAAACTAACAAGTGCGGAAATTGGATCCCTTTGGGCACAGTATGTAAATGGTACTATGACAGATACAGTGAATAGATATATGTTGTCCATTATTGAGGATGATTCAATAAAAACTGTTTTTGAAGACGCTATAAAGACTTTCGATAAACAAAAGAAACAAATCATGACATTTATAGAGAACGATGGATTTCCAGTTCCTATTGGATTTAATGAATCTGATCTTATTAATAAAGGCGCTAAAAGATTGTTTTCGGATATATTCTGTTTAAATTACTTATATATCATGACTTTGCACGGATTAATAGGTCATATAACTTCTCTTAGCGTTTCAGTTAGAAAGGACTTACGCCAGTTTTTTGATTCCTGTGATAACGATGGAAAAAGGATGTACCATCTAACTACTGAATTATTGCTTGAAAAAGGGAAGTTCCAAAGAGACCCCTATTTTTATCCTGATAAAAATCCTACATTTATTTCTAGCCAAGATTTTACCGATGGATTCTTTGGTAATAAACGCCCTCTGGCTGCAACCGAAATCATAAGTCTTTCTTTTAACTTAAAAAAGAGCATTATGGCTAAAACCCTTTCTATCGCCTTTAGCCAAGTAACTCAATCAAAAGAAGTCAGAAAGTTTTTAATGAAAACTGAAAAAACTTCAAATCAGCAGATACAATCACTTTCAAAAATAATGCAGGATGATTATCTTCCGGTTCCTATGTCATTAGAGACAGAAATAACTGCTTCCCAGGAATCACCTTTCTCGGATAAATTGATACTCTATCATATTGGATTCTTGTTTCAAGCTGCACAAGTATATCACGGCACAGGTCTTGCATCAGCCATGCGAACAGACCTCGCTATGAACTACGAAACCGTTATATTAAACAATTTAACCGTGACAAAAGGATGGTTTGATATTATGGTGAAAAATAAATGGTTGGAACAGCCTCCACTTGCCCCTAACAGAAAAGAAATTGCTAAAGATAAATAAAGTTAGGAAAAAATTCACTACTTATCATTTTTCAACGGGGGCGATAGGTTTTCATTACATATGAAAAATTTAAAAGGGAATGGTGTCTAGGTCTGGTTCTTAGCAAAGCAACAACAAATGTACTGGGGTACATTTGTTTAGTTCAAAGGTTATTAAAAAGCTAACTCAAAAAGTAGTTTCTATTTTTCGAACCTGCTTAATTTTTTGAGTCTTTTCCACTATCCTGCCCCGTTCGTGCAACAAGACGAAGCATAAAAAATCCTCTTGCTGCCGCTCAAGAGGATTTGGCATAAGTTAGTTTATGGGGAGTTTTTACACCACAACCAGAAAAACCTTTACTGGCTGGCTAAATTACCCCTTTGTCTGAGCTAAAAAGTTTTTTTAAAAATATTTATTCAATTTCGGTTATTTACTTTTGTTCTTTTACTCTGTTATGATAAAAATAATTATTTTTGTTCGGTATAGAATTGATAGAAGAGAAATGTCTTAAATAGAAGTTTTCGTCTTGAAATATTATGTTTGAGCAAGGGTAGTAATACAATGGTGGAATATTCCACAACAGGAGGAAACATTATGGCACAAGGTACAGTAAAATGGTTTAATGCAGACAAAGGTTTCGGTTTTATCGAAAGTGAAGGCGGAGAAGATGTATTCGTACATTTCAGTGCTATTCAAGGAGAAGGCTTCAAATCATTAGATGAAGGTCAAAAAGTTACTTTTGATATTGAACAAGGTCAACGTGGAGCACAAGCTGCTAACGTTCGCAAAGCATAATTTAAAGTAATCATAAAAAGGCTCCCACATGTGGAGTCTTTTTTTATAATCATCATTTCTGGTTATCACAGTTGCTTTTATCCTTATCAACTGGCAAACTTAAGAAGATAAGAGACTTCATAGGAAAGAACGCGTAGGTGACTAACATGATTGAGATAAAGACTTCCACACTCAGCAATGGAGAGTTCAATAGAGGGGTATTCGCGAAACAAGATATAGCAAAAGGTGAGCTTATACATGAAGCACCGGTCATTCCTTATCCTAATAAGGAGCATGTTTTCATAGAGCAAACCATTCTTGCTGATTACGTGTTTGAGTATGGTAAAAACCACACGGCGGTCGTCTTAGGATATGGTATGCTGTTTAACCATTCGTACAAGCCTAATGCCACTTATGATATTAACTTTACGAACCACACGTTTGACTTCTATGCTTACACAGATATAAAAGCAGGAGAAGAAATACTAATCAACTATAATGGCGATGTTGATGACAAAGATCCACTATGGTTTAATAAGGACGAAATTGATAATGACAAAGATGAACCAATTGTAGATAAAGGGAATGATCCAATGAATAAAGATAGACTTTTAAAAAAATTTCAGAATGCCAGTCGAAATAATTTGTTTTCAATAGAAGTTCCTAAGGCTACTAAAGAAGATGAAAATAAGATTGAAGAATTGGTTAAAGAATTAGAAAGGGAAGGGAAAATCAAATTAAGAGAGTGTGTACAGCGAAAATTCTCAATTTATTTACATGGAATAATTAAGTATGCATTCGAATAATCAGGTGCTTTTTTATTGGGGTGAAACATATGAAGATATCCGACTTGTTCAACTAAACCTGCCATGTTCGTTGAAGAAGGGTGGAGTAATTTTGCTTCGCTTGATCGGTCTGTATTTTGAACGTTGATTAAACATTTTAGCGATTTTGTTTACTGTTAATAGTGAATCAATTTCATAATATATAAATCAGACTTAATTCTTCGATACGTTTAAGATCTTATCTTTCTTGTCTATCCTGCTCCTAAAAGAACGAATGAAGGAGCGAATCAAGATGGGAAAGCGAAACGATTTCAGGGTATGTCCGGAAATTTAATCGTGGTGGGCTGGACGCCTCAACGTACACTCTCAAGCGTGCCAATCGCCAGAAACAAGAAGCATTTCAACGGGAACTCGACATGGTGAAAAAAACATCTCAGACGATCTAGTTCTGTTATATGAAGATGAGAGCCACATTCGCGATGACCAAACGCTGCGTGCCACGTGGAGTGTCAAAGGGAAACAAAAACAAATCCCCATGTATGGTCATCATGCGATGGTGAGTTTATTCAGCTGCGTGAACATTCGAAATGGTGAATTTCTTTGCATAGAAAGGCAATTAGAGAACAGGATATAAGAACTGCTGACAAACTAAGTCTCCAATGAAAAGAAAAAACCGATAAATCTCTACTAAATGTAGTTATTTATCGGTTTTTATGATTCAATATGTTATCTAAAGCAACGACCATAAGGTATCTGTTAACAGCTCTTTTAAAGGTTGCTTTTTTAAGAAACATATAAGTAATACCGTACTAGATTTTATAGAAACAGCATACCTGCAATTCCGCTTAGGATACCAAGAAAGACAACAGAAGCGATGACAAACACGAGTACCCGTTTAGGAAACGATTTGGCAACCATGAGCAGGGAAGGCAGGCTGACCGCAGGCAATGTAATCAGAAGTGCAGCGGCCGGGCCCCCGCCTAGTCCGACGGACATAAACGTTTGAATGATGGGTATTTCCGCTGCTGTTGGAATAACAAAGAGCATGCCTGCTATCGCAAAGCCGATCACAACGAGCAGGCTGTTTGCCGCTGCCTCGCTGATATGCGGAAACAACCAAACACGGCCCGCTCCAAGCAGAAGCACAGATAAAACATATGCAGGCACCACATAAAGAATCATGCTTCCCATGCTTTTAAGCCATCTCGATAAAAAAGAGCCGGTAATCTCTTGTTCTGTATCAGCTGTCACTTGATCGATGTCAAGAGGTTCTGCATCCGGTGCAAAGCGGTTAGCAAGATAGCTGACCCCAAAGGTTAAAATGAGGCCAAATACAAGACGCAGCAACGTAAATTTCCATGAAAGCACAAAGGTCATGAACACGAGCGTTGCCGGATTAATGACCGGATTCCCGAGCCAAAACGCCAGTGCAGCGCCGACAGAGACATTCTTTTTCCGGAGACCTACAGCTATCGGCGCAGCGCAGCACGTGCACATCATGCCAGGAATAGAAGCAAGTCCAGCGGCGGCCGTACTGCCGAAAGAAGTTTTCCCGAGAACCTTCAAAAGCCAGCCTGAAGGCAGGAGCACTTGAAGCAATGATCCGAGAACAACGCCGAGGATGGCAGCTTTCCAGACCGCATTAAAATAAGCTGACGCATATTCCCATGCACTGCTCCATGACGGAGATACGGAGGTTGACGGATCTCCTAAAATGGATTCGCCGATCGAATGTGTAGCAGCAGCTGTGATGACCTTATGATAATAAGGCCACCATTTCACATACATGAGTCCGGCTGTAGTAATCAATAGAAAAATGGCAATAAACCAAGCCGTCTTTTTGCTGTTTGGCTGTTCTTGGGGAAGCGGACTATTTAGCTGAGACATGGTAACCCCCCTTAAATGAAATAGAAATTATATCAAGACAATTTAAAATTATATCACAATCTGTAAACATCCGGGAGATTTTTCAAAAAAGCCGATAGAATTTATCGGAAATGCGAAAAAAACGCTGTTTATATGGGTTTCTGCCTGCTCGTTATTTTTCCGCCATTGCTTCCGATATGCATTTTCCAAAATTGTGGTCTATAATAAATAAAGATGTCTTATAGAAAGGTTGGTGTCATATGACACAGTCTGATTCAGTTAAACTTACTTCATTATCTTCGAAAGGAGGCTGCGGCTGTAAAATCGGTCCTGCAGATTTAGCGCAGGTAATCCGTACGCTCCCTCCTGCCGTTCCGAATCCTGATTTGCTTGTAGGCCTTGATACAAGTGATGATGCGGGTGTATACCGTCTCAACGATGAACTTGCACTTGTGCAAACCCTTGATTTCTTTACTCCAATTGTGGACGACCCATATTCGTTCGGACAGGTGGCGGCTGCCAATGCCATCAGCGATATTTATGCGATGGGCGGTAAGCCGCTGACCGCGCTTAATATTGTCGCTTTTCCGATCGCAACATTGGACAAGCAGATTTTGGCTGACATTTTGCGTGGTGCTGGTGATAAGCTTAAAGAAGCGGGAGCGACGCTTGTCGGCGGCCACTCTATTGATGATAAGGAGCCGAAATTCGGACTTGCCGTAACTGGGCTCGTTCATCCGCAGAAGGTGCGAACCAATGCTGGAGCAAAGCCCGGTGACAAGCTTATCCTAACCAAGCCGATCGGCGTCGGTATTTTGACGTCTTCCATTAAGCGTGACCTGTTAGCCAATGAAGAAATAGCCCGTGTTACCGAGGTGATGGCGACACTGAATAAAACGGCGGCGGAAACGATGGAATCTTATGATGTACATGCTTGCACGGACGTTACCGGGTTCGGTCTGCTCGGCCATGCATCGGAAATGGCTAAGGGCAGCGGTGTCGGACTGCGTATTATCAAAGATCAGGTGCCTGTTCTGCCAAGGGTAAGAGAACTTGCAGAAGCTGGAGTTATTCCCGGAGGAACGAAAAATAATTTCGCTCATCTTCAAGGATCGGTGACCTTTCCTGAGACAATGGATCAAATCGACCGATGGATTTTGTGCGATGCGGTCACATCGGGCGGACTTTTAATATCTGTAGCCGGAGAAGAAGCGGAATCCCTTCTTGCGGACCTAAAGAAAGCCGGCGTGGAAGCGGGCTTGATCGGTGAAGTGACAGAAGATCAACCGGGACATATTGTCGTTATATAAGCAGTGTATGTTGTAGAAAGGCGGAAAGACCATTGTTCCAAGATATCACCATAGATAAATTATTAGCTTTGCAGGATCAAAAGGAGCTTGTGCTGATTGATGTACGGTCCCCTTCCGAATATAAGGATGCCACTATCCCTGGCAGTTTAAATATTCCACTGTTTAACGACGAGGAAAGGGCTGAAGTCGGCACGATTTACAAGCAAGTCGGCGTTCAGGCTGCCAAAGATCGCGGATTGGAAATCGTCTCGGCCAAGTTGCCTGACTTTATTAAAGAATTTAAGCAAATTGACGGGCAGAAGGCTGTCTTTTGCTGGCGCGGAGGCATGCGCAGCAAAACGTCAGCCACCGTTCTCGATTTAATGGGAATCCATACTTACCGTCTACAGGGCGGCGTCCGTGCTTATCGCCAGTGGGTTGTCCAAACGCTCGAAAAGTTAGAATTCAAGCCAGAGGCTTACGTTCTAAACGGATATACGGGATCAGGCAAGACCCTCCTTCTGCGACGCCTCCGGGAAGAGGGATACCCTGTTCTTGATTTTGAGGGAATGGCCAATCATAGAGGTTCCATCTTCGGACAGATCGGACTTGAACCGAACAATCAGAAAACGTTCGACTCTCTTCTTCTTCAAGAAGTGCTCCGGTTGCAGCAAGCTCCATTTGTGTTATTTGAAGCAGAGAGCAAGCGGGTCGGGAAAGCGGTCCTTCCCGAATTTATTGTGGAGAAAAAAGAACAGGGAACACAATTGTTTATCGATATACCTGTAGAAGAGCGGGTTAAACACATTTTGGAGGATTATCGTCCTTGGGAACACCAAGAGGAATGCATTAAGGCTTTTCGGAAAATCAAGAGCCGTATCCACACGCCGATCGCGTCGAAGATTGACACCGATCTGCAATCAGGCGATTTTGATTCGGCAGTGCGGTTGCTACTCGAGTACTATTATGATCCTCGCTATGAGTACGCGGCGAAACAGTATCCAGAGGAACGCAGATTAACCATAGAAGTGCAAAATGTAGATGAAGCGATGCAGGCCATTCAGGATATTCTCCCAATCCCGGCAAAGCAAATCTAAAGCAGAGAAGAAGCAAGGCAACACTCATATTTTTTGTTTACTTTTTACTTATTAGCCAAACGGATGTTTGATATGTTGACAGGGTAGCTATATTTTGAATTTGGAAAATTTCATATTTTTCTTTTTTATGTTTTTTAAGTTTTTTACAATTTAACTAAACTTCATTAAGACTTGTATTGTTCGTAAAAGCACACTTCTATAAACACAAAAAATCCTTAGATTCTATGAAATCTAAGGATTTTTGAGTTCCTCTAAAGAACATTATGTTAACTAAAATTTTATAGACTATAGAATTTTAAATTAATGTATAAATACCGGAATAAATGTTAAAATTTGGTTGACGTTTTATATTGATTCTAATTCTAAGAGGAGTGTGTGTGATGTACGAGCCAAAGATTGTTACAAAAGATATGTTTCAAGTGGCGGGGATTTCAGCTAAGTGTATAGATTCGGATAATAGTCAGATAGATATTTATATTACAGAAGGAATTACCTATGGATAACAGGAAATAATGTCGTGCTACTGGCTCCAAAAGACAATCGGCAAGCACAACTCGCTGGTTTGGATTTGGTTCACCATCCAAGCGATGGACCGTTACTCGTCGCAGCTACGGATGGTATATATTTGCGAGTATATCGTTTCCTTTGATGATGAGGAGAAGGGAGAACATAAAAATGCCCAAGATATTAGTGGTAGATGACGAAGCTCACATCCGTGAGTTAGTATCGTTGTACTTGAAAGACGAAGGTTTTGATATCGTTGAAAAATCGAATGGAGCGGATGCGTTAGAATATGCGGAGAATCATGCTTTTGATTTAGCGATTCTAGATATCATGATGCCGCAAATGGATGGTTGGGTTTTATGCACGAAACTCCGGGAGTTTGGGGATATGCCTATTTTGATGATTACCGCGAAGGGGGAGGCGAAGGATAGAATTCATGGATTTAAGCTTGGAACGGATGATTATTTGGTAAAGCCATTTGATCCGGTGGAGCTTGTTCTTCGCGTGAAGGCTCTGCTAAAACGATATCGTATTTCTACTTCCAATATCATTAAACTTGGAAACGTATCGTTAGACCGCTCGAGTTATCAGGTTATATATGAGAATGGTAAAACGATGACACTTCCGATGAAAGAATTTGAATTGCTGTTCAAATTGGGCAGCTATACCGGGCAGTTGTTTACACGGGATAATCTCATTGAACAAATATGGGGCATCGATTATGAAGGGGACGAGCGGACGGTGGATGTTCATATTAAGCGACTTAGGGAACGGTTTGCTGAATTTGAGTCCGATTTCCGTATTGTGACTATCCGTGGTCTCGGTTATCGATTGGAGGTGTACCGAGATTAAGTCACTATATACCCGCATTGTATTGATATTTGTCGGCATTGTCATGTTGAGTTTGTTCACGGCGTTTATTGTTAGTTCCTTGATGTATGAAAGCCGAGCACAAAACATGATAAAAGACCTTCTAATCACGAATGGCAACAAACTGATACAAACTTATCAATCGGCACCTTCTGCTGAATTAATCCCGTTTATGCAAAACATATCCGGACTTTCCTATATCACTCTGCAACTTTACAATAAGGACAGTAAGCCCCTTCTTGACGAAAAAGATTGGCCTCTGGAGGTTCACCCTAATGATATTGAGCGTGTGCTCGCAGGCGAAAAGGTTAGTGATATGAATAAAGCAGCCCGTCCTCATTCTGACAATGCTCAACTGCCTGTAATCGGCCTTCCGTTTCAGGTGGATGGGCAGCCTTATGCCCTATTTATAACGTTGGAGAAGAACAGTGTGGACGAGGAGCTCATGAATTCCATTCATCTAATGTACGTTATTATTCTGTTTTTCGGAAGTTTTCTGATCCTAATTGCTGCTCGTTATATCGTAAATCCTATTCTTCGTTTGACGGAAGCAACCAGGCGGATGGCGAAAGGAAAATTCGATGTGGAGTTGCCTACCAAACGCAAGGACGAAATCGGTGTTTTAAGCGTTAGCTTTAACGAGATGGCAAAAGAACTGGCTAAGCTGGATCAAATGCGTCGAGATTTTGTTTCCAACGTCTCGCATGAGATTGGGACGCCATTAACTTCTATTTCCGGGTTTACCAAGGCGTTAAAGCAGAAGCAAATGAACGAGGAAAGCCGCCTCCGCTATTTGACCATCATCGAAGAGGAGAGCGAGAGATTATCCCGGTTAAGTCAAAATTTGCTGCGATTATCCCATCTGCAACATGACAATCAGCCATTAAAAATGAGTACTTACCGGTTGGATGAGCAACTTCGAAGAGTTGTGATTGCGTTGGAGCCGCACTGGGGAGCGAAAGAAATTGACATCGATCTTCAGCTCGAGCCCTTAACTGTTCAAGCGGATGAAGACCAACTAAGTCAGGTATGGATCAATTTACTGAGCAATAGTATAAAATTCACGCCAGTAGGCGGAAAGATTTTGATCGAAGCCGTGTTGAAAGATAATCAGAATATCATATCCATCACAGATAATGGGATTGGAATTCCAGAAGAAGAACGTGCGGATATTTTCAAGCCGTTTCACAAAGTGGATAAGGCCCGTAATTCTTCTGTCAAAGGAAACGGTCTCGGTTTATCGATTGTGAAACAAATCGTAGACATGCATCAAGGGGATATTCAAGTATCAGGAAAACTGGGAACAGGTACAACTTTTCAAGTTACACTGCCGAAGTGATTCAGGTATGTTGAATCAACAATAAATCATAGAAATACTGCCATTTGGCAGTATTTTCTTTTTTTTGAAAATTGTTCGTTCCGTTCATATTGAGTTCACAAAGCGGGTTTATAGTATCCTTACAGGAAGTTAATTTTACAAAATTTTTCACAGGAGGAAAAATACTATGGCTTAGTTCATATTGAGTTCACAAAACTGGTTTATCCTTAGCGGAAGTTAATTCTAAAATTTTACAGGAGGAAAGAATAATGAAAATCTGCTGCACAAAGATGAAAACAGGGCAAAAGGTATCAACAAAACCGAAAACAGGACAAAAAGTATCAGCATTTTTGCCGATGATTATAACTTTTTTAGCTACCCAACACTGGTTGCATAGACTTCTTCTTTTTATCTTTCTGGGAGGGTCCGCGGGCGGGATGATGAGCATGAATATGGATAGTATGATAGGGTTTCAGCGAATGATGATTGTCCTTTCTCTTGTAACAGTCCTATGGTCGGTTTACCAATTAGTTAAGGATGGATTTAAAAGTAAAGGCATGATAGTCATGACCTCTATTTCAACGATCATGTCGGTAGGTTATGTGATTATGACATTAGTTAAAACAGGATGGTAGTCTGATTATTTTTCAACTTTTCATACCTTACACAGGTATGGTAAAAGAAACGTAATTACAAGGAGGAAAATGAAATGAAGAAGTTATTACTACGTTTGATTGCTTATATCGGTATTTTCACCGTGATTGTAGGAGGGGTTGGGTTTTTCGGAATTACTCGTTCACAGAAAGATTTTTACGGAGCGATTCGCCAAGAGTCAATTCCTTCTTTACAAGGAGTAGAGAAACCTAACTATAATCCGAATAAACCTACTGTTGCCGTACTGCTGGGGAATGAAACTACTGAGGGATCCGATTTTATGATTCCATACGAATTGTTCTCCAGGACTGGGGCATTCAATGTATATGCCGTTGCCTCAGACAATCAGGTGAGGTCATTGACCGGCGGCCTTGATGTGATACCGCATTACTCTTTTAAAGAAATGGATAAATTGCTCGGGAAAAGTCCTGACATTATCGCCATTCCTTATATGACCATGCGTGACGAAAAGAAGTTTCAACCTGTTCAAGAATGGCTGCAAAAACATTCCAAAACCAATTTACTAAGCATTTGCGGGGGATCGGGGAATCTTGCGGCCAGTGGTTTATTGAAAGGAAAGTCAGTGGCCACTCACTGGCAAAACCGCCTTTTTGACGCTGTTGAAAAGAAATTTCCTGAAACGGACTGGAGATGGGATCAGCGGTATATTCAGGACGGAAACGTAGTATCCTCGGCGGGTGTTTCATCGGGAATCGATGCCGTTCTCTATGTGATTTCGCAAAGATTAGGCGAACCTGCGGCAGCGAAAATTGCAAAAGAAATGAACTATCCATCTTACCATTTCGTTAAAAATCCAAAGATGGACCCATTTGATGTCGATGTGCGCACCTATACATTGAATAATGCCTTTCAGTGGAACAAGAAAAAAGCAGGTGTGCTACTGTATAACGGGGTGGAGGAAATGGCATTGGCTTCCGTCTTTGATATTTATTCAGACACTGGAACGACAAAGGTTCTTTCCATTTCAAGTTCGGAACATCCTGTTGTGACGAAACACGGTCTGAACTTGATTTCAAGACACTTGATAGGCAATGCCCCGCAATTAGATAAAATGATTGTTCCGGGAAGAGAAGCGAAATCGTTGGCTGTGGAGGAGGTAAAAAAATGGAACGAAAAAGGATATACCGAGGAAGTTCAGTTCGTTCACAGCGATTCGCCCGATCGGTTTATATTTGAAGTTCAACTTGAAGATTTAGCCAAGCAAGAGGACCTTCTCACCGCTAAACATGCGGTGAAACGACTCGAATTTCGGGCGAATGATATTCATCTTGAAGGCAAACCGTTTCCCCTTGAAAGTTACGGCAATTTACTTTTAACCAGTTTACTAGCATTACTGGCAGCCTTCTGTATTGACAGACGATTCATTATGAAGAAGACAACTCCTAAATTAAAAGATACTTCACTGAAAACTTCTTAAGCTTCGTTGAACAAATCATAACACATTCAAAAGCCATCGCTTTAATGGCGGTGGCTTTACGGATCAAGTCGAATGAACAAAAAATCGTTAGTATGAAGTGTACGATTCATATGACAGCGAAAATTGCCATGCTAAATTCTCAAGGAGGTCCAACATGGAGCTGAATAATCCGGCTTTAATTATAGTTGATGTTCAAAAGATTTTTAAAAACGTTACATTTGCAGAACGTAATAATTTGGATGCAGAGAGTAAGATAGTTGAATTACTATCCATTTGGCGAAAAAGAAGTTTGCCCATCATTCATATCCGGCATCTGTCAAATAATGAAGATTTAGCCAAGCAAGAGGGCCTTTTCACCGCTAAACATGCGGTGAAACGACTCGAATTTCGTGCGAATGATATCCACCTTGAAAAAACGTTTCCCCTTGAAACTTACGGCAATGTACTTCTAACCGGTTTACTAGCATTATTGGTAGCCTTCTGTATTGACAGAAGATTCATTGTTTCAGGTTTTTCCGTTCTTTCGTCATCGTTCAGCCGTGAAGAAATGGACAGGAACCCACGGAATGACGAAAAGCGTTTTTCGCGTCTCGATCAGTCCGTGGTTATCGGGCATTTTAGGGGGGAGCGAGACCGTTATCAGCCTGTTATGGGACCCTTGTGGTGCCCCAAAGAAAAATCCCGATCTCCCAGCTCATAGATTCTTTTCATATTGAACGAACGTGAATGGGGCTTTTCAAAGAATAAACAAAGCTCCAGCATCACTTGTTCTTGCTCATCTAATGATTCCTTATATTAACAATTCACCACAATTTTTATGGTGTTATTTTCCTGAAAATAACAAGCGAGGTGATTCAAATGACGGATGAACAACAGCTACAGATGTTCATTCGTTCACCCGCAGACAAGTTGGTTCAAACGATCGAAATTCATGGTAAAGTAAATCCCAAAACCAGGTGTTTGTTAGACTGTCTTTGTGTTTTAGTAGAGTATAAAAAGGAAATCTCAGGCTTAAACCGATTCTAAGCCGTGCATGATGTCAGTATTTTTCTATCAATTATAGATGATGGCCTTATACTTTTACCTCTAGGCCTCCAATTCTAATCCCCGTCCGTAAGTTGAATATCTATGATTTTATCCATCTTGATGATACAAATGTGATTAGATTTATCAAGCGTACGGAGCTCACGATGATGGATATCTATGTAGTGAACATGGCATATCGCCCGTTCTATTTTTCCGTTTTGATAATAGGCAACCTCCAAAGGTTGATTGAAAGCCATCGCGTCGCATATGGTCTGATTGAATTCTTCCAGTCGCTGTTGATCCAACATAGGCACTTCGATTTTTTGTTCCTCCTTTTTAAGCTCCTTTAAAAGTGAACGATGTTCAGGTAATAAAAAAGGCTGCCATTTTAGGTTTCCGCGATCATTGATCTTCACCATTTATGACCTCCCAGGGTATGGCTGCGTGCTATGGTCGTTCCGTCTTTTGTATAACTCCTGCCTCTTAAAATAGCCGTAGAACCGTATTTGTTTCGAATCTGATCCATGACATACCCCAGAATTTTTTGCTTGTATCCATCCTCAAATAAGCTCATTTGTATCATCTCATCCTTTTCCAAGTTACTTAGGGATACATGGACAGAGCGTACAATTTGCCCTGAGTAATGCTTATGTAATAAAAGCAAGCATACTCGATAAATGTCCATCGTAATATTTGTAGCGATTTCCATCGTTTTCGAACGATGGAAGCCTCCTCCACCATCATATTGAGAGTAGCCAATGGCCAGTGAAATCGTACACGCCACTAAATTTTCTCCACGAGCACGCATGGCTGTATCTTCACATAGTTCAAGAATCACAGTTTTTATTTCTTCTATGTCACAATAATCCCTCAACAAGGTGATTCCTTTTCCAATCCCTTTTTGGATGGAGAAATTCTGCTCATAGGTAACAGGGCTTAAATCAATCCCATGTGCGTGCCAAAACAATTGTTCACCTATGACGCCAAATTTTTTCCGTAATAGCTCCAGAGGATAGTGAGCCAGTTCTCTTAACGTGAAAATATTCATGGCATTTAATTTCTTTTCTAGCCTTTTCCCAATCCCCCAGACTTGACCAAGCGGAAGGGGCCAAAGCAACTCCGGTACATCTTCATATTGGCATTCCGCAATCCCTTGTTTCTTCCCAAGAGTGTCTAAAATGACTTTAGCCAGAAATTTATTCGGTCCAATCCCATAACAAGAGATGAGCTTTGTTTCTTCATAAATCGTTTTTTTCATGAGTTCAGCCACTTGTCTAGGAGTACCAAAAAGCCTTTCAGAATTGCCTATATAGATAGCTGCCTCATCAATGGAATATTGCTGAATGGAATCCCAAGGAGCAAATCTAGTGAGAATTTTGGTGATTTCAAGGGATTTTTTCAAATAGAATCCCATACGTGCTTCCACGATCTGTATTCCTCGGATCTTGGGTACTTCATATAGGCGATTTCCGGTCTTAATTCCGAATTTCTCCTTCATGGCAGGAGTAGAGGCCAAAACCACACTTCCATTTCTATTCTTGTCTCCTACAACGACAAGCAAGGTTTTCAGCGGATCTAAGTTTCGTTCAACAGCCTCTATGGATGCAAAGAATGATTTCATATCAACGAAAATGATAGTGCGTTGAGGCATTTTTGAGTAGTCAATGTCCATTGTATCACCTATTTTCCAAAAGAATAGGAACGTTTGTTCTTATTTATTATATGGGCAAAGTTCCCATTTATTCAAGCGTTATCACAAAATCGTTCCAACTATTCGCTTATGGAAAAAGGCAGGGCAGCTCCTCATTAGCCGTTCTGCCTTTTTCTTTGCTATAACGCCTTATATGCTGCACATGCGTATTTATAGATGGCTTTTGA
>NZ_JBHRZT010000068.1:75665-91982 GCF_042649685.1 Bacillus songklensis | reverse complement strand
GGTGAACCCTTGAGGGCGAATTCAAGTTGTCTGGATCACCGATTGTGATGCCTCTTGATTGAATGAGGATGTGTCGAGTTATTAAGTGGAATATATATAATAAAAAATGAAGGGTTTTTTTTCCATTTTTGTGTTTGAGAGCTACTATCCTCTTTTTATACATAATTGAAGGATAGAAGACTTAGAGACTGTAAAAAATGACCGAAATCGCATTATAATGGATTAAAAAGGGGGGAGATTACCATAAAAGAAACAAGAGTTCAATCATTTATGGAACTACATGAAACATTAAATAGTTATAGAAAAACAAATGTATGGTTAGTTAGGGGAGACAGTCATCCTACTTGGAAAATACTAAATTTGAGCTCTTATCATTGTTAACTAAGTTAATTGGATTCTACTGCTTCTCGGCTAATCATTGTAAACCTGCGTTTTATGAGTACTATTCACGGAAAAGAAAAAAGAGGGTTTGGTCATTTTCGAAACAAACTTTAGAGGAGGGGCAATCGAGATACAAAGGTCCTCACGGACGGCTACAGGCGTTATATCGTAGCTAAGAAGGTTGAAATGGATTTAGTCCCTGTTACGTACGAAAAATAAGCTCAGAGAGCTCGGAATGGAATTAGAATATGAAAAATTCTCAACATCAAGGGTGATTCGAAGGTGTTTATATACCCTTGATGTTAAAAAACGAATGTTTTATGGAAAAGATTGCCTTTGTATGCTCAATTATTTGTCGAAACTTGTTTTCTATTAATCCTTTGAATTGTAAGCGTTTTCTGTTATGATAATAATGGGTTGGATGGCATGCGTGGCCGTCATCGTATTTGGCGTAGGTGGGGCCGATACCAGGAACAGGACATAGAAAAAATGTCCTTTTTTATTTGCATAAAACTTTCTTTTTCGGAAACCAAAAATGTTAGCTGATCAACGATGCATAAAATCCTACATAGAAGAGAAAAATGGACAACGTGCCCCCCTTGAATACACAAGGGGGGGTCTTGTTTTAGAAAAAGGATGGATGGATCAGCATGGCCATGTTAGAGGTCTTTTTATTAGGTTTATCAGCATCGATCCCTTATTCATTCTGCTTTTTCGGTACAAAAAAATAAGAGGCTGTCCCATAAGTCTCCAATCGATGGCAAAGGTTGATCTTTACTGAAAGAGCCCGTCACGGAATTCTTTGATTTTGCCGGATTTTCATGACGGGTCCTTTCAGGAGGATTACCTTGTAATAGGTATGAGTATTGGAATCGGGGTATTTGCTTATGCCTTAATTATATTGGAGATGCATCGTCCTGTGCGTTCACCTTCATATATTGAATCTAAGCTATAACCAAGAGGTAGCATTTAATAAGGGATGCTGCCTTTCTTATTGAAAGGAGCAGGAACTATAGTTGCCAAATCTACAATCAAAATGAATTCTCTTATGCTGAAATATTTGTAAAATCATACAAATATTAGTATGTGATAGATAAGTATACGCGCTTGTACTGTTTGTTCTTCTTATGGGATGTAGGTGAAAAGGAAATGGAAAAAGAAAAAGTTATTCATTTAGAGGATCGAGTTCCCAGGCTAAAAGAACAGAGAAAACACAAAACAAACCGTCGGCTTATTTTGTATCTTTCTATCTTTTTTTTCCTGATATTACTCATCATTTATACACAATCATCTCTTAGTAATGTTTCCAAAATTGAGGTAACAGGGAATCAGAATGTAAGTACGGAAAAGATTATTACCTTAAGTAAACTATCCAATAAGACAAGTTACTGGAAATTGAATGAAGAATAAGTTGGGAAACGAATTAAGAAAGATCCGGAAATAAAAAGTGTCACTCTACATAGAAAACTTCTGAACACTGTTGTGATCCACGTTAAGGAATATAAAAGGGTATTCTCTTTTTTGAATACGGAGATTATTCTTTCAAGGCTTATGAACAGCTAGAACAAGAGAATACAAAAAATGAAAATTAACTTTAGTGTATTCAATGCAACATAATCACGCCTATTATGTTGCATGTTTATTGGGGACCTTATTCAACAAACTAAAATCTAAAAGATTAAGGGGAGAATTCGATGTATATTAGACTTCCGAAGGAAAATAAAGATCAAGTTATTTTTTTATCTTGGTCTGTGATGTTGCCTTTTTCACTCTTATTAAGTGTTAAGGCATTCTTTTTATATACTTCGTGCATAGGATACGCTTTACAGTCATTCCCGTTTATTTGTACAAAAAGATTTTCAGGTTATCGTTATGATCCATAGTTGCTAACAAAATGTCGTTTACGTCCGTATTGTATGTTATTTTGACTCTGTTTTTCAGCCACATTTCGTCTTTACCGGTTTGATTTAATTCATTGAAATCAATCTTCCCTTCTTTAATAATCGTTCTGGGAAAAGCAAATGGTTTTGTCACCAATTGCATATCCGCTGGGGTTAGCGCTTGATGTTGGGGATTTAAAAAAAACGAAATAGTACCATCTGGCTCCCATAATGCAAGAGAAACCTTTTGAATATCTTCGATTTTTTCTTTTCTTAATTCTGATAATAGAAAATCAATGGATATTCTTGCTTTGGCTAAGCTTTTATAAATTATTTGTCCATTTTTTATAATGGGAATGGGAGAAGGATTAAGCCAATTTCTAAATCTGTACCATTTTAGACTCAAAAATACACCAATGATATATAAAATAACCAATACAGTCATTGTTATCATAGATCCCTTCAGTCCTAATTGTTCGTCAGACAAGGGATGAGCAATAATGTTTCCGAGTGATAAAGCCATGATAAAATCAAGCAATCTTAACTGAGAAATGGATCGTTGTCCCATTATTTTAGTCGCAAAGAGTAAAAAGAAAAAAGAAACAATTGCCCTTAAGATCCACTGAATGGCAGTAAGTGATTCCTGGCCATTAAAAAAATCCATCTAAATTCACGTCCTCATTTTTGATCATATAGGAATTTCATGGTTATTATAACCTGTAAATCAATGATTATGAGAATGAAACTACATAGGTGAAGAACCATTACAATACGGCGGATATTCAGATGGATGGGGAACATTTGGAGAATAACCCGGCAGAGGATTACGATGTAACATAATGTTTGCTGTGTTACATAAAAAACTCGGATTTATTGAGATTTGAGTTTTTTACTTCTTATTAAGATGCATTATGTAAATTATAAGAATGAAAAATTTTTATAAGGTTAAGAATATTAAATAAAATCGAGTCCTTGTTGTCCTAATGGGTGTTTAAGGAAAATTTATGTTAATGTTATATAGATAGACATTAAAAAAGCTAAGGTGATTGAATAATGAAAGCTATTTATCCAGGAAGTTTTGATCCCATTACCAATGGACATATTGACATTATTAACAGGGCAAGTAACTTCTTTGACGAACTCATTATAGGCGTTATGATGAACTCTAAAAAAAAATATATGTTCTCTATTGAAGAGCGAAAAAAGCTAATTGAACAGCAATTTGCTAATAATGCGAAAATTAAAGTTGTGACATTTCAAGGATTGCTTGTCGATTATATGAAAAAACACCATATTAAAGTAATCATTAAAGGGTTAAGGACCGTTACGGATTACGCTTATGAAGCTCAAATGGCTTTAACAAATAAAAATTTATACAAGGATGCTGAAACATTTTTTATTCATTCAACTGAGAAGTACTCCCTTATTAGTTCAAGTATTGTTAAAGAAATTTATTCATATGGCGGAGAGTTGACGGATTATGTGCCTAAACATGTTGTCGATGCACTAAAAGAAAAACTGAGTTAAATAAAACTATTTCTTTTAAACAATATGACAGTATTTTCTTCTTGGGGCAACTTAGTTTAATAGTGCGGCAAGACAAAATTTACGATTTAATCTCCAATGCAAGATCATGATTATTTTGTTGCATAAGTGAATATTCTATAACATGAACAAAACTCCTTGATAGACAAGGAGTTTTGTATTTTTTTAGACATTATTTAATCAAACAAAATGGTAGTCTAATTTAATCTTTATATATAACAATTTACTGATTTGTTTGCAACTTCCTCTAACGCATGTTATGTCACCTTCAAATCCGTACAGAGGTCATTGTCTACTGTAAAGAGAATACAGTTGAAGAAGGAATGTTGATTCCAAGTAAAAATGAAAGCTTATGTTCCCTCAGACAAATGTTTTGAGGGAACTTTTTATTATTCTGCTTAAATAAAATTAACACTTAATAACAAGAATATTTTCATGTGTGATTTCAAAAATATTAATGCAAGCATATTTAATGAAAAAATATCCTATTGTAAAAATTCAAGCTTTCTAATACCGATGAAGGGATTTGAAAAATGAAAAAACAATTTATGCTTCTAATTAGTTTTATTTTTTTTATGCTTATGAATGTATCTCCAGCGTTTGCAACTAATAACCCGAGAAACATATATGATGTGAAACCGGGTGATTATTTATGGAAAATTGCAGCTACCTATAGGACTTCTGTAGAAGACCTGAAACTAATCAACGGATTGCAATCCGATGTAATATTCGTTGGCCAGAAATTAAGGGTTCCTATTTCCTACAAAGTTGTTTCCGGCGATACCCTATGGAAGCTTTCTCAATCCTTTAATTCCACTGTTCAGTCAATTAAAACAGCGAATGGGCTTACAACAAACACTATTTATATTGGGCAAAATTTAAGGATCCCCCCTAAAAGGCTGACTATGCAAGGAAAGTTTGTTCTCATGACCAGGGAGGAATTTAAGGATTGGATATTTAACCATGTTTTCATCAGAAAAATAGGAAAAATTCAACAGCATCACACGTGGTCGCCGTCATACCATGATTTCAATGGTTCCAACCATTTTACATTGATGAAGGACATGGAGGAATATCATGTTACTGGGATGGGCTGGAGCCAAATAAGCCAGCATTTGACCACATTTCCGGATGGAAGAGTAGTTGTTGGCAGGCCGATCAACACTGCTCCTGAAGGTTCATTCGGGTTACTGAATAAATCAGCCATGCATGAAATTGAAGCTGATTCGTTAGCCATCGAAAATGTTGGGAACTTCGATATAGGCAACAATCAAATGACTGCGGAGCAACGGGAAACCATTATTACGGTCACTGCCTTGCTTAATTTACGTTTTGGCTTAACTCCTACGATTGACAGTGTCACCTACCATCATTGGTGGGATGTTAACACGGGGGAAAGAGTGTTGGATCACAGCGAAGGACATGCTGTTAAATCTTGTCCGGGCACAGGATTTTTCGGTGGGAATTCCACAACCGACGCAAGAAATAATTTCTATCCCCAGGTATTAAGGAAAATGCAGGAGATTTCAGCATCTATGCAATAACTGTTTTATTAGAATGGAGCAATCGATTTTGGGAAGATGAATTATCAAGCAAAAACAACTACAAAAAAACCGCATTGAGTTGCGGTTTTTTGTTATGTCCTACAATAATGATATGGGAATTGGATGGCAGGCAGATGAACCTGAGGATGACTGTGATGGAGTACAGTATGTGGAACTTTATCAGCCAAGTCCTATGATTGATGAATCGTTTAATGCATACCCTGGAATTCCTATCTTGGAAAAATGAGGGTAAATTAAGCAAAAGAATGGTAAGAGGTGTTATATGAAACAATTTGTTTTGGGCATATTTATTATCTCAACTTTTGTTATTTGTCCCTCACAAACAAAGGCAACAACTATGCCTTGTAGTATGGTATTGGAACCAATTGATAAAAAACTTACAAATGCAAAGGGAACAGCATTGGTTTATAAAGTGCAGTTACGTCCACCAAGTTTTGCGAGAACTAATATAAGTATTCTTGGGGTACACCTTCCAAAACCATCTTCTTATGGAAATTACGATAGCTATGAAGGCTTTGCTTTTATACCAGGCGAGATCAGTTGGCGTTTCAGGCTTTATCCTTCTCCAGAAGAAGATCCAACTTGGGCTGGAAGATTCGATGAAATTACAGCGAAAATGGAAAATGTAGAAGTACAGGTGCGTCTTTCTAATTCAAAGACCGAAAAATTGGGACCCAGTATATTAAGAAGCAATATTAAATACTGTAAGTAGCTATTGAACTAATGGGTGGTTTGAGTTTAAGAATGGGGGTTGCTTCGACAACCCTTTTTTATTAAGCCCACGGGGATGGTTGAATAAGAACAGGAAAGTTTTTTCATAGGTTGCTTTTATTACACATTAGAACGATAAAACGCAAAAAATATTCTGTTTTTAACTAATAGCAGTGTCCCTCTAAGAAAAGATGTACTCCAATATTTTGGGTTATTACTGTAATTCCTTAAATTGCATATTCAACAGGGGAATACACATAATAAAAAAATGTAAAAGGAATGAGAAAAATTGAAAGACTTTTTGGCACAGCTACCTTCTTTCCCGTTCCCATTAAAAGCTTTATTAATTTTGACGGCTGGAGTTATTCTTTTTCGTATTGCTGGAAAGAGAAGCCTTGCAGAAATGACAGTTGCGGAAGCTGTGTTACGGATTGCAGTCGGTACAGTACTCATTTCACCTTTAGCAATGAAAAAGGAGCAGATGTAGAATTGTGTATTTTAGAGTCCAGTGGTAAATTTTCGACTACGCTTAAGCCAAACAAAGCACCTGCAACTAAAGAAGATATTCAAAAAATTTTGGATATATTAGCTGAAAATGGTATTCGTTCCTCTTTGGAAATAAAATTAAAACAGAAGATAGAGAAATTAACATAATTGCTAGATTAGAAGAACCACTAATAGTAATTTTAGGAAATGTTTTAAGTGATGAAGAATGTGATGAGCTAATAAGATTGTCAAAAGATAGACTTCAGCGTTCAAAAATTGGAGATGCACGTGAAGTAAATGAACTCAGAACAAGTAGTAGTATGTTTTTTCAAGAAGGCGAAAATGACATTATATATTTTCAAATACATTTTTAAACCTTCAGAAATTGATTTTTGGGATTTCGGTACTCCTTTAGGCTTATCTGTTGGCTTATCTTTTTCCGACTTAATGTTCTTTGGAAAGAAGGAACACTAAAATATTGATGTTTTTTGGAGGATAGTGCTAGATAGATAAATCCATTGCTGCCTCCCCTAAAGACTTAAATCATTTAAATGTAAATAGAAATAATTATTCTTGAACGGGGGCGTTCGTTCAAGAAGAGACGCAGGTAACACAATGACAATTATGTTGCATTAGAAAAGCCTTAGATTCTAAGGCTTTTTTAATTGCCGAGAATCACTATTATGTAAACCTGACATGAATATGGAATATAGGGAGGTTATTTTTTTAATATGAATCATGTCTTGCATGTTAAACAATAAGGGTAGGTAAATGGTGTTTATTACAACAGCACTGGCAAAGAAGGAGTTCCCTTAACAAATGGAGAAGAACTCTCCGGAATGGAGTTGTTGGTGCCACCTTGTCTTTGTTGTTGGAATGGAAAGGGGAGAAGAATAGTTGGGAAAAAAGGTATTATTCTTCGGTGATGTTGGAATCGATGATACGATCGCTCTGATATACGCACATTTAACAGATAAAATTGATGTTATAGGAATTGTCGCAGACTACGGGAATGTTCCTAGGGTAGAAACCACTAGAAATGTTCGATATATACTTCAAAGGATGGGCAGAACAGATGTAAGAGTTTTTGGGGGCGCGGCACGTCCCATGACTGGTGAAGTTCCCACTTTTTATCCAGAGGTCCACGGCCCGTTTGGACTGGGTCCCATCAAACCAGGTCTAGAGCCTAAAGAGCTTGAAAATTTCTTTGAGGTGATCAATCTTATTGAACAGTACAAAAATGAACTGATTATCGTTAATACAGGGAGGTTAACTTCTCTCGCAACCTTATTTATCCTCTATAAAGATCTTATGAAAAATGTCCAATCTTACTATATTATGGGTGGGGCATTTCTTTATCCGGGGAATGTTACACCAGTGGCAGAAGCCAATTTTTATAGTGACCCGGTAGCAGCCAATATTGTAACGAGGTATGCCAAGAATGTATCCATTTTTCCTTTAAATGTAACACAAAATGCTATCGTAACACCTGAAATGGTCCATTACATTCACTTTAAGGGAAAAACCCAGCTTGTAAAGCCTCTTTTAGATTACTACTATTATCAGTTTTACCAAAAGAAAGTTCCTGGGATCCAAGGCAGTCCGGTGCATGATGCACTAACCCTTATGGCAGTGGATCGAGATGACCTATTTACATACTACAAATCCGCTGTTGGGATCGATACAACCGATGTGGCAAGAGGACAAAGCATTGGAGATTTTCGATTGACCGATACTCCTGACCTATTTGATGGAAGACCGCAGCATCGGATTGCAATAGGATTGAATTATGAGGGGTTTTACAGGGAGTTTATGACCGTTATGACAGGTGAACCATTCTAGCTTTGAAAAACGGTTCCAGTGATAAAAATGAAGAGTCACTTGTGAATATATAAGCTTACTAATAATAAGCCTTGTTTTTTATTATGATAGGGAGTTATATGATGTATTATTGGATATTTTAATATATTTTTATTTCCTCTAACGATTTTTATATTAACAAAGATTGTATAATCTAGATAAAAAAGGGAGAGACAATCAGTGAAGAAACTTTCTTGGGGAATCCTCATCATAGTTGTCATTTTGGGAATTGGTTTACCGAGATTGATAGTTTGTAATATGATCATATAAATGACTCCTTTAGTAATAAAATGACTGCTTTTCTGGGTAGAGGAAATGTGATGAATTCATCCTTTATCTCCTATGTATATGTTTAAGTGTCGTGATATAACTTCTCTAAAAGATGTTTAGAGTCCTTTTTTATACGTTTTTTTCAGAGAAAAGGTCCTTGAAAATAACCGGTTGGTTAGAAGTATATTTATATACAAGAAATGAACCGTTTCGAGAGAATGAATGAAACGGGTGCTTTTTTACCCGTTTCACTCATTCTCTTAGCTGCCGCGGTATACTTGATAGCCCCATGGAGAAATGAGCAGCGGTACGTGATAGTGGGAGTGAGGATCAGCGATGCCGATTCGTACGGCTACTTTATCTAAAAAGAGCGGCTCTTTTAGATTCAGCTCCTTTTTTCGAAAATAGTCTCCGATATGAAATAATAGTTCATATTCCCCGGCCTTCATTTCATCTGCTGTCAGCAGGGGATGGTCAATTCGGCCGTCTGCATTTGTTGTCGCTGTCTTAAGGGGATTTCGGACGGACGATTTTGTTAAATAGGATAGTTCGATTTTGACATTTGCAGCCGGCTGGCCGTGTGTTAAATCCAATATGTGGGTAGTTAATCCTTTCGTTATGTGAAGAAGAAGGAAGCCGGTTTCCGCTCGCCTTTTGGGGATCTGGAAGCATTACGGGTAAATATGCGATTGAAGATATTAAAATGTTAAAGGACATAAGCGGTATTTCGTTTCTTCAAGCGATGAATGAAGCGGGGTTTGGCAAAGGTATCTACCGGTCTCCGAAGCGGGGGGATCTTTGCTGTTTTATCGAGCTTCATGTGGAGCAAGGGTCTGTTCTGGAACGAGAGGGAAAATCAGTTGGGATTGTGAGTCATATTGTCGGTCAACGACGCTACACTGTTCAAGTGACGGGTGAAAGCAACCATGCCGGGACGACGCCGATGCCTTTTCGAATCTATTGCAAATGCCCATCAGGTCAACGTAGCCGTTTCCTCGTGGATGAGTGTTCAGCCTGTTAAAATGGATCGGAATTTGACTGAAATTTCAAATGCCATAGCGGTTTCAAACAATCTTTCTTTTCGAAATTTAGTGAGCGGTGCAGGACATGATGCTCAAGTGTTCGGAACGTTTTGTCCGACTTCTCTTTTATTTGTCCCAAGTCGTCAAGGGATTAGTCATTCACCGAAGGAGTTTACGAGTATCCACGATCTGAAAAACGGTATTCACGTATTGGCGGAACTATTATATCGAATAGCGTATTAAAGGAAAGGAAGAGATAAGATGAATTTTTCAGAACTGCATACACCTTTGCGGACGATTATGACGCCGGGGCCTGTGGAGGTGGACCCGAGAGTGTTGCGGGCCATGGGCACCCCGATTTTAGGACAGTTCGATCCGGTTTTTACGGAGATTATGAATGAAGTAATGGAAATGATTCGCCAAGTTTTTCAAACAAAAAATGAATGGGCCTTTCCGATTGACGGAACATCACGGGCAGGGATTGAAGCGGTGCTGTGCAGCATCATTATTATCTATGATTGAGCTGGCTCACGCCCATAATGAAGATACCGGCAAAAAAGAATTCATGCCCTTTCCTTAAAGCCGATTAAGCATTGTTATATGTTTAATCGGCAGTCTTCATAATGGATTGTCTTCATGCGCTTCAGGATTATCGTGCGGCGGATGGGAGCCGGGGTCCAGCCGCTTCGTCTCTTCGTGGAGATTTTTATACTCATAGTTAAAGGCACTGTATGTTCGCTGATCCTTTTCCCAAGGCGTCGACTTTCCGAGCTTTCTGTTAACGGGAGAACCGAAAGGACCTTCAGGGAATTCCTCTGGAATGACATATTCATGCCCTTTTTCTACAGTCGAAACATCACTATATTCCTCTTGAGATTTTTCTCGCAAAAAAATCACCCTTTCATATGCTTGAATAGATGTAAGTCCTTTTTGTAGCATGCCCAAAAAGGGAGCTTTCATTTCAATCATGATTCCTTCGCAGAAGGCAGAACAATCTCACAGTTTTTTTCCATCCGGCCTTACCCTGTATAAATGATATTCCGGTTCTCCGTTGGCAACACATCCAAACCATATCTTTCCATTCTGATCCGGAATGTTGGTATAATGAGATTGTCGAAGGTTTAGTATGTGAGAACATGGTAAGGGATGTGTGTACATTTGATCATTTCAAAAGAAGGCTGTACGGTTTATCCGATTATGGTTCCGGCAAAGTATGGTTTAAAAACATTTAATTTTTATTTGGTCAAGGAAGCCGAATCCTTGTCGCTGATTGACGCAGGGGTGGACTCGGAAGAATGCTGGGAACATTTTACGAAAGCGATGGCTGAAAACGGGTTTGCCCTTCAGGATCTCGATCGTATAATTGTCACGCATTACCATGAGGACCATATAGGGCTGATCAATCGTATTTCTTCTATAAAAGAAATTCCTGTATATGCCCATAGAAATTCCATTCACAGAATGAAAAGGGACAAGGAGTTTTTTTCATTAAGAGTAGAATTCTTTAGACAACTATATCAAGAAATGGGCTGCGGTGCCGCCGGCGAACAGCAAGTTCAAAAGCTCCAAGAGGCCGTAAAGAAAAATGAGAAATATAAAATCAGGGCGGACATTATGCCGCTTGCTGAATCAGATGCGATAGCGGGATTACAAGTCATTGAGACCCCCGGCCATTCCCCTGGCCATGTCGTTTTTCTTGATACGCAGAGAAGACAGCTCTTTGGCGGCGACCATCTTATTGGTCATATTTCGAGTAATGCGATTGTCGAACCCGATGAGGAAGGAAAGCGGATCCGCACATTGGTCGAATATGTAGATTCACTTAAGAAATGCTCCACACTCGATGTAGAGACAGTGTTCCCGGGGCATGGTGACCTGATCCACAGTCCCGGGGAGTTAGTCAAGAGAAGGTTAGAGAGAATACACAGAAAATCGGAGAACATTCTACAGTCAATAGAAGGCGGAATCTCAACAGCGGACCAACTGGCGCAAACTTACTACAAAAACAAATATCAAAGTGAATTCTCGCTGGTTATGTCGGAAATCATCGGTCAATTGGATTTACTGGAAAGCCTGAATAAAATCCAAAAAGAGCGAAAAGAGGGCGTTTGGCACTATTATATCGAAAATCCTATTTTGACGACAGGTGATTCTTTTTTGGCAAAACGGTGAAATCAAGAACCTTTCCTCTTGCCACATAGTCCGCTGGTTGACCGTAAAATGGTTCAGATATTCTACCGAAGAATCGTGAGTATAATGTAGTCATTTTTCAAGGTACACTAAGCCGAGGGATACTTTTAATGAAAGGGTGAGGGGAATGATATCATTTCTTGTCGCGATGGATAAAAACCGGGTCATTGGCAGAGACAATCAATTACCATGGCATTTACCGGCTGACTTGAAGTTTTTTAAAGAGATCACGATGGGGCATCCGGTGATAATGGGAAGAAAAACGCATGAATCAATCGGCCGGCCTTTGCCCGGAAGAGAGAATATCATTATTACCAGAAATGAGCACTACAAGGCTGAAGGGTGTACAGTGCTCCACTCGATTTCTGCCATAAAGGAAATAGAAGAACAGAGGAACGAGGAATTATTCGTCATAGGGGGAGCGCAAATTTTTCAACACACGTTCCCGATTGCCGATCGGTTATACATTACATGGATTGAAGAGGAATTTGAAGGTGATACCTATTTTCCTGAATTCGATGAGCATGACTGGGAGCTTGTTAGCAGGAAAAAAGGAATCAAGGATGAGAAAAATCCTTACGATTATTACTTTTTGATGTATGATCGAAAAAGGTGAAACGAAAAAGAAGCCAGCGGCTTCTTTTTCGTTTTTTCCCTCTAGCAAGCAGGAGAAGGTATTGAGTATATCTTACATTTACAACCATATATCGGATTTGTTACTCGAGAGGGCGGGATAGGGCATTGTCTGATCATAGATTAAAATCTCTATGAAAGCTTATGAAATTTTTCCTGCGTCTTGTTTATGCTCTATAAAGCGGCTCACTTTATTGACGCTGTTTTTCTGATTGTAGATAAAACGCAAGTTCATATCGATCAAGGCTCCTGCAATCAAACCTAAAAAAACGGTGCTGAGTGAAAATGTTTCGGCGTTTTGAACATACAACAGGCCTGTGATTCCCAAAGCAAGAGTAAAGAAAAACTCACTAACTAAGAAATGGATTTTCCCCACCTAACAATACCTCCATTTATCATATACTTTTGACCTCCGGGCAAGTTCATGCAGGCTTCCTAAAAGGTTTGGTAATATTTTCTACAAGGATGAATGAAATCCTCTGTACACAACAAAAAAAGGTCTTATGGGTGATACCCTATCATTCCTTTTCTCTTAAAAAATTGGTTAAATAAGGAAAAAGATTCGCCTATATAGCTAACCAATGCGATTTTGAGAATTCATATTGGTATCTTGCCTGTTTCATTTATAGCGAGTTGGAATGCTTTAGGTAATATGGAAAATGGTTAATAAAACAAGTACCGTTCAATCATTAGACTGTGCTTGTTTTTTTGTTTGATGTGTGTACTTAGAAGTCGGGCCTAAAGTTTTAGCTTTGCCAAAAAAAACGAATATTTAAAAAATGACCGGTAGTCATACTTAAGTCTCTTTACAGTACGGGTTCATTTTAAGGAACTAGACCTTGAAAAAATTATGATTTTTTAACGATTAACAATTCTTCCGATATCTGGCCGGATAATTGGAATCATGATTGGTTCAGATTGAACTCGCTTCTAGGGCCCTTAAGTAATAATTAGTCAGGTGGTGAAGCAGTTGAATCGTATGCAAATTCTTTGCACGTGCTTGTTCATATGTTTAACATTAAGTATTGCTATCTATGGAATCGTGGAGGAAGCAGAAATATTGGGTAGAACAAATCAAATTGCATATGGTTTGATAGTAACCCCATCTCTCTCAATGACAGCTGGATTAGTGAACAAACCTCGAGGTTTAAAAACACTATTCAAAAAAAGCTTTTTGATGATGATCCTTTCATTTATTTTTTTGGGCCTTTTAGGGCGGATTTATTACGAAGGATTTAAGGAAGGTTTTGTTGAATGGGGCAGGGCTCTGGTTTTTCAGGTGTTAGAATTCTTGTTTGCTTTGTAAAAACGTAACCTCCCCCTTTTGCGGCCAAGGGGGGGTACGTTATATAAGCTTAGATTACTCTTGTTCCAGATTATCGCAATAAACGTGCATTGCCTCACGAAGAAACGCTGCCAGGCCGGATTGGTATTGATCAATATTTTTCGTGAAACGGGGGTCATCTACATATAAGTCGCCTAATCCGCGAAAAATTTCAGGTGTACATTCATAGAAGTTGTCCGTAATATGCTGACGGAATTCATGGACAATCTTTTGGACTTCTTCATTGGCCGGTCCCTTATCCATGACCGCAATGATTCGTCTATAAAGATCTTCACTGTTTTCTTTGATGCGCTTCCAGTCATCTTCTTTGTACGACGCTGTTTTTCTCATGGATTCCTCATATGCTTTTGTACCGCCGTATTTTTCTTTTACTTCCTGTTCGTATTTCTTCTGATGTTCCTCAATTTTTTTCATATCGAATGGTTCAAACATGTCTTTCTTTGACATAATCATTCCTCCTTCAATGGATCCGATGGTTTGTTCTACGGATTGGATAATCCGTTCGAGGCGATTTTTCTTTTCGATTAATAGCTGCTTATGTGTATGAAGAGCTTTTTTTCGGTCGAAGTTTGGATCGTCGAGGATCTCTTTGATTTTTTGCAGCGGGAAATCGAGCTCTTTAAAAAAGAGAATTTGCTGGAGACGGACAAGGTCTTCCTCGCTGTACAGCCGGTATCCATTCGCTTCGACCGCTGCCGGTGTCAAAAGCCCGATATTGTCATAATGATGCAGTGTGCGCACACTGATACCCGCTAGCTCTGCTATTTCCTTTACTTTATACATGATCATCACCTCACATTTTTACCTTAAACTATGACGTAACGTTAGAGTCAACAAAAAATGATCACTTTATTTCTTTTGAAAAATTTCGCTTACAGCCGCTTATGCGTAAAGAATTTAGCATGAGTCGCTTCGGTCTTGTCCATGAAGTCAAAGAACGACTTCACCGCCATGCCTCCGACGTAAAGGTTGTAACTAGTGCCGACGTTGCCGCAGGATGCGGCTCTTTTAGTCGGCCGGCGCCTGGCGGGGTTGGGCAAGGCGCTTCCGCTTTTGCTCTTGAGCTTTGGCAAGGAAGGGGGCATGAAACGAACCTTTAGGGAAGAAGGTTCGTTGGCCAGCTAAAAAAAGCTTGAAATCGGTTTCGTAATCTTGTAAAGTAAAATTCATAGATTACCCGAAACGTTTTGGAGGAAAAAATCTTGACGACAATCAAAGACATTGCAAGAGTTGCCGGGGTTTCCGTTACAACGGTCTCACGGGCTCTAAACGGCTATTCTGATGTGAACGAGGAAACACGCAAGAAAATCGTGGAAGTAGCTAAACAACTGAATTATAGTCCCAATACGCTTGCGCGGGGGCTTGTCATGAAAAAATCTAAAACGATCGGCCTGCTCGTTTCTGGCATGAATCGGGAAAACGCAAAGGATAACTTCACCTTTCAGGTCTTATGCGGTATCAATGAATGCGCTTCTGTCAGGGAGTACGATTTAATTTTATTTAATACGGATTCTTCCCGTCAACGGGAAAAAACGTATACACAGCTTTGCCGTGAACGGAAGGTAGACGGAGTCATCATCCAGGGAATAAAACTGGATGACCCGTACCTGAAGGAAGTGATGGAAAGCAATATACCATGCGTTTTGGTTGATATTCCCGTCGAAACGAAGACGGTTGGTTATGTTTCCACAGACAATGTGCTGGGAGCTAAAAAAGCGGTGGAGCACCTTATCGAGCTCGGTCATCGTAATATTGCGATGGTAAATGGGTATAAGCAGGCTTTTGTCAGTCAGCAGCGTTTAAAAGGATATGAGAAAGCGCTAAAAGAACATGGCATCAAAGTGAAAAAGAATTGGATTGTAGATGGGGAATTTGAAGAAGAGAAGGCCAAGGAAGTTGTATTATCGTTATTATCTTCTGCACCGGACATTACGGCAATCTTCTGTGCTAGTGATTTGATGGCATTAGGGGCGTTAAAAGCTTGCCAGCAGCAAGGCATCTCGGTGCCACATGACCTTTCCATCGCCGGGTATGATGATATTTTGCTTGCTTCCTATGTGACTCCGCCTTTGACGACGGTTAGCCAAAACATATTCGAAATCGGCTATGAAGCGGCTGATTTATTAATCGATATGCTGGAGGGAAAGGCGCAAAAGCACCATCGCATATTGGAAACAAAGCTTGTACAACGGAAGTCCAGTGCCCGGATTGTCAACATTTAACTTCCCTGCTTTCTTAGCGGGGATGTTAAATCTTTTTTTACCTTTTATCCAAAACGTTTCGGATAAAGGAAACTTCCATCAGTGGGGTTTTTCTTCATCCCCACTGATGGTTAGTTGATCTTATCGGGCTTTTACACAAGAAAGCGAGGCGACTGTTTAGCTCCGACGCACGTTGGAACTCCTGACAAAGAACCGCTTTTTGGTTCT
>NZ_JBHRZT010000068.1:0-75655 GCF_042649685.1 Bacillus songklensis | reverse complement strand
GGAGCTAGGAGCCGCAGCTAGATTAGGGCAGTGATTCTACACTAAACTTCCCCGATTACGCTAAGTTTTTGGGGAGGATCTTACTGCCCGTTAATGCGGGATAAACAAAACAGTGGGGGGAATCAAAATGGATTATCGTGTAATCAAAGAAAATGACTTGTTTTTATTAACGGATAAAAGCGGGAACATCCCGGAGAATCATACATACGGTCTTGGATTATATACAAAGGATACAAGGTTTTTAAGTAAATGGAATATAAAGATAAACGGAAAAGACCCGGTACTTTTGTCTTCGGACGCAGATGAAAATCATTTGACAACAATCCTTCTTACAAATCCTCACATGGAAGAGGATGGGAATTTGGTTTTATGGAGGGAATCGGTTCAAATCGAACGTAAGCGCTTTATTTATGATGATGTTTTATATGAATCATTGAATGTGAAAAACTACTATCCAAAACCAGTTAGTTTTGAGCTGGAAGTAGAATTTGATGCGGATTTTCAGGATATGTTCATTGTTCGCGGCTTTCAAACAGGTAAGGTTGGGCAGCGAAGCGGACAACAGTTAGAAAACCATACACTGTCGCTTGCGTACCAGGGGACAGACGAAATCAATCGCTATACTCATATCACATGGGATAAAGAAGCGGAAAAAACAGAAGGCAACAAAATAACGTTTCGCTTTTCTTTAAACCATAGTGAAGAAGACCAAGTAATGATAACGATTGTACCGCAGGTTGGAGAAAAAGGAAAAGAAGCGATTCTCCCATTCGAACAAGCATTGAACAAATTGACAACATCTTATAAAACGTGGGAAGAGAAGATTCCGACAGTGAAAACCGATTATAAACCCCTTGAACAGCTTGTGAAAAGAGGAATGGCTGATTTACGGGTTTTGTTGACGGATTTAGGGTATGGACAATTTCCAGTGGCCGGTCTTCCATGGTACGGTGTCCCGTTCGGGCGGGATAGCTTGATTACGGCGCTGCAGCTGCTGCCTTTTCATTCAGAAGCGGCAAAAGGAACGTTGATCACGATGGCCCAATACCAGGGAAAAAATAAAGATCCGTGGCGTGATGAGGAACCGGGAAAAATCATGCATGAAATTCGCTTTGGAGAACTGGCCAATACCAATCAGATTCCATTCACGCCTTATTACGGAACCATCGATGCCACACCATTGTTTTTAATTCTGCTCGTTGAATATGTCAAATGGACAGGAGATTACGAGATTGTTGAACAGTTACAGGAGAATATTGATGCCGCTTTAAATTGGATCAATGAGTATGGAGACAGGGACGGAGATTTGTTCTTAGAGTATCATCAAGAATCGAGCAAGGGTATTGCCAATCAAGGATGGAAAGATTCCGGCGATTCGATTGTCCATCGCAGCGGTGACTATGCCCACACACCGATTGCCCTCTCAGAAGTGCAAGGCTACGTGTACCAAGCGAAGTCCGGTTTAGCAGATATTTATGAAGCAATCGGTCGTGCCGAAGAGGCAGAAGCTCTTCGCGGCGAAGCAAAGACGTTACAGCAAAAATTCGATGAGGCATTTTGGATGGATGATGTGTCTTTCTATGCGATTGCCCTTGATGGAAACAAGCAGCAGGTGGGAACGATCACATCCAATCCCGGCCATCTCTTAATGTCCGGCATGCTGTCTTCTGAGCGGGTGGATGCTGTTGCAAAGATGCTGCTGTCTTCTAAAATGTTTTCCGGTTACGGCATTCGCACAATGGGAGGGGGCGAAGCAGGGTACAATCCAATGAGTTATCATGATGGAAGCGTTTGGCCTCATGATAATAGCTTAATTGTACTGGGGTTAAGTAAAGAAGGTAAACAAGAAGAAGCGAATAAGGTCATTCAAGGATTAATCGATGCGTCTGCCCACTTTGAATATGATCGCCTTCCGGAGCTGTTCTGCGGGTATTCCAAAGAACAAGGAAAGCCAGTTCTCTATCCGGTTGCATGCTCGCCTCAAGCCTGGGCGGCAGGAACACCGTTGTTATTCGTTCAATCGATCTTGGGAATGTTCCCGGACAGCACGAAGAAACAAATTCACATTCGTCCGCACTTACTGCCATCCATGAACGAGCTTTCTTTAGAAGGGATAGCAGTTGGAAACGGCAAGCTATCCCTTACTGTGAGGAGGGAAAACGGCGAAGTTGCAATGGACATTACGGAGAATACAACTGGCTATGAGATTGTAACAAGATAATGCCGACTGGGGGAGTCACGATGAAAAAGTGGTTTAAATCGATTATTGCTGTCACCCTGCTTTCCGGATCCCTCCTTGCAGGCTGCAGCCAGGAGGAGAGCTCTGGGACAGCGAACGAAAAAACAGAAATTGTGTTAAGCGGCTGGGGTGGAAATCCTGCCGAAGCAAAATTGCTTGAACAGACTCTTCGCGACTTTGAAAAGAAAAATCCTGATATAAAAGTAAAGCTCGATGTCATTGCAGATCAGTATATGGATGTTTTGAAAACGCGTTTAATCGGCGGGACGGGACCCGATGTCTTCTATCTGGATGCGTTTGAAGCTCCAGGCCTAATTGAAACAGGAGTACTGGAGCCGTTGGATCAATACGTGAAAAAGGATTTCGATGTGAATGATTTTGAAAAACCGCTGCTGCAGGCTTTTCAGGAAAACGGAAAAACGTACGGATTTCCGAAAGACTATTCTACACTTGCTTTATTCTACAATAAAAAAATGCTGGAAGAAGCAGGGGTAGAAGTACCGCGAACGTGGGAGGAGCTGCAAGCAGCAGCGAAGAAGCTGACGAAAGACGGTGTCTATGGTCTTGGCGTCACACCTGAATTAGCAAGGCTGTATTTCCTGGCGGAGTCAAAAGGCGGGCAGGTCATGACCGACAATAAAGCAAGCTTTGCCAGCAAAGAAGCGGCAGAAGGATTGCAATCCATCGTCGACATGCGTTTGAAAGATAAATCTGCCGCACAGCCAAATGAGGCTGGGGCGGATTCGGGAATTGAAATGTTCGGACAGGGAAAAGCGGCCATGGTTTTAGAAGGGAACTGGACCATTCCATACTTACACGATACATTCCCGAACGTTTCCTATGGGACGGCAGAAGTACCGACCGTTGAAGGAAAGAAGGATACGATGGCTTTTACTGTTGCATATGTGATGAATAAAGAATCGAAGCATAAAGAGGCAGCATGGAAGCTGATCGAGTATTTAACGGGAAAGGAAGGCATGAAAACATGGACGAGCAAAGGGTATGCCTTACCGGCCCGAAAATCTGTAGCCGAGGAACTCGGATTTGCAAACGATCCGCTGCGCGGACCGTTAGTGGCAGGAGCTTCTTATGCAACCGTATGGCAGGATGGTCCTTATCTGCCTATCGCTTTTACAAACTTTAATAATCAATTTTTAAGCGCCTTTTTGGGAGATCAACCATTAAGAGAGGCACTGGAAAAAGCTCAAAAACAAGCAAACAAAGAAATTCGAATCAATGAATGAGAATATATAACGAGAGAGCGCTCGGGTGCTCTCTCCACACCATTCTCTTTTCTAGTTCACTGTACCACATAGGACAATGGAGCTGATAAACATGAAAAAAGAGAGAAAAAAATATACCCGCTATGAGATTGGACAGGGCTACACGTTTATGCTGCCGGCGATCTTCGTGTTGGCTGTTTTCATCATTGCCCCCATTCTTTATGCCGTTTTCTTATCTTTTCATAAGGTAGAACTGTTGGGTGGTTCTTCTTATGATTTCCGGGGGCTGGACAATTTTATGAAACTGATGGAGGATGACCGGGCCAAGATTGCTCTTTGGAACACCATTAAGTACGTAGTCATTGTCGTTCCTGCCCAAACTCTTTTGGCTTTGGTCTTAGCCGCCACTTTAAATGCAGGGTTAAAGGGAGAGAAGTTCTTTCGCATTGTTTACTTTTTACCTACTTTAACGTCTTCTGCCGTATTAACGCTTATCTTTATGTGGATGTATAATCAAAACGGTTTGATCAATAAGCTGTTGGGGATGATCGGTCTACCGGGGTATAACTGGATTGGAGATCCGGATGTAGCCTTGCCTGCGATTATGATCATGAATATTTGGTCGACGGCCCCTTTCTTTATGACCATTTACTTGGCCGCTTTACAGGATATTCCGGACTCCGTTTATGAAGCGGCGAAAATCGACGGAGCTAATTTTTGGCAGAAGTTTTGGCATGTTACGGTTCCACAGCTGAAGCCTGTTACATCGTTTGTCGTGATTATGGGACTCATCGGAACATTCCAGTTATTCGATCAATCGTACATTTTTTCTAAAGGCTCGGGGGGGCCCAACAATTCCACATTAACCGTTGTTCTACTTATCTATCAATACGCCTTTAAAAATTTAGGAACGATGGGGTATGCCGCAGCAATGGCTCTTGTTTTGGCCATTGTTATTCTCATAGCCACTCTGTTGCAGCGAAAGTTTTCGAAGGAAGAAAACTTATACTAGGGGGGAGAATAGAATGAAGAAAAATAGGGTCGGAAAAGTGATTTTATATACAATCCTTGTATTGTATGCCATTAGCACACTCATTCCGTTTTTGTGGGCCCTTTCATCTTCTTTTAAAACATTAGAAGAAATTGTACAAGGGACAATCAATTTTTGGCCGAAAGATTTTACACTTGATAATTATAAACAAATTTTCATACAACAAGAGTATTTTCCCAGATGGTTGTTTAATAGTCTATTTATTGCCGTTGTAGGAACGATATTGAATCTTTTATTTAATTCCATGGCAGGGTACGCTTTGGCACGGCTGAGCTTTCCGGGCAAGAAAAGTTTGTTCATCATTATTTTGGCGGTCCTTATGATTCCGGTGCAGGTAACGATGATTCCGAACTTTTTGATTCTTAAGAATCTGGGATGGCTGAATACATACCAGGGAATGATTGTGCCATCCATGATCAATGCCACGTTCATTTTCATGATGCGCCAATTCTTCCTCAACTTCCCGAAAGAGCTGGAAGAAGCGGCCTCGCTTGACGGATTAACGAAACTGGGAACGTTCTTCCGCATTGTTTTACCATTAGCGAAGCCCGCTTTAGCGGCACAAGCAATTTTTGTGTTCATGGGCTTCTGGAATGACTTTATGAGGCCCCTCATCGTCATGTCAGATGTGGAAATGTTCACGCTCCCTTTAGGCTTGAATACGTTTAAAGGACAGTTCATAAGCTACTGGAACTATATTATGGCTGCATCCATGGTCTTTACAATGCCGGTGTTGATTTTATATGCGTTTTTTAATCGTTACTTTGTAAAAGGGATTACGTTTACAGGAGAAAAATAATTTATGTGGATGATAGAGGCAGGAGAAAAAACGGGACAGCAAAAAAGTTGGAGTTATGAACATGAACGAGAGCTGGAAAAATGAATGGAGAGAGAGTATGAAGAAAACATGGTGGAAAGAGGCAGTTGTTTATCAAGTATATTGGCGAAGCTTTTATGACACAGACGGTGACGGATATGGAGACTTGGAAGGAGTTATTCAAAAATTAGACTATATTCAAGAACTGGGAGCAGATGTAATCTGGCTGAATCCTTGTTATGAGTCACCGGATGTCGATAATGGATATGATATTTCCAATTATGAATCGATCATGCCAAAAGCAGGAAATATAGCGATCTTTGATCGGCTCATCCATGAAGTACATACAAGAGGAATGAAATTAATCATGGATTTAGTCGTTAACCACACATCCAACCAGCACCCGTGGTTTTTAGAGTCACGTTCATCAAAAGATAACCCCAAGCGGGATTATTATATATGGAGGAAGGAAAAGAATAATTGGCGTTCTTATTTTACTCCTTCCACGTGGGAATATGATGAATTAACAGGCGAGTACTATTTTCATTCCTTTGCTGTTGAACAGCCGGATTTAAACTGGAAGAACCCAAAAGTACGCGAAGAAATATATCGCATGATGCGCTTTTGGCTGGATAAAGGGATAGACGGGTTTCGAATGGATGTCATTAATCTTTTAGCGAAAATAGATGGATTTCCAGATGCCCAAAACCCCCAAGATATATCGTATTTGGGAAACAATCCGGGAATTCATGAATATTTACAGGAAATGCATGAAAAAGTGCTGAAACACTATGATATTTTCACAGTAGGGGAAATCCCGTTTGTCACTCCTGAAGACGGCGTGCTTTATGTAGGAGAAAATCGAGGGGAACTTCATACTTTGTTCCATTTCGAAGTTTGCGATTATATGGAATCATGGGACATGATGAAAGTCAAAGAAATTCAAAAGAGATGGTATGAGGGTTTATGGGGAAAAGGATGGAATTCCCAGTTTCTTAACAACCATGATCATACCCGTCTTGTTACTCGATTTGGAAATGATACAACGTACCGTGTGGAATCAGCTAAATGCTTTGCTGCCCTCCTGCACACTTTGCCGGGCATGCCTTATATTTATCAAGGGGAAGAGATTGGCATGACAGGTGTCAGATTTGAATCGATTGACGATTATAATGATATTGCCATGAAAAACAAGTATATGGAAGAAGTTGAAAAAGGGGGAAATCCAAGAGAAGTATTTGAAAGCCTTCTTCCGCTTTCTCGCGATAATTCCAGAACACCCGTTCAATGGAACGACACCGAGAATGCTGGCTTCACTTCTGGCACGCCTTGGATAAAGGTGAATCCAAACTATAAAAAAATTAATGTAGAGCAGGCCCTGGCAGACCCGGATTCCGTTTTTTATTTTTATCAAAAGTTAATTCGGCTTCGAAAAGAAAATGAAGTGATGGTTTATGGTACATATGAACCGATTTTAGAGGAAGACCTGCAGATTTATTCTTATTTGCGTTCATTGGAAAAAGAGAGATGGTTGGTTATTCTTAACATTTCTGACCAGCCGGCGGAATTTAAATTGCCAGATTTTATTTCCTACCAGGCAAAAGAGCTGCTTCTCGCAAATTATCCCGCTAACGCTGATGAATCCATCGATTCATTTACACTGCAGCCGTATGAATCAAGAATTTATCGATTGCGGGGGAAAGAATAAAAAATGGGTCTGGTACAAAAAATCGATTCGACTTGGATATAGCCGCTTATGCGTAAATCATTTGACATAAATGCTTTTTATTTATGTCAAATGATTTACGTGGATTTATATATAAATAAATCTTTAAAAAGAACCGTCATTACAAATCAGGGATTTCGATGACGGTTCTTTTCCGTTTTAAAACTTATCATCTTTTTGAACTTTTGAGCCATACCCTGCTTGTTATACAACCAGTTATCATGATCATTGCTTTCGAAGGAATGCCGTTTATAACGTAAAGTTTCATTTTATTATGATTTGCAAGTTGCCGGGACGTGCTATAATATGAAACAGGGCGTTATATCGACATGTATGAATGTCTAAAAAGGGTGGTAAAATGACTCCTCGTACAAAGGAACAAAATGAAGCTATAAGAAGGAGAAGGATTTTACAAATTAAAGAAACAGCAGCAAACGTGTACCTTGAAAAGGGATTGCAAATGGAAATGGGAGATATAGCGAAAGCAGCGGAACTTGGCAGGGGAACGATTTATCATTACTATAACAACAAGTTATCCTTATTAGAAGAATTGCTTGATGATGCATTTGATGAAGCGGAGAAAATAACCAGTGCTGCCATAACTGAAGATACAAGTCCGATTGTTCGCCTGGAGCAATATGCTGTGCATTTTATGGAAAGATGTTTAGAAAAGCCTTTTATATATATACTATATAAAAACTTTTTATATGGAACAGAGACTATACCAGTCCGCAATATTGATAAGTTACGAGGGGAATTTCAAACCAATCTTTATAGTCCGATAATCAAGGTTATGAAAGAAGGAGTTGCCTGTAAAGAAATAATGGGAATTGATGCAGATACAGCATGCAATTTCTTTTTTGGTTCTTTGATAGGAACGATAGCGTCGCAAGTAAAAAATAGAAAGATGATCCAAACCCTTCAACCTAATTGGGCCAAGGAAATTGTGACGATGTTAATAAAGGGCATAAAACGATAATTTTTATATTCTTAGGAGAGATCATCCATATGATTACGTTAAAAAGTGAAAGAGAAATCAATTTAATGCACGAAGCGGGTAAACTATTGGCTTCCTGTCATAAAGAAATTGCTAAAATCATTAAACCAGGTATCACAACATTAGAAATCGATCAATTTGTTGAAGATTATCTGGAGAAGCACGGTGCCACACCAGAGCAGAAGGGTTACCACGGTTTTCCATATGCGACTTGTGCTTCTGTAAATGATGAAATATGTCATGGCTTTCCGAGTGACAAGCCACTTAAAGAAGGAGATATTGTCACTATTGATATGGTGGTAAACTTAAACGGCGCTCTTGCTGATTCTGCCTGGACCCATACGGTAGGGAAGATTTCGGAGCAGGCCCAAAAGTTATTAACGGTAACGGAAAACGCCCTTTATAGAGGAATTGAACAAGCGGTTCCAGGCAATCGGCTCGGGGATATCGGCCATGCCATCCAAAGCTATGCAGAAGCTGAGAATTTCTCGGTTGTAAGGGAGTTTACAGGGCACGGCATCGGGAAATCAATGCACGAAGATCCGACTGTCCTCCATTACGGCAAGCCCGGCAAAGGAATGCGGTTAAAAGAAGGAATGGTCATCACCATTGAACCGATGCTGAATGTAGGGACATGGAAAAGCAAGATGGACCCAAACGGCTGGACGGCAAGAACTGCTGACGGAAAGCTGTCAGCACAATATGAACACACCATCGCAATAACGAAAGAAGGGCCTTTAGTATTGACACAGCAATAGAAGACGGTCAAAAGCGGCGGTGAAGCTAACAAATTTGACAATATGGCAAGATAGGGGCTGGCTCAAAAGCCTTCAGAGCATGACAATAATCTATTTTTCTGTGATGAACCGTCACTGAAATCTTTGATTTTCTTGAATTTTGATGACGGTTCATCGCAGCGCCAACTTTTACTTCTTCCTGTAAAAAATTCTTGAAACTATCAATCCTACAAAACCGAGGGCAATGAATAAAATTGCCCGGATAAATAAAGGAATGTATGGGATATCCAATAGCGCTAATTTAAGAAGGGTCAGAATCAGAAGTGATACCCCGATATACTTGGCTTGTGTACTCTCTTTCAATACGCCCGCTGCAATCGAAGCAATTGACATCACCATCCATACAAACGTTAAAATCAAACGTTGGCTATTATCGTTCATGTCATGTACGCAAGCCATTGTAAACTGTGTTGTAAAGATAAGGGTAAGAACGGCGAATACCGCACTACTGATGGTCATAAAGCGTTCATGCTTGATTTTTTCATGTTTACGCATCAGTTTCGCTCCTGCAGCAAACGTAACAAGCAACACAATCCAATCAAACGTTTCAATCGAGATGACTTCGTCAATCACTCCTTTAAACAACACCGTGAAACCGGCCATGATATAAATAAACAGGGAAATGATTTTTTTCAATAAACTTGGATATTTTAATGAGGAGTAGTAAGCCGCTGCTCCCTGTATTAATAACAGACTTGTGATTAGTCGTTCATCTACCGTATGGATAATAAAGAAAGCTATTAAAACAATTAAATGAATATCAAACATCGCCGCTTTTTCGGGTTCACTTCTCCTCATATAAGAAAAAACAGCGTAGATGAATATAAACGATACTAGGAACAGAGTAATACCACCATCTGTAAACGTCCCATTCACCCATACATACGTTACAAATAAGCTCGTTAATAGTGTGTTTGCTTGAGAAGCTACCCGTGTTTTTGCTTTTACAAAGTAGTATAGAAGAAATACATATTGAATGATAATCGGAATGGCAACTGAAGATCCTGGATCAAAGCTGCCGGCAAAGCTATAAAATACATACAAAGCGGCATTCAACAGAATGGAAGAGCCATAATAAATCATCATATAATGAAATCGAATAGATAATGATAGGAACAACAGATATAAAACCGTTTCGTATCCTAAAAATACATAGGGGTTAGGCGTTTCACTTTCAATTAAGAAAGGAACTAATACACCGCCAACCATGCTGATCATTCCTAATACCTCAGATTGATAGTTCTTCGTTAACGTTAAACCAAGCGCAATCCATACTGCGTTCAGCACGAAAGCGGCCGCCGGACCGACCATTCCATATAACGAGTGCATAGCAAATGTCGTGAGCATCAGCAATGGAATAGAACCGCCTAACAAGACATAGCCTAGCTTTGCACGGTCTTGCTTCATCTGTTTGCGGCCAAAATATAAAAGCAAACCCGAAGCAACAAAACCAAAAGCTATTTTAGCTGTTTCGTTAATAAGTCCATAATCGGAAGCCGCTTTAAATGCCCATAATACACCCATGATGAAAACAAAAATGAATAAGCGGGGCATCCACACTTGAAACAAGGCTTTTTCCCAATCAGTAGATGATCGATTCACTTTCTTTTGTTGAAGGGGGGCGGATTGAACTTTTTCTTTCGAACGGTTGGTGATAGGTTTTTTGGCTTGAGTGTCTGGTTTTATTTTTTGTGGAAAAGGTCTTTCATCCCCAAAATACATTTTATTTTCTAGTTGATGGATTCTGGTTTTTAATTCATCGACTTCTCTTTCCAGGCTTTGAACTCTTTCCTCTAACTGATCTTTGTTTAGCATTTTTATCACTCCCCTCTTATAATTTACCAATATATGAGGTGAAATCAACTTTTTTCCATAACCAGTGTGCATGAAAATAATCAAAATAATGCATTGGACGATACTGTCTGAAACTATTATGATAAATCTTGGAGGCATTCGTGAAAAGAGAAGATTATAAGATACTTAGAAACTCAAAGAAATAGATAAAATCAGCAATAGGAAGTGACTGAATCATGAGTTATATCAAGCAGGGTACACCCGCCTTTCAAAAGGCCAATCTCGCTTTGTTTGCGGGCGGTTTTTGCACATTTGCCAATCTGTACTGCGTACAGCCGTTGCTGCCGGAGTTCTCAGAGAAGTTTCATATCTCTCCGACTATGGCCAGCCTATCACTGTCATTAACGACGATTGCCCTGGCAATCAGCATGCTTCTCATTGGTTCATTATCGGAAGCATGGGGGCGTAAGCCAATTATGGCATTCTCTATGTTCACCGTGTCTGTGCTGGCTGTACTTGTTATATTCGTTCCGAATTTTCATCTTTTGTTGGCCTTTAGAATTCTCCAGGGGATTGTTTTTGCCGGTTTGCCCTCCATCGCAATGGCTTATCTTAGTGAAGAAATTGATCCAGCCAGTTTAGGACTGGCGATGGGTATATATATTAGCGGAAATACGATAGGCGGTTTAGGCGGTCGCATCATCACTGGTACATTGGCCGAATTCTTTGATTGGCGTGTGGCAATCGCTGGCGTTGGTGTGTTGAGCGTCATAGCCAGCGTGTTATTTTTAGTGACACTTCCATCTTCCAAAAACTTTCAGCCGCGCTCTCTGAAATTGGGGAAGTTGATGAAATCGATGCTCAGTCATCTTAAGGATCGGGGTTTGCTTTGTTTATACGGGATTGGTTTTTTGCTGATGGGCAGTTTTGTTACATTGTATAATTATATCGGATTTCAATTGACAGCACCTCCTTATTCCTTGAGCCAAACATTGGTGGCCTGGATTTTTATCGTTTACCTTGTCGGGACGTTTAGCTCTACCTGGATGGGGAGTTTGGCGGATCAATTTGGCCGTCACAAAGTCCTGTGGATTTCAATCTTAATTATGTTTCTTGGTGCAATCATCACGTTAAACACCCATTTGTTGATTAAAATCGCAGGTATTGCGATCTTCACATTTGGCTTTTTTGGCGGCCACTCGATTGCCAGCAGCTGGGTCGGACGCCACGCCACTCACGATAAAGCACAAGCCTCGTCGCTTTATTTGTTTTTCTACTACGTCGGTTCGAGTGCTGGCGGAACGGCTGGAGGGGTTTTCTGGACGACTTTCGGGTGGAAAGGGGTTATCGACATGATTGTGATTTCCTTGACGCTCACTCTGATCCTCTCGATTTCAATCGTATTGCTTGCCAAGAAGAAAAGTAACGAGAAAGCGGTAACCGACCATGGTTCTTCTATCCTTTGTAAAAGAAGTGGGACTGAATGAAGGGGGGAAATAAACAAGTCTTTAGAAGAATGAACCTTCATAAAATATATCATCACAGCGAACAGGAGCAGAAGGATAAATGATGGGTATTATATCTCAGGCGGCTCCCATACCCAAATCTATGTGGAGGAAACCGGAAACCCCCATGGTATTCCACTGCTTTTTATTCATGGGATATCACAGTCAAGATTATGTTGGAGAAAACAAATCCACTCCGATTTAGGTGTGGATTTCAGGCTTATCACGATGGATCTTCGGGGTCACCGGCAGTCTGAAAAGCCCGGATTTGGATATGATGATTCACGAAATTGGGCGAATGATATTCAAGCTGTCATTGAATCCCTCCATTTTCTATCCGCAAGTAGGGCATTCCCCTTTTTGGGAGAGTGCCGTCCGGTTTAACAATGAGCTTCGATGTTTTGCTTTGAGTGCGTATGACGAGAAATGATTGAATGATGCAATATCCAATAAAGAGTATAGGGATCTACATTTTCATGATTCATTTTTGTCCTCTGGATCTCCTTGCTCCCAGTAGCTGCCTTCATCGAAAAACTCTAAGCATACTCCATTCAATGATTGTAATGTTTCAATAAATCCCTTTAAGTCACAAGTATGGAACGTGTCATTAAGTTCGCGGTTTTCTTCGGTGACCGTATATACATGAATCTCCATGCAGCCATCCCATCTAACATTCACATCAAATTTACCATCTTCGGTTTCCAGCTCAAGCGCAACGGTTCCCCCGTCTTCTCTTTTATGTTCCGTCTTGATAACCCACATGCAAACACTTCCTTTTTATTAAGTAGGCATTTTAGTACCTTGTTTATTTTCCTTATTTCAATTCATTTAAGTTTTTCCATTTGCTGGCTTTTTTATGACCATGAACAAGGCTGTTATTGAAAAAAATGGTCCATCATTTACAAAAGAAAGGGGATAATGGTTGAAGGCAGAATACTTTTCCTCGATGGAAAGCTGTTTTATCATTAAAGGGTAAAAGAGGAACATTTAGGGGAAAACAAGTAATCGAAGCATAGGAATTGTGTAGAAAGAAGGAATAGCTTTATGAAAATAAGCATTTTAGATCAAGCACCCATTTCTTCCGGAAAAACCGCCGGGCAAGCATTGCGGGAATCGATGAGACTTGCGCAAATCGGCGAAAAATTAGGATACACGCGCTATTGGATCGCCGAACACCATGATTTCTCAGGCCTTTCTTGTTCAGCTCCTGAAGTCATGTTAGGATACATCGGGGCAAACACAGAAAGAATTCGCCTTGGTTCTGGAGCCGTTTTGCTTCCGCACTACAAACCGTATAAAGTCGCCGAAACGTATAATATGCTTGCAACCTTATTTCCAAATCGCATAGATATAGGAATTGGCAGGGCTCCGGGGGGATCTGCTGAAGCAACGATGGCTCTTTCGGATAACTTTTTGGAACAAGTTCGGAAAATGCCTGAATCTGTCAAAGAGCTACTTCATTTTTTACATAACGATTTTCCTTCCGATCATATGTATTCAAAAGTTTCTGCCTCTCCTCTTCCTGCCGTCTCTCCTGAACCCTGGATCCTCGGGACGAGTGAAAAAAGCGCAAAACTTGCGGCGGAAAACGGAACTGCCTATGCATTCGGGCACTTTATGAGCGATAAAGAAGGAACGAAAATCATGAACGACTATATTCAAAGCTTTAAAGCAAAGGGCAAATTACAACAGCCCCAATCCATACTCACCGTTTCCGCTATTTGTTCGGAAACAACAGAAAAAGCGGAAGAAGTGGCTCTGAGCGATCATTTATGGAAAATTCAACTTGCAAAAGGGGAGGGAAACAGAGGGATACCTTCAATGGAAGAAGCCAAGCAATATCCATTTACCAGCGATGAAAAAGAAATGATTGAAAAGATGAGAAAGAAAATGGTGATCGGTAATCCACGGGAAGTAAAGCAGCGGCTTTTGGAATTAAAAACGTTATATCAGGCGGACGAAATCATGATTTTGACCATTACACATCGTTTTGAGGATCGTGTCCAATCTTATAGGCTAATTGCAAATGAATTCTTGACTGATCATATGTGATGTTAGGCGTTATATGTGTCAAGAATGAAGAAAAAAGACTTCCCACTGTATGTATTCCGTAATTGATAAAGAAAATGGAGGAAAAGCAGGCGCATTGAAGCGGGAGTGCAATTTGCTTCCTCAGAGCTCATTGTAACCCTAGACGCAGACAGTATGTTAGCAGAAAATGCATTATATGTTGTATTGAAAGAGCCTTGGGTTCATAGAATCCAAGGCTCTTTTGATTGCCGATTGTACTTGTAGAGGATTAATATACACTACAAGAGCATCCTACGATGATGAGTAAAACAAATAAGACGACAACTAAAGCGAAAACATTACGAAATCCACCATATCCTTCGCTCATATCGAACACCTCCTATTTATGATAAATAGTCCATTTTTCATAAGAACGTTAGGCTTATTAGTAGCTCCAAATAACGGCTCCTACAATAATTAGTAGAATGAACAAAACAACAATCAATGCAAAATTGAAGCCGGCGCCACCATAGCTAACGCCTCCATAACCATAACCGCCATATCCACAGCCCATAAGTTATTCGCCTCCTATTGAGTAGTAAGGGATTGCTGAATATCCGATCCCTAATTTTAAGTTATGTTCTTAAGAAATAGTTTGATTGGACAAACTCACTAGTTGATAAAGGAATTACATGTTTTTTTTATTTTTTTACCATTCAATTGTATTTCTGCCCATGTTCGTTCATGCAAACGGATATATTAGCACAACAAAAGCGCGGATCTAATTAGATCTGGGCTTTTGTTGTGTGACTAGGTGTCCTTCTCATGGAAATAGAAGTATTCAGCTTGCTAAAAAGTAGGCAATCCTAATGGCAACTTGCCTTTATCATGAATGTTCCAGTTACGTCGACGTTGATTTTAGTCCTTATCTTACTTTTCTTGTTAATCCTCCTGATCCTGATCTTGATCCTGATCTTGGTCAGATTCAGAACGTGCACGTACTTTTGCTTTAGAATCAGAATCAACGTGAATATCAAGGTCGATGCGAGAATTTCCACTCTTTTCAATTTCGGCTTTGGCGTTGTTTGTGTTACGATCTTCATTTTTTAAATTATTGTCATTATCTAAATCGGCTCTATTTTCATTTTCTAAATCTACATTTGCTTTTGCTTTGCTGTCTGAATCAGATCTTGAAAAATTTCTAGAACGGTTCCGTTTTTTTGACATTGATTTCCCTCCTTTTCTCTTTATATCAGTAATGTATTCAAGTTAAGTTAAAGTGAATGGACGACTCCCTATTAAACTTATGGATTTTTGCTGATTTATATATATTCCACTTAATAACTCGACACATCCTCATTCAATCAAGAGGCATCACAATCGGTGATCCAGACAACTTGAATTCGCCCTCAAGGGTTCACCTATGCGGTTGGCGCCAACCCCGCAAGGGGGGGCCAGCCGCTTAGGTCTAGAAAATTTGGCATGGCCGTTCTTTGGTCAGGTCGAATTTTCTAAATCGATCTATATAGTATAGAGTTCATAAAAAACAGGAAAACATTTCATTCTTATGGCTGCTAGGAGAGTAGAAACTATTATATTAGGTCCACCGTGGATTTAAGTTGAATTTTTCCAATGATAAACTATTCAATTTTTAGAAAAATAATAAATTTATCAATAATTGTTGAATTTTATTTCTGAAAGCGTTACAATGCATTATAAGTTATCCGAAACGTTTTGGGTGAGTTTGACTTAACAATGATTAAAGACATTGCAAAAATTGCTGGTGTCTCAGCAACAACTGTATCCCGTGCATCAAAGGGCTGCAATAAGTTGGGTAGTAATGTACCAAACAATGTTTCGGTTGTTGGGTACGATAATATTACACTCGCTTCTTATTTCTTCACCAAGTCTGACAACGGTTGGACAAGAAGTATATGAAATTGGAAATGAAGCAGCAGATGTATTAATTGAAATGTTAGAGGGTAAATCAACCAACATGCAACGCTATTTAAAAACAAATTTAAATTGTTCGACAAACAACCGCTAAAAACCACACATAAGTGGTTTTAACTACTAACCTAATCCGAAACGTTTTGGGTTAAGTTTTTGAAATTCCGAAATATTTCGGATAATGAGGAGGACATCAAGTGGAATACCGTGTAATCAAAGAAAATGATTTATTTTTATTAACCGATGAAAGCGGAAACATAATAGAGAATCATCAGTATGGAATGGGACTTTATACAAAGGATACACGTTTTTTAAACAAGTTTAATTTGAAAATCAACGGAGAAAACCCCATTCTTCTATCTTCTAATGCAGATGAAAATTATATGGCGACTATTTTACTGACTAATCCTCACATGGAGCAAGAGGAAGAACTGATTTTATGGAGAGAATCTGTTGAGATTGAAAGAAAACGTTTTATCAATAAAGGTGTTTTATATGAAGCTATTAAATTAAAAAATTATTTTCCAAAGCCAATCAAGTTTTCAATAACGGTAGAAATGGATGCCGATTTTAAGGATATGTTTATTGTCCGTGATTTTCAAAATGGGAACGTTGGAACACGTACAGGACAAGTAGTCAGCGAAGATCATTTGACGTTTACATACAAAGGTGTGGACGATATTCACCGGGCAACCCATGTGTCATGGAATAAAGAAGCAGCTTCAGTAACTGAGGCGGGCGAAGTTACATTTGATTTTGCACTTGAACATGGGCAAGAAGAAAAAGTTGTATTAACCGTCCAACCTCAAATTGGAGAGATACAGAAAGAAAATGTGTTGCCGGTTGATGAAGCACTTAAACAGTTAAAAGCATCATATACTCAGTGGGACCAACGTTCAACGAAAGTAAAAACGGATCACTCTATGTTACAGCGATTAATTTCTCGGGGGCTTAACGACATACGTGTATTACTAACGGATGTTGGTTATGGACAATTTCCAGTAGCAGGTTTACCTTGGTATGCTGTGCCGTTTGGTCGTGATAGTTTAATTACAGCATTGCAAATGCTTCCATTCAATCCGGAAGTAGCAAAGGGCACGTTACAAACAATGGCTGCCTATCAGGGGCAAGCCAATAATCCGTGGCGTGATGAACAGCCAGGGAAGATCATGCATGAAATTCGTTACGGTGAATTAGCTAATACTAATCAAATTCCATTTACACCATACTACGGCACGGTTGATGCAACCCCTCTTTTCTTAATCTTATTAACCGAATATGTGAAATGGACAGGGAACTTTGAGCTAGTGAAGGAATTACAGCCTAATATTGATGCAGCATTTAAATGGATTAACGAATATGGTGACCGAGACGGCGATTTATTTGTAGAGTATCATCAAGAGTCAAGCAAGGGTATTGCCAATCAGGGCTGGAAAGACTCAGCTGATTCCGTCGTTCATCGAAACGGTGAATATGCTAAGACGCCAATTGCTCTTGCCGAAGTGCAAGGCTATGTGTATCAAGCAAAAATGGGAATAGCTTCATTATATGAAGCCATGAACAAAGTTGAAGAGGCAAAATTGTTAAGAAACGAAGCAAATTTATTAAAAAAACAATTTGATGAAAAGTTTTGGATGGAAGATGTTTCTTTCTATGCGATAGCTTTAGATGAAAATAAAGAACAGGTAGGAACGATTACATCCAATCCGGGTCATGTATTGTTTGCGGAGATGCTAGATAATGAAAAAGCAGAGAAAGTAGCAGACATGCTGTTGTCGGATAAAATGTATTCTGGTTATGGTATTCGTACGATGGGTGAAGGAGAAGCCGGATATAACCCAATAAGTTACCATGATGGAAGCATATGGCCTCATGATAACAGCCTCATCTTATTAGGATTAAGTAAAGTTGGTAAACAAGCTGAGGCAAATAAAATTATGACGGGGTTAATGAACGCTGCTGAACATTTTGAGTATGATCGTTTGCCAGAATTATTCTGCGGGTATTCAAGCAAAATTGAAAAACCGGTCAAATATCCAGTTGCATGTTCACCGCAAGCGTGGGCAGCTGCAACACCATTAACGTTTATACAAGCCCTATTAGGACTGTTTCCTAATAGCGGGTCTAAAGAAATTCACTTAAATCCTCATTTGTTAGAGGATATGAATGAGTTGCAAGTACAGCAAATTGCCATTGGCGAGGGACTGCTGTCTATTACTGTTAAAAAGGAACAAAAAAACATCATGGTTTACGTGGATGAAAACACTACAGGTTATACAATCAAGACAGACTGTCATGTCATTGAACGTTGATATTATTTAATGACTATTTTATCGAGCAGCATAGGACTGCTCGATAAAATACCTTTCAATGAAAGCGCTTAAAAAAGACTTTACAATACTATATGTTAAAGGTGTTTCAGAGGCTGGCTGTTTTTGCTTAAGAGAAATTTAATAAAATTTTAAAATCACAACAACGAAAAAGTAAGGGAAGTAACATCTTGAACGTAGGGAGTTATCAAAATGAAGAAGAATTCAAATTATTGGTCATTAAGTGGTTTTGTCTTTTTCTATTTTTTTGCTTTAATATCAACAATGTCTTTATTTTCAATTTGGTTGGGACAAACGTTAAAGTTAAGCGGAGCCGAAGTTGGTATTGTTTTTTCCATTAATTCGATTGCTACCCTTTGCTTTCAACCATTATATGGATTTATTTCTGATAAAATTGGATTAAGAAAACATCTATTATGGGGCATTACCATTTTACTTATGTTTATAGGTCCATTTTTTGTTTATGTTTACAGTCCTTTATTGCAATACAATATATTTGTAGGTGCAATTGTAGGCGGTATATATCTGGGCGCAACACTTTTAGCGGGGTTAGCAGCAATTGAATCATATGCTGAAAGAACGGGCAAGAAATATAATTTTGAATACGGTCGAGTAAGAATGTGGGGTTCATTAGGGGCTGCAGCTGCCGCCTTATTTTCTGGAAAACTATTTAATATTAATCCATATATTAATTTTTGGATAACATCAGCATGTAGTGTCTTATTAATCTTTTTTCTTCTATTAATGAAAGTAACGGTTTCAGAAGAAGAACAAAAGAAAACGGATTCATTAAAGCTAAGGGATGGATTAGTTTTATTAAAGAATAAAAACTTCTGGTTATTTATGTTATATGTACTAGGAGTAGCATGCATTTACTCAGTGTATGATCAACAATTTCCTGTTTATTATGCATCTTTATTTCCTACAAGAGAACTAGGCAATCAAATGTTTGGTTACTTAAATTCTATTCAGATTTTCTTAGAGGCAGGGATGATGTTTATTGCCCCTCTAATTGTAAATAAGATAGGTTCTAAGAAAGCATTGGTACTAGCAGGTGTGCTTATGGCTATTAGAATAACGGGGTCTGGACTGGCAGTAGAGCCGATAGGTATTTCAGCAATGAAAATGTTGCATTCTATTGAATTACCTATCATGTTAGTAGCCATTTTAAAGTTTATCGCTTCAAATTTTGATGCAAGATTCTCTGCTACCATGTATATCGTAGGGTATTATTTTGTCTCTCAGGTAGGGCAAGCCATTTTATCTCCATTACTTGGCCATTGGTACGATACAATTGGTTTTTCTAAAACCTACCTAATATTAGGTGTTAGTGTATTCTTGTTTGTAATCGTTTTCGCACTAGTGCGATCAAAACATCCATTTAAGGAACTAGTTTATACAAAAAAAGCAGGATAAAAAATTAAGCACGAGTTCTTAATAAAGATTAGAATAAAGAACGTCAAATTCATAATAAGAAGAAATACGTCCCCAAAAATGAGCATCTATCTCCTTACAAGAGATAGATGCTTTTTCAAAAAAGGGGAAATAAAAAAAATTTATTGATTCATCGCTATGACCGTTTTTTCGATTTCATTCCAGGAAAGTGACAAATAAGACGGCAACGCAACAAAAAGAGCGAATAAATCATGAAACCATTCTTTATTTTGATTCCTTGTGGCAATTACTTTATTAATGTTTTGAAATTGGACAACTAAGCTATCAGTTAATTTCGGGCGTGCCGGCAAATAGAGCATCATAGGAGTGTAATCCAGTTTCACACCGATTTTCAATACTAAATTCAATGCATCACAATATGGGATAAGTTCCTTTTCTATATACACTGTTGGAAGCTTTTGGCGTAAATGATGTACGACGATATCAACATCAGGAAGAATAGAAACATCAATTGACTTTACCATGTTTTCATACATTACAATATCACCCTTTCCCGTTAAATTATAATCTATAACAACAATGTTTTTCTAATCTGATGAGGGAAGAGATTCAATTTTTTCCTTACAAGCTGTGCCGCAAACGCAGCGTATTGGGTTCTGGAATATGATGGTGGTTATGCTTGGTTAAACCCCTCTATACTACATATAACTACAATATGAAAATTAGATGTATATGAATCCACATAAATCATGTAACATGGACAAAAGCGGTCCATGCTACATGATTTACGCATAAGGCTTCGCCCATTTCCCTTACGGGCCCTTGCCGAAGCCTTATACGAGAACCTTTTGAGTCTATTCAGGATGCAAGAACAGACGAACATAAATAAGATAAAAATCGATAGATGATGGTAAAAACTTAAATTGGATTTATATAAATAAAGAAGGGAAGCAATCTTTTTTAAGAATGTTAATGTGATGTAAACGTTTCCATTTTTAGGCTGTTTGCGGTAAAATATGGTTATCAAAAAGGAGTGATGATGTGATGAACAAGAATCAATTATTTTTAGAAGAGTTAAAGTATGTGGTTGAAAATGGATTTATCCTTAACGAATATCTAGTAGAACAGTTACAGAAAAAACTCGGTAGGAGTTCATCTTTGATTATTGAAATTTATCAAATTTTTGTTGAAAATCGTCACATCTTACCGTTTATCGATGATATAGAAACAATCGTTTATGATTATATCATTTGCCGAGAAATGACCCGAGCGAAAACTTTCTATGGTGCCACCATGTTCGCAGCAGATATGTTCGAGACGACACAAACGTATATTAAATGCAAAGTGGATCAATATAGACAATCATCATATTTAAAAATAAGTGCTTAAAAGGGACTCTTAAACCATTCTTTCCTAAAAAAGCCGCCCTGTCTCCAGGATGGCTTTTGGGTGTTGGTTCGTTGGATTAGCAAGTATGATTTACCTTTCCAATGATCAACGAAAATATTGAATGTAAACGAATAGCTAAATTCAATACAAGTACCAGATTTGTATGAAAAGATTATAAAAGAAACAGAGGAACTTGGGTTTCAACAAGGTGATGACGAAAGGATTATTTTTTATCTCGAGGATGGTGTTGACTTCATCTTTCATGTGTTTTGTATGCTTCGTTAAGTAAATACATAATTGTCTGATCGTGAGTTTCAAAGCCGAAATGCTCTGCTAGCTTTTGAAGCTGCGTAATGGACGAATACGATAAATACAAATCTACCCACTTGCCTTTCGACATGTCAGCAGTTTTCCAGCGCTGGACTTGACGATGCTCCTCTCTCGCAACAGTCATCGCATGTTTAACACGTTTGATCCTTTTTCGATTCCAATGCGCTGCCAACCGTTCCATATAAGGTTTAGGCAATCCCATGTCCGTTGTTACCGAGACATAATCAATTAACACGTTAGTGACGCCCGGTGTTAGTTTGTACTTGCGCATAAGATGCTCGATCATACCAATATCGCTTTCAGCCGGCTCAACTCCGGAGCTTAGTTGGATTAGTAGCTGAAACGGTGAAATAGTCTCGAACTGTTTGGCCATCTTATCGACTTCTTTGTCCGGCTCTATATTCGAAAAATCCCTTAATTCAACAGGCTGCACTGTGTCGATTAACATTAACAATAACCTCCCTCGAATGGATCGTATATATTGTTTCTATTCGTTTCAAAAGCAAAGATAAATAGTATCTTGAGAACTTGACATAATGGTCATTATCTGCAGTTAGAAGTCTTATTAATGGTTTGAGATATCTAAACATATCCAATTAAAATTTGGTATCTTAGTGTCTGTAGAAATAGATCATGTATATTGATGTTCATTTTTTCTCACTCCTTCAGACTGCTCTTTATTATTATTCGAAAGGAACCTTTTGTTTAAGGGTTAAGAAGGAGTTATTCCTTTAAAAATGAACATAATGTCATAGGGTGTTGGTTCTTTAGGGCTATCCTATCACTCTAGTTATCACGACGAATATTCTAAATTGCATTTCAGAAATGATGATAAAGACTAGGCTTTAAAATATGCCCCGGAAAAACAGTGTTTAAGGTTTTGGCATTTGCCGAGTTTTTCTATTTGCAATGAAAAACTCCTCTGAAGTAAATTCGCAATACAAACGTCATGATTATGGAGTTTTTTTAGGTTGCTGTAAATGTTGTAACATTCTTATCCAAAATGTAAGAATCTTAATAGAATTAGCATAAATGTTACCTATTCTTTTAATGAAACCCCAATTCTCTATGCTAAGATAATGCCATGCCAGTTTTTTAAGAGGTATTTTTTTTATGGAAAAGCATCTGATGATTCAAAACGGGCGGTGAATGAAGCACTAACCAGTCAAAATCATACAAATGATGCTCTTTATTTCTAGAATCCATGAATCGCAAACAGTGATTGGCTGAAAACACGACAAGCAACAGCCGTTATTGGCAACCATGTATTCGCCGAATAAATACTGACAATTAGGTTCTGGAGCAAAAACTACTCGCTGGAAACATAGAGTGTCAGTTTCCTCTAAATGGATGCTGATAAATGCTAACGGTGTTCCCTGAGGGAGGTAACAGGGTGGAGACGATTGAAAAGGCTTATACAACAAAAGAAGTGAGCACGACGTTAGGAATTGGAGACTCGACGTTAAGAAAATGGTGTTTGTCCCTTGAAAAGAATGAGTACCCTTTCACCAGGAATGACCAAAATCAGCGATTATTCCTTGAGAAGGACTTAGTGGTCTTGAAGCTTTTCCAAACGATGGTTCAGACGAATAATTTTTCGGTGGAGAACGCCGGGATGGTGATTGCATCCAAGTTTAAAGAGAGTGCGTTCTCGAACGGGACGGGTGGCGTTCCTGCCCGAAGAGAAGAGGAACAGGGTGAAAAAGGGAGTTCTAATGAGGTCATTCAGAAGCCTTTGGACATCATTCAATATCAGGAAGCATACATACAGGAGCAGAGGGAATTCAACCAGGTGTTATTGGAGTCTATGCGGGAACAGAGGGAGTTCAACCAAGCGTTACTGGAACGGTTAGAAAAGCAGGAAACATATATGCAAGAAGGGCTACATACACGTGACGGAGAACTCACGCAGTCAATCAGGGAACTTCAGCAGCAACTCAAACAATTGGAAATACAAACGCAGGAAAAGAGAAAGCAGCGCAAAGGACTATTCAAATGGTTTAGGTAAGCAGAGACATAGCAAAAGCTATGTCTTTTTCTTTTGAAAATTCGAGATGAAAAAGATCTCCTTCTCTTAAAAATGAGTACCCATTTAAAAAAAGGTGGAGTACCTAAAGGATACCCAATCTATTCTTTCTCGTTATTTTGTATTACAAATTGTCCTTTTATATTTGTATAATCTATGCAAATCTAGTTAGTACAATGAGCATTATCAGGGGTAAAAGTTCGGATTAATTGAATCGGAACTTTTTAATGCACTAAAATATTTGCATTTCTAAGAAGAAAGCTCTTGTTACCTTTCCTCTTTTTCATTTGAAAATTTTTAATTTATTTCCATAAAATGACATCATTCTAAGGTATAATTTTTTCATAAAGCAATCGTTTGGATGGAGTCTCGATGAGGAAAAAGAAGAAACCTTGAATCAGCTTATCTGAAAGACGATTCAAATGCGATCGTTGCGGTGCAGAGCTAGACAGAGACTTTAACGCAAGTCTGAATCTGAAATATGCAGAAGAATATACCATGATCACCACACGATAAGGTATAGATGTACGGTGGGCTACATCTTATCAAAAAGACAGTTTCGTTAGAGTACTCTAAAAAAGACGAGGGAAATGGTATCATCAAACTAAATAGTCAGACTACCGTATCTGCTTGAATTGACTTACAAGGATTGATGTGGATTTATATAACAAAGGGGGAATATGCTATCAGCTTTGCCGGTTTTTCAGATTCATATACGTTTATGATGAAAAGGTTATAGTACTATAGTACGTTGATAAGGTTCTGGTGCAAAAAGATCCAATTAATTGTACTTGTCTTGAAGTTTTTGCACCAGAATCCAGATTTAGCAGGCATCGAAAAGAGAAACTGTTTGTTCAAATCATTGGAACGATAATGCCCTCTTCAACGGCATGCTCAATATCCTGTTGTGTAAAGCTTGCTTCTATTAATTCTTCCGCCGAGAATGGCTTGTCCATTCGGCTCGCCAAAAAATTGTGCAGCTTATTTTTTTCGAAATACTTGTAGTAGTAATCATGATAAATGCCCTTTTCAGATATATAGCACCAAGGCGCAAGCTTATACTGACTTGTCTGTTGTTCTTCGGATTTGCTTAAATCCCCTTTATAACGGGCCCGAGATGTAATGAGCTGTTCATACCCGGATAGGTTGGCTTCATAGTTATACGTCTTATCTAAGAAGCTGTGTACTTTTTCAAGATTAACAGGCTCCTCAAGAAGCGAAAGCACCGCTTGCACTGCAGCGTCTATATCATCATAATCTACTTTTGCTACATGATAACCCTCTGGCACGATTGTACGCTGTGCTCCTACATTAGATACAACAGCAGGTGTTCCGCATGCGATGGATTCAATTTGTACATAACCGAATGCTTCAATGAAGTTGCCGATACAAAGTGTAACGTCTGCAATGGAGTAAATCTCTGGCATTTCATGGCCAGGCAGCCATGGATAATAGGTGATGGACTCATGGATGCCGTATTTTTCTGCAGTTTCCTGCAATTTATGGTAGAAGGTCTCTGTTTCCTTTGATACGTTGACGTCAAAGTGCTTCGGCATTAAAAGTTTAATCGGCTTTTTTACACGTGATTTTAACCGTTTTACTACTTCAAATGTGTTCATAATGCCTTTACTTATATCCGGACGATGAGGGAAAAGAACAACGATATGGTCCTTTGCGATGGCGAGACGCTCCCGCCAATCACTTTCAACCGGCTTATACACGCTTAAGTCAATGCCGTTTTTCACAACGGTTAAAATTTCATCTATACCAGGCAACACGCGGCCCACAGTATATTTAATGGACTCGTACATATAATGACAGGAGACGATAAAGCGGTCGCGGTTTGTATGAAAGGCAGAAATCATCGCCTCAGGATATACAAAGTTCTTTAGGGAAGCGACAGTGGGAATTCCAGCGTGTAAGTACCCATAATCCATTTGTGCATCGTGTATGTAAAAAACATCGTGCTTTTTGGCATACTTACAGATGATTTCATATGAATGGGCTAAGTGAAACGGATATGTGTCGTAGGGAATCGGGAACGTTTCTTTAAAACGTAAAATCGGCAGCACCCGCACACCCGTACAAAGCTCAAACAACTCCGTGTTATCACTCCGTTTATTCGTCAGCACTGTGACTTCATGCCCTTGTTTTGCAAGATAAAAAAGAAGCTCACGCAAGTGTCGCTGTGAACCGCCCATCGATACGTCCTTCATAATTGTTGCCATTGAAAACACAAGAATTTTCATAGGGATTTTTCTCTCCTATTCCATTGATTTAAAAGTAACTTCGGTTTTTCAGAAGCCATCACAATCGCTTCTCTATGCTCTCTTAGATTTCTTTCCTACCGATTTCCTAATAAGATTTTAGCATATTCATAGTAAAATAGATCTCTCATTAAAGTCATAAAACTGGTTTTCCGACTTTCAATTTTGTAAATTGAAGCAGGACCAATGCGAAGTACCCGTTTATATAATCCTGATTAGAGGAACTAAACGTGCTAAAGAGCCCTTGAGTGACAAGGGTTCTTAAGGGAAGATATGAACACTGGTACGCTGGGAGTTGTTAGATTTGCAGGGAGGAAGTCTTAGTGGGTTCTGGTGCGAAAATAAATTGACATGGATGTTCTTTATCCATGTCAATTTATTTATGTGGATTCATATAGAGGGTGTTCATTATTTAAATACCTTAATGCGTGCTTCTAGCGGTTGGAATTCTTTCTCGCCCGGTGCGGCAGTTGGCTTACTAAATGGCACGGGCAATTAGTTTCCAGTATTTTTTATTTGCTTAATTAAAATAAAAGGGTATCAAGTGCGTACTGACCGGGGCCGATCAAAGCAACGCCGATCGCTACTACAAGTAGCGTCAGATTGTATTCATACCCGTTTTGTGTGGACCAGTACCCATTTGGACGGTGAACTTTCACAATAGCTACTACCATTGTAAGAGCGATTAAAATGCCTGCGAGAGGAGTAAAAAGTCCTAATGCGAATAAAGCTCCGCCTGCAAATTCTGCCAATCCGGCTAAAAGAGCCATCGTGACTCCCGGCTTTATCCCGATTGATTCAAACCATCCGCCGGTTCCTTTTAATCCGTAGCCGCCGAACCAGCCAAACAATTTTTGAGCTCCATGCCCCACAAATGACAATCCGATTACTAAACGTATTAATAATAAACCTATACTCATCATGTGTTTTTTCCTCCTTTGAATAAAGTAGTTATCTATAATTAAAGTATTTTTAAATCGAGATATTATTCCGAAAAATTGATTCCTTTTTAAATGCTGTTGTATCTTTTTTGATGGTTTCCGGCTGCAAACAATGCATTTACCACTTTTGATGTGAAAGAAAAATCTTATTGAGCAAATAAATTTTTCAGGATTGAAAGCGCATAAAAACCAAAAGGATGGAAGAAATAATTGCTGGTTCATTTGGAACATATCCAGAATTTAGTTAGAAGTTATTTTATCTCGAATTAAATTATCTTTAATATGAGATAATTATAAAATGATCATTTTTGTTTTGTCAATAGTTATTTTTCCTTTTTTGTCAGGTGTGTTGAAATATAAAAGATATAAAATTGAAATGAAATTGTAATATATTTAGTTCTTTTTCGACAGAATCTAATGGTATAATTTTTTTTGGTGCAAAATATCTGTCTCTATTTTCCTATTTTGCCAGAAATAAATTTAGTATGTTTATTCTGGATCAAATTTTAATATATCTATAGATTCTATAAAGATAGCTCCAGGGTTTGAACGGAAGCGAAAATTGGGGGATTTAAGTTTTGAAAAGAAACTTGGTGATACTTAATACGACAATCATGCTTGGTGTTGGAAGTATCTTTGCTATTCCGACTGTAAATGCAGAGTCTATTAATGACATGCAAATCAAAAAAGAAAAAATTCAACAACAGCGGGCAGAAGTCCAATCGGGCATACAACGTACTAATGAAGAAATCAATCGCCTTCAGGATGAACAAGCAAAATTTTTAGAGCAAATTAAGCGCCTTAGTTTAGCAATCAATGAAAATAGTAACAAAGTTCAAGAAACCCAAAATCAAATCGACCAAAAGACAGCTGAAATCAAAGAATTAGAAAGTGAAATCGCTGTATTAAAAGAAAAGTTTGAAAAACGCTTTGAATTGCTAAAAGAACGAGCGCGTTCCTTCCAGGAAAGCGGCGGTAACGTTAGCTATTTAGAAGTGCTGCTTGGCTCTTCAAGCTTTGGAGATTTTATCGACCGGGCGGTTGCGGTGACCAGGATTGCAGAAGCCGACCAGGGGATATTAAAACAAACGAAAGAAGATCAAAAGAATTTAGAAGACAAGCAGGCTTCTATTGAGAAAAAATTAGCCGATTTAAAAAGCCTGAAAACTGAGCTTGACGGCATGATGGCTCAATTAACAGAACAAAAAACGCAAAAAGACGCCTTAGTAGCCCAGTTAAAGGTGAAAGAAGAAGAAAATGCTAACTTAAAGGCTGACTTACAAGCAAAAGATGGGACTCTTTCTTTACAAGAGTCTGCCGTTCAAAAAGATATAGAACGGGAACTAAAACGCAATGCAGAATTAGAAGCAGCAAAAAGGCATGCGGCTGAGAAAGCGCCGAAATTAACCGAATTTGTTGGTCCTATTAGCGGGAACAGAGGTGATGTGGTGACCGTAGGAAACAAATGGATCGGCAATTCAGCCTATGTTTTCGGTGGAGGAAGAAATCAGTATGATATCGCAAACGGGCTTTTTGATTGTTCCAGTTTTGTGCATTGGGCATTTTCACAAGTGGGAATTAATTTAGGTCCATTAGGTTCTGTAAGCACAGAAAGCTTAAAGCATCTAGGGAAGCAAGTACCCGTCAATCAAATGCAACCGGGTGATCTCGTTTTCTTTGACACTTATAAAAAAGATGGACATGTCGGTATTTATGTAGGAAACGGCAAATTCATAGGATCGCAAAGTTCAACCGGTGTCGCCATTGCCGATATGTCTCGAGGCTACTGGAAGCAAAAATTTAACGGTCGTGTAAAACGGATTTAAAGAAGGAACTACATTCATCGAACAAGAAAAATATAGTCTTTTCAGGAGGATAGAGCTGACTCAAAAGTCCTCTCCCAGAAGTATAAATTATTTTTAAGGGGTGTCCCAAAACGAGATGTGGGACACCCCTATTATGAATCTTCGTAAGGTATAATAAAAATAAAAGCGAGAAACATTAGTAAGCAATGAATCAAAACACCATTTGTTTTCATAACGAAGAGAAAGGAATTTTGAATCTATAATGAATATTTCCAAAGAAGAAATTCATAAAATCGCAGCTGTATTAATGCAGCAGTTAACACAAGGATGGAATCCAGTACAACTGCAAGGTGAAGTGAAAAACAAAATTTTGGATCAACGAAACCATGCCAAAACAGAAGAAGGGTACATGAATCTACTTGTGACAAATGTTGCCTATGCAACGGAGGAAAATAATAAGCTGCAGCAAATGTTTGAGAGGATTCTTGCGGACAAAGCCATTCCAACTTCGGTTTCTCTTGAATCATCGATATACGAAGCGAAGTTTCGAATTAAAGAAAATCTCAGCCAAATTGTCCCTTCCTATGTAAAGCATTTCTCATTGTTTCAAGATCCCGCTGAGCGCATACGCAGCCTTGAACTTACATATGGCCCCATGTTGATCAGCAATCGCATAAAAACACAATTTTTACTTGCTTTTGCCAATAAAGAAAACTACGAAACATCGAGCATATTTTTTACGGCAAATCCAGCCGATGCCGCTGAAGCGTTTCACCAAGTGAGCGGCGTATTTGCCAGTATGATACTAAACGGATTACATTTAGAGGAAGAAAAGGAAAAACGCGAGGAATGATCCGCGCGTTTTTTTACATGATTCTTCATCCGGCAGGTAATGCACACATTTAGCATGTAGCTTGTCTTCATTAAGGAATAAGCCAACTCGTTTTTGAATCGATTTTATCAATTTGTTCTTTGACGATGTCGATTGAATCAATTCCATCCCCAAAAATAGACGTTTAGGATGAAATGGTATGTACGAAAGGTCACATTCTGATTCAAAATGATTTTGAATCGGAATGTGACCTTTTTTGTCGAAAGCCTTTATTTTTTGGTTGAATGAAGTAAAATAGTCCTTATAATTGTGTGGGATAAATTTCATATAAAGTAAATAAACGGCACAACCCGGATTTTAAAAACCTGATTTCTGATTAGATAGAAGAGGCTTTAATCACAAACATAGACAATTTCAATTTCAACCAAGGCTCAAATTTTCTAAAGAGGTGGAAATAATGGAAGTATATGTAGCAAGGCAACCTATTTTAAATGCTAATCAAGAGGTTGATGCCTATGAATTATTGTATCGTAGCAATGAACAAAATAGGTTTTTAAATATAGACGGCGATCAGGCCACGTTAGATGTAATAAATAGTTTTTTACAAATTGGGATTGATGAATTATCAGAAGGAAGGCCTTGCTTTATAAATTTTACTGAAAAATTACTTGAAAATGCAATCCCAACATACTTCCAACCAGAAATGATCGTTGTTGAGATATTAGAGACAGTGACCCCTACTGATAAAGTTATAGACATTTGCAGAAAGTTGAAGGCACAGGGATATAAGATTGCATTAGATGATTTTGAAATGAAGGTTGGGAATTTAAATTTTTATAAACTTCTGGAATTGGCAGATATGATAAAAATAGATATTCAAAATACCCCTCGGGATGAGCAATTAAAAATTTTAAATGTACTTAAAAGGTATAATGTAGATTTTTTAGCTGAAAAAGTAGAAACTAGAGAAGAATATGAACAATGCTTAAAAGATGGATATAAATATTTTCAAGGTTATTTTTTTAGCAAACCTGTAGTTCTTTCAACAAGTGATGTACCAATTCAAAGTCGTAGTTTTTTGATTATCATGGAAGAATTATCTCAATTAGAGCCAAAAATTGATAGAGTTACGGAAATAATCGAGGCGAATCTATCACTCTCTTTTAAATTGCTTAAATTAATGAATTCACCAATTTTTGGCCGCGTTTATGAAATCAAATCAATAAAGCAAGCAATTGTTTTACTGGGGTTGAAAGAATTAAAAAAATGGATTTATGTTTTATCTCTTCGAGAAACGGTTAATAATGCAAGTCAGGTTCCAAATGAAGTGATTAAAATGTGTTTTACAAGGGCAAAAGTAAGTGAATTAATTGCGTTGAACATTGGAAAACGTTTGGAATGCCCAAGCTATTTTTTAACAGGAATGCTTTCATTAATTGATACTCTCTTGAAGCAGCCGCTTGAAAAATTAATGAAACAATTACCTTTGGATAAAGAAATAAAAGATGCATTACTGGGATCTCCATCACCATACAGGGATGTCCTCGATTTAGTAATTGTGGTAGAAAGGGCTGAATGGAGCGAAATCGGTAAGCTTGCCGATAGGGTTGGAATTGGGAAACAAAAGCTCTTTGATATATATAAGGAATCGATGAAATGGACAAAAGGAGTAATGGAAGGAACCCTTTAAGTAAGGAGGTGGACTAATGAGATATAGGAGAGAAGAGTCATTTAGGTATAAGTTTATAACACCTCTATATTGTTTTTATTCGATCGGGAATAAAGAAGAACAATTAAAAGATGGGAAAATTTTAGATTTAAGCCCGAATGGTTTAAGATTAGAGACTTCTATTGATCTTCCTCTTGCAACAACAAGTATACATCTAACATTTGGTTTAAATTCTAACTCTATAAGAGTAACAGGAGATATACAATGGAAGAAAACATATTCAAAAACATGTATAGCTGGATTGCAGTTACAAAATGATGAAGCATTAAAACAAAAAATAATCAATGAATTGAAGGAATATGTAAAACGGGAGAGGAAAAGCGGTTTACTAAATAAGCATTAAAGTAAGGGATTGCCATTTTAATAGAGATTTGAACTACCTACCACTTAATTTTCTAACGAAAATTTGAAGTGGGAGTCTTCTCGCCTAAAATGATAAAATTAATGACATTCCTAAGTCAAGAAAGGGCTGGTGCAATGAAGCATCAGCCCTTTCGGTTAAAGAACAACATGCCTCTCTTTTGAATTATATAAATCCACATAAATAATTGGACATAAATAAAAAGCATTTATGTCCAATTATTTACGCGTAAGCGGCTGCCAATCTCCCTCACGGGTTCTTGTCAGCCGCTGATACGAAGACCTTTTTAAGCTCGTGCAAGATGAAAAAAACAGAAAAGCGCAAATAGAAGAAGGCTCGATGAAAAAGGTTAAATTAATTTTTTAACATCACATCTATCGCTTGTTATTCTGTTTATGTTCCTTTGTTTGAGCATCTTGAATAGACTCAAAAGGTACTCCGGCAAGGGCCCGTAAGGGAAATTGGCGAAGCCTTATGCGTAAAGAATTTGGCATGGGCGTTTTGTGCTCATGTTACATTCTTTATGTGGATTCATATAGTTTTTGAGTATTTTTACATAAACTTTACAGTAGTTTAGCAGAAGGTAAAGATTTTCTCCGTATAATGTTCATTGATTCCATCAACTTACACTGACTTTTAGAGAAAATATACATATTGAGAGGAGCAATGAACGTGAAAATCCCATCTAAATGGATGAAAATGACAATACCGGCTCTTGCATTGTCTGTTACTTTTTCTGCAGGAAGCGCGTTTGCCTCTGGACAGCCCCAGTCACCGGGAATTCCTGCGTCTACTGATTCGTACCAACACCGTTATATCGATGTACAGCTTCTAGGAATCAACGATCTTCATGGACAATTGGATGTAACGCGTAAAGTGGGGGGCAAAGAGGTCGGCCGAGCGGATTATCTGGCAGCTTATTTAAAGCAGCGTGAATCGGAAAATATGAATACGTTACTTGTCCATGCAGGGGATGCGGTAGGGGCCAGCTCTCCTGTATCTGCGCTGCTGCAGGACGAGCCAACGATTGAGTTTTTGAATAAAATGGGATTTGATGTTGGAACGGTAGGGAATCACGAGTTCGACGAAGGTGTCCATGAAATGATGAGGCTTATCTATGGCGGTACACATCCGAAGACTGGCGACTTTGCCGGAGCGGATTTCCCATATGTGGCCGCTAATGTGATCGACAAGGAAACAGGAAAACCGATCCTGCCGCCTTACGTGATCAAAAAAGTAAACGGTATGCCGATTGGTTTCATCGGTGTTGCTCTGTCTGATACACCAAGTATTGTTATTCCAAGCGGGGTAGCGGGTGTTGAATTCACAGATGAAACAGAAGCCATTAATAAAGCCGCTGCAGAGCTGAAACAACAGGGAGTCGAAGCAATTGTCGTGCTGGCCCATAACCCGGGAAATTCCAAACCGGATGGGTCCAATGCGAACGGGGAAATTGTGGAGATCGCTAAAAACGTCGATGATGAAGTAGATGTGATGTTCGGCGGTCATAATCATGCTTATTTAAATACGGAAGTGGATGGAAAGTTGCTTGTTCAATCTTACTCCTATGGAACAGCTTTTTCTGATGTGGATTTACAAATAGATCCACACACAAAGGACATTGTTTCCAAGAAAGCAGAAATTGTGACAACATTCCATGATGGAATTGAACCTGATGCTGAAATCAAAGAGATGGTTGAAAAATATGAGGCAAAAGTAGCTCCAATTGTCAACCAAGTTCTCGGCACAGCTGAAACAACTCTTACAGCCGGCCAAAATGCCGCCGGCGAATCAGCATTAGGCAATCTGATTGCAGACGCCCAGCGCAAGGCGATGAACACAGATTTCGCGTTTATGAACCCGGGCGGTATTCGGGCTGATATCGAGCAGGGAGAAGTAACATGGGGAGACCTCTATACTGTACAGCCGTTCAACAATGATTTAGTGAAAATGACGTTAACAGGACAGCAAGTGCGTGACTTGTTGAATCAACAATGGCAGCCTGCTCAAACGCGTATGCTTCAAATTTCAGGACTTAAATATACTTGGGATCCTGCGAAGGCAATCGGGGAGAAGGTGGGCGATATTACCCTTCCGAATGGAACACCAATTGACCCGGAAGCAGAATATACGGTTACTGCTAACAGCTTCCTTGCAGGTGGAGGCGATGGCTTTAGCGTATTCAATAAAGGGGAAAATCGGGAAGTCGGCCCTGTAGACCTTGATGCACTTGTCGATTATGTGAAGCAGTTACCTCAGCCGTTTACTGCTCAGATCGAGGGACGTATTATTCAATAATACCCTAATTAAACTGTCGTATTTTAAAGGAGCTGGCTTTTTGGCCAGCTTTTTTATGTAAAGCACAAATAGGATCCTGACATTTGCTGATGTGGAATGGACAATATCGATTATCCAAACAGATGTTGAATAGTAACATAAAAGTAAGGAAGGGAATCAAACTTGTGGAGGAGGTTCCCATTTTAAAAGCAATCTCTGTTTATATACAATTATAAGCAATTCCATTTATTATTTAATGGACTTTTATTATACTTATATAAAAATGATTCATGAGATGGGAACAAAAAGTTTGTTCTCGTAAAAAGAAGCATGGCCATCCGGACATTTAAATTGCTTAAAAGGAGGGGGAATAAAAATGGATCACGACTCACTGCGGTTGATTGAGCACGAAATCGCGTTGCTGGTACGCCTTACAACCGCCCATAGTCCTCGGCTTGGAAGCTTGGATCGTTCCGAGTATCTGTTGCTAAGTGAACTGGATAAGCATAGTCCTTTAGCGATCAACGAGCTGGCCGAAAAACTAAAGTTGAACCTTTCTACTGCAAGCAGGCAAGTCACGACTTTGGAAACGAAGAAATTTATTCAACGCTTTCCGGATCCTCAAAATGGACGGATTAGTCTTGTTCAGATAACCTTAGAAGGGCAAGATATACTTCATAAAGTTCAAAAAGCACGCTATGCTGTATATGCCGAAATACTCCATGACTGGTCAAATGAAGAACTGAAAATATTGGAGGCCAATTTAACTCGACTGAATCAAGATTTCAAAAGGTGGAGGAAATAATAATCAAGTGTATGGAGCAGCAATGCAGAATCAGCAGAAGAATAGTTAATTCTAATACCCCATTTTAAATTGATAAAGTTCGAAATGGAGTTTGTTCATATTCGTACTTTCTTAGATTGGATATGGACTCAGGCTGTTGACAAAGGTCAATAGTCTTTTTTCATTTCTAATGTTGCAAATTGCCTGCTTACGGTGAAAACATTCAATTTCACCTCTTCTATAAATACATTATTCAAATAAATTTTATATTGATTTATTTATGGAAGACTGTATAATATAACTTGCATCATACAACTTGCATAATACAACTTGTGTTACACAACTTTATTTTTGCAAGGTTTTGTTTAACTGGGCCATTATATACATGATTGAATTTCACAAAGGAGTTGGAGCTTATATTATCAGTGTGTTCTTAAAGGGCTGGTATTGTATTTTTAATCACAAACAAACAAGATCGATTTTTGATGGATGAGGGAGTGAAGGTAATATTCTTATATTTCCACACATTAGTTCATTATTTTCAGGTATTAATAAACTAAGACTCGATTCAAAAAGAAAGGAGGAATCTAGATGAGTCAACCTAATTATGCAACAACATCCGATTCGAAAAGTATCATGATTCCTAAATATTTAGTCATTTCGCTTTTAACCTTATTTTCGTTTGGGCCGCAATATTTTCTTAATCTTTCATATATTCTGAATCAAACTGTCATTCAGAACGGGCTTAATCTTAGTGCACACGACATGCTGCTGCCTTCCGTTATGTCAAATTTAGCTTTTGCACTTGGTGTACCGCTGGGGCGCGTTCTTTCCATGAAATATGGCATTAGAAGAAACTATCTTACTTTCATTTTCATCTTTTTTTGCGGATCCATTATCAATAGCTTTTCTTCGGAATTAATTTCGCTCATTATAGGGAGAACGATTCAAGGCTTTAGTGCAGGAGTATTGTTTTTGACCATTCTGCCCGTCAGTTTGAAGTCCTACCCTAACAAAGTGCGAAATCTGTTTTTGTTTTTTGCGATTGGCGGCCTATTTGGTTCAAGTGCGGTTGGAGCATTTTTTGGTTCCTTGTCCTTAAGCACAAATACATGGCGCTGGTTATTTATATTCAATCTTTTTTCTTCACTCCTTTGTTTGCTTATCGGGTATGCAGTTCTGCCCAAACATCAACCGAAACAGCATGACAATCATCCCGTTGATAGAAGAGGAGTGTTTTTGCTATGTCTCATTGTAATGGTTCTGGCGTTCCCGCTGAGCAATTTACAAGAAAAGGGTTTTGGATCCGTTTATGTTTGGCCACTCCTGCTGATTGCAATGATTCTGTCGGCAATGTTTATAAATGTCGATTTGCATGCAGAGAATCCTTTGGTGCCGCTCCGTTCATTATGGGCAGCTAAACCCGTTTCCGGCACGATTATGGCTATATCGTCCCATGTTGCCCTTGTTGTGGCCATTGCGGGGATTAACGGATTTTTGCGAAACATTATAAACCCTCCATTTATGTACCTCTCCTACTTTTATATTTGGTTCTTCGCAGGAATTATGGCAGCCGCCATTCTCAGCACCTTGCTGTATGATAGATTGGGCGCAGGCATACTGGGGGTCATAGGATCTCTTGCGGTTATTGTTGTCGGTATTCAATGGAAAAACATTGGAGCAGAAGCTTCTTTAAACGCATTATATGTGCAAATCGCTTGTCTCGGCGGGGGAGTAAGTATGGTACTGATATCAGGAGCCCTAGGCACGGCACTGGCTGGTGACATTCATAAAGCAACGATGCGTTCCGCTTCTCTTCATTCTATGCGTAACTTTATCGGCGCAGTTTCTGCACCGTTGCTTGGCTGGTTTGTATATAGAGCAAATGCCGTTCATTACGAAAACATAAGAGGGCAAGTAAGCTTAATCAATCCAGAGATTAACAGGGAATTGGCTGAATTGACCCATCGTTTTATGGATAGCGGACTTACTGCTGCGGATGCGAAAAATATGGCTATTTATTCAGTCGTAGTGAATGCCCGAAAAGCATCTATTCTTGGCGCTTATCATGACTTGTTTACGATTTTGCTTGTGTTAGGCGTAATCATGATGGTGGCTTCGATTGGGAAGGCCGTAACCGGAAAAGGAAGGTCTCTTGTACAAAAAGAGGCGCGCGTTCTCCTGCCTGCACCATCGGAGAAACCCAAAATGGACACCACTGCTTAAATCCGAGACTATCTTCATTCGAATGGATAAATGAAGATGTCAAACATGAAATATTCCTTTAACAGATCCAAGATACGAAGGGAGAAAAAGACGAATGAGTAAAGGACGTTTAATTATTGCAAATATGATAGGTATGGTTGTAGTGCTTGCTTTAATAGCAGGAGGTGCATACTATTACTACGAAAGTAAGAACTATGTGAAAACAGATGAAGCGAAAGTGTCCGCGAATATCATGCAGGTCGTCGCTCCGGCTGCCGGAACATTAACGGATTGGAATGGACATGAAGGTAATAAGGTTTCCCAAGACGCTGTAGTAGGAAAAATATCAGATGGCGGACATACTGTTTCTGTTACCTCCATGATGAGTGGAACCATTATTAAAAATGCAGCAAATAACAATCAAATGGTTCAAGCAGGTCAAGTATTAGCTCAGACTGCGGACCTGGACCATTTATATATCACGGCAAATATTAAAGAAACAGAATTAAAAGATATCGAAGAAGGAGCTAGTGTGGATATTATGGTTGATGGAGATTCCGACACAACATTTAAAGGAACGGTCGAGGAAATTGGCTATGCAACAAATTCGGTATTCTCTATGCTGCCACAACAAAATACAAGTGACAACTATACAAAAGTAACGCAGAAAGTGCCGGTGAAAATTTCAATTGAAAATCCGTCAGACAAAGTGTTGCCTGGTATGAATGCCGAAATCAAAATTTCTCTCTAAAACCTTTCAGATTATCATACTATATAGAGATGGTAACGGTACGCTGGGAGGGTGTCCCAAGTACGTTTTTGTACTTGGGGCACCCTTTTTTTTTGCCTGTTGCCTGAATAGGTGTTGAAATGTTGAAGGGGGAAGATGGCGGCTAATTTTTCAAAAAGCGGGCATGAACCATACGTTTGTGGTGGATGAAGAAAACAACGGTAAAGTTGATGTGAGATGACGACTTAACCATCATCATTTTTAGTAATATGGGAGAAGCATGGAATTACAGCCAACTTGGTAATGAATTAGCTTCGATTATTTTAGATAAAAGATTTTGGTTCTATCATAAACTGCAATAGATGATGATGAATGAGCTTATCTTAGGAGGGGGGAGAACATGAAAGCAAGCGAAGAGATGCCGATTCAGAACGAAGGCTTTATCAGAAGTCATATGTGGATTCATATAAGCCCTTCATCCTTTGCCTTTTTTGTCGCTTCCAATCGTCCCTTTACTTCAAGCTTTGAATAGATAGTTGAAATGTAGTTTTTGACGGTTCCTTCACTTAAATACAACCGCTCCGAAATTTGAGTATTCTTTAATCCCTTGGCAAGCAATTGTAAAATCTCTATTTCCCGTCTGCCTAATCCATATTGCTGTTGGATCGATGAGGGCTGCTGCGTACTTGTTTCTTGAAATCCGGCTTTTCGGGCCATGTTGCCAATCAGACTTGCTGCCATTTCTTTTGTCACAAAAGTTCCTCCTGAATGTACTAAACGAATACTATTTGCCAAACTATGAGGATGTATAGCTTTTAATAAATACCCTTCAGCTCCATTTGCTAGCGCACTAACAACGTAGTCAACCTCTTGATAAGAAGTCAAAACAATTACTTTAATAGAGGCCCAGCGCTTTTTAATGAGTTCAGTCGCACTAACGCCATCCATTTCAGGCATATTAATATCCATTAATACCACATCAGGTGACAGACTCTCGCATAACTCCAAGGCATGTTTTCCATCTTTTGCAAGCCCGATAACCTTTATACCTTCTTCCATATTTAACACGATTTGCAGACTTTCTCGAATCAATTCCTGATCGTCTGCAATGATTACTTTAATCTTTTCCATCATTTTACCCCCTATATGGAATGCAGCATTGTATAGTTGTCCCTTTACCGACCGTAGAGGAAAAAAGAAATGTTCCATTCAATGATTCGATACGTTCCTTCATTGTCTTTAATCCAAAGCCGTATTGGATATTTTCAGTACCGATGCCGCCATCTTGAATTTTCAATTGTACCTCACCCTCTAAAAATACGAGACAGACCAACACTTCTGCTGCGTTTCCATGTCTCTTTGCATTTGTGAGGGATTCCTGTAAACAGCGAAGTAATGTGATCCTCACTTGATGGGTTAAAAAATATTCTTCTCCGCTAATGTTGAACGTCACCTTTGTGTTCGTATGATGCCCAAATTCATGGATGATGGCTGCAAAACTGTCGGCTAATTGAATGTCTGTTTGATCTCCTATTTCGTGAATGGTGCTGCGGATTTCCTCCAGGTTTTTTGTAGTTAACATACGAAGTTCTTCAAGCTTTTTCTTCGCTAACTCCGGATTTGAATCAACCAAATACATAACGGCATCCAAACCGATGATATAAGAAATGAAAGAATGGCCAAGAGTATCATGCAATTCTCTAGACATCCGATTTCTTTCTTCAACTAGGGTAAGTTTTTCAATTTGTTTGGCATGTTGAACTAATGTATGGTTTTGTTCTTCAATCACTTTATTTAATTCCTGTGTTTTTTTATAAGCTTTCGTTAATATGTTAAATCCAAATCCGATACATGGGAAAAATAAAGAGTCGAACAGTGATCCTAACACAGTTTCCATGTTCATTCCTTTTGTGACGGATCCGGCAAATGGAAACAAAACGAGAAAGATAATCATCCAATAAAAACGCCTCTCTACTAAAGAAGAGATGATTAACGCTGGAAGCGCGAAAAGATATGATTCACTGTTGATGGTCTGTAGGTAAATGGCCAATGATCCGCTTAAAAGAAGCTCGGCAAAACAGAAATGCATTCTTTTATTCACTCGCCCAGGCAGCCAAAAGAAATGTGGAACGATTAGAGCTGCCATAATCCAAATGAAATGGAGATAAAAATGAGGAACCGTGCCTTTTTCACTCCATAAATCTACTATTATATAAATAAATAACAAGGTACGAAAACAACAAACCGTTATTTCAAAATAAAGAGAAGTCTTTTCAATAGATTTGAGTTTATCCATATCATCCATTTCCCATCATATTGTTAAATTTCCAAAATAAGTCCAACCCCGGATTGGTTGTATGCCAGAGATGTAAAATTTCCCATTATTAATTTAATAGTAACATAACAAGGTTACTTAGTTATCAAGTAAAAATATTTATAAGTTGCTGTCCCATTCAGAAGGTATGTCTTAAAGATGAAAAACACGTTTTTAGGGTGTTGGACGATATAAGGAAAAGAATAAAATGTTGAAAAAAGATTTATGACTTTTATATGTTCAAAATGACCTGTGGTAACTACTCAGTATGACTTTTTCTTCCTATAGTTAAAGGAGATGAAAAAGCAAACGGCAATCGGACTCACATTTCAAAAGAAAGAAGGAAATAAAATTGAAAAATCCTTACGTACGTGTTATTACCATTAATATTATTCAAATATTCATTCTCGGTCTTATGTTTGTATTAGGATTCGATCAATATATTCAGTCAACCAATCTTTATATCTTTGGAATTGCAGGGATTGGCGGGAGCGTAATATGTTTAAGCAGTACGCTTCTATTTTATAAATTTGTAGATAAACAGCCATTATATACATTGGGATTTGGATTTAAACGCAAACATGTTCTATTTTCATTATCATCCATCCTATCAACTGTAGGAATGTATTTACTTTATTATATGGCGCTTTCAAAAAATGGTATTGTTACGGCACAATTTTCCGGCGATTATTTCTCTAATGCACATGTAATTCCAATGTTCATCATTACAGCCCTTGCTTGGTTTTTGGTTGGATTGAATGAAGAAGTAGCATATAGGGGATATTTTGTAGCCAACTTTAAACATTTGAGTACAGGAAAATTATTTTTTATTTCAAGTGTCTTGTTTACGGCCTCTCATGTTTATAAAGGTTTCAGCATTCCTTTTATCTTTGTTTTGGTAAGCTCGGGAATGACAATGTTGTATATTTATTTAAAGAGCGGTTCTCTACTAGCCGCTTCCTTTCCGCATTTTATTTATGATTTTTTAGATAACCAATTACTGGGGAATAGTGATATTAGTATTTTACAAATAGATGGAAGACCAAGTGATATACATTTTTTCATTTTGCATCTCTTATTTATTGTCATCCATATCATTCTTGTCCGGGTCTTCTTTAGGCAAAGAATAAACGTAAGGTTAGAGAAATTAAATGAACCCATTCAGTCTTAATGTTAACTATTTATAAAAAGCAGGAGATGGGGGAGTAAAGGCAGACTCCCTCCTTCCAGGTGCTGTTTTCCGTTCATCTTCTCTATTCCTATTCAGGAAGTGCCCATACAGATACGCTTCCTCCGTTTACCGGGAACGTGGCAAATCCATCGGCTTCGATGCAGATATGATCATCTCTTGTTTGAGTTAAATCAACCCATACCTCTATGGTAACGGGCGTATGAGATTTCTTCTTCCCGATTATGCGGATTCACTTCAACCACTTGAAACACTTCCGTTTCGTCAGCTCCGGCTTTATGATTCATGACTAAATCCACATAAACGTTGATGCCATGTTCATGACAGGCAGCAATAGCATCCAGTAATTCTTGTTTCGTTCCATATTTTGTACGAACTAATCCTTTTTGATCAAATTCCCCAAGATCATATAGATCATAAACACCGTATCCTGCATCTTCCGGTGATAGGGCTTTTGTTACCGGCGGAATCCATACCGAATCAATCCCTTTATTTTTTAGTTCTGGTGCTAACTCTTTTAGCCGATTCCAATGGGTTCCATCTGCTTCTATATGCCACTCGAAAAATTGCATCATTGTATGATTTCTCTTCATTTTGTTTCACTCCTTATAATATGGAACGATTTGTCATTATAATGAATCGTGCCCCCATTATCTCTGAAAACCTACCCATTTACCTTATCTTACCAAACCTATCTATATAGATCGATTTAGAAAATTCGACCTGACCAAAGAACGGCCATGCCAAATTTTCTAGACCTAAGCGGCTGGCCCCCCCCTTGCGGGGTTGGCGCCAACCGCATAGGTGAACCCTTGAGGGCGAATTCAAGTTGTCTGGATCACCGATTGTGATGCCTCTTGATTGAATGAAGATGTGTCGAGTTATTAAGTGGAATATATATATTATTGAAGATGGGCAAAGAGTTGGGAGATTCCCTAATTTTTTATGCATTTTGTCTTAATGAACGTTATATTGATTTCGCTAGCGTAAATCAAATCAAGCCTTTTTATGAACAAAATCTAATTTTTTTACAATAGTCATGATGCCGGTTGAATTTGTATATGATGTACAACAAGGCAAAAAAAATCAAAAGCAATCCTGCATTTTAGTGAGATTTCTTGCACAATTGATGGTTGTTTAATTTTTTCATCTAGAGGGGGATTTAACCATATGAAAATCAGAGAAGTAAAGAGGTATGCCAGGCAATCGCTAAAAAATCGATGGGGATTTGCATTATTGCTGACGATTGTTACGTTTGGAATTTATGGCGGGATCCAAGTTTTAGTTGAGATGTTGATAAGCGGTGGATTCGAGGCATGGGTAGATGATGAAAGTACTTCTGCAACAATGGTTGGTTATATCCTTTCAGTGATTCTTGCGCCAATTATCATGAGCAATTACTGGGTGTTCCTTGGTATCGTGAGGAAAGAGCCTGTGAAAATAGGGGACTTATTTGATCCTTTTTTAAACTTTGGGTTATATGTAAAAGCTATTGGTCTCTATATTTTAGTAGCGATTTATACATTGCTGTGGACTTTGTTACTTATCATTCCTGGAATTATTAAAGGAATGGCCTATTCACAAGCCTACTTTGTCTTGAAGGATCATCCGGACTATTCCATAAATCGTGCGATCACTGAAAGCAGAAAGCTGATGGACGGGTACAAATGGTCATACTTCCTTCTAATGTTAAGCTTTATTGGCTGGGGAATCTTGAGTATTTTAACCCTTGGAATCGGATTCTTATGGCTGATTCCATATGTAACAGCTTCATTGGCGAGCTTCTATGAGCAACTCTCGAATCATCCTAAGGAAGCTTGATGATATGGGAAATAATAATTCGTGTATGTAAATAACAAAGCCATCTGGAAGCCGCCTTTGTTTTAGGATATTTATGGTTGGGGGGACCACTTTTGTGGAAGGATTTCTGTTTAAAAATAAAAGGGCCAACCGCTTATAGTTCGGTCCCGCGGAAAGATCCCATTTTGCGAACAAATGTGAGCATGAATGGGATCTTTTCTATCGTTTATGGTAACCTCTTCTATATAAATCCACATAAATAAATGGACATGGATAAAGAGCGGATTTATATAAGAATCATGATGTCATCTAGACTTGTATATGATATGCAAAAGATTGTATTCAATTTTAAGGTTATTCATATTTTTGATTGGGAGTGAAATGATAACATTGATTACCTTGACTACCTTGACTACCTTTCGACTTTAGTAAAGAGGGTGTTTCAATGGAAGATAAAACAAAGATTCATCATGATTAAACATGGATGGAAGAGCCGCCACAAACAAATGATCGAAATCGATTAGCAAAAGGGTGAATGGTGTCCGACGGTTCATTGCAGGAGGGTGTCCCAAGTACGTTTTTTATACTTGGGACACCCTCTACTTATACAGAGAAAGGACTGCTGTTTTTGAATGAAAAAAGGGATTTGACCAGATTGTCAAAACCCCTTTTTCATTCAAAAACACATGGCAAACTTAAATTTAAAAATACAAGGAGATGAAGGGAAAGAGTCCCACAATTGCTTGTTCACTCTGTTCCTTTCAACGGTCTTATTATGAAGGGTTTCCACTTTACTATTCAGCCAAAATTTTCAAGGTATCGGCCTTTTAGATGAAAGGAATCTTAAGGATGTACAAGGAGGTGAAGACAGATGTCAAACCGCAGTGGCGGCCGTAACCGCTTATTAGTACAAGGTGCAGAACTAGCAATTGACCAATTAAAATATGAAATCGCGACTGAATTTGGTGTACAGCTTGGAGCAGACCAAACAGCTCGTGCAAACGGTTCAGTAGGTGGCGAGATCACAAAACGTCTTGTTGCGACAGCTCAATCCCAATTATCGGGACAAGTTGGTGCAGCTGGTACATCTCGCTAACGAATGTTTAAACATAACAAGTAAAATAAAATATTCCAATATGGCTTAGGCTACCTGCTAATGCAGGTAGCCTTTAAGTTGTCGGAAGACCCTTTGAGTTTTTCGCTGATCTGATCACCTAATAATAGGTGGTTCCCTTTTGTTCTTGTTTTCCTGACGGATGACGTTACCACAATAACTGGTCATTACCAGGCGTCTTGGTCGATATCCATTTTTGGGAACTGAAGGTGTATGTGCGATTATTTAAAGGCAGTGTCAAATTGATACTGAATTTAGGTTCTATGTTTTATGGGAATAAAATATTTCAATACAAATCGAGTTCATATAGGGTTTTGTACAATCGTAATATATATCAATCCACATAAAGAAGACCTTTTTCGCTGATTCGAGATGAGAAACAAGAAGAAACATAACAGGTCCAAGGAAGCTCAATCGAATTTCAGTTATGATGCTTGCGAGTGTGCTGTTTTCTTCGACCATGAATAGAAAGGAGCGTATTGGGTTGCCGACGATATTAGTTGTGGATGATGAAGCTCACATCCGTGAGTGGGTTCGTTTGTACTTGGAAGACGAAGGTTTTGATATCGTGGAGAAATCGAACGGAGCGGATGCGTTGGATTATGCAGAGAATCATAGATTTGATCTGGACATTTTGGACATTATGATGCCGCAATTGGATGGCTGGGCTTTATGCACGAAGCTCCGCGAACTCGGAGATATGCCAATTTTGATGATAGAGAAAGGGGAAACGAACGATGAATCGAAAAAAAGAATTGAAGCGGCTATATAAGGAAACAAAAAGTAAAGCCGGTATTTATCAGATTAAAAACACCCAAAACGAAAAGATTTTTATAGGAAGCACGATGAACCTGAAGACTTTGAATGGGAAACGATTCGAATTGGAAGCGGGGACAAATACAAACAAAATGCTTCAAGACGAGTGGAAGAAATTTGGAAAAGAAGCCTTTATTTTTGAAGTATTAGAGATTCTAAAAGAGAAAGAGGGTGGATATTTTGAAACGAAAAATGCGTTGAAAAAAATTGAGGAAAAATGGTTGGATAAACTTCAGCCATATGGAGAACAACGGATACAATCGGGAAAAGTCCCGATGAAAAGGGGAAATGAAATTTGAAAGCAACACAGGATATAAATAAAGAAAATACGAATTCGCAAGGTAAGGGAATGGGCAGCCAGCCGATATGGCGTTCTATGATTATGTTTCTGATCCCTCTATTCTCGGATTGGTGCTGGCAGTGATGGGCAATCTATTCACCTGGGATATACTGCGCCTAATGGGTACACCTGAAAATATCATTGCCGTTAGTGTTCACTATGCTTGAATCCTATTTTGGGCTATGCCGATTATGTTTTTATATATTGCCTACACCACTATTATTCGCGGTATAGGTGATTCCAAGACACCGTATTAACATTTGTCATCATGCTCATCTACCTCCGCCAAATAAAGCACCCATTGCAATTCGATCCATCCGTTCGCCAGCACCTTCGGATGGATTGGGAATTGTTAAAATTACACTTAGTTTATTAAAAATCACACTGTGGAGTTATTTGATTTTTGGTCATGCGATGATCATTACCGCTGCAATGCGTGCGAGTGGAACGGTATTGTGGCCAACGGTGTTCAGCATTATATCAATCTGGTGTGTTGAAGTTCCTGCAGCTTACTAACTTCCAAATTTTAGCAGTTTTGGCATAAAAGGGATATGGGTCGGGTATCCGGCCGCTTTCATCGTCAGCCTTGCTTTACAATATTCGTACTATCGATGGTCATGGAAGAAGAAGCGTATCGCGCGTCTCGTCCATTAAGAAGGCAGGTTATTAAAGATTGGCTTTTCAAAGGATCTTCTCCGCCATCAAACTACTAGCTCTTCCTCTAACTTTTTTAATTCTCCTTCCAAGGAACGGAGTAAAGGAACGTTAGAAGGATTAACAGGCAGGTTCTCGTTACTAAGACCTAGATTGGTCATTACTCCTTTAAAGGGGTTTCTTTTTAATAATTTTACATCAACTTGTTTCCCAGGTAATGTCGTTATATCAGTCAAAAAAATCTCCTCCTAAGGATGGATACAGAATGGGGTTTTTTAGGTGAAAACCATTTGTATCCAATAGAATAATAAAAGCAATGTTACAATCGTTGTGAATGGTATGACAAGCAACGACACGCTTAAATAATCTTTCCATTTTATTTTAATCTTGTTTTGTTTTAGGATATGCATCCAAATAAGGGAGGCAAGTGTTCCAATAGGCAATAACAATGATCCCATATCACTGCCGATAATATTCGCGAGATAGATGGTTTTTAGTGTGATGGGGTCAAGTCCCATTTCTGTTAAGGTAATGGTTCCAATCATTAAAGCAGGATGATTATTAAAGAAGTTAGATAGAATAGAAACTAATCCGCCCATGATAAAGCTCGCCTGAAACAATCCTTGGTTTACAATGGGTTCACATATTTCTACAAGTATCGCTGTTAGTCCGGCATTGTGCAGTCCGTAAATAATGACATACATAGAGAAGGCGAAAACAAGAATATGCCAAGGAGTCTTTTTCAAGATATCCATGGGATTTGTGCGCAAATGATACCATCTCCATAAAAGTAAGACGAGTGACCCGAGTACCGCAACGATTTCAATTGGAATAGAAAGATAAGATGCAACAAAGAGTAGACAACGCATCACAAAGACAAACAGTAAGACCTTTAGCATAAATTGAGTACGTTTACGTTTTGTTTCAACAGAAATGGTTTCCTTTAATGGATGGAAATGTTTAGTGAAAAAAATTTCCTCTATATCATATGAGGAATTTGGCAATGTTTTTGGTAATTTATTTTTTACCACTACGTACATCAACCATGACATAAACAACAAGCCTAACGTAGCTGGTACAAACATCATGGCTGTATGCATATAAAGCGTCATGTGAACAATATTCAATGCAATTAAATTAACAATATTACTTACCCCAATGGGTGCGCTGGAAGCTGTTGCAGTAAGTGCGCCAGTTAAAAGATAGGGAATTTGTTGATGCGGTTTTAGCTGAAGATTTTTTAAGAGTAAAATTAAAATCGGAGTCGTAATTAAGATGCTGCCATCGTTATTAAATAAAAGGGTCATCAAAAAACATAACAACTGAATGTACCAATATAGTAGATAGCCTGAACCCTTTGCTAAACTTACCAGCCGGGTAGCTGCCCAGTGGAAAAAGCCAAAACTTTCCAATATGACAGCCATGACAATCGTTGCCATAATGGTAATAGATGCGCCGCCGATTTTATGGATAATATCCAAAATATCTCCACGTGATACAATGCCTGTTAGTAAAATAATCCCTGCACCAATCGACGCCGGCCATGCTTCATTTATGCCTCTTGGTCTCCAAAATATGACTAACATTGTCATGATGAATACCAAAATAGTCATTTCAATTTCGAAATTCATTTTCATACTCCCTTCTTTTAAGGGCCTTAAGCCATTTGTCCCTACATGTCCCATTCCTTATATTTGTATTCATCCTTATCAAAAAGGAACTGGATAAAAAACCAAATACTTCCAATATGTACGCTTGTCTCTATAGTAAAAATGTACAATAGAGAGATTATCCGCATAAAAAATAACCCCTGCTATCAAGCGGGGGTTATTCATCGTTATTTCTCCTTCCAGTGTTCAACCAGAGGCTCTTTATTTCTATCGCACAGCTTTTTTATTTGTTTTTGAATGCTTTGCGCATAAAGAAGTTAATGCATGATCATATTCCTGCAAAAGCTCTTCGACCAATTCAGAGACGGGAAGGACATGTTCAATTGTACCGACAGCTTGTCCTGCAGACCAGATGTCTTTCCATGCCTTGGCATCCGATCGATCGAGTTGGGCGAAAGAGAAATCCATGCTTTCTTTTTTCGCGAGCTGATCCGGATCCAGACCGGCTTTCCGGATGCTCGGGACCAGGTAATTAGCATTCACGCCGCTAAATGCATCTGTATAGATCAGGTCGTCAAGAGTCGATTCAATCAGCATATTTTGATATTCTTCTTTTGCGAAACTCTCACAAGTTGCAATAAATCGGGTGCCCATATAAGCGAGGTCCGCCCCAAGAATTTCAGCGGCAAGAATATCTTGCCCGTGGGAGATGCAGCCGGCCAGAATCGTTGTTCCGTTCCAGAATTTTTTTACCTCTCCCATGAAGGCAAACGGATTAATCGTTCCAGCATGTCCGCCCGCCCCGTTGCAAACAAGGATTAACCCGTCTACTCCTTTTTGAGCGGCTTTTCTGGCATGAACAAGGTTGCTGACATCTGAAAAAACAAGTCCGCCATAGTTATGCACGATACTAATAACCGGTGATGGATCACCAAGAGATGTAATGACAATGGGCGGCTGGTATTTCTTGATAAGCTCCAAATCTGCTTCATACCGCTCGTTTGTCCGGTGGACGATAAGATTAACCGCCCAGGGAGCAATACGTCGCTCAGGTTCTTTTGCGCTGATCTCTTCTAGTTCTTCCGTAATTTGTTTCATCCATTCCTCTAAAATATCGACTGTACGTGCATTCAAAAGAGGAAATGAGCCGATAATGCCTGCTTTACAACTTTCGATAACTAATTCTGGACCAGAAATAAGAAACATCGGGGCAACAATAGCAGGCAATACGATATGGTTTTCAATTTGTGGAGGTAAATTTCCTTGCATTTTCTCCCATCCTTTCGAAAAATATATAAATTCGCATTACTCGTTTGGCATAAGCAAAAACCGTTCATGGTGGTTAGATTCGATGGAGTTATTTGGGGTACAAGATTCCGTTATTACAAGCGGTCATATTTTTGCTTTTTCAAGACCTATTCGAGCCAGCATACTCTTTAAAAGCACGGTCTCTTCCTCAGTAAAACCTTTCAATGCTTCCGAATGGGCCTCTTGCATCTTTTCATATAGAATACCCTGTAGTTCGATACTGCGATTTGTTAGGTAAATGCGGTTGACCCGGCGATCTTTTGGGTTGGAATGCCGCTCAATAAATCCATTTTGTACAAGACGGTCCAGCAATCCTGTCATTGTCGCTGAATCCAGGCGCAATCGGTCTCCAAGTTCTGAACTTTGCTGTCCATCTTTTTCAAAAAGGAGGTGTAAAAGGGCATATTGTACAGGTGTGACTCCATATGGCTGCAACCGCGCTTTAGCGATTTGCTGAGCATGCTGTTGGGCTTTTCCAAGCAAAAACGTCAGGCATTCTTCAATAGTCTTCAACATATCACCACCTTATATTGATAAATTTTCTTTATATTCAGAATATAACACATAGCATTTATCTTGTATACAAGTAAATTGTATATAAGGATTTATAAGGAGCTGCCATATAAAATTAAAAGGATCCGGCACGGAATCCGCTGATTTTGAATTCTTAATGAGCAGGTTCATGTTACCAGTTCCGGTAATGCCTTTCACTCCCGATTTGTTCATAGTATATTTGTAAGACCTATAAATCCCAAGCATGTCTTCTTCATCAAGGCCGCTCTTTGGAGTAGAATCTTCATCGTGGTTTCCGAAGGTGATGGCCCACTTGATGCCCCTTTGCTCCATTGGCTGAGCGACATTATTTATGGCTTGCTTCATCTCGGTAGGCGTATCGTACCCGCCGGTAATATTATCTCCATTAAGCACAACAAAGTCCGGCTTCTCTTCATCAAGCACTCTTTCCATAAGCTGTACGGTCCGGCGATCAATATGCTCATCATCCTGTGTATCGTTAAATTGTACGATAATGAGGTTTAGCCCTTGTTTTAAGTAATAGATTGTGAGGATAACAGGCGTTTAGTGCAAAAACATTCACTGGAAATTTCGAGAAGCGAACAAAACGAGTGATTTTTACAGGGGTTAGGAGTATGTTTTATATAGAATATTAGTGTTTCTATATTTTTTACTTTATTTAAAATGGGATGTTCAAGGGTGGAATAAAACCATGAAATTTTTGAAGAAATATATAAGGAAATATGGGAAGCTTTTTAGTGCTGCCGTGATTTTTTTAACGTTTGAAGCCCTTTGTGATCTTTTACAGCCGACGATTATGTCAAAAATCATAGATGTCGGTGTTGCTCAGAGGGACATGGAGTATGTTTTAAAGATGGGGGGACTCATGCTGCTTATTACGGCACTGGGAGCGATTTCGGCTTCTGCGCGCAATGTCGTGTCCAGTATTGTCTCGCAGAACTTTGGAGCTGAGCTGAGATCGGATTTGTTCAGAAAAATTCAAACGCTTTCCTTTAAAAATATTGATAAGTTTGATAGGGCTTCACTAGTGACCAGACTGACAAATGATGTGAACCAAGTTCAGGTGTTTGTGAACGGGCTGATGAGGATTTTTGTAAAGGCACCTCTTTTGTGTGTAGGAGGCCTGATTATGGCTACACGGTTGAATCCTCATTTGGCGGTGGTCCTGGCTGTAGTCGTCCCCATTGTTGGAGTGCTGATCGTCCTTAACATGAGAATCGGGTTTCCGTTTTTTACGAGAGTTCAGAAGGCGCTTGACCGGGTAAACGGCGTAATGCGGGAGTATTTATCCGGGGTTAGGGTTGTTAAGGCGTTTAACCGGTTTGATTATGAAGTGGAAAAGTTCAATAAAGCGAATGAAGAGTTCCAATCAACATCCATTCGGGCCACCCGGGTAATGGCTGTGTTTAGTCCGGTTATCATGCTGACGATGAACTTCGGGATTGTGGCAGTACTTTGGCTGGGCGGATTAGGGGTGAGTCATGGACAAATGCAAGTAGGACATATTATTGCTTTTACCAATTATATGACTCAAATTCTTTTTTCGCTGATGATGATTTCCATGGTTTTCAATATGTTTGTGAGGGCAAAAGCTTCAGCGGAGCGTATAGATGAAGTGTTTTCTCAGGAAAACGATATAACATGGAAAGATTCTTCTGAAGAGGTTTCAAATAGGAAAGGGAGAATCGATTTTGAACATGTATTTTTCTCTTATGAGGGAACATCCGGCCAATCCGTACTCAAGAATATTTCATTTACCTGTTTGCCCGGAGAAATGGTTGGGATTATAGGCTCCACAGGATCAGGAAAAAGCAGTCTTGTAGAATTAATACCGCGTTTCTACGATGTTAGCTCCGGTTTGATAAAGGTAGACGGCGAAGATATCAGGAATATCGAGCCTAAAAGATTAAGAGAGAAAATAGCCATCGTTCCGCAAAAAACGATACTATTTAGCGGTACTGTCATGGATAACATAAAGTGGGGAAAAGAAGCTGCCGCAATGGAAGAGATTGAGAGAGCTGCAATCATGGCTGAGGCTCACGATTTTATTTCAAAATCCCCTGAAGGTTATCACACAAGATTAGGACAGGGCGGCGTCAATTTTTCCGGAGGGCAAAAACAGCGCGTATCCATTGCAAGAGCACTGGTAAGGAAACCTGAAATTCTAATTTTGGATGATAGTACAAGTGCAGTGGACGCGGCTACAGAAGCGAAGATAAAGGAATCCCTTAAAAAGTATGCAAATGGTCTCACATGCCTTCTCATTGCCCAGCGGATTACCTCTGTCATCGATGCTGATAAAATCATTGTATTGGATGATGGTGAAATCGCTGGTGTGGGGAAACATGAAGAATTAATGAAAAATTGTAAGGTTTATCAAGAGATATTCCAGTCACAAGTGGGCAAGGAGGTGCACGAGAATGTCACGGCAAAAGCAACTAACGGAACAGAATAGAGGTCGGCAAGGAAGTCCGTTGATGGTTGGGCTCATGAGATCGGGGGGACGTTTTGGAGCTCATGGAAGAGGACCTGTTGTTAAACCAAAAAACTTTAAAGGGACGCTTAAAAGGCTATGGCTTTACTTTGGCAAGGAAAGAAAATGGTTAACCATCATCTTTATTTTTATTTTAATTGATTCGGCCCTTACCCTTTCAGCTCCCTATCTTATCGGCAGATCCATTGATGCAATGACAACACCAAGCGGAAACGTTAATTTTGACTTATTGGAAGTCACGGTCATCACTCTTTTAGTTGCCTATATCGCGGATGGACTCCTTACCTTTTTACAAGGGTGGATCATGGCGGGTGTGTCGCAGCGAATTGTTAAAAATCTTAGACATTCCCTGTTTGAAAAGCTTCAAAAGCTCCCTGTCCCGTTTTTTGATACACGTACTCACGGTGAATTGATGAGCAGATTATCGAATGATATCGATAATGTGAGCAGCACCATCTCACAGTCAACGACCCAGTTAATGTCTGGTTCCCTCATGATTCTCGGTTCTCTAGTCATGATGATTGTGTTGAGCCCGGCTCTCACTTTAGCAAGTTTGATTACGATACCCCTTGTGTTTTTGCTCACCCGGACGATTGCCAAAAAAACAAGTGTATTATTTAAAAATCAACAGATACAGCTTGGAAAGCTGAATGGTCACATTGAAGAGACGATTTCCGGAATCCAAGTGGTAAAAGCATTCAATCATGAGGAGAAGGTAATCGAAGAGTTTGAAGAAGTAAATGCAAAATTGCGTAAGGTAGGATTAAAGGCTCAAATTTGGTCAGGTTTTTTAATGCCGATCATGAACGTCATTAATAACCTTGGATTTGCGATAATTGCCGCTGTAGGAGGGGTTCTCGCCGTAAAAGGTTTGATTACCGTTGGAGTCATTGCCAGCTTTTTAACCTATTCAAGGCAATTTGTAAGGCCTCTTAATGATTTGGCTAATATATTTAATATTTTACAGTCAGGTGTAGCTGGTGCTGAGAGGGTGTTCGAAGTTCTCGACGAACAAGAGGAACCTTCTGATTTACCAGGTGCCATACCATTAGACAATCCTAAAGGCCATGTGGTATTTGAAAATGTCAGTTTTGGCTATCGTCCGGATGTTCCTATATTGAAAAATCTAAGCTTTGAATCAGGGGAAGGCAGCAGTACAGCATTGGTAGGTCCTACCGGAGCAGGAAAAACAACCATTGTGAATCTTCTTACACGATTTTATGATGTCACGAGCGGAAGAATATTGATTGATGGTAGAGATATAAGAGAATATACAAGGGATAGTTTAAGAAGATGCTTTGGCATCGTTCTGCAGGACACGTATTTGTTTTCGGGAACAATCAGGGAAAATATAAAATACGGCAAGCCGGATGCTGCCGATGCGGAAGTGGAAGCCGCTGCAGCAATGGCGAATGCTGACGTCTTCATTAAACGTTTGCCTAAACAATATGACACCATGTTGACTGAGAATGGTGGAAACCTCAGTCAAGGACAAAGACAGCTGCTGGCCATTGCAAGAGTGATTTTGGCCAAACCCTCTTTCCTCATTTTGGATGAGGCGACAAGCAGCATAGATACTCGAACAGAGCTCCATATTCAAGATGCCCTATTAAATGTGATGAAGGGGCGTACCAGCTTTATCATCGCTCATAGACTGAATACGATTCGTGACGCCGGTACCATTATGGTCATCGACCATGGTGAAATTGTCGAGAAAGGCAGTCATGATACATTAATAGATCAAAAGGGAATATACTACAATATGTTTTCTAATCAGTTTAAAAACATGGAGGGAGCAATGGAATCAAGTTGAAGAAGGAGGCTGATCCGAAAGCATGTTTTTTATGTTTCTGGATCAGCCGCTTACGCGTAAATAATTGGACATAAATGCTTTTTCTTTATGTCCGATTATTTATGTGGATTTATATAGTTGTCGTTTACAAAAATAATACAAAAGGTTTACATAAAAAACGCATTGCTTTTGATATACTCTTTCTGGATAGTCGTTACTAGGTTACTAGCTATGGCTATATATTACCAGAAAGGTGAATGATAGATAAAAAAGAGAAAACAAGGTAAGACAAAGAAACTATTATCCACTTCACTTGCATTAACCCTCATTTCAATGCCTTTCATTTCAACACAAGCGGATGCAGCAACACAAAATGCCGCGCAAAATGCCTCGGCTGCAAACGTCCCCGCGAAGAAGCCGGATGATAAAACACCTCTATTAAAGCTTCGGATTATGGAAACAACTGACATCCATACAAATCTATTAAGCTATGATTATTATAAAAATGCCCCTTACGAGAAGGTTGGGTTAGCGAAAACGGCTGCGCTCGTAAAACAAGCACGTCAAGAAGTAAAAAACAGTGTTTTAGTAGATAATGGAGACTTAATTCAAGGTACTCCGCTTGGAACGTATAAAGCTAAAATCGAACCGTTAAAAGACGGTGAGGTTCACCCTGTATTCAAAGCAATGAACCAAATGGATTACGATATCGCAACATTAGGTAACCATGAGTTCAACTATGGATTAGAGTTTCTAGAAGAAGCATATGATGATGCCGACTTCCCTTATATCAACGCAAATGTATATGTAGACGATCATGACAATAACCCTAATAACGATCGAAATAAGTTCACTCCATACAAAATTGTAGAGAAAAAAGTAGTCGATGAGCAGGGAAAGAAACATGTCGTTAAAGTCGGTTTCATCGGTTTTGTGCCGCCGCAAATCAGCGAATGGGACAAAGCCAACCTTGACGGTAAAGTCATCACGAAAAACATCGTGGAAACAGCGAAGAAATTCGTTCCTCAAATGAGAGAAGAGGGAGCGGATATGGTTGTTGCCTTAACTCACTCCGGCTTCAGCGGTAATAAAGGAAATACAGAAGATGTGATTTACTCTTTAAGTGAAGTACCAGGGATTGATGCAATCACGTTCTCACATACACATAAATTGTTCCCTGCCAAAACGGAGGCAGGGCTTGACGGCTTATTCCTTGGTCCGGACAAAAAACCGCTTCCGGGCGTTGACAATGCAAAAGGAACGATCAACGGGGTTCCGGCTGTACAGGCTGGTTACGGCGGCGGCTCTCTAGGGCTTATTGACTTAACACTCAAGAAAGAAAAAGGGAAATGGTCTGTTGTAAACTCTCAATCTTCCACTCGTGAAACGTGGAAAGACGTAAAGGATCCTGTTACTGGTAAGACAACGACTGAAAGCACAGTCGTTCCTGACCAAACGATCGTCGAAGCGGTGAAAGCAGACCATGACGCAACGGTTAAATATGTAAACACACCAATCGGCACAACAACCGATGACATTCACAGCTACTTTTCATTGGTACAGGATGATCCATCTATCCAAGTGGTGACAAATGCCCAGAAATGGTTTGTTGAAAAATATGTGGCCGAAAAGAAACCGGAATATAAAGACCTGCCGATCCTGTCTGTTGGCGCACCATTTAAAGCAGGGCGCAATGGTGTAGCCGAGTATACAGAAATCAAAAAAGGGGATTTAACAATCCGCAGTGCAGGCGATTTATATTTATATGACAACACATTAAAAGCGATCAAAGTGAAAGGCTCTGTTGTTAAAGAGTGGATTGAAATGTCTGCAGGCAAATTCAATCAAATCACTCCGAATAAAACGGAAGAGCAGCCATTATTGAACCCGGCATTCCCGGTATATAACTTTGATGTCATTGACGGTGTTCAATACCAGATCGATGTCACAAAACCTGCAAAATAGGATGTAAACGGAAATGTGATTCATCCTGACTCAAGCCGTGTTGTGAACTTAACATATAACGGCAAGCCGGTAGATCCTAACCAGGACTTCATCGTTGTCACAAACAACTATCGTGCAGGCGGCGGTGGAAACTTCCCTGGAGTAAAAGGAAGCGAGCTTGTTGTCGATTCAGCTGATGAAAACCGTCAAGTCTTAATGGACTATATCTCTGAAATGAAAGAGATTACTCCAACAGCGGATAACAACTGGTCAATCGCGCCTATTGAAGGAACAACAAATGTCACCTTTACAACATCACCAAAAGCGGGAGCTTATATTAAAGAAGGAAGCAACATTTCCTTCACGAACCAAACAGATAGCGGCGGCTTCGGTATTTTTAAATTAAATTTAAACGCTGCTCCGAAAGAAAACGTAAAGGTGCAATTGCTGGGCATGAACGACTTGCATGGCCAACTTGATACAGATACTAAATTAGGCACTCAACTAGCAGGGAGCATGGAATACACAGCCGCAGCCATGAAACAGCGTGAAGCAGAAAATCCTAATACACTTCTTGTCCATGCCGGTGATATGATTGGCGGAAGCCCGCTTATTTCAGCTTTATTCCAGGACGAGCCGACGGTTGAAGTGATGGAAGCAATGGGCTTTGATGTAGGTACACTTGGAAACCATGAGTTCGATGAAGGGATTGAGGAGTTGCGTCGCATGATCAACGGCGGCGAACATCCAAAGGGTACTGCAGGCTATGACGGCATGAACTTCCCTGTTGTGGCAGCAAATGCCTATGATACAGCTACAGGCGAGTTAATTACCGAGCCTTTTGCCATCAAAGAGGTTGGCGGCAAGAAAATAGGTTTCATTGGCGTTGTGACCCAAGAAACTTCGAACATGATCGTAAGAAAAGGAAATGAAACGCTTAAAATTACGGATGAAGCAGAAGCTATAAACAAATACACGAAAGAATTAAAGAATAAAGGTATTGAAGCGATTGTTGTACTTGCCCATAATCCTGCGACACAAAATGGTAACTCCGATGCATTCGATGCATCCAAAATTGCTGAAAATGTGGATGATGAGGTAGATGTAATCTTTGCTGCCCATAACCATGTTTTTGTTGATAAAGAAGTGGATAATAAATTGATTGTTCAGGCATATTCATATGGTTCCGCATTTTCTGATGTGGACCTTGAGCTTGATCCTGTAACAGGGGAAGTCGTGAAGAAAGACGCGCAAGTTGTAACAGTTTATCAAAAAGATTACACTCCAGACCCTGCTGTTTCAGCCATCATGAAAAAGTACGAAGATAAAGCAGCTCCAATTAAAGCAGAAGTAGTCGGTAACTCTGCAGCAACTTTACCGACTGGTTATCCTAAGACCGAGGAATTTGGCGACACAGCACTTGGCAACTTAATCGCTGACGGTATGAAGGCTGCCATGAATGCCGACTTCGCCTTAATGAATGGCGGAGGTGTCCGTGCCCGGCTTGATGCCGGTGAAGTAACATTCGGCGATTTATTCTCGATCCAGCCTTTTGGTAACGTGTTAAACAAAGTAAAACTGAGCGGTGCCGATTTAGAGACGGTCTTAAATAACCAAATTACGGATAGAGGTCTTGACTTCCATATTGCCGGTTTTAAGTACACGTACACTTATGACAGCACGGCTAAAACAGGTAAGGTTGTAGACATCTTCTTACCGGATGGAAGCAAGATTGATAAAACAAAAGAATATACAGTTGTGGTAAACAACTATATGTACGGAAATGCCAAATACGGCATTGCAAGCCTTTCTACGGACTTGGAAGTAGGTCCGGAAGATTTGCAGGCAACAGTTAACTTTGTAAAATCTCTTCCAACACCATTTGAATACAAAGCAGAGGGCCGTATCCAGAAAGTAACAGCCCCTGCTGCAGCAACTGAACAGGCTGCACCAGTTTTACAAGCTCAATAATTTAATAGGTAATATAAAAAGTGACTTCGCGAATTGAAGTCACTTTTTATTTCGAAGGGATACCAAAATCAGATTAAAGCCGCAACAGGGGCTACGCTTCCAAACCACATATATTTGTGTTTCGAGAGGGAGATATGAATGAATGGCCGGGGGTATTTATTATTACTTCTTCTTCCACTGCTTTACCAAAGGTCCTTCATCCCCATAGGGTCTGTTTTGGGAGTAGGAACCTGTTTAATATCCATCACTCAGGAAAGAGTTCGTATGGTTAAAAGAAGTGGTGGGTAGTTCAATGGGACATATAAGAAGCTGGAAGTTCATACAGTAACAGTTAAGGAATGTTTATTGCTGTATCCGATCTCACTAAAGGTGCAATGAAATATGCTGAAAGGCAAAGAGGGAAAATGTTATTAAGTGTTGGTGAGAAATGAGCCGGTTTAATCATGAATCATAATTATAGAAGTAACAGGTAAAAAAGCAATATGGAGAGAGAGGGGGATTCGTTGAAGCCAAAAAACAGGAAACAGGCCATTGAGTATGATTGTGCTTTCGTTTTTTTAAGTCTATACAATAACCAATTTAAAACTGATTATCAAATAATGGAGTTATCCGATATTCCTGATATAAAATGCAAGGATCGTCTAACGAATGCAGAACTTTATCTGGAAATCACATTGCATGAAGACATAAAAGGAGAAATCCCCTTTTTATTAGGCAGAACAAAGAAAAAGCCTACAGCCCAACCAAGAAAGGGGACTGTAAAGAATGGTGAAGACGAATCTCTTATTATTTTAATAGATGTCATTAATAAAAAGCTTTTAAAAAAGTATGGCAAAAACGTAGCATTAGTTGTCAGGCATATGTCCTCTAAATCGTGGAATCTAAATGTTGAGCAGGTTAAGAATTCATTAGATTTAAAAAATCATCCTTTTGACAAAGGCATATGGATCGTAACTTCTGATTTTAGCATCATAAGAATCGATTGAAAAGGCCCGTTATGGGAATCCAGTAAAATCAAGAATTTTATTGACGGGTCCTTTCATTAAAGATTTCCGTTTCCGTAATATGACTTGAAGCATCGGATGCATAAGCTTGATTCTTATTTTATATAAAGAAAAAAGAACATTGGTGAAACACCGGTGTTCTTTTTTCCTAACATTGATGGTTTTTAACCAATTGACATCGTTCCCGCTGATCTTTCGAATTTAGTTTGATTCCCAGTCACTCATTACGACATGGGCCATTGGTTTTGATGTTTCCCGCGCATGCAGGAGAGCCAAACGGGCCCCTATTTATTTTTAGTGAATGTTCTGCTCTGGCTTAAGAATAGGAGAACCAGTAGAAGTATGTTGATTCACCCATTTAAGAGTTACATCAGAAACAGTTGACCAGTTTGGAATCTTATCACGATGTTTTTCAACCCAGCTCATACAAAACTGTGGGTCAATGTTCTGCTCCTGGCACTGGGATAAGAAAGACTGAACGGTAGAGGCATTACAGTTTTGCCATGTCCGACAAGTTGTGCGCCAAATATCTTCCATTGTCTCCTGCACAGAAGGAGCAGTTGTAGAGTTCGTGAATTGATTTTGGTTTGGCATATGAATTCCTCCTCGTCAATGTTAGCATCGTTATAGAAGATACATACACAGTATGTCCAAAGGGACTGAAACCATGTAATCGATTTCCAAGACGGGCGCAAATAACAGCTGCAAGCATTGTCATCTACTGCGAGTGGGATGAGTGACTAGTGTTTTCCCGTTATGTCTAAATAGCTCATTATTGCCAGAAGGTAAAACATAATCTATACTAAAAACGGTAATAATTGGTGGGAAACTTTAGAGGGCATTTAGGATCTTCCCTATTTGATGAAGAGTAACAGGGTGTATTGATAGAGGTGGAGATGGATACAAACCATGAAAGAATTTAGTGTTAAAAATGAAAAAAACTTAAAAGTCTATAAGAGTTTTATTATAGTGGCCGGGCTTTTAATGTTAATAGGCTTATTAATCACATTTTTTGAAACAGACAAAAATAAGACCCCGTTTATTATTCATGCATTTTTTGCAGGAATCGTTTTTGTAATCTTAATTTTATATCCTAAAAGGGAATCTGAGTTACTAAAGGGAGTGTTAATTTCTTCAGTCACCATTTATTTTTATGCTCTCTTTTTTTTATTCCCTCAAACGTCATCTATGATTACTCTAATTTCCATTCTTCCCGCTGCTGCCATTATCATATTCAGTAAAAAAATGTTTTGGTTTCTAGCCACGTTTAATATGGTCGGAGGAACTATTTTATTACTGTGGGTTACCGAATATCCACCCCTTAAGCAGAAGTATGCGTATTTATCTGAAGATGTAATTGGAAACTTGGTCAATTTTTGGGCTTGTCAAATTATCCTTGCCTTTATGTTTTTTCTAACGTTAAAAAGAATGGAAAAATTAGGGCGATATCATCAGGAAATTCAACGTACGGAACGACTGCATTCAATCGGGCAATTAGCTGCATCTATAGCGCATGAAATACGGAATCCGCTCACGGTAGTAAGGGGGTTTTTACAGCTGTTTCAAGAAAAGCCCTCATTTACTGAGAACGAAAGAGAATATCTACGGCAAATGATTCTGGAGGTAGACCATACACAAGCGATCATCAGTGACTTCTTGTCCTTAGCTAAGCCCGATGTTTACCATGTTGAAATGCTTGATTTAAAACAGCAAATCCAGCAAATCATCGACTTGCTCTCATCGTATGCTTTATTGAATAATATTAAATTTCAAACTGCGTTAGAAGACTCTCTTTATGTTAAGACCAATATGATTGAGTTAAAGCAAGTATTAATAAACTTGATTAAAAATGCGATTGAAGCAATGGATGCAATAGAAGAAGAAGGAACGATAACAATAAATTCAAAGCAGAACGACAAGTTTGTTATTATTGACGTGATTGATACTGGAATAGGGATGACGGAAGAAGAGATGAAAAGACTAGGAACCCCTTTCTATTCACTAAAGGATCGAGGGACGGGTATCGGATTAATGGTCTGCTACAATATTGTAGAGAAAAATAAAGGAAAGATCGAAGTGAAAAGTACAAAAGGGAAAGGAACGCAATTTTCCGTTTTTATTCCCAAGACAGAAACTCAGGCTTTGTAAGCTTTGTTCATGATGCAAGCAGCATCCGGGGAGCTTGGCAGCCTCTTATGCGTAAAGAATGGGACATGGGCGTTTTTTTTTGCTCATGTCCGATTCTTTATGTGAATTCATATAGAAAGAAAACCTTACTTATCGATTTTTGGGATAGGGAAAACTACTACATTAAAAAAAGTTTAATAGGTAAAGTGACAAACAAGCAGGATTAAATCATTTTTCATGTAATATTAATTAAATAGCCATCAAAGAAAGGCATATCTAATGAACCCCTAACTATTGAAAAGGAGTGGTTGAATGCAACGACAAAAGTTATTGATTAATGGTGTAAGACTAAAAAATGAGCTTGAACGATTTGCAAACTATGGCCGTACAGAAAACAATGGAGTAACGAGGCTATCGTTATCGGATGAGGATCGTTTAGTCAGGGATTACTTTTGTGCTTGTTGTGAAGAATTAGGTATGTCAGTCAAGGTTGATGATATGGGATGTATTTATGTCACTCTTGAAGGTGTCGAGGATAAATCTCCTATTGTCCTTGGTTCACATTTGGATACGGTCAAAAAAGGCGGCCGCTTTGATGGAGTGTTGGGGGTTGTGGCTGGCCTAGAGGTGGTCAGAACACTCGTAGAGAACAATATTAAACCGCAGATTCCCATCACGATTGTTAACTTTACAAATGAAGAGGGTGCCAGATTTGAACCTTCCATGATGGCATCGGGTGTCCTCTCGGGGAAATTTGAAAAGGCGGCCATGTTGAGAAAAACGGATTCAACTGGAGTCACATTCGAGGAAGCCCTGAACTCCATCGGGTACGCAGGGGAAGCAGAGAATCGCCTGAAAGAGGCTGCAGCCTTCTTGGAATTACATATTGAACAAGGACCCATTCTTGAAAGAGAGTCTCTTTCGATTGGTGTCGTTGAATGTGTAGTCGGGATGGTATGCTATGAGATTGAAATAACAGGGGAATCCGATCATGCAGGGACAACCCCTATGGATATGAGAAAAGATGCCCTTTTTACGGCAAATAACTTAATAACTGAGATTCGTAAACGATTGGGTGCGATTGATCATGAATTAGTGTACACAATCGGAAGGGTGAACGTTCTCCCGAATATCCACACGGTTATTCCAAATAAAGTTGTGTTTTCGCTGGAAGCAAGACATAAAAACCCGGAGATTATCAGCCTGGTTGAGGAAATCATACAAGGGCTTCCGCAATCATCATTGAATGAGGGCTGCGAGGTAAAAACGACAAAGCTATGGGGGCGGGATACCGTTTGGTTCAAAGAAGACATTTGCAATCTGCTGGAGCAATCTGCGGAGTCATTAGGGTATTCGCATAAAAGAATGGTGAGCGGGGCCGGGCATGACGCCCAATTCATAGCCAGCTATATACCATCCGCCATGGTTTTTGTTCCAAGTATAAACGGAAAAAGCCATTGTGAAGAAGAGCTTACCACTTGGGAAGATTGTGAAAAGGGAGTAAACATACTCTTGGATACGGTTTTAACGATGCTGTCTAGATAAGAATACAAGCTTAAATTTTTAAAATGATAGATAAAAATAAGTGATAAACAAGGTCTTCTCCAAAACGAGAGAAGACCTTGTTTCTTTTGGGCAGTCGTCTCCGCTTTTCTTAATGAACCAGTCCGAGTGATTTTAATCCGTTATAGATGCCCGAATTCGTTACTTCTGTTGTTTTATGTTTGGCGTAAGCGAAAAGGTCGGGATGCCCGTTTCCCATCGCAAAGCCCTCCCCTACAGCCTTAAGCATTTCTTTGTCATTCATTCCATCGCCAAAGGCAATGGCGCTTTCTTTTGGAATGTTGAGAAGTTCCAATATCATTTCCACGGCGAATCCTTTGTTGACGTTGTCTCTTATGACATCATAGCTATGACGGAATCCCTCTAAATTTACTTGTGATAAATGGATGTTATCGTACTTTTCATATAGTGCAGGTTCGTTCTCACTCAAGTTGACAAGAGTCATCCCTAAAATGTCGTTGACGATACCCGGAGTCAACAGCGCGTTTTTGCGTAAATGAAATCGCTTGATGAACTCCTTCATGATGGGAACATCCAAAGAAGTGAACACATTTTTTTCGTTTGTATACATGATCACTTCATGGCCATGCTGTTTGGCGATGTTGACAAAGTGCTCTACAATACTGGTGTCCATCGGTTCTTTAAATACATCTTTCCCCTTATGGATGGCATAAGCGCCGTTATAACCGATGAAAGAGCGGATGTTCAGCTCATCCCCGATATGGGATATTTCATGCAGCGGCCTGCCTGTTGCGAGAAAAACCTCCACATCTTTCTGCTGTACTTGGGCAATAGCTCTTTTAGTGGAATCCTCAATTGTATCATCAGGCCTTAAAATCGTTCCATCAATGTCAAGGAATAAAATTTTGTAGTCCATCATTATAATTCTCCATACTTTTTATTTTTACAGCATCAAGGTGAGTAGTAATTGTGCGTTGTATAAGAGAATTTTATCATAAAAAGGGATTTGGCGGAAATTTCCTCATAAATTTAGATAAGGAGGTTGATTCACATCTTCAAATCTGTCTATTATTTTTTATTATAATCTTTATTTATAATAATTATAAATAAAGATTGATTTTTTATTGATAAATGTTATTATTTTTATAACAAAAAATTTTATGAGGTGATTCTATTATGAGTAAAAACAAGAACAATCTTACTACTAGCTGGGGTGCTCCGGTTGGGGATAACCAAAACTCAATGACAGCCGGTTCACGCGGTCCAACATTAATTCAAGATGTCCACCTTCTAGAAAAGTTGGCACATTTCAATAGAGAACGAGTTCCTGAACGTGTGGTTCACGCTAAAGGTGCCGGAGCACATGGTTATTTTGAAGTAACAAATGATGTAACGAAATACACGAAAGCGAAATTTTTATCAGAGGTAGGGAAACGCACACCGTTATTCATTCGCTTCTCTACAGTAGCGGGTGAACTTGGCTCTGCTGATACAGTTCGTGACCCTCGCGGATTCGCAGTCAAATTTTATACGGAAGATGGGAATTACGATATAGTCGGTAATAATACACCTGTTTTCTTTATTCGCGATGCAATCAAATTCCCTGATTTTATTCACACACAAAAAAGAGATCCAAAAACACACTTGAAAAACCCAACTGCAGTTTGGGATTTCTGGTCTCTATCACCTGAATCATTGCATCAAGTAACGATCTTAATGTCTGACCGCGGTATTCCTGCTACTTTACGCCACATGCATGGTTTCGGAAGCCACACATTCAAATGGGTGAATGCGGAAGGTGAAGGCGTATGGATCAAGTACCACTTTAAAACAGAACAAGGCGTTAAAAACCTGACTTCAGATGTTGCGGCAAAGATTGCTGGTGAAAATCCTGATTATCATACAGAAGATTTATTTAATGCGATTGAAAATGGAGATTTCCCTGCGTGGAAACTATATGTTCAAATCATGCCTTTAGAAGATGCGAATACGTATCGTTTTGACCCGTTCGATGTAACGAAAGTATGGTCTCAAAAAGACTATCCTTTAATCGAAGTAGGCCGTATGGTATTAAATAAAAATCCAGAAAACTATTTTGCTGAAGTGGAGCAAGCGACATTCTCTCCCGGAACACTAGTACCTGGTGTCGACGTTTCTCCGGATAAAATGCTGCAGGGCCGTCTATTCGCATATGCAGATGCACACCGTTATCGTGTTGGCGTGAACCATAATCTTCTGCCGATCAATCGTCCAAAGGCAGAAGTTCATAACTACCAGCGTGACGGACACATGCGATTTGACAATAATGGCGGAGGTTCCGTATATTACGAACCAAACAGCTTCGGCGGACCGACAGAATCACCTGAAAATAAGCCGGCTGCTTACGCGATATCCGGTGTGGCCGATAGCGTTTCATATGATCATCATGACCATTATACTCAGGCTGGTGACTTATATCGTCTATTAAGTGAAGAAGAACGTACACGTCTTGTTCAAAATATTGTTGACTCTATGAAACCCGTTACAACAGAAGAAATTAAACTTCGACAAATTCAGCACTTCTATAAAGCAGATCCAGAGTATGGAACACGTGTCGCAAAGGGACTTGGTTTATCCGTACCGCCAGAAGTGTAAGGGAGATTAAAAAACATTAAAGTGATCGTGAAATTAAGTTTTATTTCTCAATATCCATTCTCAATTTTATTCTCATTTTCTCAATTAGCACGTATCCGTTTGATCATAGCGGATACCTGTTCTTAAACCATATACATTGGTCGTGATCGGATTGCCATTAACTTAATCAAAATGAATGGCTTGGAGGCTGTTCAATTCAATCAGAAAACAGTAAGCCGCCTGTTTTTTAGGCGGCCATACTATCATTTCCTGTAATGGGTCATAAACTTACAACCTATTTTTCAGTCCTTCATATCTTCACACGTAAACCCTTGCTGCTTCAGCATACTTGGTACATCCGGATATGCATTATTATAGTGAGACTTGCGGTAAAAGCTCGCAATGCGTTCCGTCCAGTTTGCGTCGCTTCTTCCATTCGTTGTTTTCTTTCGATGTTCCTTCATCACATCATTATATTGATGAAGGATCTCTATCTGATCGTGGTTGTATGTTTCTTCATGGTAAAATGCTTCTTTCGGCAGACGAGGATTCAGGCCTGGATCATTTGTTCCGTAACCGATACATAATCCTGAAATCGGAATCACATACTTCGGCAATTCTAAGAGATCAATGACCGCTAATGGTGTACGGCGAATCCCACCGATCGGCACTGTCCCGAACCCAAAAGATTCTGCTGCAGCAATGGCGTTTCCCAAAGCTATCCCAACATCTGTTGCCCCAACTAATAGACTATCTACATCATCTGCGGCTTCAAAAGATTCGTCTTCCATTTTACTGGCCAGTTTTGCACGGTAAAAATCGGCACAAAAGACAAGAAAGACAGGAGTTTGATTAATATGGTCCTGATTTCCGCAAAGTTCCGCCAGCTTCTTTTTTCGATGAGGATCTTTTACGACAATGATGGAAACTTGCTGTCCATGTATCCAGGACGGTCCGGATTGGGCAGCATGAACGATTGTCTCAAGTTCTTTTTCACCTACCGGTTTATCCAGATAATGACGAAAAGAACGATGGCTTGTTAATGTTTTGATCACTTCATTCAAGATGGCTACACCTCTTTGATTTTTTCTATATTTTACTAAACTTTGCTGTTCTTCTCAAAGAAATAAACTTGAGAAGCGGAGACAAGGTTCCCGGAAGAAATCCTGTATTCTTGCAGCAATCCTTTTATCGCAAAAGCGAATTATTATTTATTTTGATTAATTGAACATTCGTTATTAAATGAATATTAATCTTGAAACAATGCTTATTCTAAGTTAATATGTTGAAATAACGGATAATGAGGAGGAGTTACATATGTTTGGGGCACCTTATGGCAAACAGGCTAAGAAAATGATGCTGCTTGGTTCGGGAGAGTTAGGAAAGGAAGTTGTGATTGAGGCACAGCGTTTAGGAGTTGAAACGATTGCTGTGGACCGTTATGAACATGCTCCGGCCATGCAGGCTGCACACCGTTCTTATGTAATAGACATGCTGGATGGAAAAGAACTTCGCAATATTATTGAACAGGAACAACCTGATTTTATTGTGCCGGAAATTGAAGCGATTGCAACGGAAACGCTAATAGAGCTTGAAAAAGAAGGATTTCGAGTTGTACCTACAGCAACTGCAGCGAACTTAACGATGGACCGCGAAGGAATTCGCAGGCTGGCCAGTGAAGAACTCGGGCTACCGACCGCAAAGTATGCATTTGCCAATACGTTAGAAGAGTTGAAAGAAGCTGTTCAAGAAATCGGCATCCCTTGTGTGATTAAACCAATTATGAGTTCCTCTGGAAAAGGACAAACGGTTTGCCGTTCATTTGAAGATGCAGAAAACTCATGGAATGAGGCGATTCAAGGAGGAAGAGGCAAGAAAGCAAGAGTCATCGTAGAAGAATTTATTCAATTTGATTCAGAAATTACGTTGTTAACAGTGCGTTCCATTTCAGGAACAGCGTATTGTGCCCCGATTGGACATGTTCAAAAAGACGGCGATTATATTGAATCATGGCAGCCGCACGAGATGACAGAAGAGCAAGTAAAAGAGGCCCAGCAAATTGCAAAAAAAATCACCGATGCTCTTGGTGGATACGGCCTTTTTGGCGTAGAATTATTTCTTGCACCAGATCGCATTTATTTTAGTGAAGTATCACCAAGGCCGCATGATACAGGCATGGTGACTTTAGCAACTCAAGATCTTTCAGAATTTGCGCTTCACGTAAGGGCGATTTTAGGATTTCCTATTCCGGATATTCAGCTCATTACTCCGGGTGCCAGTCGTACGATTAAAGCATGGGAGGAAAGTAAATCGTACCAAATTTCTGGATTGGAAGAGAGCTTATCCATTCCAAATACACAGGTGAGGGTTTTTGGAAAACCAGAAACAAAGGTTGGCCGTCGGATGGCTGTTGTTCTGAACTCGGCAGCATCAATAGAAACGGCACGCCAACGTGCAGAAGAAGCTGCTTCCAAAATAAACATTATTCATGAGTAAACAAACGTTGAATGGTTTCCTGACGGAAAAGGATTTCCTGCCGGGTTGACCATTATGGCTGATGGCTTTATCAATATTCATTCGATTAGATAGTAAAAAATGACGTAAAATAAACATAAATGAACAACAACTTATAGAAAAAGGAAGGACTAAAAAGCAGCTGAATGATCTTAAAACCCATTCGCAGTGATGAGAGCGAATCTACCAAACAGGAGGGAATGGTTATGAGAGGAAAATTCCTAAAAAAACTGAAAGGATGTTGGTTAGCTCTCATCGTAATTAGTTTTGTTGCAGGCAGTTTGTTGTGGAATGTACAAGCAGAGGAAAAGAACGGAAAAAGCAGGCACGGAAAGGAACCTGAACTTGTGTTTCCTGTTATTAGTGATGTGCATATCAAGAAAAGCGGGACCATTGATATGCAAAAGTTTCAGGATGCCCTGCAGCAGTTAAATGAGCAAGCCCCAAAACAAGATGCTTTTGTGGTAGTTGGTGATTTAACAGATAACGGGTTACAGGAAGAATATGACCGTTTCTTTTCTCTTTATGATGTGAAAAAACAACCCCAAGCTGTTTCCCTGTTCGCAATCGGAAATCATGATTACCGGAACGGCTTATCCGAAGCCGATGCCCAAAAAAGGTTTCTAGCTGAAACTCGAATGGAGTCCATTTATTATCATAAGGTCATCAAAGGCTGCCATTTCATCATCCTTGGCCCGGAGAGCGGATTAACAGAAGGTTATTATTCCAACGAACAAATCAACTGGCTCGGCGAGCAGCTAAAGCAGGCCGAAGAAGATAACCCGAAAAAACCGATTTTTGTCTTCTTGCACCAACCAATAAAAAATACGGTATTCGGCAGTGGAGGAAGTACCGAAATAAACGGGGAACTTCTTTATCATACGATCAAAAATTATCCGCAAGTTATTGCTTTTTCCGGTCATACTCACTTCCCGCTGGATGACCTGAGAACGATTCATCAAAAAGATTTCACCTCTGTTGGAACTTCTTCCGTAAGCTATATATGGACAGGGCCCGGCTATCTTCAAGGAGAACTGCCCCCGGGCTATCAAAACATCAGCCAGGGCCTAATTGTAGAGGTTTATAAAAACAAAGTCGTCATCAAACGCCGCGACTTCCACAAACATGATTGGACAGGCGAACCGTGGGAGATTAACTACCCGGTAAAGGATGACGAATTTGACTATACAGAAACAAGAGATCAAATCAAACCATTTTTTCCGAAGGATGCAAGTATTTCAATAGCTGAGGAAAAGACAACAGCGAGCAGTCTGGAAATCAAGTTTACACAGGCTGTTGACAATTTACTGCTGCATTCTTATAAAGTAACCGCTAAGGAAAAAGAAACCGGTGAAACGGTGAAAGAATATAAGGCTTTCTCTGAATATTATCATGATCCTGTACTAGCATTACTAACACTGCCGGTTCAAGGGCTAAAAGCTGATACAGCGTATGTGATTGAGGTTACGGCGTTAGATGCTTTTGGGAATGAAAGTGAAAATAGTTTGATTATTGAAGCTAAAACCAAGGTAAAGCAGCAATAGAGAAATCGGTAGAAAAAGAGCTGGTGCGAGCAAGTATCAGCTCTTTTCGTGTCGCTGGGTCAGTAGTATTCTTTATAAAGAAAATTCAATACATAGAAGAAATTGGGGACATAATAGTAAGAAGAGAGAAGGAAGAGGGATATAATATGCATGAACCCAAGTATTATATTGTATTTGACATTGAACGGAATTTTAGGCCATACCAATCGGATGCCCCAACGGAAATCATTGATATCGGAGCTATCAAGATTGATGCAAGCACAATGAGTATCGTTGAAGTATTCTCTTCACTTGTCAAACCGACCGCATCCCTATCCCGTCATGCAACGAAGTTGACGGGAATCTCAAAGCAGGAGCTAAAAGGTGAAGAAAAATTCCCCCGCGTCATCAAACGATTCCATGAATTTGTCGGGAAAGACTATATATTTGTTACATGGGGGAAGGAGGATTATGCGTTCCTGACGGAAGACTGTACACGGCATGGTGTAGAGTGCCCTGATCTTGGAAAAGAAAGGAGATTTGATTTACAGCGATTTGTATTTAATGCATATGAACAATTATTCCCGCACCAACCAGGTTTGAAATTCGCAGTGGAACAGCTTGGGCTGGAATGGGAAGGAGAACAGCATCGGGCTTTCGCTGATGCCAAGAACACCGCTAACATTTTCCTGACAGCCGCCAGGCAAAAAGATATCCACAAGCCGTATAGGAGAAGCACAGAACTCGTGTTTGTCAAAGATGGTTCCCTAACCGAAAAAGGGAGAAAAAAAATGAAGGGATGGATATTCAAAGAGTTGAAGAAAAGGAGACATTCCCAGCTGACATGGGAGACATTTATAAAGAGTAAGACATGGGAGAATGTATTGGAACAACACCATTTTGACGATACAACTCTCATGCTGCTGCAACATTACTTCAAGACTGGCTTGAAGAAGGCTAAACAACAACTTCGGGTATTGGCTTCAATGAAACCTCAAGTCAAGAAAACGTGATAAGCTGAAGGCATTAAAGGTAACCAAACGGCTGGTTGCCTTTTGTTTTTGCCCAAATATTACAGTTGACCATGTTGAACGGGTAATACCTATTAACCGAACTGGTGTTGATATGTTGTAAGGGCAACACCATTCATAAAAAAACCTCAAAATGGAATGATAATAATACCTATTCTAAAGTCGGAGGGTATTAATTTGACCATAAGAGAGAATACATTATCCATTTTTGCCTTAGGCGGCATAAATGAAATCGGCAAAAACATGTATGCAATCCAATATTCAAACGATATCGTTATCATCGACTGTGGTGCTAAGTTTCCGGATGAAAGTTTATTAGGAATTGATTTGATTATCCCTGACATTACCTACTTACTAGAAAATAAAGATAAAATCCGAGCGTTAATTGTTACACATGGACACGAAGACCATATAGGGGGTATTCCCTACATCTTAAAAAAATTAAATGTACCCATCTATGCGACACGCTTCACGCTAGGTTTGATTGAATTAAAATTAAAAGAGCATAGGATTCTTAGAGAGACCGAATTGATACTTATTGATTCAGATTCGAAATTTGATTTAGGGGAAATAAGTGTATCGTTTTTCAAAACAAGCCACAGCATTCCAGATTGCCTAGGCATTGTTTTTCATACACCGGAAGGGAATGTTGTCCATACCGGGGACTTCAAGTTTGATTTAACTCCTGTTAATAATCAATATTCGGACATTCATAAAATGGCTGAAATTGGAAGGGGGGATGTCTTGGTTCTATTATCTGAAAGTACCAATGCAGAACGTCCAGGTTCGACCCCATCAGAGCAAATTGTAGGCGATCATATTGAAGATGCTTTCATGAAAGCCAAACGGAAAGTCATTATTTCTACCTTCGCTTCCAATGTTAATCGCGTTCAGCAAGTAGTTGATTCCGCCATAAAGACGAATCGAAAATTGGCGCTGCTTGGGCGAAGTATGGTTAACGTGGTTTCTGTTGCGATGGAGCACGGTTATTTGAACGTTCCTGACGGGCTGTTAATCGATGCCAAGGAAATCAACCAATTGCCGCCTGAAAAAGTAGCTATTTTATGTACGGGAAGTCAGGGAGAGCCGATGGCCGCCCTTTCCCGCCTGGCTAGCTCAAACTATCGTGATGTGGACATTCTACCTGAAGATACAGTTATTATCGCAGCAGGCCCAATACCCGGGAATGAACGAAATGTTTCGCGTATCGTAGACAACTTATTTTCACTTGGAGCCAAAGTGATTTATGGATCGGGAAGTGTAACAGGAATGCATGTTTCCGGACATGGCTATCAGGAAGATTTAAAACTGATGCTCACATTAATGAAACCGAAATATTTTATCCCGATTCACGGTGAATTTAGAATGCTGCACCAGCACCGTTTGTTAGCCGAATCCGTTGGAGTGGGGAAAGATCATACGTTTATCATTAATAATGGGGATGTTGTTGACATCAACAACTCGGTTGCCCGTCAGACCCGGAAGATACCGGCAGGGAATATTTATGTAGACGGGGTGGGTGTCGGAGATATTGGGGACGTTGTGCTGCGAGACCGCAAACAGCTTTCTGAGGACGGAATGCTAGTGATTGTTATAACCCTTAGTAAAACGGAAAGAAAAATTGTTTCTGGACCTGACACCATTTCCCGTGGATTCGTGTATGCACCAGACTCCGAGGATCTCCTAAGAGACGTTAATCGTCTTGTTAAAACAACCGTTAACGACTTGCAAGAAGCGAATATACACCAATGGAATGTCATGAAACAAAATATAAAAAAATCGATAGGACAATATTTATATACTCACACTAAGAGAAAGCCAATGATCCTGCCTATAATTATTGAAGTTTAACTGGAAAGAGTTTCATTAAATTGAAAAAAGACTTAAACCGAATAATCTATCTTTCATATGGCGAATTACCTGTTTCATGTCAAAGGCTAATGACCGGATTAACAAACCCTGCTTACCCATGATAAAGAATTGCCTCTCTCGACAAAAGAGGCAATTTTTACATTTCAGATAGAATAGTTATTGATTTAATTTTCTCATTTTTCGAATTTTCAGGAATACATATGTATGATAGAAAGTGAGATTCTTACCATTAATGGTACAGTCGGATTTTGATGTGGAGGTATGACGTGAAAACGATTGGACTATTAAAACGAATTAACAAGTGGGTTCCGGACGATACATTCGTATCGAACATTTAGTAAGTAATACATCAGGACTACCGGATTATTATGAGGATAAACCTAAAAAGGGACCTAAAAAGGGCAAATCATTTTTGGAGATTCTGCTTGAAGAACCTTCACGAGTTTGTATGCTGCAGGGCAAACGGTCAGCACGTCTGAAGATTTACTTGTATTCATGAAAGCTTTGGTAGGAAATAATATCATCCAACATGAATCGCTTTTAACCATGCAAAAATGGACGAAATTGTGGATAGGCGTAGATTATGGCTATGGACTAATAAGGGTCCGGATGCTTCCCATTATTCAGAAATATAATGTATGGGGACATTTAGGGTCGAGTGGTTCCTTTATGCTTTACAATCCTGCTATGGATGTTTATATCATTGGCAATTTCAATAAATCAGGATATACAGCAAAAAGTATTCGCTTTGTATTTAATATTCTGCGAATATTATCCAAATGCGGGAATGAGTAGACACATGCCTGCATCGGACAAACGCCCTCTGGCCGCCGGAGGATTTTTGTTGCATGAAATTCCTGATGATAAACACGGCTTTGTATCTATGAAATGAAAGTGTTAGATAAAGTTGAAGATGATAAGAGTTATGCTGTTACATAAACGTAAGTTCCCTTTAGCCGATTAAAGTTTCCTGCATGCTTTTATGATCATGTTTTTAAGAGTGTTATAAACAATAGAATGATCCGCTGTTTTCTGTAGTTTTCTAGTAAATGTTTTCACCCCGGAATCTTTGTGTGTATGAGTTTCAAAATTTTTTAACGAAGGGATTCAGTAACTTCTTGACACATAATTGTTATATTGATATATTACGAGAGTATTCTACAAAATAAGTTTTCATTTCACTGAATCAAATAGTTTAATACTCATATATCCTCGGGAATCGGCCTGAGAGTTTCTACCCTGCAACCTTAAATTGCGGGACTATGAGTGAAAATAAATCCGGGTTCCCCCTTTGCTGAAGTAGTAAAGGTATGGTCCAAGCGATTTACATAATGTTTCATGTATAAAACATTATGATACCGAAGGGATAAAAAGCCCAGGCGGATAGATTTCACTTTGTAGTCACGAAAAGTTGAAACCTATCCTGACCTGGGCTTTTATTTTTTATGCAATTAGGCATGGGACATACTCGTTATAAGGTTTTACGGGAGTAGTGATTTCTTTTTTTGAAGGTCAGACATCAGATATCAGATTTGTTTGGGCAGAAAGCAAGCCTGATAGGATATGAAAGGATAAAAAGCAGGTATATGGTAAAAGCTATATGTCAAATGAAATATTTTGTATGGTACTTAAGTTATTTAAAAGACAGCTTGAGTCATTTAGGGAGGATTAAAAATGAAGAAAAAAGCCGGATTGATGTTATCGCTTGTAGTGGCGGCAGGAACACTTTTAAGTGCATGCGGAGCAAATAATGATGAATCGGATAAAAATGGAGGCGGTGGAAAAGCTGCAGATTTTAAAATAGGGATGGTTACGGATGCAGGAGGTATTGATGATAAATCATTCAACCAGTCTGCGTGGGAAGGTATTAAAAAATTTGGTAAAGAAAACAATTTAGAGGAAGGCAGAGGATATAAGTATCTTCAATCAACTTCACAGGCGGAATATGAACCAAACTTAACCAAATTCGCGGAAGCGGATTATAACTTAATATACGGTATTGGTTTCTTCTTGGAAGATGCTGTCCAAAAAATCGCCGGGCAATATCCTGATTCCCATTTTGCTTTAGTAGACAGCTTATTGCTTGATGAAAACAACAAGCCTGTCTTCATGGATAATGTTGCAAACATTACATTTAGAGAAGAACAAGGGTCATTCTTAGTAGGTGTCATAGCGGCAAAACATACAAAATCAAACAAAATCGGTTTTATTGGCGGGGTGAGTTCACCTTTAATCAAAAAGTTTGAAAATGGATTTAAAGCAGGTGTAAAAGCGGTTAATCCGAAAGCGGAAGTATTTGTCCAATATGCAGGAAGTTTCACCGCTCCAGACAAAGGCGCAACCATTGCTTCAACGATGTATGACAGAGGAGCAGATATTATTTATCATGCAGCAGGCGGAACTGGAAACGGTGTATTCACCGAAGCGAAGAACCGTAAGAAAAATGGGGAAGGCGTGTGGGTGATTGGTGTAGACCGTGACCAACATGAAGAAGGCATGCCGGAAAATGTGACCTTAACATCAATGGTTAAGCGTGTAGATGTTGCAACTTATGACGTATCAAAACGCGCAATGGAAGGCGATTTCCCGGGCGGCAAAGAAGTTGTGTTCGGCCTTAAAGAAAACGGAATAGGCATTGCACCGACTACCGATAACCTAAACAAGGAAGATTTAAGCTCAGTAGAGGAATGGAAGCAAAAAATCTTAAACGGTGATGTTAAAGTTCCGACAACGGACAAAGAATTTGCAAGCTTTTCGGTAAAATAATCATTGGAAGCAAAGAGGTTTTCCCTAAAGCGCTCGAAACGCGCAGAGGGCAACCATAAAAAATCGCCTTTTCCGTTTAATTAGTTGATGAAACCACTATTTTAGCGAAAGAGGCGCTTTTTTATGCGAATTTTACCGTCGGGCTAGCCGTGGTTAAGAAGGTTTTTCTTGTACAACAAATTTCGGATAAAAAGCCTCGGAGGAGTGAGTAGGTTGGAATATGTAATTGAAATGTTAAATATTCGCAAGGAGTTTCCGGGCATTGTTGCGAACGATAACATTACGCTCCAGGTCAAAAAAGGAGAAATCCATGCGCTGCTTGGCGAAAATGGTGCTGGAAAGTCTACACTCATGAATATTTTATTTGGCCTTTATCAACCTGAAAGGGGCCAAATTAAAGTTAACGGAAAAGAAGTGAAGATTACCGATCCGAATGTGGCCAATCGTCTTGGAATCGGAATGGTGCACCAGCACTTTATGTTGGTGCAAAACTTCACCGTCACGGAAAATATCATTTTAGGAAGCGAGCCGACAAAGGCAGGGAAAATTGATATTACAGAAGCGGCTAAAACAATTGAAGAGCTTTCAAGGAAATATGGCCTGGCCGTAGATCCTTATGCAAAAATTGAAGATATTTCGGTTGGTATACAGCAAAGAGTCGAGATATTAAAAACGTTGTATCGGGGTGCAGACATTTTGATTTTTGATGAGCCGACAGCGGCTTTGACACCCCAAGAAATCACGGAATTAATCCACATCATGAAAAGGTTAATAGAAGAAGGTAAATCAATCATTCTGATTACCCATAAATTAAAAGAGATTATGGCCGTATGTGACCGTTGTACGGTTATTCGAAAAGGAAAAGGGATTGGAACGGTCAATGTATCGGAGACTAATCCTGATGAACTTGCATCCCTAATGGTCGGACGTGAAGTTCACTTTCGGACTGCTAAGAAGGAAGCAACTCCACAAGAAGAAGTGCTTGTAATCGATCAGTTAGTTGTAGAAGATACACGCGGCGTTGAAGCAGTAAGAGGATTGAGTTTGACTGTTCATGCTGGTGAAATCGTTGGAATTGCCGGTGTGGAGGGCAATGGACAAACAGAGTTGATTGAAGCGATCACGGGGTTGCGCAAATCCAAATCAGGTTCCATTAGCCTCCGTGGACAAGAGCTCATAAACATGCCGACGAGAAAAATTACCGAGTCAGGCGTCGGGCACATTCCGCAGGATCGCCATAAACATGGACTTGTGTTGGACTACACAATCGGGGAGAACATGGCCCTGCAAA
>NZ_JBHRZT010000067.1:244066-268481 GCF_042649685.1 Bacillus songklensis | reverse complement strand
AAAAGAAGCCAAAATAGCTTCTCTTCTTAGAGTTGGACAAAAATCAAATAAATATTATTTGCGAGAGGGAGACTTGACAGTTTCGTTCATATCAGAACCCCGTTGCTAAGATTGGTCGCGTTTTTGACTGATAAACAGAACCGTCTACAAGATGTAAAGAGTATGACTTCTCTCCTTTTGTTATTTTAGCGACTTCTGCATTCCCAACAAGGTTTAATTGTCCGGATTTCTGTATGCTCAATAATCTTTCTTTTGTATAAGGTGATAAGGACAGACTAGGATCAGCATCCTCAGAATTCCAAATGGGGGATTTAGATAGAACAGTGACTCTTTTGTTATTTTTAACCAAATGATAAGCAGCATCGACGCCGCTTTCATATCCACCGATAATTATAAATTCATCCCCCTGAAGTTCTCTCCAAGAACGCACTTGGCTATTATGGATACTAAGTTCAGCCCCTTCAATAGAATGCATTCTAGGAAATTGGAATTCCCCTGTTGCCCATACAAGATTTTCAGCTACTATCTCTTCATCATTAACAGTCAGCTTAAAATGCTCACCTTCTTTAACCACTTTATGAACAAAAGCCTCCTCATAGATCGGTAAATCGAAATGCTCTGCCATTAATTCCAGATAGGATCCGTAATCTTCACCCGTTAAATGTTCTTTATCAAATGTATAAGCCGGCGATGTATCAGGAGTGATAGCATTCAGGTCCAGTAAGCCAAAACCATGTCCAGTAAACGATGGTGTAATTAATTTCATTTCTTTTGGCCATTTAAAGAAAGTAGAACCAACAATATCTTTCTCCAGAATCATAAAATCCTTTATTCCCAATTGTTTTAACAAAATGCCAAAACCAATCCCAGAAGGACCGGCTCCAACTATAATTATTTTTTTTCGTTTCATATTCTCTCATTCCTCTTTGAGTAAACTAACTTTCAAATAGTAATTATTACGATTTGTAAATTGCACCATACAACAACACGTCTAAACATTTCAACCAATAAATATTCTATTTTTCTCTCTCCTAATATTTGCACTAGGGCCTGTTTTCACAGCGTGACTTTCCTTTTGGCATTCTGTTCTAGCTGCATTAATTCTTCCTTTATCATCTCTTTATTAAGGTTTTCTCCAATAAACACGAGGTTTTTAGGAAATTTTATTGATTGTGGAAAAAAGAATGGAAGCCTATAGGAATACTGAAATAAATGAGTGTACACTTCATCATCTCTAAACTGTAGGAAACCTTTTATACGGTAAATAGACTCAGGAATACTTTTTAACCAGTCATCAAATTCCTCTTTAATTACTGGATCTTGAAATTGATAAGTCATGGTTTGAATATGTAAGTGATTGTGTACATGCATTTCTTCATGACTGTCGATAGAGGAACGACTTGGTTGGCTGAGTTCTTCTATCGAAATATTGGAGTAATCTGTTAAATGTACCTTCGCTCTTGGATTGATTTCCATTATTTCTTTTTGAATGTCCTCTCGTTCTTCCCTTGTAATTAAATCCACTTTATTGATTAATATATGATCACCATGTCTCACTTGTTCTTCGAGTAACTTCTTTATTCGTAAGCTAAGTTTATCACGATCTAACCATCTCTTTGAATCGATAACACTGACGATCGATTTAATCTCAATGTATGGAGCAATAACAGGTGAGAGGCAGGCATCTAATACTTCTATTGGGTGGGCAACCCCTGTCGTTTCTATATAAATTACGTCTGGTTGATGCTCCTGATAGAGGGAAAGAAGTTGAATTTCCAATTCATCCTTCATGGTGCAGCAAATACAGCCGTTTAAAAGCTCCTTTAAGGGCATTTCTTTTCCAATAATATCTGTGTCAACAGAATGCTCTCCTATCTCATTTAGCAAAACGGCTACTTTTTGATTCGTTTTCTTCTCTTCCTTCAAAAGATTTTGTAATAATGTTGTCTTCCCACTTCCTAGGAAACCACCTAGTATGTAAATTTCCACTTTCTTCATCTGCCATCATCCATTTCTTTGTTGAATCTATTTTAAAAGCTATTTTCCTGTATTTATTGAGTTTAATTTGTATTTTTGAAACAATAAAAACAGTCCCACTAATGAAAAGCATTTAATAACAGTTGATCATTGGTTAAACAAAGTTCTTCATCAGCATCGATATTACAGCATATCCTATCAGTTACATAATAAATATGCAGAAATGAAGATTTTATTTTTGCTTGCATTCACTCTCATTTCCTCTTAGCTCAGCATATTTAGCAACTAATTCTTGTCTTCTTTCTTTGGCTATCTTAAATTTTTTGGCCAATGTTAGTCCCTCCTTTTATTTAAATCAGAATCATGAAAAATTCGACTTTCTGTAGCCCCTTTTTGGAATAGATATTTTCCTTTATACGTTTTTGCTTCTCTATCTACTTTTGAAATTACAAGCTGACAGACTCTTCTTCCTATCGTTAAGTTCTTTGCAAATTCCAACGAAATGGATCAGGTAAAGTGGACCAGTCTTCATCAAATTCAGAGTCGGTTAGTAAACATTTATCTAATTCCTCTATGATCTCATCAGGCTGTAAGTCAACTCCAATAAATACCAATTTCGTATGTCTATCTCCAAATTCCACATCCCACTCATCTAACAAATGTGGATCTTGCTTTAAAATTTGTTGCTGTTCTACTTTTGGCAAAGAAGCCACCCAATAAGAGACCGGTTCAATGTTAACAGAAGGTCCTGCCTGTGACATTAAAATTGCCAAGTTATTTCTAGTAGCACACCAAGCAATTCCCTTTGCCCTTACAATATTTTCTGGCATAGAGTGAACCCAATTGTTAAAACGCTCTGAATGAAAAGGCAAACGTCTTGAGTAAACAAAGGAAGAAATTCCATATTCTTCAGTCTCCGGTGTATGCTGATGATGTCCCTGAGTTAATTCTTTAATCCATCCAGCGGAGGAGCTTGCTTCCTCAAAATTGAATAATCCCGTGTTTAAAATTGATTGAGGATCAATAGTTCCTTTTACGGTACGAATTAATTTCGCGGTAGGCTGTAATGTTTTTAATACGTTTTCTAGCTTTATCAATTCTTCTTCAGACACTAAGTCACACTTATTTAAGACAAGCACATCACAGAATTCAATTTGGTCAATGAGAAGGTCCGCAATTTCACGAGTATCCTCTTCTCCCAACGCTTCCTTTCTGTCTAATAGACGATCACCTGACTGGAAATCCTTCCAGAATCGATTAGCATCTACGACTGTTACCATGGTGTCTAATCGACAAAAGCGCGTTAGATCAATTCCGAGTTCTTCATCAATATAAGAAAAAGTTTGAGCAACTGGGATTGGCTCACTGATGCCAGTCGACTCAATGACGATATAATCTATATTTTTTTGTTTTGCAAGCTTTTCTACTTCTATTAATAGATCTTCCCTTAACGTGCAGCAAATACAGCCGTTTGACATTTCTACCAGCTTCTCTTCTGTTTTAGAAAACTCTCCCCCCTGTTTTATTAACTCAGCATCGATATTTACTTCACTCATATCGTTCACAATAACGGCTACCTTAAGCCCTTGGCGATTTTGCAAAATATGATTTAAAAGAGTAGTTTTTCCAGCTCCTAAATATCCGCTTAAAACCGTTACAGGTATTTTCTTATTCATTGTCATTCCCTCTCAATCATTAAGGTTTTTACAATACATGCCTTGCTAAAATTTTTTAAAAACTCGTCTCATAATTCCTTTGATTTTCTTCTTTCCTAGTATGATTTCATCAGTTGGTTTGAAACCTTCACCTGTAAACGTGTGATTCTATCCCTTTCCCAGAGAAAAAAGATTCAACAAGTTGAGGTACTCGTTTTTCTTATAGGCCCCTATAACGCATTGATGAAAATAGTAATCATTTCGATTCATGTAGAATATTTAAACATATTTACTTGATAAATGCAAAAGTAAACTATAGGGGAATTTTGTAATATACACTTTTTTAGTTACTTTGCGGTATATCGTAGCTTAGCTTCCTCTACCCCTATTACTCCAAATTTGATAGACCCGAGAGTTTTCTCCAGTCTATCCTCGTATAAAAAAACCTGTTGTTTTAGTAACGGGACAGGTTCATCTAGGGAGAGATCTGTTCAAAATCAAACCAAACTCATTCATCAATTGTTTGGACTTACAGCATAAGTAATGGTTCTGATAGGAATCCATACGTCTTTTTTAAACGAACGTCATATTTGCACCAGAACCCTAGAAGTTAATTATCTTGAAAAGACATCCATATCAAGAGTGAAATCACTCATTAATAGTGATAGAATAATAGGAATCAAGAACAATGAATATTGCATAACCGTCCTAAATGGGCTAGATGATGTATCACATACTTCACAATCACAATCCGCTCCCCTCATATCGCTATTCCATACTCTGAAAAAACCCATAATAAAAAGGCTAAACATGGTAAACATGATAGAGGGATTCATTCTAGGTTCCAATACCGCAGCAATATTATGAGTGACATACAATTTGAAAATAACTAAGCTAAAGCCAATTAATAATATACCTTGCAATTCATTCTTTGCTCGCCAAGAAGGAGGCTCTTTTCTCTTCACCATAATCCCACCTTCGAAATATATTGCCCTGCAATAATGGACAGGATAAATATAATGATCGTTACAACGACAGTATAAAAAAGGATAAATCGCATTTTGAAATAGGAAAACATGACGAGAAAATTTTTTAAATCTAAAATCGGGCCATATACTAAAAACCCCAAAATAGCCGAAGGAAGAAAAGTCCCTTTAAAAGAAGCAGCCACGAATGCATCAGCCTCGGAACAAATCGATAATAAAAAAGCAAGTCCCATCATGATCGTTGTTTCAGCAACAGGACCAGATACAGCTTGGGCTAAAGCCGAACGCTCAATATAGACTTGAGCAAGGCTTGCCAAAAAAGCACCAATGATAAAATACTTACCCACTTGAAAAAACTCATGTGAACTGTGATGAATAATGGCTTTCCATTTCGAAGTGCCTCGTTCATTTGATAAGTGGACACCTTTAGGTATTAAATCTTCTTTTCTGATTTTAAGAATTTCAGATTTTGAAAGGACAATGTACAGAATCATCCCGGTAACAAGAGCTGTTAAAGCACATAGTATAAATCTTCCAAAATAGATGGCAGGCTGATTTTGAAAGGCATAGTAAGTAGAGGCAAATACAACCACATTCAGAATAGGGGCACCTACAAGAATAACAGTTCCTGCGTGTGCTGGTACGCCTTTTTGAATAAGCCTTCTTACCACCGGTATAATAGCACACTCACACACTGGAGTGATCACTGCTATACATAACGCTACAATCATGGCAGGAAAGGGGTTTTTCGGAACTAATCTTTGGATGGTTTGCTCTCCTACAAATAGCTGAATAATCGAAGAAGCAATAGCTCCTAGGATGATAAAAGGAAGAGCCTCTAACAATAAACTGAGGAAAACAATGAAGACTGCTTTCCACTCTTCACTAAGGGTCACTCCAAAGGAAGTCAGCATATCTTCATTACCAAAAAAGAATAAATAAACGAAAAAAAGAAACATAGCATATAGAAAAAAATCTTTCAATGACGAAGAAATGGACACATAAAAACCCCTTTTTTTATAGTAATATGTCTTGTCTATGAATATTTGTCCCAATTAATATGATTTGGCCTTCATTTACGTTTACATCACCCTCTAGTTTTTCCCACTCAAGCCTACCTGGACTATATTGAAAATGATACCAACTTTGATCGTTTTGATCTCTTATGATCCCTTTTGCTCTAAGCAATCTACTATCAAGTTGTTTAAGCATATTATGTATTTTTTTACGACTGATGTTTTCTAGTTTATTCAATTTAACCGCTTTTATATCATGATGTTTTTTTCTATTGGTCTCCTCTAAGAAAGGTATTGAAACAGTCATTATTTCCTCTAACATATCTGTTAATCCGTCAGCATAAGAAGTAGTTATTATTACAGCGGAACCATTCATTTTACCAATGATTTTTTTGATTTTTTCAATTTGTTCATGACGTAGAAGATCAGCTTTGTTTATGGTTATCATTGTAGCACTTTCTAATTGTTCCCTTTGTAGTTCTCGTACTTCCTTTGAACTTGAAAAAATACTAAGATAACTTTGGATGTTACTTCCATCTACTACACAAATTGATTGTTCAATGGAGAATCTGTCCTTAAATGAACCCGTTTTAAAGACGAAATGTATTTCTGAAGGGTTTGCCACACCCGTCCCTTCAACTAAAAGGACATCTATTTTGTCTTCATTGGCCAAGACCACCATTTCATCCAATACCTTTCTTAGGTCATCTTGTATGGAACAACAGATGCAGCCGTTTAATAATTCATATAGAGACTCGTCCTTGAAAAGATGTTTCTCAAGGTTTGTATTTCCAAGCTCGTTCAGAATAATAGCAGGTTTTTTATTCTTCTTTTTGAAATACTCTATGCATTTAATAAGTGCTGTTGTCTTACCACTTCCAAGGAAACCATTAATTAAATAAACAGGAATTTTGGTCGTTTTCATGAATCTTTCCCCCATTTTGCTTGCTTAATAAATTATTATTTTCAATAAATAGGAATTATTACGAAAAAACCGATTATCTATTTACAAATAAGATGGAAATACGTTAGACTTTAAATCGAAATGATTACTATTTATTGAATAGGGAGGGAGTTATATGAATTCTCTTCAATCACTTTTTCAATTTATAAGGGAAAAAGGCTATCTTTTAACCGATAAGAGAAAACGGCTCATACACCTCTTATTTGAAAGCCATTCCTTTCTCTCAGCACGACAGCTTATCATTAAAATGCAAAAAATCTACCCTAACATTAGTCACGATACGATTTATCGCAATCTAAACCTCCTTGTTCAATTGGGATTCCTAGAAACGAGAGTTAAACATGGGGAAAAACAATTTTTCTTGGTTAATCCCATTCACTCAGATCAATTGTACGGATATTTTATTTGTGAGCAATGTGGTTCAGTTCATCCACTCAACCTGGATTTAAACTTGCACATGATGGTCAACAAACTTGAAATCCAACACTTCCTCTTTGAAGTTTATGGTAATTGTTCCTTATGCAGTGGGGGCACAAAAAGTCATGCGTTATAAAACCTATTCGCTCGTCTCTTTAACTTCATTGACTTTCTAAGCATATAAAAATTTTACTTTTGAGGTGTCTTAAATGATTCTTTCAGAAACTGACATTAAGAATTTGCTTAGTAGGAATGACTTAGAAATCATCCCATTAACTCCTTCTCAGATTCAACCAGCTTCAGTGGATCTTCGATTGGGGTATCATTATCAAAAATTAAAATGCAACCAAATCATTCGCTATGATGACCCTGTTCAATACACCGAGATCGAAAATGAAGTAATGATTATCCCACCTCTTTCTTTCTTATTGGCTTGCACCAAGGAATATATAAAAATTCCCCCTAACCTAACAGCTTTCGTGGAAGGGATAAGATCTATTGGAAAGTTAGGGTTATTTGTACAGAATGCTGGTTGGATCGATCCTGGGTTTGAGGGCAATATCACGTTGGCATTATTTAATGCAAGCAGTCAACACATAGAACTAAAAAGTGGTCAAAGAATCTGTCAATTAATTTTTGCCCAAGTAAACTCTGAAGTAACAGCTCCTTATCTAGGTAAATATCTATTTCAACGATATGCAACTTCGAGTAAAATACATGAAGAATAAACAGTTCAAGTAAGAACATGTCTAAGAGAATGTTAAATGCCCCCTATCACTTTGTATATATAGGGCGTCAAAAAGTCGAGTTGGTGAATAAAAAGTTTATTTAACGTCTCTTCTCTCTTAGTTGTAGTTATTACTTGGTACATCATGTAGATAAAAATGAATGTAAGTAGTTTGTTAAACGAAAAATTCGATCATAATGATTTTTAAATCGTAATCATTTCGTTTTATGTTTAGGAGGATAACAATATGGCGACTTGGGATTTAAGTGAAACAAAGCATCATGTTCTCATTTGTAATGGCAGCAGCTGCAATCAGGTGGGAGCTGAGGAACTGACTCAAGCTATCCGTAAAGAGATTTCACATCGGGAATTAGATGATACCATCCACACCACTCGCACACGTTGTAATGGAAGATGCCATGATAAGTGCGTTGTCATCGCCTATCCAACAGGTATATGGTACAAAGATTTAAAACCTGAAGATTCCCCTCTGTTTGTAGACTCCCTTATAACCGGTGAGGATTGTACAGGTAAAGTGAGCCATTCGTTTAATGGTCAAGGATTTGAACGTGCAGATGGAGTTGTAATTGGAATACCTAAAGACAAAGAAAAAGTAGTCAAAGTATCAAAAATATTGTAAATGGAGGAAAAAGATGAGGCACAAGAGCAAATTGCCTTCGCTGATGTCATTATTTTAAATAAAACTGATTTAGTGTCTATTGAAGAATTGAATACATTAGAACGAAGAATCAGCCAGATGAACCCTACAGCTAAGCGATTACATGCTCAGAATTGCAACGTTGCCTTAAAAAATATTTTGGGGATTCACACGTTTGATGTAAACCATAAACTCGAGATAGATCCCCATTTCTTAGAAGATCACCATCACCATCATCATGATGACAAAGTATCCTCCATTGCTTTTAGAGAAGAAAGACCTCTTGATCTAGACAAGCTCAATGAGTGGATGAGTTACCTTATTCAAGAAAAAGGGGAAGATTTATTAAGATATAAGGGAATTCTTCATATTCAAGGAATAAAAGAGCGAATTGTATTCCAGGGACTGCACATGCTCTTCTCAGGAAGACCAGATCGAAAGTGGAAAGAAAGTGAAACGAAATTAAGTGAATTGGTTTTCATCGGTAAAGACTTGAACAAGGAAGAGCTGGAACAGCAGTTCAAAAATTGTATAGCTAATTAACGAGTATTTTTGAACATTATCCTATTCTTAACAAAAAAGTCCTTAAACCGTTATCCATAACTCAGCATTCTTTTGAGATGAGTTACCACTATAGAATAATTAAGAAGCAAGGGGTTCGGTTAATCGCTATATTTAGGAGGAAAGGGGAATTCCTTTACTATGCTTGATAACCTGTACCGGCAAGTCATCATGGATCATTATAGGAACAAAAGAAATTTTGAGGAAATTAAGGGAGAAAACATAAAGAAAGCTCATTATAAGAATCCGACATGCGGGGATGTCATGACTTTATTTGTGGAGCTAGAACAAGATCGGGTAAGAAGAGTAACCTTTCTTGGGGAAGGGTGCAGCATTAGTATGGCCTCCGCATCCATGATGACAGAGCTTATTAAGAATAAACCTCTAACAGAAATTACGTCTCTTAGAAAAGCATTTGAACAGCTGATCCGGTACGGAAATATACCAGATGAGGTGGACTTGGGTGACAGCTTATCTCTACAGGGTGTACATCAGTTAAAGGCTAGGCATAATTGTGCATTAATGACGTGGCAAGCTTTAGATAAAGTCCTAAAAGATGAAAAAGACTACGGAGGCTTTTATTCTTAGCTATTTTACAAGTAATCGATACACTTAGTTACATGGGACTTACAAGCATTTCTAAATGTTTGAAAGTACGTATACGAAGCAGTGTATCGATTATTTTTCTAGGCCTGATTCAGTATACCCGTTAAGGAAAATGGGATTCTATCCTCCTACAAAGAAGGCGTTATCACTATACATCATCATTTTAAATTTGGATATCTGTTAATGTAAAGCTTAATTTTTACGTTTTATAAAACTCTTATGGAACGAGGAGAAGTATAATGAAAAAAATACCGACTTATATTATTTCAGGATTTTTGGGAAGTGGAAAAACAACATTGTTACTACATATAATGGAGTACTGTAGATCTCAAAATATAAAATCAGCTATTTTATTGAATGAGCTAGGAAATGTGAACGTTGAAAATCACTTATTTCAAGATGAGACTGTGTTGGAATTACTAGATGGTTGTATTTGTTGCACGATTCAAGAGGACTTAAAAGCAACATTAACCTCCCTTTTAGAAACCCATTCTCAAAAACCTATAGATGCTTTATTTATTGAAGGGACAGGCGTTGCCAATCCGTTAGAACTTGTAGAAATAATTGCTGGCCCACCCCTTGTGCATTCTTTTGATATTCAATCCGTTATCAGCGTGATTGATGCCAGCACATATTTAGAAAATCAAAACATTTTTACATTCAAAGCAGTTCGTGATTTGCTAAAAAATCAAATTAAAGGAGCTACATCCATCGTACTCAATAAAGTGGATCTAGTGAATGAAAAACAATTACAAAAAATAGAAGCTAAACTTGTTAAGTTCCTAGACACAGAAACACAAGTCATTAAAACCTCGTATGGGAACGTAAATATAAGAGACCTACTGCAAAAACAGGCAAACGCTACCGTGATTTCATACGAGCACCAGACATGCAGCCATCATCATCATGAACATTCTACATGTAATCATGACCATGCACATAATCACGATCATGTGCATCACACTGGTATTAAAACCATTACGATTCAAGATGTTCCCTCTGTATCCAGAAGACAACTTAAAAAATGGTTAAAATCATTACCAGAAGGAATTATGCGCGGAAAAGGATACGTATCTTTCAAAGATGAACCCGGTGTTTATCCATTTCAATATAGTTCTAATCAAGTGCATATTAGTGATTTTCCGCAAAAACGCACGATAGATCCTTGTATCGTCTTAATTGGAAAAGATATAGATATTATGAATATTCAAAGCTCCTATACTTCTCAATTCTCCTTACAATAACTACACTTTGTGAAAAGCAGAAATAGAAAAATATAATCTCTTCTTCTTGGGTTATTGGGTATTTTTCTAATTCCAATTCAACTTCGCAAATAATAATTTTCACCATTATTACAGCCAAACAAAATGTTTAGTGAAGGAGTATTAGGGATAGCATACTAATGTAAGGACAAGTATCTTCAAATAGGAGGTAAATAATAGGAAAAGAGCACGAAATCCATGAACAACACCCACATAAGCATAGTGGTGCTTGTGGCCATACGAAAATTAAGCATGATGATCACCTTGATTATGTTCATAACGGGCATCTCCATCATGAACATAACGGACATTGGGATGAATGTAAAATTCCTGTATCCGAGACAAATCCAGATGAATACGCTCCTATGAATTGTGGATGTCATCATGATAGCGACTGTGGTCATGAATTGGTTCCTCATGGTGACCATATGGACTACTTAGTAAACGGCCGTCTTCACCATGTCCATGGAGACCATTGTGACGATCACGGACCTGTGGAGTTAGTGACTGTTACGTAATGCAGTAAATAAGTTTTAGAATATCTAAAACACACCAGTGTTCACATATATACTGGTGTGTTTTAGGTTGGTTTAAATTAAAGTTTGATCAAAAAAAGTTCTTTTTATATTCCCCAACAAACATTTTTCTTCGATCATAGGCAAAAATAATCATTGCCACACCTAAGCTAGCACAAATCATATACATAAATGAGTATGAAGAGAGATCAGCTATCGGTCCCATAATGACACCACCTAGCGAAACACCTAAATCAGCCATAGCAATAAATAAACCCAATAACACATTGCGATTCATCTGTGGCAGGACAAAGGTCAAATACGTTGTTAACGTTGGATAGAGAAGTGCCTGAGCTGTTCCCATTAAAATTGCACCAACATAGAAGAATATAGCTCCACCGGTTATAGAAAAGCTTACACACTGCGCTGCTACTGCTAAAATAAACATAGTCCCCATGATAAAAGATGAATGCCATTTACCGTCTGAAGGAATCTTTTTTCTTAAAGCAAAACGAGCAAAGACAACGGTACCCGCCTGAAGCATGAGATAAATTCCGGCATTACCGCTTTTTAATTGCGTAGCGTACAGTGGTATAAAGGTTGTAATAGCTCCAAATACAATTGATGCAACTAACATCAATACGCTACATTTAAATAAAAACGGATTTTTTACTAACTGACTAAATGATTTAAACATACTTACTTCTTGTTCAGCATTATTTGTAACAGGCTGAGCCTCTGCTTTGTCCATCTTAGCACTGTAGCCAAACAACCCTGTAAAGATGGCAATTGCTATCATCACCACTGTAAAGTAATCCATACCCCCTTGCCAAATACCTAATGCCAATATGGGGCCAATAATACCTGGTATATATGAGAATAAAGAATAAAGTGAAATGCCCTGAGAGCGATCCTTCTCTGGCAGTGCATCAATAATGCCTATCTGTAATGCCATTGAAAAAAAGGCGGTTGACACCCCTTGTAACATACGGGCAACTAGAAAGCCCCCTAATCCAGTAAATGTATATAGTATTAAAGCAAATCCATTGATAATAAGAATAATGCGTAACAATTTTATCGGCCCATGTTTTTGAATAATATGACCTGCCCATGGTCGAAAGAACATGGTGGTAAACAGATACGCCCCCATGATCAAGCCAATTGTTGTATTGCTCGCTCCTAATGATTCCCCTTGTAAAGGGATAATAACATTTAGAATAGAATTGGCACTAAAATAAAGAAGAACCAACATATACAAACGCAGAAAAGGCCAAGACATAGCTCCACTCAAAATTTTTCTCCTCCTAAATCGTGTAACAAAGGTTTCGTGTATTTCAATATTAGAAAGTTATTAACATCTGCAATAACTTTCTAGCATATTCTGACTGAACATCCTTTAATTGTTCAATTTTGACCATTTCTTCAATTTGACCATTTCTAAAAATAATGACTCTATCGCAAATATAGGCGGCAGCCTGTATATCATGAGTTATAAAAACGTAACTCATATTGTAGATTTTTTTTAATTCTTTTAATAAATCAAGCACTTGCATTTGAACAGATACATCCAATGAACTAATGGCTTCATCTAATAAAATACACTTCGGTTCTATTGAGATGGCTCTTGCAATACACACCCTCTGAATCTCTCCTCCTGATAACTCATGAGGATATTTTTTTCTATAGGATGGATCTAAACCAACTTGATTTAATAGGATATCAATCTTGTTTTGATTTTCAATTTGAGTCTTTTTTTGAACTTTTAATGGCTCCATAATGGCTTCTTCAACAGTAAAAAATGGATTAATGGAAGATTTATAGTCCTGAAAAACAGCACTAATGGCACCTAATCTCACTCTTCGATCCCCCACATTTTTTCCCTCAAATAAAACGGTTCCATGATCCGGCTTTTCAATTCCTAATATCATACGCCCTAATGTGGATTTTCCACTTCCACTTTCTCCGATAATGCCGAGACATTCGCCATTCCTACATTCAAAACTAACATTCTTCAAAACTTGCTGTCGCTCTTTAGAAAACAATCCACCTTTTTTATAAGACTTCTCAACAGAATTAACTTTCAGCAAAATAGCTCCTCCCCATTATTTTTTTAAAATTATTACTCAGCGCCTCTTTAGTGGATACTAAGTACTTTGTGTATTCATGTTGCGCTTCTGAAAAAATGGTTTGGATATTCCCTCTTTCGATAATTTTTCCATCCTTCATGACTAAAACGTCATCCGCAATTTTTCTTACAACACCTAAATCGTGAGAAATAAAGATCATCGAACAACCCATTCTTTCTCGTAATTTAATAAATTGTTCAACGACCTCAAATTGTGAGATTGTATCCAGTGCTGTTGTCGGTTCATCAGCGATAATAATGTCTGGCTCTAATACTAATGCCAATGCAATCATAACTCGCTGCAACATTCCACCTGATAGCTGGTGTGGGTATTTATTCATCATCTCTATCGGATTTTTCAGCATAACACTTTCCAAGGCATCTTTCATTTTTTCTTCTATTTTGTTATTACTCCAGCCGAAATGTTGGACAAGTGTCTCCTTTAAATGAACACCCATCACACAAGAAGGATCAAATGCACTCATTCCATTTTGGAGAATCATACAAAGGTTTCTTCCCCTTTTCTTTCTCATTTCTTTTTCAGAGAGATTGTTTAAGTTTTCACCTTTGAATAGAATGTCCCCTGATTGGTGAAGCCAGGGCCTATTCAATTTCATTATTGACCTACAAGTCACAGACTTACCGCTTCCGCTTTCTCCTACAATGGCCAGACAGCTTCCTTGCTTTAAATTGAATGAACTATTATAGATAATCACTTTACCGGTATTAATATCCCATATTTTCAAATTTTCAACTTCTAATATATTCATAAATTTAATTTGCCACCTCTTTTTCTTGAAGCTTCCTTTTAGAGATTGTAAGCTTCCGTTTAGAGATTGTTAAATTTTCTTGAAGCTTATTTTTAGAGGTTAATAATTTAGGATCTAAAGCAACCTGAAGTGCATCAGATAAAAAATTAAATGCCGATACTACTATAATAATGGCTATACCGGGCGCTAACATTAACTCTGGCCTTGTAAACATAACTTTCCGCGCCTCATTTAACATCATTCCCCATTCAGCATTTGGAGCTTGTATTCCTAAGCCTAGGAATGAAAGTCCCGATATTTGCAAAATCATCGAACCAATAGAGCTGCTTGAAATAACTGCGATATCAGAAAATGTAACAGGGACAATATGCTTATAAATTATTTTTATATCACTAATACCGGATGCTTTGGAAAATTTGACATATTCTAACTCAGCATACTGCATAACAGACGCTCTGATTACTCGAGCAAACCATGCCCATTTCATCAAAATAAACGCAAGCAGAATATTCTCAAGGCCCACGCCTAAAATACCAACAATCGCCAAAGTCATAACGTATACTGGAAAAGAAAGCATGACATCACAAATTCTCATAATAAAGGCATCTACGTTTCCTCTAAAGTAGCCTGCCATAAAGCCTAAAATAGCCCCAATCAAAACAGATATTACTAATGCAACTAGAACCCATAAAACGCTGGGACGAATTCCATAAATTAATCTCGATAAAATGCATCTCCCTAAGTGATCGTTGCCTAATAAGTATTCCCACGATGGGGTTGCATATCGAAGTTTCATATTTACTTCCACGGGGTCATGGGGCGCAATAAAGGGGGCAAATAGTCCAACAATAATCGTTACAACAATGACGATTAAAGATATACTACCTAACTTATCTTTACTTAAGTTTTTCCATATTCTCATTTAGAGATCATTCCTTAACTTAGGATTCATCGCAGCATTTATAATGTCTGAAATCGTATTAAACAGCACAAAGGCCACTGCTATAATAAGAACATACGCTTGGATAACTGGAAAATCTCTGCTTAGAATAGATTTAACGCTTAGACTTCCTAATCCTGGCCATGCAAAAACATTTTCTATAACTACTGTACCTCCCAAAATAATGGGTATAGCCATACAAAAAATCGATATGGCCACTTGCAATGAATTTCTTAAAATATGCATAGTGATTTTCTTCTCTGTTAAACCGCATGCTCTTCCATACAATACATAGTCTTCATTTAAGTTGCTTAACATTGAGCTTCTAACGGTTCTAAAATAAATGCCTGCATAACTTACCGCAATCACAGTAACCGGTAGAATATAACTCTTATACGAGTCCATCCCGCTGGTTGGTAATAAATCCAATTTAACAGAGAAATACCAAATCATAAGAGACGCAAGCCCGTATGACGGCATTGATGTTAGGAAAAATGAAATACCTCTTACCGATTTATCAATTATTTTTCCTTCCTTCATCGCACAGATAACACCTAATAGTATTGACAAAACAATAATGACAACAGACGAAACTAACGTTAGCTTTAACGTATTTAGAAAAGCTGGACCTACTAATGACCAAACTGGTTCTCCTTTTACGTATGAATTCCCAAAGTCCAACTGTAAGCAGGCAATGATCCAGTCGAAATATCTTATTATAAATGGTTTATCTAGCCCCAACTCTTCTTTCGTTTGAGCAATTAATTCATCTGTTATTTTTGGAACGTCTTGCGCTTGCAAAACCACTTCGGCCGGATCTAGGGGAGAAAGATTAATTAAAACAAACGTTAAAAACGAAATGATCAAAAGCAAGGGTATTGATACCAATGTCCTCTTAATTATGTAACTTCCCATAGAAACCTCCTTCTATTGATAAAATCTTTAGAAAACACATTTGCACTCTTATATTAGTAAACAAGCATTTTTGACCGTTACGCTGATCACCTATGCTAAAGGTTCTGTCTGGTGTCTGCGTAGAAATAAGAATGGTCACTCATAAAAGTACAACTAAATAGTATCCTTACATTTAATCTATAAGCTTAAAAACTTAATAATTCTGAACTTTCTTATTCATAAATAAAAGGGGATAATCCCCTTTTATCTAATTTTCTATTCAAAGTTCATTCGCTCAAATGGCAACTCGAATTGTGTTTGCTTAAATGAGATGCCTTTTAAATTTTTTGGAGCAACTACAGTGACACTACCATTTGTAATTGGAATAAAGACTGCTTCATCATGAACAATTGTCAAAATATCAGTGTATAACGATTTTCGTGTTTCCTCATCAGTGGACACCATAACTTCTTCAATTTTCTTGTAGAGTTCATCCGCTTTCTCTATGCCACTAGTAGTATGTAAATAGGCAGACTCAGAAGTAAAAGCAGCGATTGTACTTTGCGGATCATATGCTAGTCCCCATGTTTGGTTGAATAATAAGTCATAGTCACCAGTTGATCTTCTATTAGCGATTGAAGTGGACTCTTCACCAATAATCTCTAGCTGAACACCTATCTCTTTTAATGAACTTTGGATAAATTCAGCCTGAGTTTTTTGGGAAGAAGAATTGCTATCATAATACAGTTTCATGGCTAATTTGTTACCGTCTTTCGTTCTAACTTCAGCACCATCCTCTAATGTCCAGCCTGCTTCTTCTAAAATCTTTTTAGCTTTTTCTAAATCATAGCCTCGTTTCTTCAAATCGACATCTGCATAATGGACGTTAGATGAAAATAGTGTATTGGCTACTGTTTCAGTACCATTTAAAATATCCTTACTAATTGTTTCTCTATCGATAGAGTACCAAATGGCTTCACGAACAGCTGTTTCACTTACTGGATTATCAGATTTACTACTATTAGCTACGATCATTTTCGTATTCATTGCTTCACTTCTAACAAGTTGATAATCACCTGAATCAACTAATTGATTCATTGCTTCGACATCAAGACTGTCTGCACCTCGATCATCTGTGAAAACAAAGTTTACTTCTCCTTTTTGTAATGCTAAAAGTGTCGTTTCCCCTGCTGGAAGAACTTTACAAGTGATTTTCTTAATCTTAGGTGAACCACCCCAGTAGTTTTCATTTGCTTCAAAAGTTGCATACTCATCAACTTTATGTTTGGTGAGAACATATGGTCCTGTACCATGATAACCATTTACACCATCTTTTGTGCCCCCGTTAACAAAATCTTTGGGTGATATGAATACATAAGGTCTAGTCATAGATAATTCAATCAAAGTTGGATAATATGCTTCTGATAGCACTAATTCAACTGTATACTCATCTACTACATTACAACTTACTATTTTTGTTGATAGTTTAATCCAAGAATGTTTTTCTGCATTATTTTGCACAGCATCAATATTTTTCTTCACTGCCTCTGCGTTAAATGGTTCTCCATCATGGAATTTCACATCTTTTCTTAAATGAAACGTGTATACTTTTCCATCTTCTGAAATTTCCCATGATTCAGCAAGTAAAGACTTGATCCCATCTTCTGTATTTTCAACTAACGATTCATATACCATCCCTTGAGCTGGCATTGAACCAGTGTAAAGATGGGGATTCATATCATTAATGTCTTTGGCTGATGCATAAACTAATTCTGTTTTCTTTTCGTTATTCGTTGAATCATTATCTTCCTTTTTCTCACTATCAGAGTTTGCCGAATTTGCAGAGCAGGCAACTAGCATGGATAAGACAAAAAAAACTAGAGCCACTAACTTAAACTTTTTAATTAACAATGTATTTCTCTCCCTTTAGACCTACTTAATTTGAATGCAACTTATTTTTGCTGGCCAAAATATGATCTACTTTCAAACCATAATTACCGAATTAAATCGGAACAATTACTATTTAAACAATATATTACTCTATTATTTAAGATAAGTACTATTTCATCTCTTTGCTCCTATACTTTTTCCTATTTCACTGCATATCATTTTCAAATCTGCATCAAAACTTTGAACGACAAATGCATTAGATAATAATTCGCCTTTATGAGATTGAGCAACTTTTTCAATTTTACTTTCATATGCTTTAATGAATTTATCTATTGTTGGACAATTCACATTTAAATATTTTGCAATTCCTTGTATTATTTTTATACGATAATAGTCTTCCTTAGGCATCCTTGGGATATCCAAATACCCTTCCCTGTTGACGAACATCTTTCTAAATGGAACAGCAGAAAAATCAAAATAGTTCCCTTCCTTATCTGGTTCTGAAAAAGGATCGATCAATAGTGAGGTATAACGTATATACAATAAATACTCTTGATGAATAGTCTCTAAATGATTGAAATTTTCTATATCATGACGTGATAAGCTTTCCAATCTCACCGGATAATTATCATCTGTCATAAATTTAAGTAAATTTATACTTTGTATATTCATTTTCCCTATAACATTCATAATTTCTTTCCATTGGGCCAGCATATCACGAATTAAATATTGCGTAATGGGCCCCTCAGGATAAATTTTGTATACATATTTCTTGGTATCTAACTCTCCAAATATTGCACTTAATGAAAAATCATTCATAAACAACGGTGGGTGTACATATAAAGAAATATTTCTTGTCTCCGCCTCAATCGGAGATTTCATAATTTCTAGAGTGATACCTAATTTTTCATATACCTTACATAGTCTGTCGACGTTCTTAGACGGATAGTATGTGGAGCCTATATAAATTTTTTTCTTGACCGCTGTTGTTAAAACATTATTGGGTGGTTTATCGTGTATCCATCGTGTATCGCCGTAATACGTAGAAAAACTAATAATTTCCACATCAGGATTAAGATAGTTCATATAGTTACTTATTAAGCTATTTGAACCGAAAGTTGGAGAAATTAGAACAATACATTTTACTTGTTTTAAAAGCTCATCATTAATTTGCTTTAATACTTCAATATAGGCATCTGTTGTTACAGAAAAAATAATGGTATCCCAGTCACCCTTAATTGTTCCATATCCTTTAAAAACTTGATCAACGAAGCATTCACCTTCCATATGTCGATGCTTTTCATTTTGAACGCCCACACGAATTAGATGGTCACTTTGCTTAAGCGCCGCAAAGACTTTTTCTGAACGAACAGATTCTCTTCCAGAAATTCCTACATAGCAATTCAATAGTTTTTTTAAATTTACAGCAAGTTGAATTGATGTAGGACCAGTTCCTAATAGTAAGACTCGCTTAAAATCACTCATAAAAACCTCCCTTTCTTACAAGCAAGTAAGCTATACTTTTTTATACAATGCAATATCAAACACATGATCTGGACGTATTATATTTTCAACCAACTTCCATCTTTGCTCATCCACCTCTCTCAATGGGTAATTAAACAAAGACTTCAACCGATTACCATATCTCATAGCCACAACTACATTTTCATTCGTCAATGCATATAATTGGTCCAATATGTCATATTTACTTTCGACAGTTGAACTAAAGATGATGTGGGTCACGTCTTTCGTAAAATCAAGATCTTCCACTGATATTTTTTCTAATCTAATGTTTAATCCACTCCCCAATCTTTTTACAACGTTTCGTCCAAGTTTAATAGCCTCATCATCAATATCTATGCCAACAACCTCTGCTCCAGTTCGCTTAGCAATTAATAATGGTGTCATTGGAAATGAACCTGAGCCCACTAATAATACTTTTGATTCAGAAGTGATTTGAAAACTACCAAACTCTTCTTCAATACATGATTCTATATTTTTAAAATAATCGGCTATTTCAGCATTTCCATCCTGCAATTTCAATGCACGATATTTCTCCATAATAGCAACACAAAGTGCCGATTTTTTTCTTAAATCCATCACAAGTTGATTCAAATCACTGGATTCTTGTAGTTCTAGTTGTTCCCAAGCTTCTTCATTCCTCTCGTTTGTTATGAATTTTGAATAGTCATCTATTAAAATCTCTAACTCTGAACAATTATTGATTGTATGATCATACCTTTCTGCTAAATCATCAAATCTTTCTGAAAACTCACTTAAAGATTCTTGAAAAGTTTTTAACGCAATCATTCATTTCACCCCAATGCAATATGATAACTAAACATCTATAAAAGCTTTGCCTTGTGCTACTATTCCGACGGATCCTTCAATCTTAAGACTTGTTAATTCTTCTTCATGACAATTAGCAACTACATTAATAGTGCCACCGGGTTGCCTAATCTTTGCAACAATCTCCCCTTTATTCTTCCAAGCTAGATAGGCTCCTAAGGAGGCTGTACCTGAACCACACCCCCTTTCCCATATCATACTATCTAGATGTGGGACATAAATGAGGGGAGCCAATTCATCAGATTTCGATTTATACAATAAAATGCCGATCAAGTTAGCACCTAAAGTTACTCCAAGCAACTTTGCTAATGATTGCGCTTTTTCCCTCACTGTCCTACTAAATTCCTCCACTTCTATCACAATATGTATAAACTCATGATATCTCACTATAATAATATCCAAATCGTCCCCATCATACTTTATTGTTCTCTGTTCTATCTGTTTGGGAATAGGCATAGTAACTTGACAATAATATTCATCTGAATTTCTTCTTACTTGACACATTATCAATCTGTCCGTGCCTGAAACTTCTAATAATATTTCCATCAAGTCATTTTGCTTTAGTCCTTTTTCAGATGCAATAAAAGCTGCCAATGCCATACAAGCATTACCACAAAACTCACCTCCAGCCATCTGTAGATGTGCAGTAGCTTTATTATTTATCGGTTTTTCTATAAAACCTACTTGTTCAGCATACACGCTGTCATATGACATAATTTTTGAAGCAATGTACTCATACTCCTCAACTGGATAATTAGTTTTAACAAGAATTGTCATATTTTGTGTTGGATTAAATTTTATAAAATCTATTTCCCGTTTCATCACAACTACCCTTTACACTTATATTTTTTATTTGCTTCATGAGCACCTGACAAATCGTAATAATTACGATTTATTCATTTCTAAACGAATTATACCACGGTGTTAAATATTGTCAATATTTTTCTGTTTTTTATACTGGTGAACACTAGTGGTGCACAAAGAGATATCCAATATTCAGTTATCTATTTCACTGACCTTAGAGCCAAAAAAGGAACCCCTACTAAAGGGGACAATCTATTTGGATTTTATTCACAAATCTACAAAATGGATAGGACGAAACATTTACTCATGGTACTGTATCCGACTGGACGTGGCGGAGTCAGATAATTAAGAATGAAAAAGTTTCTCCCAAATGATAATTGTTCAAAAACTCATAAGAATCCGACATGTGGGGATGTCATGACTTTATCTGTGAATCTAGAACAAGATCAGGTAAGAAGGGTAACCTTTCTTGGGGAAGGGTGGAGCATTAGTATGGTATCCGCATCCATGATGACAGAGCTTATTAAGAATAAATCTCTAAAAGAAATTACGTCTCTTAGAAAAGGATTTGAACAGCTAATCCGGCATGGAAAGATACCAGATGAGATGGATTTGGGTGACAGCTTATCTCTACAGAGAGTACATCAGTTAAAAGCTAGAATTACGCTTATCGATTACTTACTTTACAAAAGTAAGATGCGATGTTATTCCTCCCATAATCAATGTAACAAAGCAAAAATCAGACTCCAATTTATCAAGTCAACACTGTCGAGGCTGTCCCATAAGTCTCTAATCAATGGCAAAAGTTGATCTTTACTGAAAGGATCCGTCACGGAATTCTTTGATTTTGCAGGATTTTCATGACGGGTCCCTTTCAGGAGGATGACTCAAAAGGTATGTCTTTTTATACCTTTTGAGTCATCCTCTCTTGTATCTTCTGTCTAGTAACATATTTGAACTTATGAGAAGCAAAGAGCTATATTTTATTGAGTTTATCTTTCATTAATGCACCCGTTCATTAAGAAAACTATTATGATTATTTAAGAACATTTAGGAGGCAAACATAAGTGGCAAAGAAATCCAAAGTAGCAAAAGAGCTCAAGAGACAAAAAATGGTAGAACAATATGCGGATTTAAGAAGAGAATTAAAAGAAAAAGGGGATTATGCTGCATTAAGTAAGCTTCCTCGTGACTCAGCACCTTCTAGGCTTCATAACCGTTGCCAAGTTACTGGGAGACCTAGAGGCTACTTAAGAAAGTTTAAGATGTCTCGTATCGCTTTTCGTGAATTAGCACATAAGGGGCAGATCCCTGGGGTTAAAAAATCTAGCTGGTAAGCAGGTGGAGCGACAGGAACATCGTGAGTGTAGTGCTTACAAGTTCCTGTTTGATATATGTTAAGAATGCCATTTGAAGATTATAGAAAGGCCAGCCCAAAAGTTGGGTATAAATGATTTTGAACACTAAAGGAAAGATGGTCGTTTGTAATGAATGAGAAAATGATGGAGATTTTTGCGAGGAATATTGTGGCTTCTCTACCAAGGAATAAAAGAAAGCTTTATCAATTTATTGAAGGTATTGAAGATAGTTTAGCACAGCAATCTATGATAAAACTATAGTAATTATGCTATTCTACATTAATTTTATACCTCAGCTAACCTTAGTTAACATCGTTCTTGTTTGTGCAAGTCAAAAACATGAACCAAACCCTAAATGTGTTGAAAGATTTCACAAAGAACTCATTAAGACTTCACAGATCGAAGATATACTTAAAACGTCATTTATATCAACACATTTATATCTAAAGGGGAGAAGGTTAGAAAGATGACTGCAATCAGACAAGAAAAACGCGACGATGTAACCGCAAATTCTATGAAAACAGATTCTTCAAAGGCTAAGCATTTGTATAAGGCTGTTTGGCGTTGGCACTTTTATGCGGGGATTATTTTTGCGCCATTTGTTATTATGCTCGCCATAACCGGGATTATCTACTTGTTTAAGCCGCAAATCGAAAACATGATGTATCAAGATTACTACTATATACAAGCAGGTCAACGACCATTATCACCATCCATACAAATTGAAAAAGTTGAAAAATCTTATCCGGATGCAACGATTACACGATATAAACCTCCAGTTGAGGCGGATCGTTCATCTGAAATTGGAATTCTCAACAAAGACGAAAGCATGACCATTTTTGTAAATCCATACAATGGGGAGGTTGTTGGTGAACTCAAAGACAGTGATAAATTAATGAATAAAATTGAAGAACTGCATGGCGAATTGATGATGGGAACGATGGGTGACAGGTTAGTCGAACTTGCAGCTTGTTGGGCAATGGTTTTATTAATAACAGGCATTTACTTATGGTGGCCCCGGAAAACAAAATCTTTATTTGGTACGTTCATTCCTAGATTCTTCAAAGGCAAACGAACGATGTTACGAGATCTTCACGCAGTCCCGGCTTTTTGGTTCTCATTGTTCATTACTATTTTTATTTTAACGGGACTCCCGTGGTCGGGTTTATGGGGGGATATGATTAATCGAGTAGCTACCGCAACTCAGACCGGCTATCCGTCTGGATTATGGGATGGCAATGTTCCGAAATCGGTTATTCCAACAAAAGATGTAGTTAAGGAAGTACCATGGGCTGCTGAAAAAATGCCTGTACCACAATCGAATGAAAATGGTATGACAACCCTTCCTGTTGAAAGGATTATGAAAATAGCCAATGATAACAAGATACAACCAGGGTATCGCATCAATTTCCCCCAAGGAGAAACGGGTGTCTATACCGTTTCTGTCTCTCCTGATAAGCCAGAAGGCCAGGCAACCTTACACATCGATCAATACAGTGGTAAAGTGCTGGCAGACTTGCGCTTTGAAGATTATGGTCCTTTGGCTAAAGCTATTTCTATTGGAGTTGCCTTACATGAAGGTCATTACTTTGGACTAGCTAACCAGTTACTTGATCTTGTCATATGCCTTGTTCTGATTGGAATCTCAGTAAGTGGTTTCATTATGTGGTGGCAGAGAAGACCAACCGGAAAACTAGGTGCTCCATCTTTGCCAAACGATTTTAACATGTTGAAATGGGTAACGGTGATTATTGTCATATTGGGTATCATCTTTCCTCTGGTGGGAGTATCTTTATTAATGGTATTAGCTCTAGATTGGTTAGTGATTAGAAGAATTCCAACTGTCAAACAGTGGATTGGCTAATTAAATGAATGGCATACCCTATTCTTATTTAGTTAACTGGCGTTATTGATAATGAATCCGTTTCAAATCTCATCTTT
>NZ_JBHRZT010000067.1:232932-244056 GCF_042649685.1 Bacillus songklensis | reverse complement strand
GGCTGCCGGGTACCCGGCAGCCTCATACGCTTCGATGTAAATGTAATAATTCTATCGTTGTTTTTTCCTTATCAAGTTCGTTACGAATCGTTTTAACGATCTTTCCTTCCTTCATAAATAAAATCGTATCTCCCACCTCTGCAGCCACGTCCATCATATGGGTTGAGAAAACAATAGTCGTTCCAGCTTTCTTCACTTCTTGTAAAATTGCCACAAATTCGTTCACCCAAAACGGATCAAGGCCGTTCGTAGGCTCGTCAAGCAACAACAGGCTGGGTGAGCCTAGCAATGCTTGTCCAAATACTAGTCGCTGACGCATTCCCCTTTTTTCATTTGAAAAGACGTTGGAGAAAGAGCTACTTTCTTCCCAAACCTCTTGGAAACGGAATCTACCTTTACGAATGTCACTGGAATTTCCTCCTTTCCAAATTCCATGATGCTACGGTTAACGCAAAAGCAAGATAGACCAACGTATATACACCTATAACGCCCCATGAAATCTTTATTTTTAAAATTGAACCTTTTTCAATAACCGTCCCACTAGCCTGATTAAGCTTGATTCCATAATGTGTTGATTGAATTTGCATGTTTTCCAAATGATGATTCTTCCCTGTTGCATAAATAGCCGCTGTGTCTGAAGTTTTACTGCACTGTTCAATTTTTAAGTTTTTCAACACAACACCATCACCTTGCACAGTAATAACAGGCTGATCACCGCAAGAGCGAATAATGGTATTGTTACCTCCTTCTATCGTTATTGGCTTATTAATCACAATTTCTCCGTCATACATGGAATCAATTAGCTTTAGAGTACCGTTTTCAGGTAAAGCATCGATTTTTTTTACAGCTCACTTTCTGCCATGGCAGGGGAGGTATAACCAAGCAAGACCAATAAAAACACAAATAACAGTCGAAACATTCTCATATGGCACTACCTTTTTATATAATTGATTTTATACTTCAACTAATAATTGCAAATTGATCTATGTGAAAGCACTCTAAAGGATGGCTTTAAACCCTGGCAATGACTTATATTTATCAATCACTTTTTCCACTTTTTCTCTTGTTGAAAAGATACCAATCGTTTTTATTTCATCAAAAATTTCACCTTCATATTCATACTCATAGCTATGTTGTAAAAGATATACATACTTCATAGAAACTCCCCCCATTAACTATTATTATTATATTTCCTTTTTCAACAAACCTCCGTTTGTTCAATAAAAAAGAGGTTGCCGTAGCAACCACCGCTATTAAACTCTTGCCCCCGTTCGTATTATTTTTTTAATAAGTTTCCATCGTTTTATATATATTCCACTTAATAACTCGACACATCTTCATTCAATCAAGAGGCATCACAATCGGTGATCCAGACAACTTGAATTCGCCCTCAAGGGTTCACCTATGCGGTTGGCGCCAACCCCGCAAGGGGGGTGCCAGCCGCTTAGGTCTAGAAAATTTGGCATGGCCGTTCTTTGGTCAGGTCGAATTTTCTAAATCGATCTATATAGTTGACATAAGGCCCGTTATAAAAAGCAAAAGGCTCAGATTCTTTTTAATCTGAGTCTTTCTAATACACCCTAAAATCTATTACACTACATTTAAAATTTACTCTTCCGTTTATTAAAACCATATAAAAATAACATTGAATCAAAGTAATAATTCATAATAACTAAGTTAGTGCGCACAGCATTGCGCACAACAACCTTCATTAAATTGATAGATGCGTCAGTCAATTTCTCATCTCCCTCTCTGTATGTTTTCATAATTTACAAGGACAAAGGAAAACATCCTCCACAATATATTAATTTATTCAACATTTTACTTTGTATGAATCCTTGAAAGTATAATTCAATTCATCTTTTCATACATACAATATTCAACTCCAATTAACATAATGCCTCTTTTTTGTTGACATAAGTGGGATTAGAGGAACTAAACGTATTAAAAAGCCCTTGAGACAAGGGCTTTCAACGTGTAGACCTTGCCTAATAATAGGCTTTGTCTACACGCTGCACCTTCACCAGCAGGTGAAGTCTCTCCCATAAATTAAAAAGAATTTATCCATAAACTGTTTAAATTCATTTCTTAATCCTCTAATTTGAAAGAAATGAATAGCTCTATACTTCTAGTAAATGTTTTTGCACCAGAACCATATTTTGAATTAACGCATCACCGAATTCAGAACATTTTACTTCTGTCGCCCCATCCATTAAACGGGCGAAGTCGTAAGTAACCACTTTAGAAGCAATTGTTTTCTCCATGGAAGAGATGACTAGTTTAGCCGCTTCATGCCAGCCAAGGTGTTCAAGCATTAATACACCTGAAAGGATAACAGAAGACGGGTTCACTTTATCAAGGCCGGCATATTTTGGCGCTGTACCGTGAGTCGCTTCAAAGATGGCATGTCCTGTTTCATAGTTGATGTTTGCTCCTGGAGCGATACCGATACCGCCAACTTGTGCAGCCAGCGCATCAGAAATATAGTCACCGTTTAAGTTCATCGTAGCCACTACGTCAAACTCGCGCGGACGAGTTAAAATTTGTTGTAGGAAGATGTCGGCAATCGCATCTTTTACGATGATTTTGCCAGCTGCTTCTGCTTCCGCCTGTGCTTTATTAGCCGCTTCTTTTCCTTCTGCTTCTACGATACGATCGTATTCAGCCCATGTAAATACTTTATCGCCAAACTCTTCCTCAGCCAATTGATAACCCCAGTTTTTGAAGGCACCTTCCGTAAACTTCATAATGTTTCCTTTATGAACAAGTGTTAATGATTTTCTACCTTCATTGATTGCATAGTTAAGGGCTGCACGAACAAGACGTTTTGTTCCTTCTTCTGAAACCGGCTTGATTCCTAGACCAGAAGTTTCAGGGAAGCGAATTTTATTTACACCCATTTCGTTTTGTAAGAAGTTGATTAGTTTTTGTGCTTCTTCTGTTCCTTCTGCGTACTCAATACCCGCATAAATATCTTCAGTATTTTCACGGAAAATCACCATATCTGTATCTTCAGGACGCTTAACGGGTGAAGGTACACCTTCAAAGTAACGTACAGGGCGCAGACATACGAATAAATCAAGCTCTTGACGTAATGCCACGTTCAAGGAACGAATCCCGCCGCCGACAGGAGTTGTAAGCGGACCTTTAATCCCAATTATGTATTCACGGATTACATCCAATGTTTCTGAAGGCAGCCATTCACCTGTCTCGTTGAATGCTTTTTCCCCAGCTAGTACTTCTTTCCAAACAATTTTCTTTTGGCCATTGTATGCTTTCTCAACAGCAGCTTCCAGTACACGTGAAGCTGCAGCCCAAATGTCCGGCCCAGTTCCGTCTCCCTCAATGAAAGGAATGATTGGATAGTTTGGTACATTTAATACACCGTTAGTAACTGTAATTTTTTCTCCCTGTGTCATTAATATTACCTCCTTGATTACTTGTCTACACTCTGTTCACAATCATTGTCATAAATCTAAGACCTATGATAAAAAGTTGTTTCAATAGGCAGAGTCGAATTTTGACAACTCTATATCCTATTTCATCGTAATATCTTATTTATAATAATTAAATAAAGAAAAAATTTATGATTTTAATAAGAAAAAGTTATCACAAACACTTGAGTTTTAAATGGTGTTAAAACTATGTATACGATTAAAAAAAGGGATATTAACGATATGAAATCTAGTTCTGGTGCAAAAACCTTAAACTGATTGTAATTAATCTATGAAACTTGGACATACTCAAAAAATAATACAAAGCAAGTGCATCACCTATTCACCTTTAGTTTACATAACACTGATTATTGGCAATAAAAGAGGTTGGGTAGCTTTATTAGATACCCAACCTCTTTTTGTTGACATAACCATTCTTACCGGAACCCACACAAAATCAAACCCCTTGGCGCCAAGGGGTTTTAGTGTTGATTATTTCTCATAAAATATAAAAAACTCTCTCTTATTCTATCCAAAACGTCCGTAAATGATTTTTCGACTTAAACGAACGTGAAAAAGGGCACTTTTTGGGCAAAAATGAACCGTTCGTAAAAGTGTACTTTTACCAACGGGTAAAATAACAATCATAATGAAAAAGCAGGGTTAACCTTGCTACATACTCCCAAACATTTTCTTCCTTCAACCCATTTCACTCGTTTAGCACAATGAAAAGAGGAGTTGCCACAGCGAATCCTCTTCCTAAACTCTTGCTCCCGTTAGCCAGCCATGAAACAGAGGATGGAATAGATACCGTTCTTCCATGGTAGACAACCATGCCGTATTAATACGGCACCATCACATCAAATGAATGAAAGTAGTAATTTTCAGGATAGGACATGAATTTTCTGCTAACTTACAGATTATGATGCGATGCATTTTGCAGCCTTTTAATCTCTTGTTTTGCTTAGATAAAAATCAATGATACTTCCTTTGGAACCAACTACGTCATATAAATACATCCACTGACCTTTTACCTTAATATACGTTTCATCTACTCTCCAGGAATCATTTGTTGGCTTAAAATGACACCGTACTCTTTCATCTAATTGAGGCCCATATTGATGAACCCATCACATAATCGTTGTATGAGCTATCGAAAGGCCTCGCACCTCCATCATTTCCACCAAATCACGAAAACTGGGATTGTACCGTAGATACCATCTAACTGTTAACAAAATAATGACAGGCTGATAATGCCTCCATTTGAATAAATGTTGTTTTCCATACCGATCAGACACCTTTTTTAGAGTCATAGTATCAGTATGTCCAAGATTTAGAGACTACTTGTAATTATCTTGAAGTTTTTGCACCAGAACCTTATTTTCAAACTCTCATTTATAGACTTTTAAAATATATTTTATAGTTGTATCACAAAAAATTTTCATGAAATTACCGATATAAACTTTATATAAAGAAAGGGAGATTTCACCATGAACAAACTTAGACAGTTATCTTTTGTTACAAAATCTATTGTTACTACGACCACATTAATCCTATTAATAGGAATCGTACTTATAATCTCAAGCTTATCCATTCAAAATGGAGTATTAACAAAAGAAATGGAAAAGCAAGCAACGAAAATTGCAGAACGTTGGGGAAAAGATATAGATCCTTCTCTAGTTGAGGAAGCAGCAAATGAAAAAGATTTTGATGGTAAAGTTCAAAAAGAATTAACCGCTTTTTTTGACAAAATATCTAGCACTAATCCAAATGTTGCCCAAGGATATATAATGGGAACCGAACTTAATGAAAAAAATCAATCAGCTATTATTGCCACACCAACTCACATTAAAGAAGGCTTACAAGAAAACGGAATAAATATTGGTGATTTATATGATCAACCAGAAACGATTGCTAAATCTATTAGAGAATTAAATAAAACAAAAGAAATTACAACTTCAGATGTGTATGAAGACCAATTCGGAACTTGGGTGACAGTACTTTACCCAATCAAAGATAGCACAGGTAAAGTATGGGCTTTCTTTGGAGTAGATGTTGATGCAAGTATGGTTAAAAACGGAACAGAAAAATTCTTACTTAGCTCTTTACTTATTCTGATCCCAGCTATTATCATTATTATTCTTATTCAAGTATTTGCTACTCGCAGAAGCTTCAAACCGTTAAAACATTTGTTCAATGGAATTAACGAAATGAGAAACGGAAATCTTGATATTAAACTTCCTACAAGAGAAGATGATTTAGGTAAAATTAATGAAGCATTCAATGAAATGGCATCTGAATTAAAATCTATGATTGTGAAAATCAGAGAAACCTCTGATACTGTATTACAATCATCCGAATTAGTAACAATTGTTACTGAACAATCGAAAGACCACTCTGTAAAAATCAGTGACAACATTAAACAAATGACAGCTGGAATTCAAGCACAAGAAGTATCAGTCACAGAATCAGCAGGAGCCATTGAACAAATTGCGGCTGAAATAAATTCTATCGCACATTCTGCTCAAGATGTTTCCGTAGTATCTAAACGTATGGAAGATTATGCTATGGAAGGCCTAGATGCAATCAGTGAAGTGGTTTCACAAATGGGAATCATTAACGATACCGTTAAACAATCAAGCAATATCATCAGCTCATTAAAGAAGCGTTCCGACGAAATTTCTAGTATCCTTGAAGTGATTACAGGTATCTCTAGCCAAACGAACTTATTAGCTCTTAATGCAGCAATTGAAGCCGCTCGCGCCGGCGAACACGGTAAAGGATTTGCGGTTGTAGCACAAGAGGTTAGAAAGTTAGCGGAAGAGTCCAACAAATCTACAGAGAAGATTTCAAAAATCATTGAAGAAATCCAAAATGAAACAAATAACGCTGTATCTTCCATGGAAATTGGTACAACAGAGGCAGAAAAAGGAACGAAGATTGCTCAAACAACCGGAGAACTTTTCTTTAAGATTAAAGAGATTACAGACCAAATTTCTACTCAAATCGAAGGAGTTTCGGCTGCATCTCAAGAAATTTCCGCTGGAACAGAAGAAGTAACCGCTTCTGTCAGAGACCTTGAAGCGATTGCACAGAATAACTCAAACTTCACTCACGAAATTGAAGATCGTACTGGGCAGCAATTAGAATCTGTCAACCAATTATCTAAAGCATCAAGAGAATTAAATGAGTTAGCACACGAATTACAATCAATGATTACTAAATTCAAAGCATAATAAAAAACCGATAGGAATAATTCCTATCGGTTTTTCTGCTTTCTTTGAACACATATTGATTAATCTTTTCTCCATTTATTACAAGAGGATCCCAATGAAGTGTTGTTTTATTCCGTTGCATCAATACATGGACATTAGGAATAGGTATAATCACTTTTTCAATCGGAGTTGGATTACTAACATTTCAGTGTATAAACAACAAAAAGCGACAAAGTAAACCTGTCGCTTTTGTGCTCCCTCTTATGCTATTTCTATAAACAAAATCAAACAAGAACTAGAGATTTTTGATGAACATTCATGTGTTCTTTCAAAAAGCTAATGTATCTGTCCACTTCTTCGATTGTGGTATATGGTGAAATGGAGAAAAATTTATGTACATAAACAGGTAATCTTTTATCCCCATCACGAACATGAATTAATCTTTGTTTTGAGGTATTACCAAAGTAAACCCTTTCTCTTTCTACGCCGATTAATTCAGCAAATTCACCATTATATTCATTAATCTCAACTACTTCATCTCTTGTTAATTTACCCCCTAGTTCTTCTTTCCAAAGAACTTCATTTGGATAAAATCTAAAGGTTGTAACTGGAGATACTTCGTTTGTAACTGCTACATTTTTGAATTCTCTCAGTAGAGATTCTCTAAAAGCTATATTAACACGAATATAATTAGCCAATAGTGACTGATAGCCTTCAATTCCCATTGATAGTAGTGAAGCATAGATAGAAATCGCACTGCCCATACGAGAACATTCTAACGTGTAGCTTGTATGATAACTTCCATATCCTCTATTACCCACATAAGGCGTTTCGGAAGCATCTAAGTCTATATATCTTAAATCTTCCTTGTTTTTCACTAGGAATAAACTTGTTATATAAGGTGTCTGACCTAACTTGTGAAAATCAAAGACCATACTATCAGCCAAATGTATACTTTGGAATTTTTGTTGGTATCTTTTCAATACTGAAGAAACACTATCTTCTAAATGTAATGGATTATTCGCAAAGTCATATTCATTAAAGAATGTGTACATACCACCCATCGCAGAGTCAGCATGGACGTAAATAGGCTTTAAATTATATTTTTGCTCTAATTCACTTGTGATAGCTTTAATACCTTTAATATCATCAATTCCAAAGGTGTCTGTTGTTCCCATAGTCGCAAGGATATACGCCGGTATTCCACCTTCAGAAATAACTTTCTCCATTTTCATTTTCAGATCTTCTAAATTCATGGAATGGTCATCATTTACCTCCACACGAATCATGTTGTTTACACCTATACCTGTTGCTTCCACTGATTTATAAAGACTGTAATGAGATAATTCGGAACAGAAACAAAATATGTTGTTAGGAACCCCTTCTTTATTTGATTCCGGAAATTGACGAGCAACCGCAAGTCGTAATGAATTAAAGACCGCTCCTTGTCCTCCCCATGTTGTATATCCAGCACTTGTATTTTGGTCATACCCTACAATTTTGGATAACATACTAGTCACCATAATTTCCGCTTTAGCTGCACCTGAGCCTTCAACATCCCAAAGGGCATTCCCATTTAACAGAACCATTACTAAGTTCCCTAAAATACTAGCTATATTCGGTAGCGGAGCTGCATTTGCTACATAGTTACTATTAACAAATCGTTGTCCTTTTGCAAGATCGATTAGTTCCGTAATTGTAACTTCCATCGGTAACCCTTTTCTCGGTACATTTGACTCTTCGATAATACGATTATAATAATCTTTAGTATAATTAGGCATTTGCCCCAAAGTTAATTTTGAGGGGTCTTTTAATTCATCAATATTAGTGAAAATAGTGTTTATGTATCCTAATATTTTTTCTCTTTGTTCCACATTTCCATCAGCACTAGGGAATAATTGTTGAAGTTGATTCATTGTTGTCATTTGATAATCCTCCAAATTTCAATGCTTATTTTTTTACGTATTATTTAATAAAGCTTACTATCCATTCTAATGCACCTAATACATCTAGAAAAACGACAGTTATAGCAATCGGTGTAACGTATTTCAGTAAATAAAACCATATATTAAAGAACACTTTCCCCACTTTCGAACCTTGCTGTAATTCTTCTAATAAGCCGGTTTTTGAAACCTTAGTGGTAACAAATATAGAAATAGCCAACGCTCCTAAAGGCATTAAAACATTACTTACAGCGAAGTCTACCAAGTCAAAAAATGTCTTATCAACTATTTTAAAATCAGCCATTACCCCATAAGATAAACATGAAGGAATTCCTACAATAAAGATTAATCCTCCGATTATCCAAGTGTATTTCTTGCGATTTTCATTTGTATTTTTCGTTAAAGCAGATACTGCAATTTCTATCATAGAGAAGGCAGAAGTTAATGCTGCGAATAAAAATAATACTAAGAAAGCAATAAAGAAAACAATTCCAAATGGCATTTGAGTAAATACTGCCGGTAAGACCGAAAAGATTAAAACTGGTCCTGCATCTACCTCTAAACCAAAAGAGAATACTCCCGGAAAAATAGCTAATCCCGCTAACAGAGCTATCAAAAGGTTCATAATAACAATTGATAAAGCCGATTTAGGTAAGTCCTGTGTTTTAGGAAGATAAGAACTATAAGTTACCATTACAGAAACTCCTAAAGAAAGTGAAAAAAATGCTTGACCTAAAGCAAAGAGAATACTTTCAGAAGTCATTTCCGTAAAGTCTGGTACTAGAAGAAATTTAACTCCTTCCATTGCTCCGTTTAGACTTAATGAACGAATTACTAGAATAATAAAAAGAATAAATAAAGCAGGCATCATAATTTTACTTGCTTTCTCTATCCCTTGTTGAATCCCCTTTGCTACAACAATAATCGTTATCAAAAGAAAAACTAATTGTCCTAACAGTGTAGATACAGGATCAGCGATAATTATTCCGAATAGCTGACCATACTCAGCTTGTGATAGTCCATTTAAACTACCAGTGGATGCTTTAATTAAATAAAGGATAATCCATCCACCTATCACACTATAGAATGATAAAACTAAGAAACAAGAAAATACACCTATTTTTCCTGTTATATGCCATAATGTATTGGGTGCTAATTTTTTATATGTCGTAATAGCGTCACTTTGCGAGCGGCGACCAATTACGAATTCACCTACTAAAAGCGGATAACCTAATAATAGAGTGAAAAGTAAAAATACAAGAAAAAACGCTCCCCCACCACTCGTACCAGCTACATACGGAAATTTCCAAATGGCCCCTAATCCAATAGCCGAACCAGCAGCTGCTAAAATAAATCCTAGTTTTGATTTCCATTGTTCTTGTTGTGACATTTTTTACATTCCTTTCTGTTCTTAGATGACTGAAAGATTATAATAATAAAAATTTAATTTTGATATTAAAAAACCCCACCAAAAAGATTGGTGGGCATATATAAACAAAGGGGTATGTTACTAAACTGAAAATTACCCTCTTATCTTATATATCCAATCCTTTTCGGTAACCCGGCGATCCTAGCCAAAATAAGCCTTAGACCCGTAGCTTTGCGTCCTTATCTTTCGACAAGTTTGCCATTATCGAAGGTGTTTCTATCTTTAACATCGTAATTAAATAGGTTTTATTTACTAGTAATTTATACCTGTGATATATTAACTCCTTTATTTTAACTTGTAAATATAGTTCTATAAAAATTTATTTTTGGTGCAAAAATATTTACTATATAAGTTGAATTAAAGGATTACAGCCCATCTCCGTCGAAGTATACGTATAACATTTACCAATGAACGGAGAGAAATCCCATGACTGATTCACGTCAACATGAAATTCAAACCCTGCTTGCATCGATGAAAACCACGAAAGATAAACGAATGTATAAACGTTATCAAACCATCTACTTCTACTTACAGGGCTATTCTAAAAAAGAAATCACGAACATGATCGGTCGTTCTGAAAAAACCATCTATAATTATGTGAATGCCTATGAGGAAAAAGGGCTGGACGGCTTAATCATGGGACAATCACCGGGGGCACCTCGTAAATTAACCCCTGAACAAGAACAGGAATTAATTCAAGTCATCACAACCAAACTGCCAGTCGATGTTGGTTTTCCAGCTAAACATAATTGGACCTTGGCGATCATCGCTTCTTTTATCAAAAGAGAATGGAACCAAACCTATACTCTTCGTGGGGTATCCCGACTTTTGTATGATTTAGGTCTCCGTTATACGAAACCCACTTATACGCTGGCAACAGCTGACCCGGTAAAACAAAAAGAGTTTGTAGAAGAGATCTTTCCTGCCTATAAAAAAACTTCTGAATGAGGAAATCGATCATCTTCTGTTTCAGGACGAGTCCATGATCCGCGATTATCAAGCTCTCGGGCATACATGGTTTTTAAAAGGGAAGCAGCGAATCATTCCCACTTACGGAAAGCATCAAGGTGTCAAACTTATTGGTACACTTAACTATGAAACCA
>NZ_JBHRZT010000067.1:194170-232774 GCF_042649685.1 Bacillus songklensis | reverse complement strand
CTTTCTTACGTGAAAACCAACATCGTTTAGAGTTGGTGTTTTTGCCTCCCTATAGTCCTGAATTAAATCTAGTTGAAGGACTCTGGAAGTGGCTTAAATCAGATGTGATTTATAACGTTTTTTATTCGTCTGTCAAAGAGATTCGCCAAAATGTGCAAGCTTTTATTCGTGAGTTGAACGACACACCCGAAAAAGTTATTGACCGATTGTGTGTGCGATTGTAAAACATAAATTCAACTTATATAGTTAATATTAAAACTACCTAAATAACTGTTGTAACGTCGAACCTGTTTAGTTGCTGATCGATTGTCCAAAACTGATCCCCTTACTGAAAATTTATGATAATAATATTCCACAACTAAACATTATAATTCGTTTTAACAAAGCTGTTCTTCAACTACAGTCCCACAGTTAAACATGAACAAGATGAAGAAATCATATCCCTCTTATGTATCTGTACTCCTATTCGCATATTTGCCTTAAAGATATTGTAGAAAATCTTTTTGTTGACTGAACGGTCTTTATAAAACCATCGGTGATAAATGCGTGATAAATAATATGTAATCCATATGGCAGGAAAGGATCAATACTAAGCCCATTTATTGTACTTAATCAACTTAGTGTACTTAACAGCAAAAATTTCAAAAACAGTAATAAGGGATATGTGTGCAAAATAATAGAACAATAATAAAGACATGATTATCCAAGATGAAGTTTCAATTGTTTTTTCTATCTTGTAACCCATAATTGTTCTACTCCCAACTAGGGTTAATGTACCTCAAAAAGATTTTCTTCATGTATATAGAACAAGCTGCCTCTTCAATTATCCTGCACCGTTAGTTGAACAAAGTCCTAAATTTTATGGACATCTCATTAGTGCATCTTTTCCAAATCATATGATCACACCCTTCACCCCAATAATCCTTCAGCAAATAATCAGGTTCTCCAAATTTCTTCTTCCATATCTTCTGTGCATTGGTATATCCACTATCTAAACAAAATTCTTCGATTCCCCTAATCTGCAAGGTAAGAAGCATTACATTTAAAAGTAAAGTCCCTATACCACGTCTTTGATAATCTGGATGAACAAATACTGTCCCCACCTCAAACCATTCTTTCAATGCTCCATCTGTGCAAATATTAATCAGTTCACTGACAGGACCATATTCAATGGAACCGATAACCTTATTATCATTATTATCTAAAGCTATCCAAAAAAATCGATTCTGCCCATTGCTATCAAAGTCACATTTCAAGTATTGTTTCTTATTTTCAATTTCATTTTCTATATCATCCAGCATCTCCGATAAACCTTCACTAGCAAACGTTTCCCTAATGACTTTACTAAAAAATTGATTCAGCTCTTCATTGTCCTCAATTCTTGGTCTTCTTATCTCAATATTATACAACCCCTAATCACTCCTTTATCCTCTAAAAAATTTAAAACATTAGCACAACAGAATACGTACATCCGATTTAAGTAATAGTTTCAGCTTGAATAAAACAATTTCACCCACCAACTATTATTAATTGTAGTTGTTTTCGATATTTAGATTGTATATCTTTCAGCAAATACTAATAGTTAAATTCCATACTCCTATCCTACTACGAAACAGGAATCCCTCCACTTTCCAAAACACTTGATAATTGAGAAACGTGAGTTGTCATTGAAAATGTAAGGTTTTACCGTCAAACATCAATTTATAAGCAAATAGATTTATCCGTGGCTGCATTTGTTCATAGAGAACTGGACCAAGCATTCCATGCCCGCACTAACTGCCGGCATCAATTCGAAACGGCTATTAAAACAAAACATAGTAAAGTTGTGCATTTTTTCTTGACAAAAAATAATTACTATATAATAATTAATATCGAATTAGAATCATTATAGTTAACTGAAGCTTTTAATCTATGTCTTTAGCAAGCTATTTATAGTTCTCAAAACCCACACATAGGAGGAATTTGATTATGTCATTAATTGGAAAAGAAGTAAAACCGTTCACAGCGAAAGCGTTCCATAACGGCGATTTTATCGATGTTACTGAAGAAAACTTTAAAGGTAAATGGAGTGTAGTTTGCTTCTATCCAGCAGATTTTACATTCGTATGCCCTACTGAATTAGAAGACCTGCAAAACGAATACGCAACTCTGAAAGAACTTGGCGTGGAAGTATATTCCGTTTCAACGGATACGCATTTTACACATAAAGCATGGCACGATCACTCAGAAGCTATTGGCAAAATTGAATATATTATGATCGGTGACCCTTCACAAAAGATCTCTCGCAACTTCGACGTACTAAATGAAGAAGAAGGCCTTGCTGATCGCGGTACATTTATCATCGATCCAGACGGTATTATCCAAGCTGTTGAAATTAATGCAGACGGCATCGGACGTGATGCAAGCATTCTTGTTAACAAGATTAAGGCAGCACAGTATGTTCGCAACAATCCGGGTGAAGTTTGCCCGGCTAAATGGCAGGAAGGTGCTGCAACACTTAAGCCAAGCCTTGATCTTGTAGGAAAGATTTAAGGAGCACGATCAATGATACTAGATGCAGATATAAAAGCACAATTAGCCCAATATCTTCAATTGATGGAGGGCGATGTCCTGCTCAAAGTCAGCGCAGGATCCGATGACGTATCCCGCGACATGCTGGCTTTAGTAGACGAATTAGCCACCATGTCATCCAACATTAAGGTAGAGAAAACAGAACTCCAGAGAACGCCGAGCTTTAGTGTGAATCGTATCGGCGAAGACACTGGAGTAACTTTTTCTGGTATTCCTTTAGGGCACGAATTTACTTCATTGGTGCTGGCTCTCTTGCAGGTTAGCGGAAGAGCCCCGAAGGTTGATCAGAAGGTAATTGATCAAGTTAAAAGTATTAAGGGCGAATATCACTTTGAATCTTACATCAGCCTGAGCTGCCACAACTGCCCTGATGTTGTACAGGCACTGAACTTAATGAGCATTCTCAATCCTGGCATTACACATACCATGATTGACGGCGCGGCTTTCAAAGAAGAAGTAGAAAGCAAAGGCATCATGGCAGTGCCAACTGTTTTCCTAAATGGAGAATCGTTCGGCAGCGGCCGTATGACACTCGAGGAAATCCTCGCCAAGATGGGGAATGGTCCGGATGCATCGGAGCTTGCTGATAAGGAGCCATACGATGTGCTTGTTGTCGGCGGCGGACCGGCCGGTGCAAGTGCAGCTGTCTATGCAGCACGTAAAGGCATTCGTACAGGCATTGTTGCTGAACGCTTTGGCGGTCAGATTATGGACACGATGGGCATTGAGAACTTTATCAGTGTAAAATACACGGAAGGTCCTAAGCTCGCGGCAAGTCTTGAAGAACACGTGAAAGAGTATGACATCGATGTCATGAATTTACAGCGTGCCAAGCGTTTAGAAAAGAAGGACCTCATCGAACTTGAACTCGAAAACGGTGCGGTTCTAAAGAGCAAAACCGTCATCCTTTCAACAGGTGCCCGCTGGCGCAATGTTGGTGTACCAGGCGAAGCAGAATTCAAGAACAAAGGTGTAGCATACTGCCCTCATTGTGACGGTCCATTGTTTGCAGGAAAACATGTAGCGGTTATTGGCGGCGGTAATTCTGGTATCGAAGCGGCAATTGATCTCGCAGGTATCGTGAAGCATGTAACGGTCCTTGAATTTATGCCAGAGCTGAAAGCTGATGTTGTCCTCCAAGAGCGTCTTTACAGTCTGCCTAACGTAACGGTCCTGAAGAACGTTCAAACAAAAGAAATTACCGGCACGGACAAAGTTAACGGCATTTCTTATATCGACCGTGAGACGGAAGAAGTTCATCACATTGAATTGCAGGGTGTATTCGTTCAGATCGGCCTTGTACCAAATACCGATTGGTTAGGCGAAACGGTTGAACGCACTCGCACGGGTGAAATCGTCGTCGATAAACATGGCGCAACAAACATCCCTGGCGTATTTGCTGCAGGCGACTGTACAGATAGCGCCTATAAGCAAATCATTATTTCGATGGGATCAGGGGCAACTGCAGCATTAGGTGCATTCGATTACCTAATCCGAAATTAACGAACGGACATGAATACTACGTACCGTTGAGAAACTTTTTGCCGCGGCAGCTTCTTTGTTGACATGCGGCATAAAGTGAAACTTCCATCAGTGAGGGTTTTCCTTCATCCCCCACTGATGGTTAGTTAGGCCCGCACGATGCGGGTCACGCAGACGTTGCCGCAGGACGCGGCGATGTTAGTCTGTGTTCCTTTATTCGGGCTTTTACGGGCAGTTATCCCCCACTTAGACTCCTTCGATTTCTCTCAAGCCTTGAAGTGGAGGTCTTACTGCCCGTTAATGCGGGATAAACTGTTTTACCGCGATAACTTCTTCGTTAGCACGCGGCATAAACAATCCCGTATCTTTCATTTTGAAAGTCGTTGCGCTATCTGACCGGTAGTACAGCGACTTTCTTTTTTTTACTTTTTATCGATTTCAATCGTGAATTTTATCACTTCTTACACTCAAAGCTGTGGAATAACGAAGTTCTCAATTTAGAGCTGATAAAACATTCACTGTAATTTTTTAATCATGTTGTACCAAATGACTCCACCATGCTCAGAACTTGAAACACCGATGTTGAGGTATCCATAATTTTCATAGAAGCGAATTAAGTTCTCTTTACAAGTGAGTGTAATCGTTTCACGTTTGTTCTCTCTTGCTTCTTTTTCAAAGTGTGCAAGTAACGCTGATGCCACGCCTCGTTTTTGAAAATGTGGGGACACCGCTAATCCTAAAACACTTTGATGACCGCCAGACGCTGGATTTGCCTTTATATCACTAAATAAGTCATCTGTAATTAATGCTGTTTCAATGACAGGTCCATTGACTAAACCTACGTTAAGCGAACTGGAGCTTTTTCGTTCATTATGACTATATGGAATAGCAGACCACCTTTTGGGTAGATCTTTTTTTGTTTCAAACATACATAAAAAAACATTTAAAGAAAAAATAGTAAAAAGTAAAGAAGTAAGGAGAGATTTCATGCACCTCGCTAAAATTAGCTCTAAAGGACAAGTAACGATTCCAAAGGTAGTAAGAGAAGCATTAGGAGTAAATCAAGGAGATAGCATACTTTTTATGTTTGACGAAGGAAAAGTAGCAATCAATAAGGTGGATTTAGCAATTCTTATCCCGCAAGAAAGAGGGATGTAGATGTAAAGGTTGGAAACCCCTTTACTCAATCCCTTGTTATTTGTTGTTATTTGGTTTTGTTCTACCTTGGACTCTGAAACTCATAAGGAAATCATGAAGAATTAACAAGATAAAATGGATACAAGTACAGCTGCGGGAGAAGCAATACATAGAATGTTATCTGTTAGTTTCTGGAGGGGTGGACATGAAATACCGAATACCGACACCATTACACAAATTAATTAAAAACAAACATTCGTCAATAGTGAATTCAGATGATGATCAAAACCAGAATACCAATCAAAACCAGAACACCGATCAAAACCAGGGCACCAATCAAAACCAGAACACTAATCAGAATCAGAATACTAATCAGAATCAAGCACAAACCATTTCCTTGTATACAGATTTAAAGAAAAACATTGATTATATTAAGCAGATGCTAGGAAATAGCTCTGACATAGTGGTTAGTGAATTCAACGCAGGTCAAAATGGTGAATTAAAATTATCAATCATCTATACAGATGGGTTAGCTGACAAAACATTTGTTCAGGATTTTATATTAGAAACACTGTAAGGAAACGGTCAGTAACCCCTTCTCTTTTGTAATTTTCGTTTTTAGTTTACGCATATAACATATAATATCTCGATAAAATAAGGGTGATTATAATGTGGTCACAGGGGAGTTTTGTTCAAATATTAACTGATTCTGGTGATGTGTTCGTCGAAAATGTAGGTGAAATCGCAGCTAAGAGGGTTCTTCAATTACTATCTAACGCTAGCGAAGTTACAGACGACATAGTAAATATATGTTGCAGGTTGCAGTAAAATTATAGCCATTACCAGAACGGGTATCCCGCCAACTCCATAATCTAAGCCTCGTTGATTAAAACGGGGCTTAGACGAGCTCTTTGCCTGCTGCTTTGCTGCCGCCGGGACCGAACAGCCAAGTGGTTGTGAAAACTTCATCCAGCCATTGCTTCAGCAGCGACGGTGTGCTATACCATTGAAGAGGGTATTGCAGCACAAGGCGATCGTGTTCAGCTACCAGAGCCTGCTCGCGTTCGATGTCGATTGTTTTTTCCGGATACGCTGCGTACAACTCGTGTACCGTCACTTGGTCGGGATGCTCGCGCAATTCCGCTATCCAACGTTTGTTGACGCGTGACTGTTGCAAATTCGGATGAGCTACGATGACCAATGTTTTCATAAATTTTATCATCTCCTTTTGTCATAAAAAGTATCAAAACTATACCAACTCTGTTAATTAAAAAAAGGCTCCTCCTATAATTCTCTTATCTCTTTAACAAGCTGTTCTATTTGGTCCTTGGCCCCCCATTCACATAATCCACCATGATAACAAATCACTGTTTCAATCTCGTAATCTAAGAATTTTACTAACGAACGCTGGGCCTTCGGTAAATCTAGTGAGGTTTGCGGAACAGGTCCATGTAATTTTCCATCGATACAAAGCATTGCATCAGCGGCAATAAGTGTTTTACTTTGCTGCAAATATAGACTGATATGGCCTTCTGTATGTCCAGGTGTATGAATAATTCGAATCCCGCCACAATATGGGAGTTCCTGCCCATCCACTACGGTTTGATCGACCTTAACCTTTGGCGGATTTTCACATAAATCTAAAGCTTCCTGTCTCATCTTTTCTGGAAGTAATTCTATCATAGGCGCCATGACAGAAGGAGTTGTTTTAATCAGCGGCAAGCTTCCTTCTATATATGGCTTGTCAAGCTCATGGGCATAAACGATGATGCTGTTGCCAAGCTCCTGTTTAATTTCTTCGATACTGCCTATATGATCAAGATCCTGGTGGGTGAGAATAATTGCTTTTAGTTTCTTTGGCTCAACCCCATTTTCGGTCATCACTGCTTGGATTTGTTCCCATCCTCCCGGCATGCCGACGTCTACTAATACAGCCGATTCATCATCCTTAATCAGTGTTGGATATAGAGTGGTCTTACTCCCGAAAGCCTCCGCTTCTATTTTAAGTATTTCTACACCATTATCGATAATCATCTTTCACCCTCCGCTCTTACTTAGTTATTTAATCCATCTTAAGCCAATAAAATGCATAGCCATTTGAAGGTCCATCACATAGTGAGCCATCATAAGCGGCTCTATATTTCTTGTTCAATGATTAAATAATCGCTAATGCAACCGCCAATGGAATAAAAATCATTTCTCTCCTCCTTTTCAATATTCTTTTAACTTCTTACATCATAACGTGGTTGCTTTGTAAATAAATACAAGTAAAATCCATTCATTTTTTCGCTATTTTTTCAGTTGTATTTTTGTATGAATTTAACCGAACATCCTTATTTTTTTTGATATAATTGATAAATAGGTAAAGCCTTAAGGGGGTATTTATGAAAATCGGTGATCGAATTCGAAGTCTTAGACTCGTCAAAAAGATGACACAGGGCCAGCTTATTGAAGGAATTGCTTCAATCACCTATTTAAGTAAAGTAGAAAACAATCAGACTCAACCAACGGACCATTTTATCAAAAAGATTGCAGAACGATTAAACATAGCCCCAGATATACTTTTAGAACAAACGCCAGACGGATTTGCAAAAAAACTGGAGAACATATACGATCATTATTGGAAGCATGACATTCTTTCAGAGGAGAATTTAGCACTTCTTCAAGTACAGGTTAATGAAACCCATGTCAATCGGTCGTTTCTGATGATATTTACAACGCTCATTCGCTATTATTTTGTTGGGTTCCGTCTTCATGAAGCCAAATTCATTTTCGAACAATCCACCAACATCATTAACGTCTATGATTCTTCCATAGAAGAACGCTTATATTTTAACTATTATCTAATTTGCGGCAAGCTACTCATGGATTTACACATGCCTCTACAGGCAAATGAATACTTATTGCGATGCGAGTCTTATGTTGCTGGAGCAGATGACCAAGACCGAGCAAAGCTATATTTCAGCCTTAGTATTGTTAATCAACAGCTCAATGAAGATAAGCTTGCATGCCTGTACTACTCTGGAAAATCTTACGAATATCAGAAGAAGCTCGGGGATTCAAACCGTTTAGCGATGGTACTCTTTACACGCGCGATTCAATTTCATTTAGTCAACCAACCAATGGATGCGATGAACAGTCTGAGAGAGGCAAAAGCATGTTATTGGGATCAAGATAACCCCAATCTTCATGCAATTCTTGAGTACAGCATCGGACGCGTCCATCAAGTGGGGAAAGATTATGACCAAGCAATTACTTCTTATATGAATGCCACCCAATTATACCTTAAGAGTTCCTTTAAAGAGAAATCCATACAAGTACATAAACGGCTTATCGAAATTTATATCGAACAAAAAGAGTGGAAGCTTGTTGAGGAGCATCTCAATCAAGCCCAAACCATTGCGATGGAACGCAAGAACTTATATTACGATGTTGAACTGGATATATTACAAGCCAGTGTTTACAAGCATCAAGCTCAAGAGGCCCATTATGAAAAGGCGATGAGAATGTTAATCGAACACTGTATGGAGTTGGAATATTATTATCACATCAAAAATCTAGCAACGGAATTTGGTGCGTATTTTTATAACAAGCAGTCCTATAAGAAGGCCGCCACTTACTATCATCAAGCTTTTCATGCCGAACAAATGCAAAAAAGTCACTATAGCGGCTTACTTGGAAAAAATCATGTCAAGTTAACATAACCATTCTTACCGGAAATATAAAGAAAAACCTCCTTGCCGACCGAGGAGGTTTTTTCTTTATAGACGCAACTTAATCGCCATTATGTTTCTTTGGATTAGAGGAAGTTATCTATCATAGACTTCTCTGAATTCAACATCATCACCTTTTGCGGTAGGAGCCTCTATTTCAGCTTCAATTGGCACTAAACCAAAAAAGGGATTAACTTACTTTGTAGATTTTACCTTTTCACTAGCTTTCTTACTTACTAATCTGCATATTGCAACAAATACAATTGTTTGTATGAGTAAGCCAAGCGTATTCACTGTATATCCGTTTACCTGCATGTATAATTCTTTTGTGTATATAAAGCGAATCGCAAAGAATATCCCACATAATACTAATATGTCGCATTGCAAATCTAAATTTTTTTTAGACATATCCATACTCCTTTTATTCCCAATTCATCATTATTTTTTAACTTATTTAGAGAATGTATGCATGGAAAAGGCACAAATCAAGCAGCAAATGGAGATAAAAACAAAAATGCTGTTGTCTTACCACTTCCCAGGAAACCATTAATTAAATAAACAGGAATTCGGGTCGTTTCCATGATTCTTCCTCCCCATTTTGTTTAGTTATTAAATCATTGGTTTTAATAAATCGTAATTATTACGAAAAACCAATTATCTATTTACAAATAAGATGGATATAAGTTAGACTTTAATTCGTAATGATTACTATTTATTTCATAAATGGTCAGGGATTTGAACGGGCAGATGGAATTGTAGTTGGGATACCTAAAGACAAAGAAAAAGTCATCAAAGTATCAAAAATACTGTAAATGGAGGAAGAAGATGATGGTTTTGATGAAATCAAATAAAATTCCTGTCAATGACAAAAGTTGATCTTTACTGAAAGGGCCCGTCACGGAATTCTTTGATTTTGCTGGATTTTCATGACGGGTCCTTTCAGGGGGATGACTCAATAGGTATGTCTTTTTATACCTTTTTTGATATAGTTTATGAAAAATAACGAGATTACATATAAACAAACATAAATAGACAAGTGGAGAAATATTCATAAATCAACAATACATTAACAGAGCCAATAGATAAGAAAAGGAGCCAGAAAACTCTAGCTCCTTCAGTACCTATGAAATGGTTATTTTGATTCAACTAAAATGGTTAGTTGATGATACCGGTATAGCCACGGTGAAGAAGTTTGAACAGGTGGTTTTGGGATTGAGCCGTTTTACGGAAATCACGGATTTGAGACACAGAAAGCTCCGCATTAGGTCCTTCGGATACATATGTTTGATCACCAGGATACCAGCCTTCGATTGGAGTCCAAGGGATCACTTTTCTGTACTTCTTGTTGTTCATAAGGATAAGCGTATTATAAGGAGCTTTGTTGGGATGCTCTTCATGTTTTTCACCTGTTTAAGATAAAGAACGGCGAAACAATAAGACCTTTATATTAAGGTTGTACTGTTATTTTAGGCATGTACTGCGGCCAGTAATCTGTTTCAATAATCTTTTTTCTGCCTCGTTCTCTTTGAATGGCAACGTCCATTAATAGATCAAAATGTCCATCAATAATCAATGCACTATGTTTGTTGTTTTACAATGTCCCAGCTATCATTTGTAAGTATTTGAGATACTTTCTCTCCAATTAAGATGGATCGTCTTTTTTGAACTACGGAAGCCAGATGGTCATTTATTTCTTGGATTACGCCGTCTCGGCTAACTAAGCAAAAGGGTTGGGTTAAAATTGAAAATAGTTTCGTTAACTCCACTTTTACTAGTTCATATTCCTTTTTCTGCCTTTCGTTCTCGATGCTTATACCAACCCAATTACAACCAGCCAAAGCCAGTTTTTCTAAGTACACAATATTTTCGTCAAATTCATTTTCTCTATTTTCTTTTGGGAATAACAATAAAATGGCTTCTACCTTAAATCCGCTTTTTATTGGAAAATAAGAGACCGAAAAATTTCTCATTTCCGACTTACCTTCAGATACCTGCATTCCAGTTTGGAAAACCTCCTGGACAATTTCTTGATTCACACCAGAGCTTTGGATGAGCTCATTTCCCATTTTTATTTCTATAAGCCCGGGGGTGTTATAAAATAATTCATTATTTAACGATTCTTCATATTTTTTATATAAAAGCATGTTCTTCTTTCCTCCCGACAAGAAGATAAATCAAAATATGTAACATTATAGCAGTTATATATAACTTAAACACTTATTTGAGATCTCTAGTGGGATTGCAGCAGTCTAATCGGAAATCGAACCAGGAAAATAAAAAAAGACATCTTTGCCTTTTATATAAATCCACATTAATCATTGAACATGAGCGAAAAATGACATCGGGACAATCGGTATAGATGGACTTTAAGACTTGTAAGTTTTGATTTAAATCCGTAGAAAGAAGATCTTGTTGCGTGATTTGCTTTCCATCGCCCTGTTGATGTATTTGTGCTTTATTGTCTGCTTTTTGACGCATGGTTTTCCGTATTTTTTTAAGCAAATCCATCGCCCTTTTCCTTATCATGTGTATTTGGCCTCTCATTTGGAAAACAGTCTTCGGCCATTTGTTACAAAAATTCATCGTTTTGCTTGAAATAATCGTAGATTGAACATCGTTGAAAATTATGATCCTAAATCGATTCTTCTTTAAATTTCAACAATATAATTGGGAAATCTTTATGTCTTCCTTCGTTATATTTCTCGATAAAACATGATAGCTTTTTATATTTCCATAACGATCCATTTCTTCCTCTTATTGTTTAGTATGATTTTCAAATTGTAAGTTTAAACCAAAAGATTCTTTGTGAATACTAAAAGAGGTTAAATGTTTCTACGATGTAGATTCACCACATGTGGAATGCGGAGACATTTTATGATGAACTGGCAGCAAAGATGTATAACCATATTAAATACAAAAAGCCCTTTTGCTATTAACCCAAAGGGAAATAGGCGGAAGGTTTATTTAATATGGGTAGTTGGTTTCGATACCCGTCATTAAAGGCGCACAACAGGATTCGGCCAAAGTCAAGATGAATGGTCTGACGCCTTGCTTCAAAGTTCAGTGAAACAGCGAAGCATGTGCGGGCTACAACAACGGGGAAAACAGACGGGCTCCTTGTTCAATAATGCGCTGTGAAAGGGAGCGCTGCAGTAAATCTTCGATTCGTAATGGTACAGAATCAGTGAGATCGCGCTCGAATTGCTCCGTAAGTTCCCGCGCCACGTCGGTACTGTAAAAGACTTCGCATACCTCGTAATCCAGGCGAAAACTTCTCATATCATAGTTTGCGGCCCCTACTTCGGCAATCTCCCCATCGATGATCATCAGCTTCGCGTGCAACATGCCTTTGTTGTACAGATAGATATGGACCCCGGCTTCCAACAGTTCTCCGTAGTAGGTGCGGCTGGCAGGGCCTACTACTTTGGGATCCACGTGGCGAGGAACCAGCAATCTTACGCGCACACCCCGCGCCACGGCTGCCTTTATCGCCATGATGATATCTGCATCGGGCACAAAATAGGGGGTGGTAATGTCAATGGTCTGGGTCGCTTGTGTCAGGCAAATGAAGTAGGCCTCCCGTATAACTTGAGTAGGAATTCCAGGATTACCTTCCAACGTCTGCACATACGCTTTCTGCAACGCCTCTGTGCTTGGGGTGGTGCCATTTATGGTGCCCAACTCAATGCCCCATTCTGCCGACCATCCAGAAAAAGCCGCCCTGCCGGGTGGAGCGATGTTCGGCGATATATGCTTTGGACCCTGAATGGGCTTTAGTGCATCCTCAGCTTTTGTGTTCCAGCGTGTTCTCGTCTTCATTCGTTCCGGTGAAGCGATGTTCCAATGAACGTCGAAGACAGCCTGTAAATCGACTGCAGCTTCACCTACAATTCGCACATGAGTGTCGCGCCAGAACCCTACGTTCGGCTTCAATCCGGTATATTCATACCCGACGTTGATACCACCTGTAAAAGCTTCCTTTCCGTCGATCATGGCAATCTTACAATGATCCCGGTAATTCCAATTGGATATTATCCACGGGAAGCGCAATGGAAATATCGTTCGGCATCCAATCCCAGCATCCATCATCCGAATGATCTGACGTCGCGGAAATCTCCGGCTCCCCCAACCGTCTCTCACAAAGCGGACCCGAACACCGGCTGCGGCCCGTTTGATCAGCAGGTCCGTGATGCGTCTGCCAATTTGGTCATCCCGATATATGTAATATTCCAGATCAATCGTTTTTTGGGCGTTCTGTAGGGATTCGAAAAGTTTTTCATATGTTTCAATGCCGTTCGTAAGTACTTGGACTCGACCGGCCCGAAGTCCATGTACAGTCAAATGCCGTAAAGCATGAGCAATGACCGAGGCTGAGTGGCTAAATGAATCAGGCAACGTGTCCGACTCATTATCCGGAGAAGTCAGTCTTTCTCGACGAACACGCACGGGATTCGATGTGCTGAGATAGAGTCCAAAACCGATGATAGGTAAAACGAGGCCGATGGCTAGCCAATTCAAAGCCTTGGCCGGCCGGCGTACCTCGCGGATCGCTATGATTAGCATAAAGAACGTATTGAATAGGTACAGCCAAAGAATCCATGCCAACTAAAATCCCTCCCTTGTTCGTATCCTATAAAATGTCCAAATTTGGTCATTATTCTAACAATCCTAATAGTATATACTCACGAACAGTGACCCCGCCGGTTACAGGTAAACGATTTATTTTTTGAAATTTTTTAACGGCCCTTTCTGTCTCTAAATCGTAAATTCCACTTACCATTCCATTATACAGCCCTAAAGCTTTTAACCTTTCTTGAACAAGCTGTACTAAATTTCCTTTTGAACCAAAGGACAAGTTTTTAAACTCTCCTTTCCCCATTCCAGTAACAGGTCCATCTATATAGACAATCGTCCCTTCCGGGATGATTTCAAACAACGCTTCCACATCTTCATTACGCATACGAACACAACCACTACTTACATTTTTGCCAATTAACCCCGGTTTATTTGTTCCATGTATTCCATACTCACCCCAAGGAACATTTAAACCTAGCCAACGTGTACCAAATCCGCCGCCCCATGCTTTTGATTTTTCCACTACCTTAAAGATTCCAATAGGAGTGGGAGATTCCTCAGTTCCCGGAGAAATAGGATATTCCCCGATTACTTTATTATTCTTAATTACATAGAGTTCATTTGACCACAGATTCACTTTGATATAAACATTTTCTCCACTTTCCGCATTGACCGATGAAAAGGAGAATAAAGATATTAGCAAAAAAATTTTGACAGCAAATAATACATTTGTTTTCATGAATGCTTACACAACCTTTTATCTTAAATCTTTATATAAGGGTTCCAGGACTTGAACCATATACTTCAGGAATCAATATTTCTAATGCTTTAATAAGACTTTCTTTATCCTTTTCTGCAGAGACATTCATTACATTTTTTGATTTTGGACATATTAAGTTTTCCGGTTTTTCAGCAAAAGCATTAAAGAAAGAGACACTAACCAGAATGACTAATAGCATAAGCACCTTTTTCATATTTCCATCTCAAAACGTAGTATCTCCATTGTATTTATCTCATACGCATCTAGTTGACACAAAACTTGTTATTGGAACTAAAAAACCCCTCATATCCTCAATTTTCAGACAAGTCTTATAAAATATTCTTTCCTCAAACAGGACAAATGCCCACCCCCAGGACAATAGCGGAACAGAATATTGATTGAGGTCATCAAAAAGATAAAAATGATAAAAGGAGTTGTTTTTTTGAAGAACAAGGGAATATGTACTTTACTATCACTTTACATAACCGCATGCAACAAAATATCATGCGTTGCATTTATTTATTTTTTATCAAACAAGGATACTGGCCCAAGAAACGAGATAGGTAAACGCATATTCTTTATTAAATCCCATTCGTGTATTCTCATTTTTTGAAATTAAGGAGAGATGAACTTTGCAAACTGCACAGAAAACCATGGTTAGTATACCATTCCCCTCACGGTGGGGTATCCACGCTGCTGTAGGTGGTAGACCCGTCGTTTATGGCACATTCAACATCAACTCTGTTACAGGTAACAGGGTAACTGGTACAGTTAATTTTCGCGGCAGGGATATTCCAATTAATGGATATTGGGATGAAAGCACCAAACAAATAAGATTTGATTCACCTTATGCCACGTATTCTGGTAATTTAACGATATTTGATGATCCCTCGATTAGAATTCGACATTCTATTTTAAGTGGACGGCTTATTATGAAGCCTCCCTCTTTACAAGCAGGTGAGTATGGAACTTGGATTGCAACAACCGATACAAGTCTCACTGGACCTCCTATTAGCAGTAAGGCCTTGCCTCCTGTTGGAGTCTTTTTAACATCAAATGTACTTCATGGGGGAGTTGGGCGTTGAACAGACGGATTTTCTTGTGATTCATCCCCACTCCATAATCGTTTTCAAGTTAGTTGAGGTTATACTCTAACTATTTCGCAGCATAAAATGTATCAACTCTTCGTTTAAAAATAAGGAGGTATACATGGTGTATTCTCAGCTTCCATTCTACAATTATGTCAGGGTTGACTCAGATTTAATTAATGACATTGCAAAGGCTATTAATGGTGAATATAGTGCTATTTCCTGTTATGGAAAATTAGCTAAAAATGCCGCTACAGAAAAAGAAAAGAAACAAATCCTTGAAATTCGACAAGACGAGGTTCGTCATTATCAAATATTTTCAGCTATTTATATGAACTTGACAGGTAAACAACCTAAACCTGAAATCACTGAACCATGTCCCAAGAATTACAAAGAAGGCCTAAAATTTGCATTTAAAGACGAACAAGAAACAGTGGACTTCTATCTGGATATTTCGGATAAAGCACAAGATCCATACATTAAAGAGCAGTTTCGCCGAGCAGCAGCAGACGAACAAAATCATGCTGTGTGGTTTTTGTATTTTTGCACTAGTCTTTAAAATATGTTTAAAGAGATCAACTAATTGGTCTCGTTTATTCCCTACACGATAGTTGACATAAGGCCCGTTATTGAAACCGAACAACAAAAGCCAGCTGGGACGGCAGCCGGCTTTTGTTGTTGAAAATAAACGAGGACCATACTGATGAACTCAACAGAAAAAGAATTTTTCACAGGTGTAATGATGACTTGACACGATCATTCCTATGATTGAAAAAGGAAGCACGTACTAATAAATGGCTTGATCGCTACAGTAGAGGACAATTGCAAGAAAAATCGCCAACGCGTACATTTACCGAATCTTCCTCTTTTGTTAGCTAAACAACGTGCGAATGAAAGGGCCAAGATTACGGGGAGAAAAATACCACCCCACGTTATCGAAAACACCCATAGACTTGTACCGAAAACTTTTGAGGCCATCAGGGACTTTGTTGATAGCTATCATGTCTACGACAATCGAGATCAATTGGTACTTATTGCTTCTAACCATTTTATCGACTCTGCATTACATGATGAATTTTTAAAAAAGGGGGTTGGTCGAAAACCTTCGAACAATAAAGATGCTCCAAATGATATCTAACCATATTTATTTTCCCCTTTTATTGGAGGCTTTGATTTTATTAGGGTCTGTTAGATGACCTCCTCCAATTGGCCCGTAGACGTATTCGTAATCATGCTTCTTTCCTGTACGGCACCCTTGAACAAAGATTTCCCAAGATCGTTGATACCGCGGCCATTCGGGCTCATGGGGCAAGGGGAATGTAATTGAAATAACAACCTATGTTAACCTTAACTTCTAATGTTTTAACTACTTCAGGTGAAGAAGGAAACTCTGACAGCGCTCATAATATATCGCCGGTTCGGGAATAGATAAAAGAAAAAGGAGTGAGCAAACTTGCGCAAAGAAGAAAAACGTGAAGACACACCAACGGTCGCACCGGGCTTGAGTGACCTCGAGGAATTGGAGGCAGAGGCAACCGAAGAAGAAGTGAAACGCGGTGATTACACAAAAGTTGTAACCATGTCTTTTGATGAAGTCGATCCGTCTTAATGCTTAACAAGCCGGCTTGTTAAGCATGCCGGCTGTTTATCTTTCATAATATAGAAGCGAAGCCCCTGCATGCAGACTAATCCATCCCTCCATAAAAATAAAACTACATGACAATTTTTAACACCTCAAGCTTGTATCCCACATATTATTTAATGAACACAATTAGGAATAACACCGCCGCCTTCTTCCCATGAACCTCCGTAAAGCCTGCCTTAATGGCAGGCTTTATGAATGTAACAATGTAATTGTTCAAACAAAATGGGATATAGCCTATTCCCAAAATGCCCTAATCTACATATAGTATAAACAAATGTTGATGGAGGTGTGGTTAATGGGTGGAGCAGTTGCAGGTGCTGGCTACGGCGCTGGCTTTGCATTGATTGTTGTATTGTTCATCTTGCTTATTATCGTAGGTGCTTCCTGCGTCGGCTGGTGTTGATAGCATAAACCTTAAGTGCATCTGTTGTAAGTAAGGTTTTCACACCGTCGATAAGCAACCAAGAAAGTGACCAAAAGCACCCAAACCAAATGGGTGCTTTTTCCATTTTTCAAGTGTATAGAAAGCATCTTTGAACTACTCCCACTTAACACCCTTACGAGTTGTTTGAAGTGAGAGATTCCTGCGAACACCAACGTAACCGTCTGTTTCTTAACCAGACAAGTTCTATTTACGCAACTAGCACCACACTAGAATTCGTTCAGGAATAGTATACCAAAAACTTAGGCTAACGCCTACCGAAATTCATCTCCCACTTACTCATTGGGCTATGATTTCTTGAAGTGGGAAAATGTTTAATAAATCAAATGGTGACATCGAATTTTTGGTCATTTCACAGCCTAACTCCAAAGGGGACAGAGTGTTAACCGATTAATGGCAAGTTTAACGTAAACCACCTTAACTTTGTCCCTTCACACTCGCTGTCTCAGGTCCCTTCTGAACCGGCTGACGATATAATGGCATAATGAAGAGGAGTCCGATGATGAATAGCACGGCTGCCGTCTCAAACATAGCTACGAGCGAGAATTGCTCTTTCAACGCGCCCGCTATGCTCATCGTCACCACCATCGCTCCCGTAAACAAGGGACTGAGAATGCCGTTGACCCGGCCAACGAACGCCTCTTCCGTATTTTGCAAAATCATGGTATTGATTCCGATTTGGATACATGGCAAAACCAGACCGCTTAAAAACTGGGCACTCAATGTCAGCCACAGATTGGTGGACAGACCGGAAATGCTCATCCCGATCGCATTGACCAGCATGCCGAAAGCGAGCATTTTCTGCGGGGCAACAGTCCTGGCAAACATCATGGCCGCCGCGCCGCCTACAATCATCCCCGTCCCGTTGACAGCCATCAACCATTGCAAACTTTCTTTTGGCAAACCAAGACGTTCAGTGACAAGGAAAATACTGAGCGGTTGAATAAGCCCTAAACCGAGACCAGCCGCCATAAAGCATAAGCCCAGCAACGCCAACAGTTTCTTTGACAACACATAGCGAATACCGCTTGCCATTTCCTGCAACAATGTCGTCTCCGGCTTTTCTTCGTCCACCATATGGTCCGGAGGCAAGAAGGCCAGCGCTCCGGCAGAAAGTAAGAACGATACGCCCATGATCCCGATGGCTGCATCAATACCGAAAGTTTGGAATACGAACGTTCCCAGTATGGGCCCAAGAACCATAAAAACGGCAAACATCGTTTGATAGATGGACATTCCCACCTGCATCTGCTCAGCAGGCACATGCATCTTAAACAGCTTCATACCAGACGGCTGTGAAAACTGCGACAAAATCGCCGAAACGAGTGTCGCGAAGAACACGGCTTTCCATGTACCGAACACGAGTGTAATCAGAACAGCAAACACCGACACGGCACTCAATATATCACACGAAATCATCGTCCGTTTCGGGCGCCACCTATCAGCGAACGTACCGCCAATAAATGAAAAAATAAAAATAGGTGCAAATTCAGCAACAGAAATCATCGAGACAGCGAACGGGTCACCCCCTGTACGTTCCATAACATATAGCAGCACAGCGAAATTGCGTACCCAAATTCCGACTTGCAATAACAATCCAGAAATAAGGATTACTTGAACAAATCGATTACGGAATAAATCGGTCATTCTGGAGGATGGGGCAACTCCGCCATTTTTTGTTGGTCTTGTACTCATAAAAAAACCTCCTTTTCCACTTTTCTGGACAGGAGGCAATACAACAATACAAGAAGAAACAGTCCACTGGTATTAGTGACATAACATTCTTTTTGTATATAAAAGGGCAGACTAATCCTATCCAGAAAAATATCTCGTTTTTATCACGATTGTTTTCTTGAGAATAGGATTAGTAAATCATCTTCTTAACGTTCACCCTTCCATTTTATGCTAATTCTATACTACATAAATATGTAATTGAATTCAAGTAAAATTTTATGTTCTCTTACATCAATACACGACCGTGTCCCGCTGCCACACCAACAAGCTTCCCTTCATCGTACAAGGCAAATCCTTGAAACTTTGGAGTTTTCATAAAATCTTCAAGCCTCTCGATTGCGTTTTTTTCAGTCCAGTGCTCATTCCATGGTTCATTATTAAAAACTGCTACATATAAAGAGGCATATTCCGTTAACCTCTCCTCCACCATCTTTTCAATCCATATACTCATCGTTTTACCTCCCTTATTCAGAAAAGCAGATGTCTTCTTCTATTAAAAACTATTTTTGCTGGATTTTCCATGGCGCTTCATTTGATGGGATCTCCCAAAACGACATGATATTCGTCGTTTCGGGAAATCCCCTTGCTTTTATACCTGTTTCATTTGTTCCGGTATCTTTTCAATGGACGTAATCAATGTATCTAGCTTTGATTCGATTCGATGCAGCAAATACAACGTTACGATAATTGGAAAGCCCACGTCGGATACAAATGTCATCCATTCTTCCACTCTGTTCCCCCCCTTCGTAAAAAAGTCCCTCTCATCTGGACAGATGGAGGGACCTCTTCGTTTAAAGCTGGATTTCGTTTACGTTGCGTTCTACGACATAGGCTCCTTTTTTCCCGACAAATTCACCGCCTGATGTAATAAACACATTCGCTGCAATCATTTGATCCATAGCGGCATTCACCTTGGCCGTATCGACCGGTTCAATCGGATTTTCAATGGACAAGTTCGCCGTTTTGTTTTGCGTGGTCACAAATTGCAGCACTAATGTTTTGGCCATCTGTTTCCCTCCTTTTTATTAGCTTCGTGATAATAATTGTGAATCGTTTTGCTCAACATGCGATAAAGTCAATGTTTGCAAGCCGGCAATTGCTTCGGCAACATCCAACAGTGCATCAGCAGCTGCATCCATTTTGATGTTGTTGAAGTTTTTGCTTTTGTATTTCGGCTTTCCGTTTTCATCTACTCCATCTTCCAATACAAGACGTAATTGACGATCTTGAATGACTACGTTTGCCATCCTCTCACCTCCCTTCAACTTTTATATAGAAAGAACGATGAAAAAGGGGGAGAAATCATCAATATTCCTAACATGTTTCCCTGCGACGGTTCGCGGTATCGTTTCATGAAAAATATCCGTTTCCCAATTGGCCATAAGGTGTTAAACTTATTCATTATACTTGAATGCAATTTTTATTAAAGGAATGAATCAAAATGACTACTAATTTTAAAAGCAATGATAACGTCGTACAAGATATTAATTCTACCGGGTATTTTCCTATCAGTTTTGAAGAGTTGGAGAGTACAGCGAAACAGACATTGCCTGCGCCTGCTTTTAGCTACATTTTTTCCGGGGCTGGCGGCGGGGAAACGATGAGAAAGAACGCCACCGCCTTTGCAAAATATTCAATTGTACCGAGATTCTTAAATAATGTGTCCAATATTGATTCCAGCATCACATTGTTCGGCCGTACTTATCCCTCCCCCCTTCTGCTTTCCCCAGTCGGAGTGTTGAAATTAGCAAATGAAATGGGAGATATTGCTGTAGCAAGGGCAGCTGCCCGACATCAGATACCATTTATTCAAAGTACAGTTTCCAGCTATTCGATTGAAGATGTAGCTCAAGCAACAAACGGAAGCCCTAAATGGTTTCAGTTATATTGGTCCAATCAAGAGGAAATTTCCTTCAATATGGTTAAGAGAGCGGAAAAAGCTGGATATGAGGCAATCGTTTTAACGGTGGATACCATTACACTTGGCTGGAGAGAAGCGGACATGCGCCATCGTTTTTCTCCATTGGCATTAGGTTATGGTCAGGGGAACTACGAATCAGATAAAGTCTTTCTATCGACTTTAGAAAAATACGATTCGGAAGCCATTCTTCAAGGGATTATTGATAACATTAACCACCCTACCCTCAATTGGAAGCATGTAGCCAAGTTGAAAAAAAGGACTTCCTTACCGATTTTATTGAAGGGCATTTTACACCCGGAGGACGCTTTGCTTGCAATTGAACATGGGGTGGACGGCATTATTGTTTCAAACCATGGCGGGAGACAGCTAGACGGAGTTATTTCTAGCATCGATGCTCTTCCGGACGTAGTGAAATCGGTGAACGGTCAAATTCCTGTTTTATATGACAGTGGAATTCGAAGAGGTATTGATGTGTTGAAGGCGATCGCGCTGGGAGCCGATGCAGTATTGATCGGAAGGCCATTTGTTTATAGCTTGGCTGTGGGTGGAGAAGCAGGAGTTCATCAATTTTTAGCCAACTTTCTCCAAGATCTCCAAACTTCCATGATGCTGGCAGGCGTTTCAAATCTGAAAGAACTGCGTAGTCTGAAAATGGTTCGTTCTTAATATGTATTTTTTAATAAAGAGGATGACTCAAAAGGTATAAAAAGCCATACCTTTTGAGTCATCCTCCTGAAAGAGTGCCCTAAAACGGAACGATACTTGTCGGTCTTTTTTGTACGCCTAGTGGAGAGTCCTTTTATTTATCCTGTTTATCCATTTCTGTTTCAATGACTTTTAATCCATTTTCCCCTTCATTTTCAACCACATGTTTAAGCATGGACAGTTTGTTATTCCAAAACTGTTCGTAAAAAGAAAGCCACTGTTTTAATTGTTTTAAGGGTTCTGGCTGCAACCGATAAAGTTTTTCTCTCCCCACCTTTCGTCCACTGACCAATTCTGCTTCTGAAAGTATATGAAGATGCTTCGCAATGGCTGTACGGCTCATGGGAAAATGGGATGTTATTTTTGAAATAGGTAATTCTTTTTCAGCTAGTAATCTAAGTACCTCTCTACGAGTTGGGTCAGCAATAGCTTGAAATACATCATGCTTTACTGCTGATGGTAACACTTAGCCCTCAACAACCTTTCGAAGCCGTTCATTAACAAGCCCCACCCAGCCATGTTCCATTCTATCGCGAATAACGGAACTTTTCTCGTTTGCTTTCGGAAGAATAGCATCAGGGTGTTTCCATCCACTGTGAATAAGTGTAAACTCCGTCTTGTCGCCCAACTCTTTTAAAATAAACGAAACAATCCAACCATCTGTATCCCATGCAAAAGAAAGTCGATGAGGAGCATCTATTTCTAATACTTTGCACGGAGATGGACCGAAAGGTGATTGCAAATGGAATTCGTGTCCTGCTTTCGGCTGGAAATCATTAGGCATGAACCATAATGCAATGCCTTCCGAAGTTGATACTGTATCCCATACTTTTTGAATAGGTGCTTCAAAAATGACCGTTTGCTTAATAGCTTGTAATGTATTGTTATTATTTGTTTCCATACTCTTTCTCCTTTTTCCATATATAAAAATAAAACCATTTGGTTTCGTTTTCACAATGATATAACACCTTTTGGTTTCACGTCAACATTAATTTGCCTTCATCCATCTATTTTTATCCATAGTTTGACGACTATTTTTCATAAAGGATTTTTTCTGTAACATCCCCTTTCATGCTTTTGTCCCAACCCCCGTGAAATTCAAGGCTTTTACCTTCAATTTCATACCTGCTTTCATGTAAACGACAATAGCACTTCAGCGCTCCATACAAATCATTCACCCTTTATTAAAGAACGATGTTGGTTTTCTATAAGAACCGATAAAGTATCTTCTTGAACGGAAAGCATTACTCAATAACAGGAAATGCCTTTTTTCATTCTCAAAAGAAGTTCAGGTATAATTTGAAGGCTGGGTAAAATACTAGCTAAGAGGTGTTGAACATGGAAAAAGATACTTTTGATCAATATGAAAATGAGATAAAAAGAGCTAGTAAAAGAGGGGCAAATGAAGATATCATTCAAGTAAGCTCAACAGGTTATGGTTATGATTTACGTGTAGCCAACCCTTTTGGAGCAGGGGAAAAACAAGAGAGTGACGAAAACAAAAATACGTAAGACCACTTTTTCTTCCAGAAAAAAAGCAATGATCTTATTAAAACGTAAAAACGCCTCAACATTGAAGTTGAGGTGTCAGCTTATAGAGAAAGAGGTATTTTTTCTCTAATTGTTCTTTAAACTATAGTTGTGACTTCAATGGAGCCCCTTGACGTTTACCCCTCTTGATTCAATCAATATAACATTCGTTTTAAGAAGTTAATTTTTCTTTGTTCGTAAAGGTGTTTTACTATGAATTACCTTGTATTGATAAAGAATAAGCTTTAGGGTGAAAAATGATTGATTCTACAAATTTGATTAAAGGATTAACATAATGATCTAAGATTCTATCATTGACAATGCTTAGTAAAAAATGTAGTTCATCTATAAACGCCTGAGCTTGTGTTTTGTTTAAATCGAACTCTCTACCAGGTTCTAACACAGATAGATAATGTAAAGTATAAGCCCTGCCAATAAACATGATACGGCTAAATATAGATTCGGGAATTGTGTAGGGTTCTTCTATCTCTTTACCATTTAACGTTTTAGAAAAACATACATGTGATTCATCTTCATACTTTTCAATCCTAAATAAATCTTTATATCTATTCATATATGTCCCCCCAATATTTTATTCGGAAGTATATTGGTTTTACATTCTTATGCCATTGCTTGATTAAAAGTTTGTCATTCTTTTAATTTAGCTAGTCCGACCTTTTTGGAGCTCTGGTTTACAATTTCACAGCATCCTGAACTATATACAGTATTCTATATAGCCCTTCTTCATGCAGCGCAATGGAACCGCTTTCTTTTTTTCTCCAACAAGCAGATATTCCCCCTTTTCCATCATCTCTCTACAATAATTACAGGAATATCTTCCCATATATGTAAACCTTGTTTTTTAGCAGTTCACAAACTATTTTATTGTATATTATATGCAAAACTAGTTGACATAATGATTCTTTTAGGAAGTAACAATCAACAACCCGTATAAAATGATTGATACTTTAGTTCTAAAAGAAGAGAAAATCGTTCAGAACCCCTTCATTTTCTTTTAAAACAAGTATGGCAGCGGCAACTATACTACCAGCATAAATCCTCAAATGGTTCTAATTGGGATGTTTATTCTTATAGCAGCTCAATTAGAAAAAGGATTGCCGCAGCAACCCTCACTCTTCAAGCACCCGTTTCTTGAACAAGAAAGAATAAAACATAAGTATTTTCGGATCAAAATAGTGGTTCTGATAAAACTTATCATCCTCTATAACAAGCTATCGTTAAAACAAAATATTGTCAGAAATTAGTCCTCGATTTTTACGAAATTTTCATGGTTGTATCGGATAAAATCACTTATTCTCTTAATAGTAAGAGGAGCTATTTCGTTAAAATGGATATACAGGGGATTAATAGATGCAGAAAGTTCGCTATTACGGTCAAGGTCCTCACGTGAAACAGCAAACTTCTCTATAGGATTAGGACAATTATATCTTTTAAGAACTAATTCAGTTTCTTCTAGGAGTAGGTACATGGGCTCTTCCTCAAAATACTGCATTCCCACTTTGATCGCTGACCATATTTTAGGTTGAGCCAGAAAATAGGCACTCCACCAATAAAATTCAGCCTTTGATTCGATTGCATGATCATAATACACATGAAATACAAACAACGCTTTTTGTCCAGTGGTTAGCTCTTTATAAAAAAGCTCTTTTGCCATGGAACTATTCTCTGTTTGTTTAACCATTCTGCTTTTATAATCCAAAATCAACGGTTTAAAACAAGCATTAAACAGGGCTTCGTCAGCTAAGGAATCGAACTCCTGTCTTTTCATCTGTATTATCATTCAATTATCACTCCTTATCGATGATTATACAGTGATCGAAACATAATTAATATAATTTCACTAAAATTTTACATTTTTTCGATAAAAAAGTTCGGTTGTTTTTAATACTTTTTGTGCTTTAATCCCCAACATGATCAACATAAACCGTCTTTTACTTCTAAAACTGCCCCGTTCAATAAGAAAAAGGGTTGCCGAAACAACCCCATTCTTAAACTCAAGCCCCCTTCGTTTAAACGGAATTCGCAGTGGGATTCTCTTCTTAGAACAGTAATAATAAAAAAATGTGATCAAGTATTCCAATCCAATTTAACCTTAAATGAGATGAATCAAGAAATTTATTTACTGATTCGTTTCATTTGTTTAATGATTTTTCAACAGTAGATATATAAAATAAGGAGCCCCAATTAATGCTGTCATGATTCCTGCTGCTATTCCCTCCGGGTCAACAATGTTGCGCCCAATCGTATCGGCAAGTAATAACAGCCACCCTCCAATGAGAAGTGCAATCGGCAAAAACAGTTGAGTTCTAGGCCCTACTAGAGCTTTCGCTATGTGTGGAGCCATTAGACCGATAAAAGCGATTCCACCTGTAACTGAAACTGCAGCAGCAGCTAAGGCAACTGCTGTTAAAAGAAGGACACCCCTCTCTCTTTCTACTGATACTCCAACACCGATGGCTACAGGTTCACTTAAATTTAACAAATTTAACCTATTTGCCTTATATAGTGTAAATGGAATAAGAATGATGAGCCATGGAAGAACAGCCAGAATAAATGGCCAATCTGTCCCCCAAATACTTCCTGCTAACCATTTGGCAATAAAATCGACTTTTTCACGCTCCGAGGATGAAATAAGCACGACCATTGCGCCAGACAAAGCCATTGAAAAACCTACTCCAACAAGTATCAACCTTACCGGCTGGAGGCCGACATGTTTGCTATACGAGAACAAATAGATGAAACATGCAGTAATGAGAGCTCCGATAAAGGCAACAACAGGGAGCAAATAAATAAATGACCCAGCATCAATTGGGAAGTACAAAAAGAAAACAGCTATGGCGACACCCGCCCCGGAATTTACTCCAATAATTCCGGGATCTGCCAGATCATTTCGTGTTATGCCTTGCAATATGGCTCCAGATACGGCAAGTGCCATTCCTGATAAGAGTGTAATCAATATTCGGGGTAAGCGAATAGAAAATAAAACAAATTCTTCTTTGAATGTGCCTTCCCCTAGAATGGTTGGAAGCAGTCTGTTGTATGAAAGGGAGGAGTAGCCCATGCCCATGCTCAATATAGCTGTAATTAAAATTAATGCCAAAAAGCAAAAAATAAATAAACGCTGTTTCTTGATTAAACTAGGATGAATCATAAGAATGCCTTCCCTCCTTTACGGACAATAAATAAAAAGAAAGGAAGCCCCATCATTGCTACAATCGCTGGAACTGGTGTTTCAAACGGTGCATTAAGGTTACGTCCGAGCGTATCAGCTAAAAGCATAAAGATAGCACCAAAAATAGCTGACATCGGCAAAATATAACGGTAATCTGTTCCAACGAAGACACGAACGATGTGAGGAATCATTAGGCCAATAAATGCGAGGTTCCCAACTAATGCAACAGAGGCACCGGCAAGCATAATCACAATGATGAACAAAATATATTTTATCTGTGTAGTTCTTTGTCCCAGCCCGATAGCAAGCTCTTCATTTAAGCTAAGGATGGTAAGCTGTCTTGACAGGAAAAGGGAAATGACAATGCCCGCTATAATGAAAGGAACAATTACTTGAAGCTGAACCCATGTCGTGCCAATTATACCGCCGGCACTCCACATTGAAACATCTTTAGAAATTTTAAAATAAATTCCGATTCCTTCTGCAATTGCATAAAGGAATGCCGAAACAGCGGCTCCTGCTAATACAATTCGAAGTGGTGAAAACCCTCCTTTTTTTGCCGCACCAATACTAACGACCAGTATGGTCCCAATTGCAGCTCCGATAAAGCAAGCAATCATAATCGTAAAGGAACTAGCCGAAGGAATGAGTGCGATTGTTAAAGCAAGAGCAGCATTCGCTCCAGCAGTGAGTCCAAGCAAACCAGGGTCTGCTAAAGGGTTTCTTGTTAAGCCTTGCATAATGGCTCCTGCTACTGACAGTCCCGCTCCAACAAACACGGCTCCTACCTCCCGAGGTAAACGAATTTCTCGGATCGTGATAATCGTATCTGTTTTCATGTCAGTTGTGAGAGCGAGCCATACTTCTTTTATACTTGTATTTGCCGCCCCAAAAACCATTGAAACAAAGAATGTCCCAATCAATAGAACTGTACATAGAACAAATTTATAAATAAATGGAATGGTATTTATGTTTTTTGTCATCATTTATCATCTCATCTTTTTTATGAATATAGGAAGAGGAATTCTTATTATAAGAATTCCCCTTTGCTATTACTTACCAAGAAATGACTCTTTAAAGAAGTCTAATTGAAAATCTAGAGTGATAGGATCGTTAAAGTAAAATTCCTTTGCATTCGCGACAAACATTCGATTGTTTTTAACGGCTGGAATGTTTTTAAACGTCTCAGACTCCATGAATGACGTTTCCTTCTCATCGGCTTTACTCACGATGAGATAATCGCCTACAAATTCAGGCAGAACCTCCAGGGAGAGCGTATAAAATCCTGGCTTTAATGCCGTTTCTTTAACCTTTTCAGGCATTTTCAATCCCATTTCTTGATAGAGGATTTCTGTTCCCCTCGCCCAGTTATTACCGAAAACATACAGCTCTTTGTCAAAGTTTTCAATAACTGTAACTGTTGCATCTTCTCCAATTTTCGCTTTAATCTCTTCTCCCGCTTCCTTTGAACGCTTTTTGAAGTCATCAATCCAAGCTTGAGCTTCTGCTTCTTTGTTTAATAGTTTACCAATCTCCAAATGCTGTGTTAGATAATCTAACTTTCCATATGTGAATGTAACAACCGGGGCAATCTCTTTAAGTTTTTCAACGTTTTTCGTAGTAGAAAGCCCAATAATTAAATCTGGCTCTAATTCAATAATTTTTTCTAAATTTTCATCGGTTACTTCTTCAACGCCATCCAATTTGTAGCGCGGATTCATTTTAGACCAAGAATCAACCCCAACAATCGGAACTCCTAAAGACAATACGTTACCAGCATACGTTCCAAGTACAATGACTCTTTGCGGATTTGCCGGAACTTTCACAGGGCCATTTTCTGATTGGTAGGTGATTGTATCAGAATGTGTTTTTCCCGCAGGTGTTTTAGTTTTTGTTTCTGTTGACTCGCTTGCACCGCAGCCGCTAAGCATTAGTGCCAACAAGAGCAGGAAGGGAATGAATAGTTTTTTCATGTTGATTTTCTCCTTTTACTAAATTGTAAGTAATGCACATCGGTTTTTGAGTACGTGGATCTCTCCCTATTACAGCATCAATTTGAAATACGGTTTCTAAAACATCATGCGTAATGACTTCTTCAACAGCACCCGCTTTTACAACCTGTCCTTCTTTTAGGGCAATGATGTAATCAGCGAAACGGGCAGCTTGGTTTAAGTCATGAAGAACCATCACGATGGTGCGTTCTTGCTCCTTGTTTAGTTTTTGCAGGAGCTCTAGAACCTCAAGTTGATGGGCCATATCCAAATAGGTAGTTGGTTCATCCAGGAAAATCATCTCTGTCTCCTGTGCGAGAGACATGGCAATCCAAACACGCTGACGTTGGCCTCCAGATAATGCATCCACTGGTTGATATTTAAAGGCTGAAGTCCCTGTTACCTCCAATGCCCAATTGACCACTTCCCAATCCCTTCTTGTTAACCGGCCAAATCCCTTTTGATAAGGATACCGTCCATAGGATACTAACTCTCCTACAGTTAACCCGCTGGCACTCTCAGGATTTTGAGGCAAAATTGCCATTTTTTTGGCCAGAGCCTTTGTATTCTCTCTAGAGATGCTGCCTCCATCAAGTATGATGGACCCTGCTTGATGCGGGATGATACGGGTCATTGCTTTTAAAAGTGTTGATTTTCCACACCCATTTGAACCAATAATGGTTGTAATCTTTTTATCCGGGATTTTAATGCTCAGATTCTTGATAATTAACCGTTCCTCATAGCCTATGTTAAGATCCTGTGTGCAAAGGCGAACCATGCTATAATGCCTCCAATTGAAAATATGTAATCAATATTGATAATCATTATCATTTTGTTGTACAATAATACTATAATATCATTGAGAACGATTGTCAATGAAGTCTTCTAAACTTACATTAAAGAAACAGTGTTTATGAATAAATGCTTTTTAGGAGTGAGTATAGTGAGGAAAGCGGAATGTTTTGATGTGACTATTATTGGAGGAGGACCGGCTGGTTTGTATTCAGCTTTCTATAGCGGACTTCGGGAAATGAGAACAAAAATTATTGATTTTCAGCCGCAATTAGGAGGAAAGATTCACATCTATCCAGAGAAAATGATTTGGGATGTTGGCGGCCAAACACCCCTCTCTGGAGCTCAGCTGATTGAACAACTTGTAAAGCAAGGACTAACCTTTAATCCAGAAGTAGTGTTGAATGAAAGAGTAACTTCAATCTCACGTAATGACGATGGCATATTTATTTTGAAGGCTGCTTCTGGACGGAAACATTATTCCAAAACAGTCATTGTAGCAGTGGGTAGTGGCATTTTGAAACCTCAAAAACTACCTATCGAAGGTGCCGATCGGTTCGAGGTGTCCAACCTCCATTACACCGTTAAATCTTTAATACATTTTAAAGATAAGATAGTGCTTGTTTCTGGTGGAGGAAATACCGCCATCGACTGGGCCAATGAATTGGTACCGGTGGCAAAAAAAGTCTATTTAACTCACAGAAGAGAAGACTTGTCTGGACATGAATCACAAATTACACAATTATTAAAAAGTTCGGCTACATGTTTTTTTAATACATCTATTACAAAGTTAATAGCTGTAGAAAATCAAGAATTGATTGAACGTGTGGAGTTAACTAATTATGCAACAGGGGAAAAATTCTATTTAGCAGTAGATGAGATCGTAATTAACCATGGTTTTGAACAGGATGCTTCCCTTTTAGACAATAGCGAACTTGATATCGAATTACTTGAGAATTTCTATATAGCCGGTAATGCTACTAGCGAATCTTCTGTAAAGGGTCTTTATGCCGCTGGGGATATTTTAAAGTATGACGGCAAGTTAAACTTGATAGCGGGTGCATTTCAAGATGCGGCCAATGCAGTAAATAAGGCAAAACAATATATTCAGCCTGATGCAACTGAGGTTGCAATGGTTTCTTCTCATAATGAAGTATTTAAACAAAAAAACCGAGAGATAGTAAAACAGATGTTGAAGTAACCATTGTTTCAACCTGAAACCCTGTTAAAAATTAGGATTACCTGGGGTATTGATGTTCATCTTTGGAGGAAGTGGGAAAAGAGTGACGCCCACATTGCGGCCCATAAAGCAAACCTTGGTAAGCCAAAGCCCGAATACATGATCAATTCCGAGGTTAGTTCATATGAGGTAAAAGCGGTCAAGAATGCAGGCAAGGAAAAAATATAGAACGTTTGACAGCTTAATTAGTCAGCATTTCATCATGTTGGCTTTTTATTTTGTCTTCACCAGGCTAATTATGTAATCAGTGCAAGAAACAATTGAAGAAAATGGTTCTGCTCTCATCAAAAAACTGGTAAAATTTAATCAAAAACGCGGGAGAAACTCGATGAACAATAAAACTTGGAAAGTTCACTATGCATGGATCATTTTATTGATTGGTTTCATTGCCTTATTGTCTGCGCAGGGTGTAAGATTATCGTTTGGAGCATTCATGAAGCCATGGGAAGAGGAGTTTGCCGCAAGCCGGAGTACCATTTCGACGATTTCTCTTATCAGTTATATCGTTTTCGCCCTTTCACAGCCGTATATAGGAAAGCTTGTTGATACATACGGAGTTCGTCATATCCTATCTTACAGCATGCTGCTAATCGGGGTATCGACCATCTTGACGTTTTTCGCCTCTGCACCGTGGCAGCTGATGTTAATATATGGAGTCATCACCTCCATTGGATTCGGCGGCGCTTCCAATGTCGTCGGCTCTGTGGCCATTACGAAGTGGTTTTCTGCCCAACGCGGCTTCGCATTAGGGCTGATGTCTGCAGGAACAGCTGCAGGACAATTGGTTCTCGTTCCCGTTTCACTATTGTTAATTGAAAGTTTTGGGTGGAAACAGACGGTGCTGCTGCTCGGTTTTATCCTCTGCCTGCTTATCTTTCCGCCTTTGTGGCTGTTTCTACGCAACTCGCCGGAGGAAAGCGGCCGGCTTCCATATGGAGAGTCTGCGCCGGAAACGATTGAAAAGGGAAAAACGCCAATACGGCCGTTACAGCCTGTTTCCATCTTTCAACTTATAAAGCAAAAACGATTTCTTTTCCTTATGGTCCCTTTTTTTGTTTGCGGGGTAACGACGACCGGATTGATGGATACCCATCTCATTCCATTCGCCCAGCTATGCGGGTTTTCACCCGCTGTCATTGGTTCGGCCGTCAGCACACTAGCGGCATTTAATATTTTAGGTACCGTGTTGTCAGGGCACTTGTCTGACAAATGGAACTGTAAATACATGCTGGCGTTTTTATACGGGATGCGTGCATTGACCGTTTGCTTGTTACTGGTTATGCTCCATGATTCCGCATTCCTCGGTTTTGTAATCGATAAATCGTGGCTTTTGTTTGCATTCGCCGTTATGTTTGGGGTAGTAGATTTTGCAACGGTCGCACCCACAATCAAGCTGGCATCAGAGTATTTCAAACACATATCGGTCGGTACGGTGATCGGATGGCTCTATTTAAGCCACCAAATCGGCTCGGCATTGGGTTCGTATGTTCCCGGTGTCTTATTTGACTTATCAGGTGGATACGATGTATCTATCCTTTCTTCTATCGGATTCTTAGTCATCGCGGCTGCACTTAGCTTTATCCTTCCGGCGGCGTCCGCACACCTTTTGCAGCAACCATCTTATACAAATACAACAAAAAACGGTTGAGTTGAATCAACCGTTTTTTAGCATTATTTTAGGCTAACTTCGTCATTCCGATCCCTGAAACGATGACACCGTTCATTGCGGAACCGTTCCATACAGCTTGCGCAGTTCGCGTTTTAAAATTTTTCCGTACGGACTTTTTGGCAACCTGTCAACGATGTATAGTTCTTTCGGCTTTTTAAAAGCCGCGAGATGCCGACTGCAAAGCTTCATCAGTTCTTCTTCCGTCACTTCGCATGTGCCATTTCCCACGATATACGCTATGAGGCGTTCTCCCCATTTATCATCAGGAACGCCGATGACACACGTTTCCTTGACGCCGTCATGCTTATTCAGCACTTCTTCTATTTCGCGCGGGTAAATGTTCATCCCGCCGCTGATGACCACGTCTTTTTTGCGGTCCACTAAATGCAGATATCCTTGTTCGTCCATCCAGCCGACATCTCCTGTGTGAAGCCATCCATTTTTAATCGTATCAAGTGTGGCACCTGGATTGCTCCAATATCCTTTCATGACAAGTGAGCCTCTACAAACTACCTCGCCAAGTTCCCCCGGCGCCGCTTTTTTCCCATTTTCATCCACCACTTTCGTTTCCACAAACGGCCCAGCTATACCGCATGATTCCAGACGTTTCCCCAGTTCATGGCGCGGCATGGTCGTAATGACCATCGGAGCCTCGACTTGGCCGTATGTTTGTATAAGCTTTGGTCCTAACAGCTCCAGTGCTTTTTGCAGCTTAGCTGCTGCAATCGGAGCGCCTGCCATATTAATGGATTTGACATGGCCAAGTTTTTTCGGATCAAAATCGGGATCTTGAATCATTAAATCAATCATGGCCGGGACAAGGAAAAGGACGGAGACTTTTTCTCGTTCCAGATCATCGATAAATTCTTTTGGGTCGAACTTGTTGAACACCACTTGCGTCAAACCGAAAATCCAGGCGATATGGGATAAAAAATTACTTCCATGTGTGAGCGAAGCAGCATGGCCGATGACGTCCTCCGTCATGACTTCACAGGCAAGCGCCAGGGATAAAGCGCCTGCAATCATGTTACGGTGTGATAACATCCCTCCTTTTGGCCTTCCTGTTGTACCGGATGTATACATGATGACAAATACATCATCTTCCTGTACAGCCTCTGATTTCGGATAGTCGTCACTTTGCCGTTGCAGCCAACACTCATATTTGTCGCCGACTTCTAACTTTGGAATATCCAAATCAATTTTATGAATCCATTCTTTTTCGCCAATCAATAGTTTCGCTCCGGAATTTTCAATGATGTATGTAAGCTCCTTTGGATGAAGACGGTAATCGAGCGGCACTTTGATGAAACCGCCAAGTGCTGCAGCACAATCAGATTCTATATGCTCCGAACGGTTGGACATGAGAACCGCCACCCGGTCCCCTTTTTTCAAATGATAGCTTTTGATGCCATTTGCCAACTGGCATGAACGAATTCGCAATTGATCGTACGTGATCGTTTGATTTTGATACTTGACCGCGATTTTATCCGGATATGTTTGAAATGCTTTTTTCATATAAGAGCCAAGTGTTTCCATCTTATTCCCCCTTCTGCGGTTTTATGGTCAGTAACCTAAACCCTTACTCAACAGGCTTAGAGTATGCCGGCTTTTCATTTTGAATGGGCGGCTGTACAAATACTGCCCTTTGCAATTTGAGTTCGCTTGTACAATTCTATTCGCCGTTTCTTCACTTGATAACAAATCGACTAAAACAACATTTTTAAAGAACTAAATGATTATTTTAGCCGGCATTACAAATATTAAGGAATGTCCCATACGTATATAAGGAGGAATTTTCATGAGTCTTTATGAACGATTAGGCGGTCAAGAAGGCATTCAAAAGGTCGTAGATGTTTTCTATAAAAAAGTGTTGGAGGATGATACAGTCAATCACTATTTTGAACATACCGATATGGAAAAGCAGCGCCGCCATCAAACATTGTTTCTTAGCTGGGTGACAGGCGGACCAAATCAGTATTCAGGTAAAGGTATGGAAAAAGCGCATGAAGGTCTTAACCTGCAAGAATCACATTTTGAAGCAATTGCTAACCACCTTGTTTCAAGCCTTAAAGAGTTCAATGTGTCCGAAAAAGATATTGATCAAGTTGTACAAAAACTTTTAACAATGAAGGATGCAATTCTTCACAAATAAGCCTATACATAAAAGGAAAGCCGGCTCCCATAAATCATGTCCCATTCTATTTCTCATACTTTGTGTATCCCGTCTTGCCTTTTCTTTTTGCCAATGTGTTAAAATATCATGATCGAATCGAGTCATTTGCAATCAGAATCATCATAAGAAGGTGACCCAAAGAACATACTTTTGGGCCAGCCTCTTATTCCTTTTAAATGGACTTCAACGTCTTTTTTCTTCACTAAATAATGCTTTTGCACAAAACTCGATAATTTCCCGTCGTCTGACAATCCCAATAAAGATTCCTTGATCATCGATGACCGGTACAAAGTTTTGTTCTGTTGTCTGCAAGATGATGCTTTCCATTTCAGCATGGATCGGTATGGCTTTATTATCGTGGCGCCTTGGTACTAATCGAAGCGGCAATTCTTCCAGCTCTTGAAGATTGAATGTCCCCCTTTCCTTTAAAAACCAAAGGAGATCTCCTTCAGTCAGCGTTCCCACATATTTTCCTTCATCATCAATAAGGGGTACTGCCGTATATTTGTGATATTCCATTTTTTCCAATGCTTGGCGTACGGTAGATTCCATGTCAATAACAGCTACTTCATGCTTTGGAATAAGAAAAAATGCAATGTTCATACTCATTCTTAACTCCTTTTTTCTTCTTGAATCGGCTCCAGCCTAAAATCGATATTTATCATCTTCCCTATATTTACCTCTACACACATCTATTCATAATCAGAGCCACCGTTTACAAAAAATGTTCACTTTTTCCCTCTTCCATTATTGAGAACGGACACTAACCAAATGGAAACGCCGACCATGCCTCCCCCCATCAGTACTACTATTCCAATCATGATGGCATCCTTCATGTTTATGTCCTCCCTAAAAAATAAGTTGTTCGCATTGACGCAAATATATAGCTTTGCTCTCCGGCATAGAGTCCTCTATTCTTTTTCTCTTCAAATGCCTTTTCTTCATAATAAAAACCGCGAAAAGAGAGGGCCTCTTTTCGCGGTTTTTCACAGCACAAATAAGCCGTGCATTCACACGAATTTTTTCCTCCCAAACGCTTACGAGGTTAGCTGTCGGATTTGGGTCGTGGAAGTAACCCTACCTTCACTGAAGGACTCACCCCAAGTGCTAAGATTCAACACAAAGTTGGTTCCCCCGCTTCTAAATTAGAATTAAGCGATTTATGATAAAACATTTTATGTGAGTAATCTTACCCCCGTTAAAATTTACTGTCAACAGCTATTTTTAATCATGGATGAAATAACTAGTAAGAACGATATTAATAAAGTCCAGAAAACGATGTTCATGACTCCCTTGTCGATATAGTGCAATTTTAACTTTTTAAACACAGAAAAAACCCTCATCCGACTCGCTTTGCGGGGATGAAGACTTTTTCATATTTTCACGATGTTTCATTTTTGAACGTCTTCTGGATGGCATCCAATATAATTCGGACAAATTCGCCTTCGTGGATACGACACTGGAACTCAGCGGGCTCACATACGATGTCGGAGCAAATTTTCAGTTCCACTGTATCATGCGTAATTCTCCTGATGTGCAGCCACTTTCCATCTGACAACCGAAATGCTAAACGCGCAGTCATAGACTTCTCTCCTGCTCTTTCACCCTTTTTTTATTTTTCCCTTCTGTCATCGGCCTTCCTCTATTCGCGCCTTTCTGTTCTTTCTCCTTGAATAAACTTACAATGGTGATCATTTGACATGGATGCTCTTTATCCATGTCAAATGATTTATGTGCATTTATATATTTTTTTGCGCTTCCATTTCTTCATGACAATTCCGTGTGTCGGTGAGAAGAATAAGGCAATTAAGAACAATATCCCGGCAACCGTAATCATGCACCCTGCAATGGAAGCATCGTATACGTACGCCATATAATACCCGATCGCAGAACTGATGATCCCGATGAACATGCTGATACCAATCATCACACTTAATTTTTCGGTCAACAAGTAAGCCGTTGCTGCAGGAACAATTAACATGCCCACCACTAAAATGGCGCCCACACTTTCAAAAGAAGCAACCGTCGTAAAAGAAACGAGTGCCATTAGGAGATAGTGGAATAACATGACCGGTATGCCGACAGCTGCCGCCATGGCCGGGTCAAACGAGCAAATTTTAAACTGTTTATAGAATAGACTGATTACGATTAAGTTTAAGAGAAAGGTAGCCCCTACTCCCCAGACGGCTTTTGGACCGATACTCATCCCGCCAATCGATATCGTATTCCACGGTGCATAGGCGATTTCCCCGTACAGCACACAATCAAGATCCAAATCCACCTGGCGGGTGTATAAACTGACAAGCACAACCCCCACCGCAAATAAAGCCGTAAATACGACACCGATGGAGGCATCGGACTGGACACCGCTTTGGTGGAACATCTGAATCAAAAAGACGGTGATCAATCCGATCACGGCTGCCCCCATCATCATGAACAACGAATCCCTTGAGCCGCTCACCAAAAAGGCGATGACAATCCCCGGTAAAACCGAGTGGCTGATTGCGTCCCCAATCATCGACATTTTGCGTAGAACGAGAAAACAACCGACAAGGCTACATGAGCAGGCAACGAGCGCGCCGATCAGCATAATCCAAACATCATTCACAACGTTTCTCCTTCTTTCATTTTTTGCATATACAGTTTTTTTTTGATTTTATTCTTCACTAACATTTTTAACAGCATTTTGGCCAATAAGCCGCGTTTGGGTGCAAAGAAAACAGAGAAGATAAATAAGCATGTTGCCGCGAGAACTGTGAGCGGACCTGTCGGCAAATTATCGACCATCGTACTCACGAGCGTTCCGGCTAAGCCGCTCAATACCCCGAATATCCCAGAAATGACGACCATGACATGCAGTTTTTCGGTCCAATACCTGGCTGCGACTGCCGGGGTAATCAACAAGGCGGCCATTAATACGACACCTACCGCTTGAATTCCAACCACTACGGCTACGACCACAAGGAGCATGATGAACTGATCAAGAAGTGCCACCGGCAGCCCAATTCCTTTCGCAAAACCCGGGTCAAATGAAAGCAGCTTAAATTCCTTGAAAAACAAGGTGCAAACACCGACCAATACAGCTGAAATGATGGCCATCGTGTACACATCGGTCTGAATCATTGAGGCGGCCTGACCGAATAAGAATTTATCAAGACCGCTCTGATTGCCGGCATCGCTGTGCTGGATTTGCGTCAATAACACAATCCCGACACCGAAAAATACGGTTAAAATAATCCCTAATGCTGAATCCTGCTTAATGCGTGTATGTCTTGTAATATAGCTGATCAAAAAGGTAGCCAAAATGCCTGCCATAAGAGCCCCGATCAAAAAGTAGAAAATCGATTTCGATCCCGTGATCATAAAGGCTAAACAAACTCCCGGCAGTGCCGCATGGGCGAGCGCATCTCCCATGAGAGATTGTTTGCGCAAGTAGGCAAAGCTTCCGATGACCCCGCTGCTTAATCCTAAAAGCATGGAACCAAATAAAATCCATTGTGTATTTGGATCTTGAAAGACCTGTAACCAGTTCATGTTTTCACCTCAATTAATCATGAAAGATGTCTCTTTCTCAGAATCAAACATGGTTAATCTGCCGCCGTACGTTCTTTGCAAATACTCTTTTGTAAACAATCGTTCCGTTTCTCCGATTCCCACCAACTCCACATTTAAACATAACAGCCAATCAAAATATTCTTTTACCGTGTTTAAATCATGATGGACGACAAGAACGGTTTTTCCTTGCTGTTTTAGCTTGTTTAATAGGGTGATAATCGCTTTTTCCGTTGCGGCATCGACACCGACAAACGGTTCATCCATGAAGTAAAGCTGGGCATCCTGCGCAAGTGCCCTGGCTAAAAAGACGCGCTGCTGCTGTCCTCCGGAAAGCTGGCTGATCTGGCGCTCGGCAAATCCATCCATCCCGACTTGGCGCAAGCACTCCATCGCGAATTCCTTTTCTTTACTGCCAGGCCGTTTAAACCACCCTAAATGGCCATAACGTCCCATTGTCACGACATCCAATGCATTCGTCGGAAAATCCCAGTCGACCGATTCCCGCTGAGGAACATAGCCGATAAGCTTGCGCTGTTCTTTATACGACTTTCCATAAATATCCACCTCTCCCGTTACTCTTGGAATCAAACCGAGAATCGCTTTAATGAGTGTGGATTTCCCTGCTCCGTTCGGTCCTACGATTCCAATCAATTTTCCTTCAGGAATCTCAAATGAGACATTGCGCAAT
>NZ_JBHRZT010000067.1:193357-193935 GCF_042649685.1 Bacillus songklensis | reverse complement strand
CAATCGCTTTTTTCGGTACACTTGATTCCACAAACACGGCTTTAATTTTCTTTTCAACTAAATAATCACGAAGCTTGCTTACATCTTTTGAACCGTATTCGGAAGCTGTGCTTAATCCTTGGAGGCCCATTACTTCAATATCGTAAGCATCCCCAAAATAGCCGAATGCATCATGTGCCGTCACAAGAACGCGTCTTTCTTTTGGAATCGTCGCAATCTGCCCTCTTACATATGTGTCCAATTCTTCAAGTTTAGCAATATATTCTTGCGCATTTTGTTTGTAATCATCCGCATTCTTTGGATCTTGTTCGATTAACACATCGCGAATGGTTTCCGTGGCCGCAATCCAATGCCGGACATTGAACCAAACGTGCGGATCATGTATTCCATCGCCTGCTGTTCGCAATTCCTCCTCTTTAATATCACGTGTAACAGCAATAACAGGCTTTTGTTTTTCCATCTTCTCGAAAATTTCACCCATTTTACCTTCTAAGTGCAAGCCATTATATAAAATGAGTTCCGCTTCATCCAATTTCTTCATATCACCTTGGGATGCTTTGTATAAATGCGGATCCACC